>DASYER010000148.1:0-2841 GCA_036498905.1 Steroidobacteraceae bacterium | reverse complement strand
ACCGGGTCTGGGCTGGTCAGGCCGCTGTGGCCGAGGGGCCGCAGGTGGCGGTGAACAGGGTGAGCCATTCGTGTGCGCGGTGCCAGCCGTCGGGCAGGTGCAGGGTGAGGTGGCCGCGGCCGTGCCGAGCGGTGCGGGCGGCAACGGTAGCAGGCCCATATGATCGATGCTGTCCACCCCGGCCACCAGGCAGCCGATCGAAGGACGCGTGCGTCCTGCCCGCAGCATGCAACAATCGCACTTGACAGGTGCCCTTCCGGACTAGGCGACAGAGCTTCAGCAACTTCTATCGTCCCAGTTCAGGGGGCACCTTTCACGTTGCCACGCCCCAAAGACCCCTAATTGTCCGGTGGATCCAGGCTGAGCTATTGCCTGACAGTACCGCCAGCTCTTGCTGGAGCACATCTGACAAGCGCTCTGACACGAGGGCCGAAGGCAGTACTTCACAACTTCGGGATGATTTTCCACTGCTGGGCCAGGGCCGATTCAAGGTAACCGATTGTAACGTTCGTTGCGCTACGCAGTCATGAACCGGAGTGCCCGCATTCGGTCGCCTGCTATCCATTCGGTGGTTTCCTTAATGGCGTTGACTCCCTTCAGGCGGATTAGCCCGATGGCGAGGTTGCGGATGATCGCGAGGACGTGCGGCCCGTTGTCGGCCCATGACTGCCCGTGGTCCTCGCGGTATACGGTGTCGCGGACGTAATGGCTCTTGTTCTCGATTCCCCAGTGGCCTCGCTCACGGTAGTTCAGGCCGGCGGCGGTCATCTGCCCGGCGTCCTGGCTGGTAAGCATCAGGGCTGTTTCCTTACTGACCCGGTCGCCTGATACCTCGAATATCTCGCGCAAGATGAACGCAGCCTGGCTCGCGCCGGGGAATTCGATCCCGTCCGCATCGGTAATCCAGCAAGACCATCTTTTAACGCGACCGCGGGAGCGGTCTTCCGCGATGTCGTGCGGCTTCTCCTTGAGGAACGGGATGACCTTGTCGAACACCGCGCGCTGCAGTGCCGGCTGGTTTCCCTTTACGTTCATCACGTAGTGCCACTCTGGTCTCTTCCTGATGGCCTCGGCGTTTCCACCTGGGTGTGGGCGGCGTCGAGGGTGAAGACCACCGGATCGCCTTCCGGAACGGGCAGGGCGTCCAGGAGGGCGCCCGCCTGGGTGATCTCATTGGTGTCGTCGGGCACCTTGACCTGGGCAATCGTGATTCCTTCCTCGTGGATCATGGCGGAGAACAACGTGACCGCGTCATTTTCGGAGGTCCACGCGCCGCGCAGCACCTTCCCGTCGATGGCGATAGCCCATTCCCCGTCCGCGCCCTTCGCCGCCTGCGCGGAGACCCATTTCCCCGTCACCTCGTCCATGCCGTTCCCGTCAATCCCTGAAAGCACGATCCGGATGGTCCCCTTGCTCGGGTACTTGTACCTGGACTCGAACCAGTTCCATTCCGCGCCCAGCTTCGCCAGCAGCGATGGCGGCATGTCTCTCGCCTTCCTGGCGATCTCGGAATATCCCTTCGCCCCGGCGAGCGTGGCAACGGCGCAGACGGCGAGCACGAATTCCAGCTCATGCTGCCTGCCTTTCTCCTTGCGCGGCTCCTCGATCGATCCCAGCATTTCCAGGAGACTTGAGATATCGGCATCCAGTTCGGATGTGACAGCCGTTGCGGCATCTTGGTTTGACTGCGCAGGGGAACAATGCGAGAATAGCAACCGATGGCCTTCTCTTGCGGGCGAATGTTTGTGTGGTAACAATCATTGTCCATGAAAAGAGGAGGCCATCTTGGGCTTATGCGGGAATTCGCAGGCGAATGGCGGACTGAACGACGGCGCGCATTGCGCCGGGTTGATCGCGTTCACGCGAGACCGGACAGTCAGCTACCAAAAGTAGCCACAGAACTACTGTCAGCTATCTTAAATCGGCCCTGCTGCTGGGCACCAAACGACAGCTAGGAACTGCACCCCGCGGTGAATGTCATCCCAGTGCCGGTACTGCGTCAGTTTCATAAGCGCGTCCACGCAGCGCGAGCTGCAATGTCAGCGACCGGGCCAGGTGCACCGGCCGATGTTAGCGCTGTTGTAATGCCCTGGGTTACCAGGGTTTTGGCCAGGTCCTCGCCTGCCTCTAGCGGCGCGTGATTGCAGGCGCAAAGTTGCAGAGGATTTGCGGAATCGCAGTAGCGGGACACGGTTAGCCTGCAGTTGCGACATGTGCTGTCGGGCGCAACGACCCGCACCCGGCATCAGCGGTCGGCACACGCCGGAGCCCCCGGCCACCAGGGCGACGCGCACCGCACGAAAGTCACAGCCGGTCCAGCGTGGCATCCCCCGAAGATGGCACCTGCGTGGTCCGGGGAGAAGTGCGCTCCCCAGACCACCCGCCGAGAATTATGGGTGTCTCCCGGGACCCGTCAAACCGTTGAGTGAGTCGCTTCGAGATAGCAGCGTGAGGCCGATCGGTTCCTGCCTACAATGGCTGCCATGGAGTCAAGCGTGCCGCGCATGCCCTCGGTCATTGGCACGACACAGGCACAGGCGCATGCGGTGATTCACGAATCTATCGCCGGTGCTCAAGTCACCATCCAGCACATTTACATGGACAAGATACCGGCGGGCATGGTGTTTCGGCAGCGACCGCCTGCCGGGTATGAGCCGACATCTGGCAGTCACATTGAGTTGACGGTCGCCGCTAAACCAAGCAGTTGGTCGGGCGAGAGCAGCTGCAGCCGAGTGACCAACTGAGTCACAACGGCCAGCGATACGTGCACACTTCAGCGGGCGATCGCGGACAGCCCGACCCAGACCAGTAGGGTTGCGACCGACGCCAGCGCACCGCCCG
>DASYER010000147.1:0-7194 GCA_036498905.1 Steroidobacteraceae bacterium | reverse complement strand
GACCTGCACCGCCTCCTCGGTGGAGCGTTCCCGATCGGTGTCCTCCACGCGCAGGATGAAGCGCCCGCCGTAGCGCCTTGCGTACAGCCAGCTGAACAGCGCCGTGCGGACGCCACCGATGTGTAGCAGCCCCGTGGGGCTGGGTGCGAAACGGGTAACGATAGTCATGAAGCAGGCGATCGTATCAGCCCGCAGGCAGCTTGTCCGTCGAACGCCAAAGCTAACGGTGTCCGAGGAGTCTCTCGGCAAAATGGTATAGGGACAATGCGAAATCACGCACGATGTCGAACATCGTCGCAAACTGCAGTGTCAGGAAGAACAGTGCCATGTAGAAGCGTCGCGGCGCCGAGTGCTCCCATGCCACCACCGGCGCCGCGATCCAGCGGCGCACGAGCTGCAGATTGAATGCGTACCCGCAAAGCACGCCGACCACCACGCCCACGAGAAGATCGGTCGGATAATGATAACCGAGGTAGGCACGCGGAAAGCAGACGAAACAGACCACATACAGCGCCGCCGCCAGACCCAGCCGCCAGGAGATAAAACAAAGGCCGGCCGCCAATGCCGAATACATGACGGCGTGATCGCTGGGAAAGGAGCTCCAACCCAGCAGTAGGGATGAGTCAGGTGAGGCCGGCAAGCGGAAATGAAGCGCCGGCTCAAATCTGGGACGCATCCGAAACGGCAACTCCAGCGCCAGCGCCCGGGCGACCACGATGGACGCAATACCGGCCCACAGCGTCGTGATCAGATGTTCGCGGGTTTCACGAACCTGCGCCACATTCCCAGGTTTGAACCAATACCCCCAAAGCAGCGTCACGAACAATGCGCCGAATAGCGGATTGTCCGACAGGAACGCGATGCCACTGTCGAACAGCGCGCTGCGCCCCACGAGGGAATTCATGGGGTGAATCAAGTATGCGTCGAAGCGACCGAGTGCCTGATAGTTCATATTTCGCGCGATGGGGCCGGCAAAAGGGGCCGGACCGATTCAGCCTTAGAGGGTCGAGAGTTATGTCGCCTGGGATCGAAGCCAATATATGAGGCTTACTTGAACCTGTCTGAGACATTCGCGAACTTGCGCGGGCACGGTCCGTGAGGTGTGTCACAAAACAAGCCAAGGCTTGTCCATCGGAGCGACCGTACTTTGTCGATTGCCACCAGGACGGTGGATGCTTACACTTGCGCGCTCATTTCGGCGGGCGGTTAGCTCAGTGGTAGAGCACTGCTTTCACACGGCAGGGGTCACAGGTTCAAGCCCTGTACCGCCCACCATTAAAATCAATAGGTTAGATTCGCAGTCGGCCTCAGCGCCCATCTGTACAGCAAGGGCAGTCTGAGATCGCCAGGAACCCTTCGCCGCTGGCGGCTTTCCTTATGCCACGTTACCTACTGAAGAGGGTTGCCAAATGTGAAACAGTGGCTCCAGTTTGCGGTCTGAAAACCGCCGCACCCTGCTTCATTGCGGAACTGCCTTGAATATCGCGCCAAGCCCGTCTGCCCCACCAGCCCTCGAAAGGCAATAGAAGTTTCCATCGCTCGCCTGGATGAGACTTGTGGGCTGCGCGCCATTGGCGAACGAATACAGGACGGTCACGTCGCCGGCCGGAGTCAGCCTGAACAAAGTGCCATAGGTGGTGGCCCCGCCCGCCGTCGTTGTTCCGTAGAAATTGCCGTCATTCCCGAGAATCAGACTGTTTGGAATACTTCCATCGGTCCCATACCCGAAGGTATGGAGGGTCGTCAACGTCCCGCTGCGCGTGAGCTTGAATGCAGTTCCGAAACCCGCGAGACCTCCGTAGCCTGTCACACCGAAAAGGTTTCCGTCCGGCGCCTCGACCATGCCAACGACGAGCGACCCGTCACTTCCACCAGTGAAGTTGTAAATTGCCGTTCCAGCCCCGGTCGGAGTAACGGCGGAAATCGTACCGCCACCGGGAGACGCGCTGGCGTAATAGAAAGCGTCGTCCCCCGCTTGAAGAAAGCTGGGATAGCCTGCGTTAACGCCTGTCGGTGGCATGCTGAACAGGACGCTCTCGCCGCCTGCGGCGTCGATTCTGAAGATTGCTCCATTGTTGTTTGGTCCTCCGCCCAATCGAGAGATGCCGAAGAAGTTTCCGTCGGATCCCTGCAGCAAGAGCCCGCTCGGGACCGAGCCATCGCTGCCACCGGTGAATGAATGTAGCGCGCTAAAGGTGCCTGCCGCGTCGATCTTGAAGAATGCGCCGTAGTTGGCCGAGCCGCCCGCGAAGGTAGTCCCATAAAGATTGCCGTCGCTGCCTTGAACCAAACCGTTCGGCCCCTGGGGCAGCGGAGGGGAGAAGGAACCGAGGAAGGTGTATAGGGTCGTCTCGGCACCCACCGGACTGACCTTGTAGACGATGCCAGTGGACCCGGAGGTTCCTCCGTTGACACCGTAGAAATTCCCGTCAATGCCCTGCAGCAACACGCTCGGGTTGCTTCCATCACTACCTCCGGTGAAAGAATACAGCGTGCTCACAGACGCGGTCGACCAATGTGTGCAGCTCAGAGTTGCATTCGCGACGTTGGCAAGCACATCGGTACCGGCCGCATTAGTCACCGCGCAAGTCTCACCGACCGGCTGGGTCTCGATAGTCACGGAATAGGTGTCGCCGGAGGTCACAGGGGCGTTCATGGTGAACTGCGCAGCGCCTGCGTTGACTGATGTCGGGTCGGCGCCATTGTTCAGCAACACAAGTCCATTTCCCGTGAGACCAGTGATCGAGCCACCGATTGAGTAGGTGTTTAGAACACAGGAAATGGCTACTGCCACACTTGCATTGACGGGCACGGTGCCGGTTCCGTTGCGAACCGTGCAGGTCTGCTGACTCGGTTGAGTTTTTACGGTGACCGTGAAACCGGTACCGCTCGACAGATAAGGAGAGAATGTAAACGCGCCACTGGAAGGCACCGATAAGTCACTTCCGCCACTGAGCTGAAGCACAAGACCCGTGCCTGAGACGTCAGACGCCGTGCCGCCAACGGTGTACTGCGTTATGCACGCGACCACTGCGTTCGAGACGTTCGCGGCGGCCACCATCCCCGCACCATTGGTCACCGTGCAGGTCTGTACGGGGTTCGAGGGTTGCGACGCCACGGTGATGCTGTAGGCTGAACCGCCGCCAGCTGCAATTTTGAAAACGAACGCGCCGTTGGCACCTGTGGCGAGATCGTCTCCGCCGTTGTTTTGCAGGATCAAACCAGACCCTACAAGTCCTGAGATCGCCCCCCCAACGGTATACATCGGATTGTCACCGCCGCAACTCACCAAGATCAGAGGAAGCAGAAGGACCGCGACTATTGACCCGCGCATTTGTTTCGCTCTAACCGGCAGACCAATCATCGAAGAGCGTCCTTTTGAATTCTTCTTGTTGTCGGGGAAGGGCAGTCCGGTGGCCGTACTGCAGACAGACGGTGATGCGCGGAAGGTTTGTGGCGGCGATGGATCACGCGGATATTCGTGCGTTGTTTACTGCTTCCGGCGCACCAGCTTCCAGCGAAAGGATGGTAAAGAGTCCGGTGCCCCACCCTCGCGCTGCGGGGATATCCGCTGTCTCACAATGGATTGCCAGCGATAATTCAGGCCCCTCAATAGATCGCAATCGCATACGGATAGTCGCCCGCGGTGACCGCGGCGCTACGATTGGAAATCACGCCAGTACTCGAATCGAAGTCGTACATATACAGCGCGCCATCCGTCGAGACAGATCCACCAGATTCAGAAGTGACGAACAAATGCTGAAGCACCGGATCGACTACCACAGCCGTCGGGAAGACAGTGCTTTGATATGGAGATCCGCTGATTTCGGAGATTGTGCCCGCTGACTGAGCCACGTACACCGAGATGCTTCCCGGATTCGCCGGTTGATTGAAACTGGTTGCGTACAGATAACCGCCGGTAGGACTCGACGCCATGCTGAAAGGCACATCGGGTGCCGTGATCGCACCGGGTAGTGCGGTCAAGACCCCATTGGTCCCATTGATGGAAAATCCGGTGATCGCTGCCGTGGGCGCCGCGGGGGACAGGTTCCTGGTTTGCACGTATACGTATCTCGCCTGATACGCAATTGCGGTCGGAACGCCTCCCGGTACTGTCACGGGAGACCCGATCACTTGCGAGAGCGCTCCGGTGTTCTGATCGATGGCAAACGTCGAAACGTTCACCTGTCCTGACGTGGGACCTTGTGAAGGCACAAAGAGAAAGCGACCGGTAGGATCGACCGTGAGGGCCGCGGGATGATACTCAAGCGTATACGGTGATCCTGGAATCTCCGCAAGGGCACCGGACTGCGCATCGATTGTGTAGGCCGAGACGCTGCCCTGGCTGGTCGCACCGCCGTAGGTATTGGCAACGAAGAGGAATCGTGAGGTTGGATCGACAGCCACCGCCTGGGGCGTCGCTTGGTCCACCAATGGCGAACCAGCGAGCGGCAAGAGTGTGCCGCCGACAGGATCGAGTCGATAGCCCTCCAGATAACCCAGATTGCTGCCCGTATATACAAATTGACCCGACGGGTCCACGGCTATGGCTTGCAGTCCGCCATGCACCGTCGTGAGAGTCTCGAGCGGCGCAAGGGCGCCGCCCTGAAAACCATACAGGTTCACCGTGCCGATCGTGTTCGCCACGAATACAAATTGTGCAGGATTTGCACTGCAGATGATGACAACCGAAGTCACATCCGCGGTACCAACGGTGCCGGTGGCGTTCGAAACATTACAGCTGCGAGAAGGCATCATCGGCTGCATCGCCATTGCAATGTTGTACGAGCTGCCCTCAGTAATCGGGGTCGCGAACGCGAATGATCCGTCCGCCAAAAGCGTCAGATTGTCACCGCCGTTATTCTGCAATACTGCACCGGTATCGAAGCGCGAAAGTGACAAGCCCTGTATCGTTCCGCCGAGCCGGTGCACAGTCTTGCATGTGAGCACCGGATCGGTCACATTTGCTGAGGCGATTATTCCACTCGCACCGCCAAGCACGCAAAGTTGTGATGGATTGCTTGGCTGCAACTTAATCGCAATTGTGTATGCGGTGCCCGACGTTAGACCGGATGGAAAAACAAAGGACCCATTGCCCAAAATTGGCAGGTCGACTCCATCATTGAGCCGCAAGACCAGGCCACTACCGGCCAAGCCGGAAGTTGTGCCCCCAACTGAATAGATCGTCGTGCACGTGAGTGCTGCGCTCGTGACATTGGCTGCCCCCACACTCCCTGAGGCGTTCGCAACCACGCAGTTCTGTGTTGGATTCGATGGCTGCGTTGCAACGGATATGTTGTAAGCCGCAGCCGTTGGGACAGCTGTCCTGAAGACAAAGGTGCCGTTGCCGGTCAAAGCGAGATTGTCACCGCCGTTGTCTTGAAGAATGAGACCTGACCCGGACAATCCCGAGATGGAGCCACCGATGGTGTAGAGCGTCGTGCATGTGACCGCTGCGCCTGTGACATTGGCGGCCGCCACACTACCTGACCCACTCGCAACCACGCAGTTCTGAATTGGATTCGATGGCTGCGTCGCAACGGCAATGTTGTAAGCCGAAGCGGTTGGGACAGCTGTCTTGAAGACAAAAGTGCCGTTGCCGGTCACCGCGAGATTATCGCCGCCATTGTCTTGAAGAATGAGACCTGACCCGGACAGCCCCGATACAGAGCCACCAACGGTGTAGTAGATTGGTGCTTCTTCACCACCACCGCAGCCCGACAGAATCAATGCAATGACAATCGGCGAAATTCGTCGCGCGAGCTTCCGCTCGGTTCCAAATTGAAGGTAAGGTTTCAGAATTCTTCCCCGTTTCGGTCTTGTACTTCTTACCGTTCTTGTTCTTTTCGGCGTCCGCAAGCATCGGCCGCGCTCGATCAGTCGCTAGAAACATTCTAACAACGCGCCCGCTCAGATGGGCAGGCGCTGTATCCAGCATCGCTCATTCGCGGGCATCGATTCGATCCTCGGGCAGCAGGCAGTCGATTCCCTTATGGAGTTCCTCGAATTTGTTCCACCAGTGAGCTGTCGGCCGGTGTGCGAGTGACTTGTGGGACAATATGGGACACACCGCGCGTTACACCGAATGATATCGAATGACATTACGTGACGCTGAGTGATTGTTGCGCTTGGGCCTCTCCTCGCATATGGTTGATCTGTAAGGGCCTCAACCCCGTTTCACACGGCAGGGGTCACAGGTTCAAGCCCTGTACCGCCCACCATATAAATCAACTAGTTACCTGGTAAAATGCCTCGGTAGGCAACTCATACCGCACGTTGTGCGGACGGGTCTGTCGTCCAGCTGGCCCAAACGCGACATTCGCAGGTTCGCCGCACGCCTGGGAACTCACTCTTTAGATGCCAGAACGGCCCCAAGGGTCGATCACCTCAAAACCACAGGCGTAAAAATCGCTGACGTTGCGCGTCGCAAGTTGCGCGCCTCGTGATCTCGTGATGCCCGCTATCTGCGCGTCGAACTGAGTAATCGATCTCCCAGCTGAACGTCTCGCGGCGCTGATATCCGCGAATGCGTCGGCGGCCGCGCTGTCGAAGGCAAGCACGTGTCCATCGAAGTCCGTGTCAAAAATACTTTTCGCAGCGCTCCACAGACCGTCGCGGCGCTTGCCCTTCGGCAAGACCAGAATGCCGTAGAGGATCTCTGCCCTAGAGACGGTTGTCGTGAATATCGAAGCTCGCGGCAGATCGCTCAGCCATTCCAGGACGCGCGGTTCCGGACTGGAGCGCAACACTTCCGATAGAACGTTTGTGTCGAGAACGATCACTTGTCGAGGTTCAACGGCTCGCGCATGCCTTCGCGCGGAGCGATTTCGAGATCGCTTCCACCAAAGGGCTCGATACGGGAGCGGATGGATTCGACGAGCCCGCCTGTTCTGGCCCGCTCCAAGGACAAGGCCGTGCGCAGAATGTCGCGCGCCTCATCCTCCATGGAACGGCCGTGTCTGGCGGCCTGGACCCGCAGTTTGGCTTTCAATTTTTCGTCAATATCCCGAATGGTCATGCTAGCCACGGCGGACCTCCATTAATCATTGATGTTATATTAATCAATGATTAATCTTAGCGCAAACTAAGGATCGGCTGACGGCCCGAAGCCGGCCCTGTTCTCGCCTGCTGACCCGGTAACTCATTCGCACCCGCAATTCAGTCCCGCCAGGGTCCGGCCGCAGGAGATACACG
>DASYER010000146.1:0-7268 GCA_036498905.1 Steroidobacteraceae bacterium | reverse complement strand
GCGCGCAGTTGCTCAACGGCTTCGTGAATTCGATGGCGCTGCCGCCTGTCGGCCTGCTGCTGCTGGTGCTGGCCCTTTTGCTCGTCATCGGCTGTGTGATGGAGACCACTGCCGCGTTGCTGCTGGTGGTGCCGGTGTTGGCCCTGCTGACGCCGCAGATGCAGATCGACCCGGTGCAGTTCGGCGTGCTGGTGGTGACCAATCTCGCGATCGGGATGCTGACGCCGCCGGTGGGCATCTGCCTGTTCGTGAGCTGCGGCATCGCAGAGGTGTCGCTTGGCCAGATCTCCAAGGCCGTGCTGCCGCTGGTGGCCGTCGCCATGCTGGACATGCTGATCGCCGCACTGTGGTCGCCGCTCACGATGTGGCTGCCGACCTTGCTCTACCGCTGACGGCGGGCATGCGAACCCATCGTTGAAGGCGATGGAGCTGCGTCATATTCCATTCAGTAAAGCATGACGCAAAAGGTCACACCGGCGGATCGAGCTAGGAGTCCGAGCGGATTGTCGGCATGAGTGAGGCGTAGATCGTTGCATTGGGCATGGCCGCGAACTACCTGCCCTACGAACCGCAGCAGATGCTGCTGCTGCCCGAAGCGATCCAGGAGTGGCTGCCCGAGGGGCACCTGGCGCACTTCATCAGCGACGCCGTTGACGGGCTGGACCTTGGCGCCTTCCACGCGCGCTACGACTGCCATGAGCTATGGACACATGCTCAAGGCCGAGGCCGCGGGCGCAGTGAGGACGATGATCAGAAGCCGCGCGGCCCGGATGGCAAGCCCAAGGGAGGACGCTACAAACGCACCATGACTACGGGGCCGTCGTTCAGCCTGTCAGCCAGGGAAACTGGTTTGTCCTGTTCGTCTGGGAGGGTGAATGCCGGGGCACGATTGGCAGCCTGAAGCGCCTTGATCGCCCGGTCAATGGAGACCGCATCCTCCATCGCCCGGAGCATCGCAACCAACGCGTCCGAACGGGTTCTCACCTGCAGGTGATCGCGCAGTGCGTCGAGCTTTTGTTGCAAGGACATGGAGGGCTGGGCCCATCCGGAGCGGCGTGCGGCAGCCCGTTGGGGACAAGACCGCGCAGGGGGCCGTTCGCATTCCGGCACGCCAAGGGATGACCGTGCTTCCGGTTTATGTCGCTTGCCGGACAGTCTCATGCCGCCGTCAGGCAGGCAGCCGGCCGACAGCGCCAGCTCTTCACGCCTGCGAACGGATCTCGAGCGGATTCGTCGCGAACTCGGTGATGAGAAACTCCGTCAAAGCTCGCGCCGCGGGCTTTGCCTGGCGTCCCACCGCATAAACGGCGTGCAGCTCCACTTCGCCAAGGTCCCACTCCTCGAGCACGCGAACCAATGCTCCCTCCGAAAGCTCCTGGGCGCAGCTACCCAAGGTGGTAACCACGATGCCCATCCCGGCCACCGCCGCGGAGATCCGGCCTTCACTTGTCGAAAATGCGAAGCGGCTGTCGACTTTCACGGAGGAGATTTGCTCCCCCATGCGCAGCGTTACCCCCGCTCCATTACCGGCAGGCCCCGCAAAGACCTGAAAGTTGGCGAGATCCGCCGGCGATTGAGGTTCCCCGGCCCTGGAGATGTAGTCGGGCGAGGCGGCGGCGACGCGCGGCCATGAGTGAATCCTGCGTGCCACAGCGCAGGAGTCCTCCAACACACCGAAGCGCAGCGCCACGTCGATGCCCTGGGCAATGAGGTCTTGCCGTTGATCCTCCAGGAGCAAATTCATCCGTAGCTCCGAGTGCGGGGCCAGGAATCTTGGAAGGCGGGGGATCAGTACTCGCTGGGCAAAGCTCGAAGACGTCCCGATCCTCAGAGTGCCGCTCAACACACTCGAGCCGCGCACCACGTCGGTCGCCTCGTTCAGGGCATTCAGGGCGACTTCAACGCGCGCGAAATAGTCGGCGCCCACGTCCGTCAGCGTCACGGCACGAGGAGTACGAGCGAGTAGCGCCACGCCAAGCTCCTTTTCCAGTCCGGCGATCGCTCGGGACACGGTCGGTTGGGAAATACCCCGCTCTCGCGCAGCCACGGAAAAGCTGCGCGTTCTCGCGACCCGAATGAACAGGCTTATCGCCTCGAAACGATCCGTCATCTACATCAATGGCCCTGAAGCTGCCCGGTTGCCGGAATGTCGCAAGTCCGACGCTTCGCGCGAAACCCTCCCCGTCGGAGAGAGCGCGCGGCGTGCTTGAGGCTGGTCACGGACGGCATCGTCGGAAACTTCCGGTTGCTATGCCTTCTGTGCAACCGTCGCCCTCAAGATACGAGGAAATCGAACCGACTGTCTTGCTTTCCCCCGTCCGCTGTGCAGTTCTTGCGGGCGTATCGCAAGCCAATCGGAACGATTCTCGCCGGGCCGTCCCGTCCAGGCGTCCAGCAAAGGTGTCTACGCGTCTTTGACTGAAGCCTAAATTGCCTGGGCGCCAAGCCGAACGCACACAAAGAGTTCCTGCTGACTTGGACACAGCGAAAGCGAACAGCCCATTTGCTTCATCGCAATGCCGCAAATGGCCAATGCCGTCTCCATCTTTGGCGCTTTGAATACGCATTCTGCATAGCAACTATTCATGCTGGAAGGCGGGAGCGATGTGTGCCAGAGCGCGATATGTTTATGCTGTGGATTCCATGTCCGGTCAACTTCCCTCCGCGAATTCTCATCACCTCACTGCCGCGGGGCGGCGACGCCCCGCTGGCACTCGCGTCGACGCTTTGCTCGATGAAATCCGGGCCTGCCGCGTCTGCGAGGCGCATCTTCCGTTAGGCCCTCGGCCGATTCTGAGGTTCTCGCGCTCTGCTCGAATTCTCATGGTCGGCCAGGCACCGGGCGTCAAGGTCCATGAGAGCGGGATTCCTTGGCACGACGCCAGCGGAATACGGCTAAGGCATTGGCTCGGAGTCGAAGAGTCCACCTTCTACGATGCACGACTATTCGCCATCGTCCCCATGGGCATGTGCTACCCAGGACGCGGCCGCAGCGGAGATCTGCCGCCACGTCCCGAGTGCGCGCCCCTGTGGCATGACCGCATCTTCTCGCTGATGCCTCAGGTTCGACTCACGATCCTGATCGGGCAATACGCACTGGCGAAGTTTCTCGGCGACCGCAGGCGGCCGACGCTCACTGAGACGGTGGCGGCGTGGGAGTCGTATGCGCCTCAATTTGTCGCCCTGCCTCATCCCTCTCCGAGAAATCTGAACTGGATGAAGCAGAACCCGTGGTTCGACGAGAAGGTCGTCCCTGCGGTTCAGCTGCGGGTGAGACAGGCTCTGGCGTAGTCACTTTCCCGTGGGCCCCAATCCGCGGCTGCCGCGGTACCCGAGTGCTTGCGCATAGCGACTATTCGCCGCCTGCATGCAGTTGGCAATCTGACCTGCCGGGAGACTTGCTATGGTCTGTCGCTGCGCGGCTTGGCCTCGCATCCCACTTCCTCCCGTTTCCCCAACCTGAAAGAGGAGCTCACTCATGGTGACAAGAGGCTTCACTGGCCGCCGCGTCGATGCCGAACTCGCGGCCCGCATGCCGCCAGGACAGCACGCTACACAGGACTTTCCAGTACTTTCGGCCAGCCCGACACCCGAGATTGATTTGGGTAACTGGAAATTCACGTTGAAGCATGGCGCGCGGACGATCGCACGCTGGTCATGGCTCGAGTTCAACCAACTACCGCGCACGCTTTGGGAAGGGGACATCCACTGCGTGACGTCCTGGTCGAAGTTCGACACCACCTGGGAGGGGGTTTCCATCGACGATTTGCTGACCGCAGCCGGAATCGGGGAGCTCACGCCATTTGTCTTGGCGGAATCCTATGGCGGCTACAGCACCAATGTGCCGGCCGCTGATCTGGTGGGTGGCAAAGCCATGGTCGCGACCATGTACGGAGGGCGCCCCCTTTCCAGCCAACATGGAGGCCCTGCGCGCCTGTTGGTGCCGCACCTGTACTTCTGGAAGAGCGCCAAGTGGTGCAATGGGCTGAAGTTCACCGAGCGCGACGAGGCGGGTTTCTGGGAGCTGCGGGGATACCACATGCGCGGTGACCCGTGGCAAGAGCAACGGTATTCCGGCGACCAGTAGCCTTGTGACCAAGAAGCTAGCCTGGCTGCAGACGAAGGTACGTGCCAAACGACAGCGCACGCCCAACTCCATCAGCCTTGTCCTGGACAACACGCTGGGCGAGCACCTGGCCGGGCAGCATGTCGACGTTCGGCTGGTTGCCGCAGACGGCTATGAGGCGCGACGCAGCTACTCAATCACGTCCCTTCCTGGCAGCGCCGAATTGGAACTCCTCATCGAGCGCCTACCCAATGGCGAAGTGTCTCCGTTTCTGACGGACGAACTGCGGCCCGGCGAGTCTCTTGAAATTCGCGGCCCTATCGGAGGCCATTTCACGTGGACACCATCGAACCGGCGCCCGATTGCCTTGGTCTCTGGCGGGTCCGGCATCGCTCCACTGATGTCAATGGTGAGACATCGGGCACTCGCTCCGAATCCCGCTGCGCCCGCGCTGCTCCTCCACAGCGGCCGGAGCTGGTCCCACATGGCCTTTGCGGAGGAACTGACCGGTATGGCGGCGAGCGACAGGAGCTTCTGCTTTGTTGCAACCACTACCAGGGAGCCTGCACACCGCCTTGGCGACTTCGGTCGGCGGATTGACATGGAAATGCTGACAGAGGTCTTTGCTCAACGCAGCGAGCCACGTGAGCTCGCGTGCTTTGTGTGCGGAGCCACCGGCTTTGTGGAGACAGTAGCGACTGCTCTCGTCCGACTAGGCGTGCCAGCGGACTCGGTCAAGACCGAGAGGTACGGAGGCGCCTAGTGTGGTGAGTTAGAAATTCGCAGACAAAATCGCTCGACGCTGGCAAGGATGTCCTCAGCAGTCCTGGATCAGACGAAGGGCTTTGGCTTTTTGTTGTGGACGTCGAGCCATTGCCTGATGGCTTGTTCGAACTGTCGCGTCGAGCGATGCGTGCCGCGACGGATGCAACACTGCGTCAGCGTCGCGAACCAGCGCCCGACCTTCTATCTGCCCGCTGTCCGGATTTCATAAGACGTCAAGGCGCAGGCCTGAATGCTGCAAAGGGCCTAGCGACACATGAGCATTCCAACACCCACTCTCGGCACACACCTTATCCCCTCCCAGCTCTTCGCCCGTGCGCACCCCACGGACGGGCGACGCCTTTTGACCTCCAGCACGACACGATGAAAGAAACAACGATGGATATCGACAAGCGGCGTGGTTTTCTCAAGCAGGTGGTGGGCGCGACCAGCGCCCTGCCTTTCGCCCAAGGGCTCGCGGGCGGCGTGGCCGCCACGTCGCTCGCGGCCGTCGCGGCGCCGGCCACCGCCCCCGCGGCACCCGTGCCCGCCGTGGGCTATGTGTGCTTCAGCCAGGACGAGGCCGCGTTCATCGAGACCATGGTCAACATCATGTGTCCGGCCGACGACCTGACGCCGAACGGCGTCGATTGCGGGCTGCCGATCTACATCGACCGCCAGCTCGCCGGCGATTTCGGCCGGGGCTCGAAGCGCTATGCGCGCGGGCCCTGGATCCAGGGCCGGCCGCAGCAGGGCTACCAGTTGCCGATGACGCCCGAGCAGTGGTTCAAGGCCGGTGTCGAGGCCGCGAACCAGGCCTGCACCGCGAAGTACGGCAAGCCTTTCGACCAGGTCGCGCCGGCCGATGCGAGCGCCTTTCTCGACGAGCTCGGCGCCGGCAAGGTGAGCGATCCGCGCCTGCCTATGGCCGCCTGGTTCAACGAGCTGGTGTATCCGCTGTTCACGCAAGCCTGCTTTGCCGACCCGGTCTACGGCGGCAACAACGACAAGGTGTTCTGGAAGATGGTGGGCTACCCGGGCCTGCCCGCCACCAATACAGTCAACATGGTGCAGTACCGCGGCAAGCCCTTCCCCGGCGCCAAGGATCCGAAGTCCATGGCCGATTTCAGCTGAGGAAACACACAATGATCAAGAAGCTCCCCCACAAGACTGTGGTGATGGTCGGCGGCGGCCTGACGGCTGGGCTCGCCGCGCGCCAGCTCACCGACAAGAACATCGAAGTGCTCGTGCTCGAGCGCGGCGGCGACCACACCAACGGCGCCGAAGCCAAGCTGCCGACCCAGCGCGACGAACTGCGCTGGGACACGCGCCAGGGCTTGATCCAGGACTGGTCGATCCAGACCTACACACTGCGCTACAACGGCACCGAGACCGCGCTGCCGGTGCGCTGGATGGAAGCCTTCCTGCCCGGCGAGGGCCTGGGCGGTGCCGCCAACCACTGGAACGGCCACACCTGGCGCTGGTCCGAGTACGAGCCGCAGCTGCGCTCGCACTACGAGAAGCGCTACGGCAAGCAGGCGATCCCCAAGGACGTGCCGCTGCAAGACTGGGGCACCAGCTATGGCGAGATGCGGCCGTACCACGAGCTGTTCGAGAAGCTGTTCGGGCTGGCCGGCAAGGCCGGCAACGTCAACGGCAAGATCCAGGCCGGCGGCAACCCGTTCGAGGCGCCGCGCGACGGCGACTACCCGCAGAAGCCGCTCGAGTACACCGCGGCCGGCCTGGTGTTCAAGGCCACCGCCGAGAAACTCGGCTACAAGCCGTTTCCGACGCCGGCCGCCAATTCCTCGTCGGCCTACACCAACCCGGACGGCCAGAAACTCGGCGCCTGCGAGTACTGCGGCCATTGCGAACGATTCATCTGCGAGGCCAAGGCCAAGGCCTCGCCCGAAGTGCTGCTGTACCCGATGCTCAAGCAGCGCAAGAACTTCGAGGTGCGGCTGCGCAGCCACGTGCTGGGCCTGATGTACGACGCTACGGCGAAGAAGGTCACCGGCGTGCACTACGTCGACCTGGTGACGGGCCAGGAGTACGAGCAGCCGGCCGACGTGGTGATGCTGGGCGCGTTCACCATGACCAACACCAAGTTGCTGCTGACCAGCCGCATCGGCAAGCCCTACGACGCGGTGAGCAACACCGGCGTGGTCGGCAAGAACTTCTGCTACCAGGCGAACTCGGGCGTCAGCCTGTTCATGAAGGACAGGTGGTTCAACCCCTTCATGGGTACCGGCAGCACGCAGGTCTACATGGACGAGTTCAACAACGACAACTTCGACCACGCCGGCCTCGGCTTCCTGGGCGGCGGCGGCATCAACGCGGGCATGTTCGGCGGCCGGCCGATCAGCACCCGCCGCGTGCCGCCCGGCACGCCGCGCTGGGGCAGCGGCTGGAAGCGCGCCAACGCCGACTGGTATGCGCA
>DASYER010000145.1:0-63369 GCA_036498905.1 Steroidobacteraceae bacterium | reverse complement strand
TTGAGCGCATTGACCCGGCTGTGACGAGGCGCGTAGTGGGGCTCGACATCAATCCTGAATATCTTGACGCGACGGCGCGGCGGTACTCGGGAAGGTTCGAGGATCTGGTCCTTTGCAACGCGGACATTGCCGGCGAAGAGCTGCAGGGGGAACCTGTTGATCTCATCTACGCCGCCCTGATCTTCGAATATGTGGACATGTCGGCCGCACTGAGGAATCTGTCGTCCCAGTGCCGGCAGGCAGGGCATCTGATTGCCGTACTGCAGCTGCCATCATTGCAGGCGCCAGCGATAACGCCCACGGCCGTCGCCACCGTCAGGTGTCTCGCCTCCGCCATGACGCTGGTGGACCCGCCGGCCCTCGTGGAGGGCGCGCGAGCCGGCGGATTTGCACTGACGGAGTCCACGACGGTGACGTCAAGTGCAGGAAAGCGATTTGCCGTTCAGATCTACCAGAGGCTGCCGGCCGAGTGAACGCTGCCTTACACTTCTCGAAATATCAGGCTCTTGGTAATGCCTATGTGGTGCTTCCAGTGCTGCCCGATGACGCACCGGCCGCGCCGATACTGGTGCCGTATCTGTGCGACTGGCGCATCGGCGTCGGTAGTGATGGCGTGCTGTTCGGCCCGCTGCCTAGCGCGGCGGCCAACTTTAGACTGCGGATCTTCAATCCCGATGGCGGGGAAGCGGAGAAGAGCGGCAACGGCTTGAGAATCTTCGCCCGCTACCTGTGGGACAAGGGTCTCGTGAAGGATGAGAGTTTCACCATCGAGACGGCCGGAGGCGTCGTGTCGGCCCAGGTACTGGAGGCGGGTCATCAGGTACGCGTGGACATGGGCAGGGTCGACTTTCTGAACTCGGCAATCCTCGAGCAAGTGCAATCGGGAGGCAAAAATCTCAGCATCTGCAGAGTCAGTATCGGCAACCCTCACTGTGTCGTGCTGATGCAGCACCCGACGGAGGCCGTGGCGCGTCGGCTCGGGCCGCTTCTTGAATCTCATCCGTCATTCCAGGGCAGAACGAATGTTCAGTTCATGGAAGCCCTGGACAGGCACAACATACGAATCGAAATCTGGGAACGCGGCGCCGGTTACACCTTTGCATCAGGCAGCGGCAGCTGCGCGGCCGCTGCCGTCGCATACAAACTGGGATTGGTCGATGGGAACGTGACCGTTCAAATGCGGGGAGGATCAGTAAGCGTCGAGCTTCAAGAGGACTATCGAGCGGTCCTCACGGGCGCTGTTACTCATATCTGCGACGGCGTACTGTCGCTCGATGGCATTGGCTAGCAGCCCGGGAGGGTGCGCAGTATGTTCGACCTTGCGGCGGCACTTCCCCACCTCCTGCCCAAGGCCATCGCCTGGGCCGAGGCGCGCTCGGCCGAGATCACAAAGTCCGGGGTGCCGCTGACCAACCTTGAATTAAGACTCGCGCACCTGGTCGGGGTGCAGCAGCCGGAGCGAGTGCGGATCCTGACCGTTCGCGAAATCCCGCATCCCGAGGATCCGGAATTGCAGCAGGCGGTTGCGGCAACCGGCTTCATAGGACCGCAGACCATCGGGCTGACGCTGGGATACGGCATATACATCGTGACGGGACATTCCACGAACAGACTGGTCTCGCATGAGTGCAGGCACGTGTATCAGTACGAGGTGGCCGGGTCCATCCGCAACTTTTTGCCTCTCTACCTGGAACAAATTGCAACCGACGGCTACGCGGCAGCGCCCTTTGAGATGGATGCCCGGGCGCACGAGTGCGATACGGCCTGATTCGAGCCGAAGTGTTAAGTGGTTCACAGAGCCTAAACATGCGGAAAGTCACGGAATTCCCCGACTGGTACATCCAGAATGAAGGCCTGCGAAATATCGCCGGGCGGGCCGAACAGGCGGGAAGTCACGTATGTATTCAATGGAACTGGCAGTCGATGCTCCTGAGGATGCGCGCACGGGCGGTGCGCCATCCATCACGCTGCGCGACGCGAACACCATTCCGCAGCTCGGTCTTGGCGTGTTTCAGACCCCTCCGGACATTACCTCCTCGGTGGTACAGACCGCGCTGGCCGCCGGTTATCGACATATCGATACCGCGGCCGTGTACATGAATGAAGTCGGTGTCGGCGAGGGCCTGCGCGCCGCCGAAATCCAACGCAGCGAGCTGTTCATCACGACCAAACTGTGGAATGCCGACCAGGGATTCGATGCGGCGCTGAAGGGCTTCGATCACAGCGTGACGCGCCTCGGAGTGGACTATCTGGATCTGTATCTGATCCATTGGCCGTCGCCGCGGCGGGATCTGTATGTGGACACCTGGCGTGCCCTCGTGCGCCTGCAGAAGGACGAGCGCGTTCGCTCGATCGGTGTTTCAAATTTCAGCATCGATCACCTGCGGCGTCTGATAGGGGAAACGGGCGTCACCCCCGTGCTGAACCAGATTGAGCTGCACCCGCACTTTCAGCAGCGGGCACTCATTCAGACACATGCGCAGCTGGGCATTGCGACGCAATCCTGGAGTCCGTTGGGCCAGGGCAAGGCGCTGTCCGATCCGGTGATCGCCGCCATCGCCGCCCGCCACGGCCGCAGCCCGGCGCAGATCATCATCCGCTGGCACCTGGACAATGGCCTGATCGCCATTCCCAAATCGGTGACGCCGCGACGGATCGCCGAAAACTTTGCCGTCTTTGACTTCACGCTCAGTGAGTCCGACCGGGCTGCCATCGCGGCTTTGGATTCCCCACAAGGCCGCATCGGGCCCGATCCGGCGACCGCGAACTTCTGACACGGCGGCCTTCGGGGTATCCTCTTTGGTTGCGACCGGAGGAAATACCTTGGCTGCCAAATCCAAAAAAACTGCGCGCGCGGCCGCACCCAAGCGGCGCGCCGCCCGCTTAGGGCCCGCTGCCGTTCGCCGCGGCCTGACCAGCCAGGAGATCCTGCTTGCGGTAGAGGATCCGCTGCTGGCCGAAGTCGTCGCTGCAGTGCGCAAGGCAGACGGATCAACTATCGGGGCGTATCGGGAGCCGCTGGCGGGCCGACCGCTGCTGCTGGCGTCCCTCCCGTTTGCGGCGATCGAACCGACGCCGTTTCAGCGCGATCTGTCCCCCACCCATGCCAAGAAGCTGTCCGTCGCGATCGAGTCCACTGGCGCGTTCCTGGACCCACTGATCGTCGTGCTGGGGGAGGGCGGCCGTTTCTGGACTCCCAATGGTCGGCATCGCCTGGCGGCCGCGAAGGTGCTGGGCCTAAAGCAGATTACGGTACTGATTTCCCCCGATGAGAATCTGTCTTTTCGCATCCTCGCGCTGAACACCGAAAAGGCCCACAACCTCAAGGACAAGAGCCTCGAGGTCATCCGCATGGCGCGCAACCTGGCGAAACGTGAACCGACCCGCAAGGAATCCGCATTTGCGGAGCATTTCGAAGCGGCCGAACTGCTGACACTGGGCGCTATCTATGAGAAGAACGCCCGTTTCGGCGGCGGTGCCTACAACTCCTTTCTCCGGAAGGTCGATCGGTTCTCCGAGAAGACTTTGACGGTCAGTCTGCGCGAGCGTGCTGATCTGGCGGCCCGATTGATGGAAATTGACCTGCGGGTCAAGCGGATTGTGACTACGCTGCAGGAGCGTGGTATGAAGTCACCCTATCTGCGCAATTACGTCGTCGCACGAATCAATCCCGTGCGCTTTCATCGGATGAAACCCGGCGAGCGCAAACCGGCCATGCCGATCCTGCAGGCCATGACGCGCATGGCTGCCGCAGCGCGCGGGTTTGACCTGACGAAGGTGTCGCTGAGCGATCTGGCATTTGTCGCCGCGGGAGCGGAGTCATCGGAATGACATCGAAGGGAGATGTGATCTTGAACCATAAGAAGCTGGGACTGGTGGTGACCCTCGTTCTGGCCGTTGCCATGACCGCGGTCGGCGCTGATACCCCAACGGCAACACCGAACGATGCGGGCAAATTCACATTGCAGCGGCCGGCGGATGTGCGCGAACTGGTCTTCCTGTCCAGCGGTCATGGCATGGCATACGGGCCGGTGGCCGAACGGGCGAAGCAAGCCGGCGGTTCACCGCCGTTCTCGAACGTGTTCGTGACGCGGGAGGCGTACCGCAGCTTCATGCGCAGTGGCAAGTGGCCCGACGGTGCGACGTTCTATCTGGAAGTGCGGGCGGGGGTCGAGCACACGACCAATGGCGTCAGCGGCGGTTTCCAGGGCGAGCTTCTCGGGCTGGAGGCCGAACAGAAGGACAGCGCCCGCTATCCCGACGGTGGTTTTGCCTATTTTGATTTCGGGCCGGGAGGCGCAGCCGCGAAGGCCCGACCGTTGCCGACGACGGCGGCCTGCTACGCCTGCCATCGCCAGCACGGCGCCGTCGAGCACACTTTCACGCAGTTCTATCCCGCGCAGTTTGCCATCGCCAAGAAAATGAATACCGTGCGCAAGGACTACGATCCGAATCTCTAGGCTTCAGACCGCGTCCGCAACCGCTGCTGCGGCAAGTTTGATGGCCTCGTGGGCGCTCGCGCTCTCCGGGACCGATACCACGATCCGGATATTCGGGTGGCCGTCCGGCACGACGGAGAGGTGTTCGAACGTCAGCTCCCCGTAGCGCGCGCTCTTGAAGTGATAGCGGCCGTAGGCGCGCATGTTGAATTCCGGATTGCGCCACAGACGCCGGAACAGGGCCGAGGAGGCATCGAGGCGGCGGATCAGCGCCTCGAACTGGGGATCGCCCTCGTTCTTGCTGTAGTCGAAGCGCAGCCGCGCAATCAGGCGTCGCGCAGTGCGCTCCAGTTCCAATGGCGTGTGCGCGACCGGACGCGCCAACAGCAGATGCAGCACGTTGCGCTCCGCCGGTGGATAAATCGCATAGTCCACGTAGATGGCCGCCGTAAGCTGATTCCAGGCCAGCACATCCCACCGCAGGTTCAGGATGACGGCCGGCATCCCCATGTTGTTGATCATCCGTACCACATCAGGGGGCGCCGCTTCGAGTTCGCCGCCCTGGATGCGTGGCGCCCGATGCTGGACGAGGGAGAAAAGGTAGACCCGCTCATCGGCCGATAGCCGGAAGGTGACACACAGGCGCTCCAGCACCTCGTCCGAAACCCGTATGTCCCGACCCTGTTCCAGCCAGGTGTACCAGGAGACGCTGACCCCGGACAACGCGGCCACATCTTCGCGCCGCAGGCCCGCCGTGCGCTTGCGCGGGGTCGAGGGCAACCCCAATTGCTCCGGGTCTAGGCGCGCCCGGCAGTGTTTGAGGAATGCGGCGCGCTGATTGTCGACTGCCGAGCGCAGGCGCTTGCGTCCCTCCGCCTCCTTCATCAAGTGTCCCCGATCGCAGCTGCTGGAGGCGAAATGTAACGCAATCCTGCTGCACCTGCCTAGGAAGCGCAGATCCACGATAGTCCGCACCATCGCCCCGATGGCGCGGACCCCTCATCGCTTTCGCATCACTTCGGCGGGATCTGCTTGCCGATGCCGTTCTCCTGCTTGTCCAGCACCCGCTGCTCGGGCTTGGTCAGGTGGCCGCCATTCTGGCTGGCCATGTCACGTTCCTCCTGGCGAACCTGGTGATCTTCCCGGTGCGCAGTCGCGGCCTGACGGTGGGTCATCGTGCCGTTCTTCACGTCATTGTGAATGCGACGATTCTGGTGGTGCAGCCGGTGATTGACCTGGGTACGACGCGGGTGGCCCTTCTGCCAATTGGTTTCGGCCGAAGCGGTGCCAACCACGCCCGCGAGCATGACCGCCGCGGCGGCAAAGGTCAGTGTCCTGTGAAATTTCGATGACATATACAATCCTCTTGGAGTCCCGGTGGTTGAGTTGTCAATTGCGGGTGAAAATTGCCCGCCTCATGAGCTCAAACAACGACAGGACCGACGCCCCGCTGACCTGGGTTACGAGTTATTAAGGATTGTGTCAGCGCTTGTCGAAAGCGACCATCGCGCTAGCTGGTACTCTGCCCTCAGTGACCTTGATCCCTTCGCTGCGCAGGCGTCTGGCCTGTTCACGAAAGTGTCTCGAGCCGGTCGGGAAGACGATCCGGCCACCGGCCCCAAGAACCCGGTGCCAGGGCAGGGCGAGACCCTCAGGCGCGACCCGCAGCGCGTAAGCCGTCATTCGCGCCCGGCCCGGCAGGCCGGCCGCGCGTGCCACCTCGCCATAGGTCGATACCTGGCCGCGCGGAATGCCGGCGATGACATGCCAGATATCCTGCAGTGCCGGATTTTGTTCGGGATCTGACTTGCCGGCGCCGCGTCGTGCCGCCTTGCCGGCCGGCCCGAAGAGTTTATGAGTGAAGGGCAACGACGCTCCTTCCGGCTTCAGGCCTTGAGGATGTCGGCCATGCTGACAATGGACTCCGCGATATCGACGATCCGTTTGTTCTGCCGCATCGCGGTCTCGCGCATCAGCGTGTAGGCGTCCTCTTCGCTCAGATTGCGGTTGCTCATCAGCAGTCCTTTGGCGCGATCGATGACCTTGCGTTCGCCGAGCGCCGCCCGCGCGGATTCGAGCTGGGCGCTGACATCATCGATGCGCCGCGCCTGGGCCTGGATCACGTACAGGATGGAGCGCATCGGCTTCGGACCGGGGTTCTCCAGCGTGTACACACCGATACCGGCGCCATCGGCCAGCAGCACCCCAACCGGACCGGTTGCGAGAATATCATCGGTGTGGCCCGCCGCGTCATCCGCACCACTTTTGCGTGCTTCCTTCAGCTTGAGGCTGCACAGGCTGCCGAGCTGCCGCGACAGCGCATCCTCGAGGCGATGCAGGGCATCGATGCGCCGTGTCGTGTGCCGATACCAGGCATCGGCCGACGTCCCCGAGCTTTCCTGTCGTGAGTCCTGGCTGATGGACCGCCGCAGTTGCACCACGTGCTGCGTGTCGCGGCCGGCGAGCAGCGCATTGAAGGCATCGATGTGAGTGCCGTCGGCAAACTCGATGAAAATACGCAAGGCCTCATCCTGAGCGTCGCTCAGCTGCTGCATGCGCTGCCGGTCACAATCCTCAAAGGTGCCGCTGGACAGCGCCGCGCCCACCGTGGCGCGCTCCTGTCCCGCGTATTCCTTGGCCTGGGCCAGATTGACGAGCGCCACGAGCACCTTGCACACCACAGGATCGGCCGCGATATCACCCACCTCGAAGCCCACGGCCAGCAGGCGTCCGATGAGCAGTGTGAATGCCCGGACACTGTCCTGCGGCGCGATGCCTAAGGCCGCGATCTGCTTGCGCAGCATCGGCAGGCTGTCCAGGGCGTGCAAAGCGAGCGCCACGCGCGTGTAGAAGCGTGCGCCTGAGCTCATTCGGCCTGGGGTTTCGTCCAGATGCTCAAGGCGCTCGCGAACGGCCAGCTCCAGAGCGTGACTCTCCGCGACGCGCCGGGCCAGTCGTTCGGCAAACTGCGCTCCGTTTGAGCCGAGAAAGATCGACGCGGCGCCCCGCTCCTTCTGCAACGCGTGGATCAGATCACTGAGTCCGCGGACCAGTTCGCCGAGTATCGACAGCTGCTCAAGATCGCGGGTACGGCAAAGGCGTGCTGCCCGCAGGAAGCGCGCCGCTACCAGGTTGCCGGCACCGACAGTGGGCTCATGAGTCGTTGGTGTCATTGAGACCTACTCTGGCACGAAGCCCGGCAGCGGCTCAAGCGAGCACAGGTGATTGCACGATAATGCACAGTGTGTGTGCGTGGAGCGCCTTTGCTGCCCCGAAATGGACATCCAGGGGTTCCAGATAATGGCGACAGGTTCCGTCCCGCAGGCCTGGAAAATTTCAGTGCGACGCTAACCGCTTGACCGGTATGGAAAGCCCGCCGCGCTGCGCAGCCCGCTGCGAACATGGCACGGGCCTTGCTAAATGGATTACATGCAGTGGTCGAATGACCATTGCGTAGAGCAGATCCAATGCCGGGTCTGCGCAGGCAAAGCCGCCTACCTGTACGTATTCCCGAATCCAATCGGGCGCGTATCGGTGGCGGTTTTTTTTCGCGTGTTCATCGAGGAAGTGCCATGAAGCACCTGATCGCATCACTGAAGGCCGGAAACTGGAAGACCCTGTTGGCGTGCTTCCTGTACTTCGATACCGGATTCACGGTGTGGGTGATGTTCGGGCCCTTGGCGCCCTTCATCGTGAAGGAGCTGGCGCTGACACCCGCCCAATCGGGGTTCCTGGTGGCGGTGCCGGTGCTGACGGCCTCCATCGTGCGCGTCACGCTCGGCAACCTGTTCCAGTGCGTGAATGGGCGCCACCTGGCGCTGCTGGGTATCGGGCTGTCCGCGATCCCCTCCTGTGTACTGCTGCTGCCGATCGTGCCCAGCTATTCGCTGTTGCTGGTGCTCGGCGGACTGCTGGGCGTTGGGGGTGCGAGCTTCGCGATCGCGCTGCCCATGGCCGGCAGCAGCTATCCGCCGCGCGTGCAGGGCCTGGTGCTGGGCCTCGCGGCCGCCGGAAACATCGGCGCGGTACTGGATGGCTTCGTATTTCCCGGACTCGCGCAACGTTACGGTTGGCAGTACGCGGCGGCCGCGGCACTGCCCATGCTCGCCGTCGCGACGATTGCCATTCTGCTGTGGGCGCAGGATCGCAGCCTCAAAGCGGGCAGCGCCGCTCGGGCGCTGGCCGGGTTCGCCGTATCGCTGGTCGGAGTCATCGGACTGGTGCTGCTGGTGAATGCCGGTGTCCTGGGCCACGGCAACTCCGGTCAGTTGCTCCTGCCGGTGCTGGGCGCGGGCCTGGCGCTGGTGGTGCTGCCGCGCAAGTACCTCAGTGTGCTGCGCGAGCGCGACACCTGGGTGGTCATGCTCGTGTACAGCGTCACGTTCGGCGGTTTCGTGGGAATGTCTTCCTATGTGAGCCTGCTGCTCACCACCCAGTACCATTTGACCAGGATCGACGCGGGTCTGGTCATGGCGGTGTTGTCCTTCACCGGCGCAATGGTCCGTCCGCTGGGCGGACTCATCGCCGATCGGCTTTCCGGCGTGCGGGTTCTGCTGGTGTTGCTGGCGCTGATTGCGGTGGGGAACTTCGCCTTCGCTGCCCTGATGCCGCCATTGGCCGGGGGCGTCGCGCTGCTCGCGGCGTTGTATCTGGCCTTCGGGCTGGGTAATGGCGCGACCTTTCAGCTGGTGCCCCAGCGCTGGAAGGGTCGCACCGGCGTGATGACCGGCATCATCGGCGCAGCCGGTGGGATCGGCGGCTTCTACCTGCCGGTGATCATGGGCATGGCGCGGCAGAGCACCGGCAGCTATCAGATGGGCTTCGTCACCTTCGGCGCGCTGGCCGCGGTGGCCTGTGCGCTGATCGTGACCCTGCAACAGCAGTGGCTGGCGTGGGCCAATCCCGCGCAGGCGAGCGCGCTGTGAAAATCGTCGTCATCGGCAATGGCATGGTGGGGCAGCGCCTGCTCGAGCAGCTGCGGGCGCAGAGCACCGCCGCCTTGGATGTCACCGTACTGTGCGAGGAGCCGCGTGCGGCCTACGACCGCGTGCACCTGACGGATCTCTTCAGCGGCAAGAGCGCCGCGGATCTGTCGCTGGTCGAGCCCGGGTTTTTCGAAAACAGTGGATATTGCCTGCACCTCGCCGAGGGCGCGGCGCGTATCGATCGCGATGCGCACCAGGTGCACGGCACATCCGGGCAGGTATTCGACTATGACCGCCTCGTGTTCGCGACCGGCTCCTCGGCTTTCGTGCCCGCGATTCCGGGACGCGAGCGGCCCGGGTGTTTTGTCTATCGCACCATTCAGGATCTGGAGGCGATCCGGACGGCCGCGCAGCAGGCCCGTCGCGGCGTCGTGATCGGCGGCGGCTTGCTCGGTCTTGAGGCCGCCAAGGCGCTCAAGGATCTGGGTCTGGATACCCATGTCGTGGAGTTCGCGCCGCGCCTGATGGCAGTGCAGGTCGATGAGCCCGGCGGACGCGTACTGCGCGCCCATATCGCCGAGCTGGGTGTAGGAATCCATACGGCCAAGAGCAGCGTGGAGATCACCGACGGCGCGACGCATGCCCAGCGCCTGCGCTTTGCCGACGGGGCCGACCTGCAGACCGATCTGATCGTATTTTCGGCCGGCATTCGTCCGCGCGATGAGCTGGCGCGCGCGGCGGGTCTGGCCGTGGGTGAGCGCGGCGGCATCGTGATTGATGCGACCTGTCGCACCAGCGATCCGCACGTCTTCGCCATCGGCGAGTGCGCCTCGTGGGAGGGGAAGGTCTACGGGCTGGTAGCGCCGGGCTACCAGATGGCGAATGTGGCCGCGGCGCAGCTGCTGGAGCGGGCGGGCGCGCGCTTCGCGGGCGCGGACCTGAGCACGAAGCTTAAGCTGATGGGCGTCGATGTCGCCTCCCTCGGTGACGCGCACGGCACCACCGCCGGCGCCCGCGAGTGTTCGCTCGTCGATGAACGCCGCCGCGTCTACAAGAAACTGGTGGTGAGCGAGGACGGTCAGCGGCTGCTTGGCGCGATTCTGGTCGGTGACGCCGCGGACTATGGCGCCCTGCTGCAGATGGTGCAGAACGGGTTGCCCCTGCCGGCGAATCCGGAGCGGCTGCTGCTGCCGGCGGAGCAGGATGCGGCGCAGCCGGCGCTTGGCGCCGCCGCGCTGCCGGACAATGCGCAGATCTGTTCCTGCAACAGCGTCAGCAAGGGTGATCTGTGTGCGGCGATCGCCGGCGGCGCGACCTCGCTGGGGGCGCTCAAGAAATGTACCCGGGCTGCCAGTTCCTGCGGGGGCTGCGCATCGCTGGTGACGCAGATCCTGAAGGCGGAACTGACCCGCGGTGGCATCGCGGTCGACAACCATGTCTGCGAACACTTCGCATATTCGCGCCAGCAACTGTTCCATCTGGTGCGGATCGGCAACGTGCGTTCATTCGATGTGCTGCTCGCCCGGCATGGCCACGGATCCGGCTGCGACCTGTGCAAGCCCACCGCGGCATCGATCTTCGCCTCGTGCTGGAACGAGTTTGTACTCGGCCGTGACAAGGCGCCGCTGCAGGACTCCAATGACTACTACCTGGCCAATATCCAAAAGGACGGCACCTATTCGGTCGTGCCGCGGGTCGCCGCCGGGGAGATTACGCCCCGGCAGCTGATCACCGTCGGTGAGATCGCCCAGAAATACCGTCTGTATACCAAGATCACGGGTGGTCAACGGATCGACCTGCTGGGCGCGCGCGTGCATCAGCTGCCTTTGATCTGGCGCGATCTGGTCGAGGCGGGCTTCGAGTCGGGGCACGCGTACGGGAAGTCCCTGCGCACCGTCAAGAGTTGCGTCGGCTCGACCTGGTGCCGCTACGGAGTTCAGGACAGCGTCGGCCTCGCCCTGGAACTGGAGCATCGCTACAAGGGCCTGCGCTCGCCTCACAAGCTCAAGTTCGGCGTGTCCGGCTGCACCCGCGAGTGTGCCGAGGCGCAGGGCAAGGATGTCGGTGTGATCGCAACCGAAAAAGGCTGGAACCTGTACGTTTGCGGTAACGGCGGCATGAGGCCGCGCCACGCCGAACTGCTGGCGGCGGATCTGGATCGGCAGACCCTCATCCGTTACGTCGATCGCTTCCTCATGTTCTACATCCGCACGGCCGATCGGCTGCAGCGCACGTCGGTGTGGCGGGACAACCTGGAGGGTGGGCTGGACTATCTGAAAGAGGTGGTCATCGAGGATTCCCTGGGTGTCGGGGCGGAGCTGGAAGCCGACATGCAGCGGGTCATCGGCAGTTACGCCTGCGAATGGAAGGCCGCGATCGAGGATCCGCAGACCCTGAAGCGCTTCCGGCACTTCATCAACAGTGACCGGCCGGACAGCAGCGTGGTGTTCGTCGAGGAGCGCGGCCAGCCCCGGCCGGCCGCGACGAGCGAGATCGAACCGCGCGCGCGCGAGCAGGTCGTATGAAGAACTCGCGCTGGCTGCATATCTGCGCCCTGGAGGATATCTACCCGGACAGCGGCGTGTGCGCGCTCATCGACGGCCAGCAGGTCGCGGTGTTCCGCATCAGCAGCGGCGTCCATGCCATCGGCAACCGCGATCCGATCAGCGGCGTCAACGCACTCTCCCGCGGGATCGTCGGCGATATCGGCGGCGAACTGGTGGTCGCCTCGCCCCTGTACAAGCAGCATTTCAGCCTGATCACCGGCCGGTGCCTGGAGGAGCCCGAGCATGCGGTACCGGTCTATCTGGCCCGCATCCACGACGGCCAGGTGTGGGTGCGTGCCGAAGCCGTCATGACCCAGCGCGCCGCTGGAAAACGCCGGCTGGTGGTCATCGGCAACGGGGTGGCGGCGATGCGCACCATCGAGGAACTGCTGGAACTGACGCCGCTTGCCTACCACATCACCGTCTTCGGCGCCGAGCAGCACAGTCCCTACAACCGCGTCCTGCTCTCCCCGGTGCTCGCCGGGGAGAAACGCCCCGATGAGATCATCACCCATCCGCCGGACTGGTTCCGCGATCAGGGCATCGTCATGCACCTCGCGGACCCGGTGGTGCACATCGACCGGGCGCGCCGCTGCGTGCGCTCGCGACTGGGAGTCGAAGTCGCCTACGACCGGCTGCTGATCGCGACCGGGTCGGTGCCGGTTCTGTTACCGCTGCCGGGCCGCGAACTGACCGGAGTGCTGACGTTCCGTGATCTGCAGGATGTCGATGGCCTGCTGGCCGGTGCCCGGGCATCGCGTCGGGCCGTGGTCATCGGCGGTGGTCTGCTGGGACTGGAGGCGGCGACCGGGCTGCTGCGCCGGGGCATGGAGGTCACGGTCGTGCACAACGGCGCGTACCTGATGAACCAGCAGCTGGATGCCCATGCCGGCGAGCTGCTGCGCAACGAGCTTGCGGGGCAGGGCCTGAATTTCTGCCTGGCGGCCCGCACCGTTGCCATCCAGGGCAGCACGCAGGTGACCGGCGTGCTGCTGGCCGATGGCCGGGAACTGCCGGCGGACCTGGTGGTGATGGCCACGGGCGTGCGCCCGAATACCGAACTGGCGAAAGCCGCCGGCCTGCGCTGCGATCGCGGCATCCTGGTGGATGACACGCTGCAGAGTTTCGATCCGGCAATCTACGCGGTGGGTGAGTGCGTCCAGCACCGCGACATGACCTTCGGACTGGTCGCGCCGCTGTGGGAACAGGCCCGGGTCTGCGCCGCGTACCTGGCCGAACGCGGCGTACGTCGCTATGGCGGCTCGCAGGTCTCCACCCAGCTCAAGGTCAGCGGCGTGAAGGTCTTCTCGGCCGGCGACCTGCAGGGCGGCGAATCCAGCGAGTCCCTGGTGCTGCGCGATCCGCGCCGGGGCATCTACAAGAGACTGCTCATCGAAGACAACAAGGTGCGCGGTGCGGTGCTGTACGGCGATACCGGCGATGGCAGCTGGTACTTCGATCTGATCAACGAGGGGCGGGATGTGGGTCCGGTGCGCGACACCCTGCTGTTTGGACCGACGGAATGAACGGCGCGGTCGAAACACGCACGACCTGTCCTTATTGCGGCGTGGGCTGCGGCGTGCTGGCCAGCCTCAGGCAGGGTAGCGTGCAGGTGCGAGGCGACCCGGCCCATCCGGCCAATCTCGGGGCGCTGTGTTCCAAGGGCTCGGCGCTGGGTGAGACGGTGGGTCTGCCGGGGCGGCTGCTGCAGCCGCAGCTGCACGGCAGGGAGGTCGGTTGGCAGAGCGCTCTTGATGCGGTGGCGGCAGGCTTTCGACGCATCATCGATGCGCACGGCCCGGATGCCGTCGCGTTCTACGTCTCCGGGCAGATCCTCACTGAGGACTACTACGTGGCCAACAAGCTGATGAAGGGATTCATCGGCTCGGCCAACATCGATACCAACTCCAGGCTGTGCATGTCCTCGGCGGTGGCCGCGCACAAGCGCGCGTTTGGCGAGGATCTGGTGCCGGTGACTTACGCGGACCTGGACCTGGCCGATCTCATCGTGCTCGTCGGCTCCAATACGGCGTGGTGCCACCCGGTGCTGTACCAGCGCATCGTGAAAGCCAAGCAGCAGCGTCCCTCGCTGCGGCTGGTCGTCATCGATCCACGGCGTACGCCGACCTGCGACATTGCCGACCTGCATCTGCCGCTGCGCGCCGGCACCGATGTGACACTGTTCAACGGCCTGCTCAACTGGCTGGCGCACGAGCAGCACACCGACGATGATTTCGTGGCACAGCACACCCGCGGTGCGGCCCGGGCCCTGCTGGTTGCGGAGAACACCGCCGGGGACGTGGCTGCGGTCGCCCGCACCTGCGGCCTCGAGCCGCAGCTGCTGCGAAGCTTCTACGAGCTGTTCGGCGCCACTGAGCACGTCGTGACGGCGTTTTCACAGGGCGTCAACCAATCCTCCTCGGGCACGGACAAGGCCAACAGCATCATCAACGCGCACCTGCTCACGGGTCGCATCGGGCGGCCCGGCATGGGGCCTTTCTCGTTTACCGGTCAACCGAACGCCATGGGCGGACGTGAGGTCGGCGGCATGGCCAACATGCTGGCAGCGCACCTGGACCTCGAGAATCCCGGCCATCGTGACATCGTGCAGCACGTGTGGCAGGCGCCACGGTTGGCGCAGCACCCGGGGCTCAAGGCCGTCGACATGTTCGAAGCCATGCACGATGGGCGCATCAAGGCGGTGTGGATCATCGCGACCAATCCGGTGGTGAGTCTGCCGAATGCCGACCGGGCACGCGCGGCGCTGCAACGCTGCGAGTTCGTTGTGGTGTCGGACTGCATCGCGCGCACCGACACGTCGGTGCTGGCACACGTGCTGTTGCCGGCGACGGCCTGGGGTGAGAAGAACGGCACGGTCACGAATTCGGATCGCCACATCTCGCGCCAGCGCGCGTTTCTGCCTGTCCCGGGCGCGGCGCGTCCGGACTGGTGGATGCTGTGCGAAGTCGCCAAGCGCCTGGGGTTCCAGCACGGCTTCGAGTTCACCGACCCCGCACAGATCTTCGATGAGCACGCTCGCTTGAGCTGCGCCGGCAACGAGGGCAGTCGCGCTTTCAATCTGGCCGGAATGACCGGAATGAGCGCTGCGGACTACGAGCACCTGGTGCCGGTGCCGTGGCCCGTCCCGGTCGGCAAACCGGCCGGCACGGCACGATTGTTCGGAGATCGGCGCTTCTATCACCCCGACCGCCGCGCGCGACTCATCGCGGTGCGTCCGCAGCTGCCGCGCCACGTGCCCGATGAGGAATATCCGCTGGTGCTCAACACGGGCCGCATCCGCGATCAATGGCACAGCATGACGCGCACGGGGCGCTCGGCGCGGTTGGGCAGCCATCTGCCCGAACCCTTCGTCGACATGCACCCGGCGGATGCATTGAGTTTCGGGCTTGGCGACGGCGCGCTGGTGCGGGTCGTGACGCGCTGGGGCCGCATGGTCGCGCGCCTGCGTACCAGCGGCGAGATCGCCCGCCGGACGATTTTCGTCCCGATCCACTGGAATGGCGCGACCGCCTCCGATGCGCGCGTCGGCGCCCTGGTGAATCCGGCCGTGGATGCCGTCAGCGGCGAGCCGGAATTCAAATTCACACCGGCGCGGGTCGAACCCTTCGTGGTGAGCTGGCATGGCTTCATCCTCACGCGCCGACCGATCGCGCTGGAGTCCTTCACCTGGTGGGCGAGCGTCGCGGGCCAGGACTTCCAGCGCTATGAAATCGCCGGCCGCCGCGTCCCGGGCGACTGGTCAAGCTGGGCGAGCGGCCTGTTCGGTGTCGATGCCAGTGCCGATTGGCTCGAATACGCTGACCCCAGTGCCGGAACCTATCGGGCCGTGCATCTTCAGGATGAGCGTGTGGAATCATGCGTATTCATCGGCACCCGCCCCGAGCTGCCCTCGCGTGCGTGGCTCGCCAGCCTCTTTGCCAAGGCGGCCATCTCGGGGTTGGAACGGGCGACGCTGCTGTCGGGCCGACCCGCGAACCCTGCGGCTGACGCCGGCGCCTCGGTGTGCGCCTGCTTCAACGTCGGCCGCAACGCCATCGAAGCGGCCATGCTCGGCGGCTGTCGGGATGTGTCCTCCCTCGGCACGAAGCTCAAGGCCGGAACCAACTGCGGATCTTGCATTCCCGAACTGCAGCGCATGCTCGCGGCCCGCAAGGCCGCGGTCGCGACTGCTTAAAAAAAACCCCGCGTGAGCGGGGTTATTGGGTCGCTTGCTTGCTGTGGAGGAGCAATTGTTCTGATTGTTATCGGGTCGCTGGGCATCCGTGAGGGCCGCGGTGCCCAGTCTTCTTAAATCCGAAGGCGAATTCCGCCTTTCGTGCATCCTTCCCCCGGCCAAAAGGGCCGTTCCTATAGTTGTATAAGCAACGCCCATGCCACAGCGCATAACGTGGCCTGTGATGTGACATCTTGTATCTGAGACGGGGGTCAACCGTGCTGCAACGCCCCCTGTGCGACCCTTTGCTTGTGTTCGCCATGACGGAACATGACGGGGTTGGTGCGGTGCATCGGCGGGTGTCAAAATCATCGACACCAAAGGCTTCGATGCGGCCGTGGGCAGTGACTGTGATAGTGCGGAAGATATTGATATCCATGATAAATATTGAGTCGGTTGGAGTGTAAATGAGACCGACACCCCGCCTCACAGCCTGGGCCGTGACAGGCCTTGCGGCCCTGACGCTGTGTCTTGCCGCCTGTTCCGCGACACATTCGGCTGCGAGTCACCACGACCACACCGGCAGCGTCGCGGTGCCCGAGAGCACTGCGGCGAGCGAGCCTGCGAGCCCGCCACCGACTCCCACCGTGACGCCGGAGCCGGCACCGCCCGCGCCCGATACCGACGCTGCTGCGCCGCCCGCGGTGCCCGCACCGCCCGTCCTCACCGGCGGGGCGCCGGCCGTGTCCCGCGCCGCCGAAGCACCCGCGCCACGCGTCCTCGACAAGCTGTTTCCGCAACCGCCGGCGCTCGACCGGGATGTGAATTTCTGGATCCGCGTCTACACCGAAATCGGGACGAACGCGGGCTTCCTGCACGATCAGTACAACCTCGGTGTCGTCTACGAGACGCTGCAGTTCGGACCGGATACTTCCGCGCGGCAGCGCGAACACATGGTCTCCGCGGCGCGCGAGCGCATCGTCGCGGCGCTCAAGCGCATCGCGCGCTCCACCGGCCCCCTGTCGCCGGAGGACCAGCACATCCGCGACATGTGGGGTGATGCATATTCGCCGGCGCGGTTGTTGAGCGCCGTGGAAGACGTACGTTTTCAGCTCGGCCAGGCCGATCGTTTTCGCGAGGGCCTGCTGCGTTCAGGACTGTGGCAGAACCACATCATCCAGACCCTGACCGATCTGGGCATGCCCCCGGAGCTGGGCGTGCTGCCGCACGTGGAGTCGTCCTTCAATGCGGCCGCGTATTCGAAGGCCGGCGCCGCGGGCATGTGGCAGTTCATGCGTTCGACGGGCAGACGCTACATGCGCATTGATTCGGCGGTGGATGACCGCATGGATCCGTTTCGTGCCACCGAAGCGGCGGCGCAGCTGCTGAGCTTCAACTACCGGCTGCTGGGCACCTGGCCGCTGGCCGTGACGGCCTACAACCACGGTGCCGAGGGCATGCGCCGGGCCAAGGCACAGGTAGGTTCGGATGACATCGTGAAAATCCTGCGCAACTATCACAGCCCGAGCTTCGGGTTCGCCTCGCGCAACTACTACGTGTCGTTCCTGGCGGCTCTCACCGTGGACCGCAACCCCGAAAAATACTTCGGTCCGATCAAGCGTGAACCGGAGGCGCGGTTCCGCGAAGTCAGCATGCCGGCGTTCGTGACGGTGAGCGCGCTCACCCATGCGCTGCATATCAGCCCCAGCGAACTGCGGAAGCTGAATCCGGCCCTGCTGCCGGCGTGCTGGGAAAACCAGCGCCGTGTGCCGAAGGGCTATGTGCTGCGCCTGCCGATCAATGGGCCGGCCTGGACCTCCGACATGCTGGCCGATCGGCTGTCGCCGTCGGACCTGCAGGCGCGGCAGACGGTGCCGGAGCGGCGCCGGGTCATGAAGGGTGAAACGCTCGCAAGCATTGCCGGTGACTACGGCATGAAGCCGGGCGAACTTGCACGACTCAATCGAATCAGCGCCCGCACGCGGCTGCGCCCCGGGCGCTTCCTGCGCGTGCCGGAAGCCAACCCGGTGCGCGTCGCCAAGGTCGATCATGATGCGGACCAGGTCACGAGTGCCGCGGCGGGGACCGCAAGCGTGAGTTCCGCGCCGCCCGCTTCCGGTGAAGAGCTGGCCGCCTCCTCGGCCCCGGCCGTCGCCTCCAGTGCGCCGGCGCCCGTAGCCGTCGCCGCCAATACTGCGCCCGCTTCAGCGCCCAGCAGTGCGCCCGAGACGCTGGTCGCGGCGAATGCCCCGCAGGCCGCGCCGGCGGCGGTGACGTCGGTGGCGCCGGTCGCGCCGGATGTCGAGCCGGAGACCAGCGCCGGTGGCGTCTCGGCGCAGGTGGCGCAACAGGAGAGTGAGCAGGACGCACGCGCGGTGGCGCAGGAGAAGCCGCTCACGCCCTCCCAGCCGGTGTCGGCGAAGGAGGCCGAGGCCATCACGCCGGGTCTGGGACCCACCCAGGTCGTGGCGGCCGACAATGCGGATGCAACGGACTATTCGGTGGCCAATGACGACACCATCGTAGTGGCGGCGACCGAGACGCTCGGGTACTACGCGGATTGGCTCAACGTGGGCCTCGGCAAGCTGCGCACCCTGAATCACCTGCGCGGCAAGTCGGCGGTGCGCATCGGCCACAAGGTGAAGCTGGACTTCGCCAACAGTTCGCACGAGAAGTTTGAAGCTCAGCGTCGCGACTACCACCGCAAGCTGCAGGCGGCGTACTTTGCGTCGCACCGGATTTCAGGCACCCGGGTGCATGCGGTGCGATCCGGGGATTCGTTGTGGAGCCTGACGCATCGCTTCGGTGATCTGCCGGTGTGGCTGCTGCAGCAGTACAACCCGGATGCGTCCTTCGATGAGCTGCGGGCGGGGATGCAGATCATCGTGCCGCGGGTCGAGGACCTCGGCACCACCGGTGGGGAAAATTGAGACGCATGTCGGTAAATGGCGCCAGGTTCGGCGTGCATGTGACGGGCGCACTGCGCGTAAAAACCGCGCAGACCCTATATAATTAGCGACATGTGTGAACGCTCCAAATCAGCCGGCATGTGCACTCGCGCGCGCCCCGCCGTGCTCGCGCTGTGTTGGGCCCTGGCGCTGGCCGTGGGCACCCCGGCGGCCCTCGCCCTCGGCAAACCGCAAGGCCCCGCGAAGGAAACGGCCCGCGCCCAGGCTGATTCAAGCGCCAGCGACAGCAGTGCGATTCCCGCGCCGCTGCTCGCCGATCGGGTCATCGTGCGCAAATCCGAGCGCCAGATGTACCTGATGCACGGCTCCGCGATCCTGCGCACCTATCGCGTGGCTCTCGGGCTCAACCCGGTGGGTCCGAAGGAGCAGGAGGGGGATTCGCGCACCCCGGAGGGGCATTACCAGCTCACCCGCCGCAATCCGCACAGCGAGTACTTCCTGTCCATCCAGGTGTCCTACCCCAACGACAAGGATCTGCAGCGTGCGAAGCGCAACCGGCTCACCCCGGGCGGATCGATCATGATCCACGGCCTGCCGAACGATCTGCGACGCGAACCGTCCTACTACGAGCAGCGTGACTGGACCGACGGCTGTATTGCCGTATCGGATTCGGACATGCTCGAGATCTGGCTGATGACACCGCAGGACGTCCCGATCGATATCCTGCCGTAGACTGCGGGACCAGCGATTCCATCGAGCATAGTGAATACCAGCAGCACCATCGTCCCGGATTCGGTCGACGCGCTCGTCGCCCCGCGCGGCAGCCTCGAGAACCTCTCCCAGGAGGAGATCACCAAGCTTCTGGATACCAGCCACAGCGGACTGCACAGCCTGTTCCGCAAGTGCGCGCTGGCGGTGCTCAATACCGGGAACGACACCGACAACGCCAAGGAAATCCTCGAGCGCTACGCCGACTTCGACATCGAGGTCGTGCGCCACGCCCGCGGCATCAAGCTGGAAATCCGTCATGCCCCGGCCACGGCGTTCGTCGACGGGGAGATGATCCGCGGCATCAAGGAGCACCTGTTCGCGGTGCTGCGCGATGTCGTCTTCATCGCCGACCAGATCCTCGACAGCCCGGTGGTGTCGCTGACCGATTCCGGGGCCGTCACGAACACCGTCTTTCGCATCCTGCGCAACGCGCGGGCGCTCGAGTACAAGGGCTATCCGAACCTGGTCGTGTGCTGGGGCGGACACTCGATCGGTGATGCCGAATATCATTACGCCAAGCGGGTCGGCTACGAGATGGGCCTGCGCGGCCTGGACGTATGCACGGGCTGCGGTCCGGGTGCCATGAAGGGCCCGATGAAGGGCGCGACCATCGGCCACGCCAAGCAGCGGGCCGCCCAGAGCCGCTACATCGGCCTCACCGAGCCCGGCATCATTGCGGCGGAGCCGCCCAATCCCATCGTCAGCCAGCTGGTGATCCTGCCGGATATCGAAAAGCGCCTCGAGGCCTTCGTGCGCATGGGACACGGCATCGTGGTGTTTCCGGGCGGCGCCGGCACGGCCGAGGAAATCCTGTATCTGACCGGCCTGCTGCTCGATCCGGCCAATGCGCAGCAGCCTTTCCCGGTGGTGCTGAGCGGACCTGCCGCCAGCGCGGGCTACTTCGAACACATCCTGCGCTTCGTCGAGGCGACGCTGGGCCGCCAGGCCGTGCAGCGCCTGGAGGTGATCATCGATGATCCCGCGGCGGTGGCGCGGCGCATGGTCGCCGGCATGGAGAGCGTGCGCGCCTTCCGGCGCGAGCGCAGCGATTCCTACAATTTCAACTGGTTGCTGTCGGTCGGCATCGAGCTGCAGCGTCCCTTCCAGGTCTCCCATGAGTCGATGCGCTCGCTGGTGCTGTCGCGGGCGCAGCCGGCGCACATGCTCGCCGCGAATCTGCGGCGCGCCTTCTCCGGCATCGTCACCGGCAATGTGAAGGACTACGGCGTGCAGGCCATCGAAGCGCTCGGGCCGTACGAGCTGACCGGCGATCCGAACGTCATGCGCCTGCTGGATGAACTGCTCACGGCGTTCGTCGCCCAGGGTCGCATGAAGTTGCCGGGCTCGGTGTATCAGCCCTGCTACCGACTCGTTGCGTGACATAACGCTTCGCAAACAGCGACGCACCAATCCGTGCGCGAAAGATCTTGCGCGCAGCGCTCGTGGTCACTGATCGCTGTGACCCAGTTCCTGTAGGTTTGGTGTCCGGAATCCGTACGCTGGCGGCAACCACTTTAGGAGTTGTCGCATGAACTCATCAGACAGGACGCGAGGCGATCCTCTAGGCGCCCCGGCAGATCCCCCGGCAATGACCCCACCGCTGGTGGGTACCGAGGAGTACGGCTCGTGGCTCGATCGCATGCAGCGGGCGCGCACGCGCCATGCGGCGATCACGCGCAATCTGTACACCTGGAGCAACTACAAGAGCTGGGCGGACCAGGTGAAGGGTTCGTGGGAGCAGGAATCGGAGCCGAAGCGCAAATAGGCGCTTTCTTCAGATCATTCCGACCAGGGGCTCAGGCTCGGGTTTGACCTCGATGGAGGCGAGCCGCTGGGGCACATGCGTGCCCGCGAGCCACCCGGTGAGCGGCTCCCATGCCTGGGTGTCGTCATGGACCTGGTTGTCCTTCATTTCGTGGATCCCCAGGCCCAGCTCCGAGGCGCGGATGTAGTTCTGCGAATCGCGCAGGATCGCGACCACGGGAATTCCGAGCGAGTCCAGGAAGCGCAGCAGCGACTGATAGATCAGGGTATGGACCTTGACCCGGTTGGCGATGACCCCCAGGCGATTGTCATTGCGCCTGATCTTCGCGACCAGCAGCAGGTCGCGGATGCAGCGCGAACAGGCATGAATATCGATGTCCGAGGGCAGCACGGGTATCAGGATCTTGTCCGACTGCCGCGTCAGCTCGATCATGCTCTGGCCGGTCACGGCGGCCGGTGTGTCCAGGATGATGTGGGTGGTGTCCGGCGGCGCGCGCAGCTGAAAAGTGCGCGTCACGCGCGGGTCGCGCTCGTGCGCCGAAATCAGATGGACCTTGGGACGTGCGGGATCGCGCTTTGACACCCAGCGCCCGGAGGATCCCTGCGGGTCATAATCCATGAGCACCGGCCGCTGCTGTCGCGAGGCGAAGTAGCCGGCCAAATTCACGGCGATGGTCGTTTTGCCGGACCCGCCCTTCGGGTTCAGGACCACGATGCGCTGCATGGAAGCACAGGGTACTGGTGCTGCCGCAGGGCCGCAAGATGAGATCTGCGGCACGCCGGCCGCCGGCCCGAGTTTGTAGGCTTCGCACCCATGGAAAGACTGCTGCTTGTTTGGGACGAGATCGATGACCTGGTGGGCGTGGGCCGCTGCCTCGTGTCCCGCGCCATGATGCGCATGAATCCGCCGACGACCCACGTGGCGAGCGCTGCGACGCTGCTGCTGGCCGGCGCCCTGGTCGTGACGCAAAAGGGCCTGTTCCCGCTGCTGTAGTCGGCCGCGAAAGAGCGAATTCGCTCTTTCGCGCTTGAAAAATCCGTGCGGATACCCAAGATGCACGCCTGATCAACTTTTTGACCGGCGGGCGTGCGCATGACTGAAAACCAGAAAACCACCTTAGGCTTCCAGGCCGAGGTAAGTCAGCTGCTGCAGCTGATGATCCATTCCTTGTATAGCCACAAGGAAATCTTCCTCCGCGAGCTGATCTCGAATGCGTCGGATGCCAACGACCGTCTGCGCTTCGAGGCCATCGCGAACCCGGCGCTGCTGGCCGATGACCCGACATTGTCGGTGTGGGTGGAGGGCGATCCGGCGACGCGCACCCTCACGGTGCGCGACAACGGCATCGGCATGAGCCGTGAGGAGACGATCGCCAATCTCGGCACCATCGCGCGCTCCGGCACTGCCGAATTCTTCAAATCCCTGTCCGGGGATCAGCAGAAGGATTCGCAGCTTATCGGCCAGTTCGGCGTGGGCTTCTACTCCGCGTTCATCGTGGCCGAGCGTGTCGAAGTGCTGACCCGCAAGGCCGGCGCCCCGGCCGCCGAAGGGGTGCATTGGGAGTCCAGCGCCGATGGCCAGTTCACGGTCGAGAGCGTCGATCTGCCCCAGCGCGGCACCACCATCATCCTGCACCTGAAGGAGGAGACCAAGGAGTTTGCCGACAGCTGGCGCCTGCGCTCGCTCATCCACCGCTACTCGGATCACCTGAGTTTCCCGGTGCTGATGCGCAAAGAGGCGCCGCCCAAGTCCGCCAAGGATGAGACCGCGCCGGCCCCGGAGCCGTTCGAGGCGGTCAATCAGGCGCGCGCCCTGTGGACGCGCCCGCGCACCGAGGTGACCGACGAGGAGTACAAGCAGTTCTTCGAGCACATCGCCCATGACCCGACCGAGCCGCTCGCGTGGAGCCACAACAAGGTCGAGGGCAAGCGCGACTACACCAGTTTGCTGTACATCCCGGGACGCGCACCCTTTGATCTGTGGCATCGGGATGCGGCCCGCGGCCTGAAGCTGTACGTGCGCCGCGTGTTCATCATGGACGATGCGGAGCAGTTCCTGCCCCTGTACCTGCGTTTCATCAAGGGCGTGATCGATTCCAGCGACCTGCCGCTGAACGTCTCGCGCGAGCTTCTGCAGCAGGATGCGGACGTGGAGGCAATGAAGGGCGGTCTCACCCGCCGCGTGCTCGAGCTGCTGACCAGGCTGGCCAGCGATGAACCGGCCAAATACGCGACTTTCTGGAAGGAGTTCGGCGCGGTCCTGAAGGAAGGCCTGGCCGAGGACTTTGCCAACCGCGAGAAGATCCTGCCGCTACTGCGCTTCGCCAGCACTCACGAGGCCGAGGATGCGCCGACGGTCAGCCTCAAGGATTACGTGGGTCGTATGAAGAGCGGCCAGGAGCGCATCTACTTCGTCATCGCCGACAGCATCGCCGCGGCACGCAGCAGCCCGCATATCGAGCAGTTGAAGGCGCTCGGGATCGAAGTGCTGCTGATGTCCGAGCGCGTCGATGAATGGGTGATGGGACAGGTCGAGGGCTTCGACGGCAAGACCTTCAAGGACGCCGCCCGCGGTGACCTGGAACTGGGCGCTCTCGCGCCGGAGGCCGAACGCACCAAGGCGCAGGAGCAGCTGAAGGAGCACGAGGCTCTGCTCAAACGGGTCAAGGCGGCCCTCGGCGAGCGTGTCGCCGAGGTGCGCGTGGCCTCACGGCTCACCGATTCGCCCTCCTGCCTGGTGATGGGCGAGCGTGACCTGGGCTCCGCGATGCGGCGCATCCTGGAGGCCCAGGGCCAGAAGCTGCCCGAGAGCAAGCCGGTGCTGGAGCTGAATGTGGAGCATCCGATCGTGCGGCATCTGGAAGCCGGGAGCGATGAGGGTTCATTCAATGAACTCGCACAGCTGCTGTACGACCAGGCGGCACTGTCCGAAGGCGGCCAACTCGTCAATCCGGCTGACTATGTGCGGCGGCTGAATCGACTGCTGGTGCGCCTGGCGGTGCCGGGCAGCGCATGAGCGCTCCTGCGGCCTTTGCGGCCGAGAGCCTGATGCTGCAGGGGCCCGCGGGCGTGCTGGAGGCGCGACTGGACTTTCCGGCGGCTGGCGCGGATGCGCAGCGTGCGGATCCGGGTCTACCCGCCGCGTTCGCCGTGGTGTGTCACCCACACCCGTTGTTCGGCGGCACGCTCACCAACAAGGTCGTCCATACGCTCGCGCGGGCCTTCACGGATTTCGGGATGCCGAGCCTGCGCTTCAACTTCCGCGGGGTCGGGATGAGCGCGGGCACTCACGATGAGGGTCGCGGCGAGGTGCAGGATGCACTGGCCGCGCTGCGCTACTGCCGCGAACGCTGGCCGCAGGCGCGACCGTGGCTGGCCGGATTCTCCTTCGGGGCCGCGGTTGCGGTGCGCGCGAGCAGTACGGTTGAGCCTGCCGGGCTTATCGCGGTGGCGCCGGCGGTCGATCGGCTGGATATCGCGGCCGTGGTGCCGAGGTGTCCGTGGCTGGTGCTGATCGGGGATGCCGATGATGTGGTATCGCCGCAGCGCATGCTGCAATGGGCGCAGGGACTGCGCCCTGAACCGGTCACCGAGGTGCTGGCCGGTGCCGGGCACTACTTCCACGGCCGTCTGCCGGAACTGCGCGAGCGCGTTACGGCCTTCCTAAATCAAAGGCCCGAATAAACGCGAAGTTTACCCGGGCCCATTGACCCTACCGCACGGCCGCCGTGGTCCGACCGAATTGGTGGATCAGGAATTCACCATGCTCTTCAGGCTCTTCAGCGGCAGCACGCGCACTTTCTTGCTCGCGGGCTTCGCCTTGAACGTCATCTTCTCGCCGGTGAACGGATTCACGCCCTCGCGCGCCTTGGTGGCGGGCTTCTTGACGACCTTCAGCTTCAGAAGGCCGGGCATCGTGAACAGGCCATTGCTGCGCAGGCTCTTCTTGATCACGCCGCTAAGTGAATCGAACACGCCACTGACCTGCTTGCGTGACAGTTCGGTGTCTTTCGAAATCTGAGTCAGGATCTCCGACTTGGTCGGTGCGCCACCCTTTTTCGCCATGTTTTGCTACTCCTCCAACGTTGTAACCCAAGCGCGCGGTCCGCACCGCGCATAACGATTCGCGCGGAAAAATAGCACATGGGCGCGCATTCGCAAGCTATTTCTGATGTGCTGCTGCGCTTGAAGTGCCTTTTTTTTCAGTGTTTGCGTGTGCGCGCGGTTTGTGCGTGCCCGCTGCACCGACAGCGCGCAGCGCAGCTGCGTGCATGCGCACACGCTCGGCGTGCACGATCCACTGCGTCAGCACCACGCTGCAAGTGGCTGTTTTCCTCGGACTTACGCGTTGGTACGTGCGATCAGCGTAGCAGGATCAGCACGGCCTGAATGAGCAGTCCCGCCCACAGTGGTGACAGGTCAAGACCTGCGATCGGCGGAATGATGCGCCGAATCGGGGCGAGCACCGGCTCGCACAGACTCGCCAGCAGCGGCTGCATCGGCGAGTACGAGCCCTGCGCGATCAGGCTCATCAGTGCATACAGAAAGATCGCGTAAAAATACAGCCACAGCACCGAAGTGGCGATTTCCAGCGCCGCGACCCGCAGCAGCAGCAGCGGTGGCGGGATGCCGTACCCGCGCACCATGCTCATCAGCGCCACCTCGGCCAGGGCGACGATGATGACGGTGACCACCGAGGCCGTATCGATCTTGTTGATCGGCGGCAGCACCCGACGCAACGGCATGATCAGCGGGTTGGTGACCTTCACGACCGCCTGCGCAACAGGATTGCGGAAGTCCGCGCGCGACCACTGCATGAGCAGTCGCAGCAGCGCCACGTACAGCGCCAGGGACAGCAGCGTATCGACCAGAAAATAAAGTGCGTTCAATTAGGTGGCATCCCCAAAACTGGCGGCCAGCTCGCGGCTGCGCTGGCTTGCGGCCTGCATCGCGCGCTCGACGATGCCACGCAGATCGGCCGCCGCAAAGGCGTTCAGTGCTGCCTCGGTCGTGCCGCCCTTGGAGGTGACCTCCGCGCGCAGGCGCCCAAGATCTCCGTCCGACAGTCGCGCGAGCGCGCCGGCGCCCTGCAGGGTGCCGACGGTCAACAGACGCGCGGCTTCCGGTGCAAGGCCCTGCGCTACGGCCGCCTGCATCATGAGTTCGGCCAGCAGGAAGAAATACGCAGGTCCGCTGCCCGACAGCGCCGTGACGATGTCCAGATCCGATTCGCGCGTCACCCATACGGTCTGTCCCGCAGCCTGCAGGGTCTGCTCGGCCAGGCGGCGTTGCTCCATGCTGGCGGCGGCACCTGCGAACATCCCGGTCACGCCCGCGCCGATCAGTGCCGGACGATTGGGCATGGTGCGGATGACGGGCACCCGCGCGCCCACCCAGGCGCTCAGCGAGGCGATCTGGATCCCGGCGGCCACCGAGACCAGCACCGTTCGCGCCCCCTGCAGCTGCGGTGCGAGCGCCTTGAGCACCGTCGCGGCTTCCTGCGGTTTTACCGCGACGATGACCAGGTCGCAGCCTTCAACCGCGGCGTGATTGTCGGCGCTGACGCGCACCTTGAAGTCCCGCGCCAGCGACTCGCGCGCTGCGTGCTGCGGCTCACCGACACTGAGCTGCGCGGCCGAGGTGCCACGACCGATGAGGCCGCCGATGAGCGCGCGCGCCATGTTGCCGCCGCCCACGAAGCCGATGCGAGGTGAATTCATCGCGGGGATTGTATATGGCTGGGGCTTGGCGGCGCCACGCGCGGACCGAATAGCGCGGTGCCGATGCGCAGCAAAGTTGCCCCCTCCTGCACCGCGGCCTCCAGATCCGAGCTCATGCCCATCGACAGTGTGTCGAGTCCCGCACCGTCCGCGTTCACGCTCTCAAACAATTCGCGCAGCTGATGCAGCCAATAACGCTGGCGCATAGGATCCCGTTCAGGCGGCGGCAGACACATCAGTCCGCGCAGTTTCAGGCGCGGGAGCGCGGCGATTTCGCGCAGCAGCTGCCGCAGTGCGGTCGGCGCGACGCCCCCCTTGCTGCCTTCAGCGCCGATATTGACCTGCACGCAGACATTCAACGCCGGTGCATGGAAGGGACGCTGTTCCGAGAGCCGCTCGGCAATGCGCAGCCGGTCGATGGCATGGACCCACGCGAAGTTCTCTGCCACGGCACGGGTTTTGTTGGCCTGCAGCGCACCGATGAAGTGCCAGATGGGCGCGTCGATTCCTGCCAGGGCCGCCATTTTCGGCATGGCGTCCTGGACGTAACTTTCGCCGAAATCACGCAACCCTGCGGAGCAGGCCACATCGAGGGCCGCCGCGGACTGCCCCTTGCTGGCGCCTACGAGTGTGATCTGGTCCACACTCCGGCCGGATTCCAATGCGGCAGTGCGGATCCGCGCGCGGATGCGGGCGAGATTCTCGGCGAAGCGCTGCGGCGGTAGTGAATTCTGTGGATCTATTAACATATGGGATGGGCAAGCCCTCCGCTATACTCAACCAGCGTTTTTCGTATGTTTCGCGCCACTTACAGCTGTGTTCGGCATGCCTGTTTGCGTCGCGCCAGCCGTCCCTCGAGGAACTTCAATGGCCGTAGACATTGCGCAGCTGCTCGCGTTCGCAGTGAAGAACAGCGCCTCGGACCTGCATCTGTCCGCGGGCGTTCCGCCGATGATCCGCGTCGATGGCGACATGAAACGTATCAACATGCCGGCGCTTGCCCACAAGGAAGTGCACAGCATGGTGTACGACATCATGAACGACAAGCAGCGCAAGGCGTACGAGGAATTCTTCGAGACCGACTTCTCCTTCGAAATTCCGAAGCTGGCGCGCTTCCGCGTCAATGCCTTCAACCAGAACCGCGGTGCCGGCGCCGTGTTCCGCACCATTCCGTCGCTGATCCTCACCCTCGATGATCTGGCCTGCCCGAAGATCTTCCGCGACCTGTGCATGCTGCCGCGCGGCCTGGTGCTGGTCACCGGACCGACCGGATCGGGCAAGTCCACCACACTCGCGGGCATGGTCAATCATGTCAACGACAATCGCCCCGATCACATCATCACCATCGAGGATCCGATCGAGTTCGTGCACGAATCCAAGCGCTGTCTGATCAATCAGCGCGAAGTGCATCGCGACACGCTCGGCTTCTCCGAAGCGCTGCGCTCGGCGCTGCGCGAAGACCCGGACGTGGTGCTGGTCGGCGAAATGCGCGACCTGGAGACCATCCGCCTGGCCCTCTCGGCCGCGGAGACCGGACACCTCGTATTCGGCACCCTGCACACCAGTTCGGCGGCGAAGACCATCGACCGTATCGTGGACGTGTTCCCGGCCGCCGAAAAGGAAATGGTCCGCTCCATGCTCTCCGAGAGCCTGCGCGCGGTCATCTCCCAGACGCTGCTGAAGAAGAACGGCGGCGGCCGCATCGCCGCTCATGAAATCATGATCGGCACCCCGGCCATCCGCAATCTGATCCGTGAAGGCAAGATTGCCCAGATGTTCTCGGCCATCCAGACCGGCCAGGCGCTGGGAATGCAGACCCTGGATCAATGCCTCACCGACATGGTGTCCAAGGGCTTGGTAAGCAAGGAGGAGGCGCGTTACAAGGCCTCCAACAAGGACGCCCTGTAAGACACGCACGGCGCCTCAAGGACCAACACTATGGATCGCGATCAAGCCATCAAGCTGATGCAGGACCTGCTGCGTCGCGTCACTGAAAAGAAGGCTTCCGACCTGTTCATCACGGCGGGGTTTCCGCCCGCCATCAAGATCGACGGTGAAGTGCGGCCGCAGAGCGATCGTGCGCTCACCGCCGATCAGTCCGCGACCCTGGTGCGCGCCATCATGAGCGATCGGCAGACCAAGGAGTTCGATGCCACCAAGGAATGCAATTTCGCCATTTCCCCGCCGGGCATCGGGCGCTTTCGCGTCAGCGCGTTCGTGCAGCAGGCCGCGGTCGGCGCCGTCATCCGCCTGATCAACGCCAAGATCCCCAGCTTCGAGGAGCTGGATCTGCCGCCGATCCTGAAGGAAGTCGCCCTGACCAAGCGCGGGCTGGTCATGATCGTCGGCGGCACCGGTTCGGGCAAATCGACCTCGCTTGCGGCCATGGTCGGCCACCGCAACGAGAACACCAAGCATCACATCGTCACCATCGAAGATCCGGTCGAATACGTACACCACCACAAGGGCTGCGTGATCACGCACCGTGAAGTGGGCGTGGACACCGAGACCTGGCATGCGGCGCTCAAGAACACCCTGCGCCAGGCCCCGGATGTCATCCTCATCGGTGAGGTGCGCGACCGCGAGACCATGGAATACGCCATCCAGTTCGCCGAAACCGGCCACCTGGTGCTGGCCACGCTGCATGCCAACAGCGCCAACCAGGCGCTGGATCGCATCATCAACTTCTTCCCCGATGAGCGGCGCGAACAGCTGCTCATGGACCTGTCGCTCAATACCCGCGCCTTCATCTCGCAGCGGCTGATTCCGCGCGAGTCGGGCGGGGGCCGGATCGCCGCGACCGAGATCATGCTCAACTCGCCCCTGATCCAGGACCTGATCTTCAAGGGCGAAGTGGCCAAGATCAAGGAAGTCATGTCGCGCTCCACGCGCTTAGGCATGCGCACCTTCGACCAGTCGCTCTACGAGCTGTACGAGGGCGGCTACATTTCCTACGAGGACGCGCTGCGCAATGCGGACTCCAAGAACGAGCTGCGCCTGCGCATCAAGCTGGAAAGCCGGCGCGAGCATGTCGATGCGGGCGATGGCGGCCTGTCCATCGCCGAGGAAGGCGACGGCGGAGGCAAGCACCTGTGAACGCGGCCAGCGACGATCTGCTTCCGGAACCGGAGGGGCCGGAGTTGCGCGCCGCGCAGGGTCCGGCCGGCGCCGAGTCGCCCGCGCAGACCGTCCTGAACACCAAGCCGCTGTTCAAGCTGATGGTCGAGAAGAAGGCCTCGGACCTGTTCTTCACGGCCAACGCGCCCATCAAGATCAAGATCGAAGGCCAGATTTTTCCGGTCAACAAGAACGTGCTGACCCCGGAGGTCGTACGCCAGACCGCCCTGGGACTGATGAGCCAGGAGCAGCGTGAGCGCTTCCAGGAAGAGCTGGAGATCGACTTTGCGATCTCCCGGCCCGGTCTGGGCCGTTTTCGCGTCAACATTTTCATGCAGCGCGGCTATCCGGCCGTGGTGCTGCGCTATATCACGGCCGATATGCCGCGCCTGGAGTCCTTGAACCTGCCGGAGGTCATGCGTGACCTGATCATGCTCAAACGAGGACTGGTGCTGGTGGTCGGGGCGACCGGCTCGGGCAAGTCCACGACCATCGCGGCGATGATCAACCATCGCAACGAGGGGTCCTCGGATCACATCGTGACCATCGAGGATCCGATCGAGTTCCTGCACACCAACAAGCGCTCCATCGTCAATCAGCGCGAGGTCGGGCTGGACACCAAGTCCTTTGCCCGCGCCCTGCGCAGCGTCATGCGTGCGGCGCCCGATGTCATCCTGGTCGGTGAAATCCGCGACAAGGAGAGCATGGAGGCGGCGATCAACCTTTCCGGTACCGGCCACCTGGTGCTGGCCACCCTGCACGCCAACAACTGCGCCGAGACGCTCGATCGCATCATCAACATGTTCCCGCGCGAGCAGCACAACCAGATCTTCCTGGACCTCTCGCAGTACCTGCGCGCCGTGATGGCGCAGCGCCTGGTCATGGGCAAGGACGGCAAGCGCGTCGCGGCGGTCGAAGTGATGCTGAACACCCCGCATATCGGCGAGCTGGTCAAGAAGGGCGATGTGATGGCCATCAAGGAGGCCATCATTGCCAGCGGCGAGCGCGGCGTGCAGAGCTTCGATGTCGCCCTGCATGGCCTCGTGAAGCAGAACCGCGTCACCCTGGATGAGGCGCTGATGCACGCCGACTCGCGCGCCAACCTCGAGACCAAGATCAACTTCGGTTGAGGATGACCTCGGCGAGAATGGCCATGCGCACGGCGACGCCGTTGCGCACCTGATCGCGAATGGCCGACTGCGGGCCGTCGGCGACATCCGAGGCGATCTCGATACCCCGGTTCATCGGCTGCGGGTGCATGACCATCGCATCCGGCTTGGCCAGCTGCAGCCGCTCGGGCGTCAGGCCGTACTTGGCGAAATAGCGGTCCGCGTCGGGCAGGGACGCCTGACTCATGCGCTCCTTCTGGATGCGCAGCATCATGATCACATCCGCATCCTTCAGCCCCTTCGCCAGCGTCGTATGGCGGGCGCAGCCGGGGAATTCACCCGGCTCCGGCATGAACACCGGCGGGGCGACGATGCGCAGCTCGCCCACGCCCAGCGCGGTCAGGATGTGATAGGCGGAGCGTGCGACGCGTGAATGGCGCACGTCGCCGACGATGGCGACCGCGAGCTGCGAGAAATCCGGCTTGCGCTGCCGGATGGTCAGGGCATCGAGCAGGCCCTGGGTCGGATGGGCCACATGCGCCTCGCCAGCCGAGAGCACGCTCACATGCGGCCGCACATGATCGGCGACCAGCCCGGGAATGCCTTCCTCGGCATCGCGGATCACCAGCACGTCCACGTGCACGGCTTCGAGCGTGTAGATCGTGTCGAGCATGCTCTCGCCCTTGACGCGCGAGGACAACTGCAGCTCCAGGTTGACGACATCCGCGCCGAGCCGCTTGGCGGCCAGTTCGAATGACACGCGGGTGCGGGTCGAGGGTTCGGTGAACAGATTTGCGACCGTGACGCCCGCGAGGTCGCGCGTCGCCGGCGGCGGCTCGCCCAGCTCACGGACGTAGGATTGCGAGCGGTCCAGCAGGTGCGTGAGCACCGCCGGTTCCAGGCCCGCGAGGGTCAGCAGGTGGCGCAGGTGGCCGTTCTCGCGCAGCTGGGGGGTGATGGCGCGGGTGGTCACGGTGGTTTCGGTCACGACTTGCGGTCCCCTTCTCCAGCGAGCCACCGCGTCAGGATGACGGCGGCAGCGGCGCTATCAATGTCTTCACGTTGCACGCGGCGGCGGCGTTGCCCGCTGGCGCGCTGCTCCTTGAGCGCGCGCCCGGCTTCGATGGAGGAGCCGTGTTCATCGACATGCTCCACCGGCAGCGCGAAGCGCGCCGCAAGCTGCGCGCCGAACTCGCGCGCGGCCTGCGCCGTGCTGCCATCGCTGCCGTCGGCATTATAGGGGACGCCGACCACCAGCACGTGCGGGGCGAGCGCCCGGATCTCCCGGGCCACGGCGCCCCAGTCCGGCACCCCGTCCTGGGCGGTGATGGCCGGTCGCGGCGCGGCCGTCGCCGTGAGGGTGTCGCCGGAGGCCATGCCGATGCGCCGCCGACCATAGTCGAAGGCGAGCGCGATGCGTGGACCGGTTGCGCCCGACTCAGGCATTGCCAGCTGTGAGGCTCAGCTTCTCCACATCGACGCCCAGGAACTGCCAGGAGGCCTGCCAGCGCTTCGTAAAGGGCAGATCGAACATCAGGCGCTCGTCCGCCGGCACCGGCAGCCAGGAGTTGTCGCGGATCTCGCGTTCCAGCTGGCCGGCATCCCAGCGGGCGAACCCCAAGGCGACATAGGCATCGCCGGGACCTTCGCCGCGGGCCATCGCGGCCAGCACATCGCGCGAGGTGGTGATCTGAATGAGCTCGGAGACCTTGTGGGTCGAATCCCACTCACCGCCCGGGCGATGCACGACGAAGCCACGGTCGGTGCGTACCGGGCCGCCGCACAGCACCGCCTGCGCGCCGATCTCATCGTCGCGGGGCGCAAGTTTCATCTGCGAGAGCACATCGCGCAGCATCATCGGCGAGGGCTTGTTGAGGACCAGCCCCAGGGCTCCCTTGTCGCTGTGCTCGCAAACCAGCGTCACCGAATGCGAAAAGTCACTGTCGGTGAGCGCCGGCATCGCGATGAGCAGGTGGTTGGTATAGCTGGTCTGGGTCACGCGAAGAGTATGGCGGCACGCGGCGGAGGGCTCAAGGAACCACGGAGAGGGGGCCGCGCGCGACCCGGCCGCCGGTGAACTGCCATTCGTAGGCGAAACTCAAGGATTGATAGCGCGCGGCCAGATCCGGCGGAAACGGATCGAACGGGCTCGCGAGCTTGAGAATGGCCAGTGCCGCGGCATCCAGATCCGGATAGCCGCTGGTGGTGAGGATTTCGGCCTTGGCGAGATGGCCGTCCGCGGCGATGGAGACCTCGAGCACCGGGCTGGCCTGGACACCGGCGCGCTTCGCCGCCGTCGGATAGTTGAGGGTGCCGATGCGTTCGACCCGCCGTCGCCAGTTGTCCAGGTAGGGGGCGACGATGGACTCGCGCGTGTCGGGGGTGATCCACAGCTGCGTGCGCTGCGGGCCACGCAGCTGCACCGCGCCGGTATCACCGTCGGTCGGGCGCGGCGGGGCGACGAGATCCACCGCAAGGGGCTGCTCCCGGGTGGCTCCGGTGTCGCCCTGCACGGCCGAGAAATAGCGGATGTCGGTGCGCTGGGCGACGGTGCTCACCACCGGGTCATCGGCCCGGCTCGCCGCCGGCGCCGAACTGGTCAGGCTCTTGCCCTCGGCCACCCCGGTATGGACCGGAGGTGAGGCGGGGCTCGCCTCGTTGTGCGCGACCACCGGAGCGGAGGTATTACCGGAGCCCAGCTGCGTGCGCTGCGCGAGGTAGGCCGCGTTCGGGTTGCTTTGCGCGGTCGGCAGTTCATCGGAGGTCAGCAGTACATCGAGGCCCCGGGCGGTGTTGTCGTGGCTGCCGCTCCCGGCAAAGGTCAGACCCAGGATGAGCATGCCGTGGATCAGGGCGGCGATGAACAGGGTCATCAGCAGTCGGTCCCGGACCGGGGCCGACCCTTCGCGTGGGATGAGTGCCCGCATCGCCATGGCTAGCGGCGTAAGCGCCGCTCGATGGCCTGCATCAGCAGGTCGCCGATATCGATGTGGAACTGCTTATCGAGTTCACGGATGCCCGTGGGGCTGGTGACGTTGATTTCGGTCACGAAGCCACCGATCACATCCAGGCCCACGAACAGCATGCCGCGCGCGGCAAGCGTGGGCCCGATCTGGGCCGCAAGCCAGCGATCGCGGTCGTTCAGCGGTCGGCCGACTCCCTGGGCACCCGCGGCGAGGTTGCCGCGGTTGTCGTCCGCAGCGGGAATGCGGGCGAGGGCGTAGGGCACGGGTTCCCCGTCCACGAGCAGGACCCGCGAGTCACCCGTCGCAACGATTTCGGGCAGATAACGCTGGACCATGGCGTAGCGGGTGCCCTGTGCCGTCAGCGTCTCGAAAATCACCCGGCTGTTCTTGTCCGCAAGCTCCGTCACGAAGATGGATCGTCCACCCATGCCGTCGAGGGGCTTGGCGACGATCTTGCCGTGTTCACGGGCGAAGTCGGCCATGTCGGACATGCTGCGCGTGATCAATGTCGGGGCGCAGCATTGCGGGAACCACGCCGTGTACACCTTTTCATTCATGTCGCGCAGGCCCTGGGGCCGGTTCGCGACCAGCGTGCCCTGCTCCTCGGCGCGCCCGAGGATGTAGCTGGTGTGGATGAACTCCATGTCGAAGGGCGGATCCTTGCGCATCAGGATCACATCGAACTGCCCCAGCGGCCGGGTATTGCGTTCGCCCAGGGTGAACCAGCCGGCCGCATCCGCACGCACGCTCAGGGGACGCGCATGCCCCATGGCGATGCCGTCGCGCAGGAACAGGTCCTGCTGCTCCAGATAATGCAGCTCGAAGCCCCGGGATTGGGCGGCAAGCAGCATCGCGAGGGTCGAATCCTTCGCATACTTGATCCCCGCGATGGGGTCCATGACAACGGCAAGTCGGATGATCGGGGTCATGTTGTGAGTTTCGCACGCCGCACAGACCGGGAGTTACGTCGCAAGACGCGAATGCCGCACACCACGGGGTGCCTCCGATGTGCAAAATCGTGACGAGTCTGCCATAGCAGGGGGTGTGCCGATATGTTAAAACCCGAACGGCCTGCAATTCGGGCAGGCGGCCATTGGGAACCTAATGTGGAAGGAGTCGTGTCTGTGTCTGGCACTAATTCGAAGCTCCAGGGCCTCAAGGTACTGGTAATCGATGACAGCAAGACTATCCGCCGCACGGCTGAAACGCTGCTGGCCAAGGAAGGCTGCGAAGTCTTTACCGCCATCGACGGCTTCGACGCTTTGGCCAAGATCGCCGACCACCAGCCCGATATCGTCTTCGTGGACATCATGATGCCGCGACTGGACGGTTATCAGACCTGTTCTCTGATCAAACACAACAAGGTTTTCCGCGCCATCCCGGTCATCATGCTGTCCTCCAAGGACGGGCTGTTCGATCGGGCCCGCGGCCGCATCGTCGGTTCCGAACATTATCTGACCAAGCCGTTCACCAAGGACGAGCTGCTGAGCGCAATCGAAACGCATATCGGGAGATGATGGCAATGCCATTGGTACTCATCGTCGATGATTCGCCCACCGAGCTGCACGTCATGCAGAAGGCGCTGCAGCAGCATGGCTATCGCACGGCCGCCGCGGCCGACGGTGCCGAGGGCATCCGCATGGCCCGCGAAATGAGCCCGGACCTCATCTTCATGGATGTGGTCATGCCCGGCATGAACGGCTACCAGGCCACGCGGACCTTGGTGAATGACCCCAAGACCCGCGCCATCCCCATCATCATGGTCACCTCCAAGGGGCAGGAGACCGACAAGATCTGGGGGCTGCGCCAGGGCGCCGTCGATTACATGGTCAAGCCGGTGTCACCCGACCAGCTCGTAGCCAAGGCACAGGCTACGCTCGCGCATTAGCGCACGCATATAAAGGATGGACGAGGTATCACTCAAATCGCTGCGGGACCGCCCGTTTGAGCTGCTGGCGGAGCTTGAGCGTCGGGGCCGCGCGGTCTCGGCGAGCCAGGGCAGCGAGGGCGCTGCGGGTCGCGAGTGGGTGGGCGTCGCGCTGCGCATGGCCGGGGAGCTGTTCCTGGCCGCCCGCGAGGAAACCCGCGAAGTGCTGAGCGTGCCGAACAGCATCACGCGCGTGCCCGGCGCGAAGAGCTGGGTGCGGGGGCTCGCGAACGTACGCGGGCAGCTGCTGCCCATCATCGACATGAAACAGTTCATCGGCAGCGGCGTGGCGGTACTGACGCGCAATACGCGCATCGTGGTGGTCAATCACCGCGAAATTCCCGCCGGCCTGCTGGTCGATGAGGTATTGGGTTTCCGGCGTTTCGCCGAATCCGAGTTTTCCGGCGACGTGCCGCCGACCGTGGCGCGTTGCGAGCGTTACCTGGCCGGATGCTTCCGGCGCGGCCAGGAGCAATGGCCCGTATTGAGCCTGCGTACGATCCTGGAAAGCCAGGCGTTCGCCGAGGCGGCAGCGTAATGGCGCAATCCAACGAATCATCGGGCAAGCCCGAACTGCTGGTGGCACTGGCGGCCTTCCTGGTGCTGATCGGCGCCGCCGTGGCGCTGATCCGCACCGATCTGCAGACGGCCATGATCCCGGTGGCTTTCGCCGTGGTGGCGACCGTGGTGCTGGCGCTGCTGTGGGTGAGGCTGCGGCGGGTGCGCGACCTCGCCGCGACCCAGCAGCTGGCCGTGGATACCCAGCGGCGCGAAAGTGAACGTAACCAGCAGGCCATCCTGCGGCTGCTCGATGAGCTGTCGAGTCTCGCCGACGGGGACCTGACCGTTCAGGCGACGGTCACCGAGGACATTACCGGCGCCATCGCCGATTCCATCAACTATGCGGTCGACGCACTGCGCGGCCTGGTCACGACCATCAACAGCTCGGCCATCTCCCTGGATGGCGCGGCCCGGCAGACCCAGGCCCTGGCCCAGCACCTGGCCAAGGCCAGCGGCGCGCAGTCCAAACAGATCGCCGCCGCCACCGAGACCGCCGGTCATGTGGCCGCGGCCACTGAGGAAGTGTCGGGCAATGCCGAGCGGGCCTCCGATGTCGCGCGCCATTCGGTCGATGTGGCCCACAAGGGTGGCGAGGCGGTCCGACGCACCATCGACGGCATGAACGCCATCCGCGAAACCATCCAGGACACTTCCAAGCGCATCAAGCGCCTGGGGGAGAGCTCCCAGGAAATCGGCAACATCGTCGAGCTGATCAACGATATCGCCGAACAGACCAACATCCTGGCGCTCAATGCCTCCATCCAGGCCTCGATGGCCGGAGAGGCCGGTCGCGGCTTCGCGGTGGTGGCCGATGAAGTGCAGCGGCTGGCCGAGCGCGCCGCGACTGCCACCAAGCAGATCGAAGTCCTGGTGCGCACCATTCAGACCGATACCAACGAGGCCGTGGTCTCGATGGAGCGCAGCACCACCGATGTGGTCGGCGGCGCGCTGCTCGCCGAAAACGCCGGTGCCGCGCTTGAGGAGATCGAGCAGGTCTCCAACCAGATCGCAAGCCTGGTGCAGAACATCTCGGCAAGCTCGCGTCAGCAGTCGAGCGCCGTGCAGAACATCGCGCGCAACATGCAGGTGCTCAAGGAAATCAGCGCCCAGACGGCCGACTCGACCAGCGCCACCTCGGTGGCCATCGCGAAGCTGGCCGAGCTGTCCGCCGGCCTGCGCAAATCCGCCGCGGGCTTCAGACTGCCGGGCGCGCTGGCTCCGGCCGGCACCGCCAGCTTCCCCCAACCCGAAGATCCGCGCGCGTCCACCGTCGTGCGACCGGTCGCGGCCGTCCGTGGCAGCTAACGGCCGGGAGGGGGGCGGCGCATGACCGAAGTTGCAATCCAAAGTTTCGAGCACGTCGGTCGCGAGCTGAACGTCACGCTGGGCGAGGCGCGCACCGCGCTCGAGAGCTATGTCGAGCAGCCGGAAAATGTTTCGCTGCTGAACCGAACGGCCGCCGAGCTGCACCAGGTGCAGGGCGTGCTCAAGGTGCTCGAGATCTACGGCGCAGCATTGCTTACCGAGGAGATGGAGCAGGTCGCCCGCTACCTCGTCGCCAGTGCCGGTGAACACAAGAACCAGGCCGAAAGCCTCGATGCCCTGATGCGCGCGATGGTGCAGCTGCCCAGTTACCTCGAGCGGGTGCTGGCCGGCGGGCGCGATCTGGCGCTGATCCTGCTGCCGCTGTTGAACGATCTGCGCGCCGTGCGCGGCAGCTCGCTGCTGTCCGAAGGCACGCTGCTGCTGCTGAACCTGAAGTCCGACCGGCAGGCCCAGCCGGTGACGGCGGGAGCCGGTGAAGCACCCCTGAGCATCGAACAGTGGGGCCGGCGGCTGCGGCCGCGGTTCCAGCTCGGACTGGTGGGCTGGATTCGTGGCGAGCGACCCGATCAGAACCTCGCGATGCTGGCCGAAGTCGCCCACAAGCTCGAGCAGGTGGCCACGCGCCAGCCGGTGTTCCAGCTGTGGTGGGTCACGGGCGCCGTCGTCGAGGCGCTACAGGAGCATGGGCTCTCCGGCGGCGTGTCGATCAAGCGCCTGCTGGGACTCGCCGATCGTGAAATCAAGCGCCTGTACGACATGACCGAGGCGCGCTACGCGCAGAACCCGGCCGTGGAGCTGTTGAACAATCTGCTCTATTACGTCGGCCGCGCCGAATCGAAGGGCCCGCGCGTCACGGCCGTGCGTGCCTCGTTCCGCCTGAATGAACTGCTGCCGGTGGACGATGCGGTGGACCAGGAGCGCGAGAGCCTGTCCGCGCCCAGCGTCAAGCTCATGCAGACCGTCGCTGCCGCCATCCGCGAGGACCTGGGCAAGGTCAAGGATGTGCTGGATATTTTCGTGCGTCGCGGTTCCGGCCAGCCGCAGACTCTCGCCCCGCAGGTCGAAATGCTCCACAAGATCGGCGACACGCTGGGCGTACTGGGCCTGGGTGAACTGCGCGCCGCCGTGCAGGCGGAGACCGAGCGGCTGGAAAAAATCGTTTCGGGCACGCTGCAGCCGGAGCATTCGCTGCTGGTGGACATTGCGGCGGCGCTGATCGGGGTCGAGGACAAGCTCGATGGACGGCTGGTCGGGATGATCCTGCCGCGCAGCCGTACACCCGAGTCGGCCGACTCCGGCGATGCGGACTTCCAGCAGGTGCAGTCGGCCGTGCTGCGCGAGTGCATTTTGAACCTGGCGCGCCTGAAGGAGTCCATCGCCCAAAGCGTCGGGGGGACCCTGGACACGGCGGGCCTGGATGCGTGGCCGGAACTGATGCGCGGGCTGAAGGCCGGGCTGCTGATGCTCGGCAAGTCGCGCGCCGTTGAACTGGTATCCAATATCCATGCGCGCCTGGCGCCGCTGATGCAGCCCGGCGGCGCCGCGGCGCTCACCGGTGGCCGGCTGGATCGCCTGGCCGATGCCATCGTCAGCCTCGAGTACTACATGGAGACGCTGCAGGCCGGACGCGCTGATCCTTGGTACATGCTCGACAACGCGCAGTCCTGCCTGGACGCGCTCGAGGCGCAGCCGGCACCCCCGGTGCCGACCGTGGCGCCGCTGGAGCAAAGTTCCTTCGCACAGACCGTGCAGATCGGCGGGGGCGCCGCGGCGGTACGGGCGCAGATGGAAGCGGACCTGAAGGGTCAGGGCACCGTCCCGCCGGTGCTGGCGACGGAAGCCCCGGTGGCTGCCGGCGTCGCCGATCCTGAACTGCTGAATCTGTTCGTCGAGGAGGCGCGCGAGGAACTCGCGCGCATCGCGACGGATTTCCCGGTCTGGGAACAGAACCCGCTGGAGATCTCCGCGCTGCTGAGCGTGCGCCGGTCGATGCATACGCTCAAGGGCAGCGGGCGCATGGTGGGCGCGCGGGATCTGAGCGAATTCGCCTGGGCCTGCGAGAACCTGCTGAATCGGCTGCTCGACAACACCCTGACCCGTTCTCCGGCCATTGCCAAGACCCTGCATGAGGCCGTCGCCGGGCTGCCGCAGCTGGTGGATGCGCTCGAACATGGTTGGCCGGTGAGATTTGATGCCAAAGCGCTGATGGCACGCGCGCATGCACTGGCTGCCGCGCGCGAGGGCTCGGCGCCCACCGCCACTTCGCAGCAGCCGCAGCTGGGCGCCGCCGCGGCGGAGCAGCAGGCTGCCGCCACCCAGGTCCTCGAACCGCCGGCCGCGGATGAGACCGGACCTGAATTCCTCGCGGTGCCGGAGCTGACCGCATCGGAGAGTGCCCCGGTCGCCGACGTGCCGCCCGCGGAGCCTGAACCGATGGTCGCCGCGCAAGAGGGCAACGCGCAGGATGATGTGCTGCGTGACATCTACATGCGCGAGACCAACGCCCACGTGGCCACGGTGCGCGATTACCTGCGGCAGGAGAATCCGCGACCGCAGCCGCACGAACTCACCGAGGCGGTCTATCGGGCCTGCCACACGCTGTCCGGCAGTTCGACCATGGCCGACGCGCGCCACGGTATCCAGCTGGCACAACCGCTCGATCACTGGCTGCGCAAATCCTTCGAAAGCGGAGTGGGCCTGACGAGCGCGGATCTGGGCCTGCTCGGGGACTGCATGACGGCGATGGAGTCGGTGGCCTCGCATCTGGATGAGTCGACCGGCTACTTCATCGCGCATGGACGGCTGCTCGAGCGGGTCTCGGAAGCCGAAAAGGAACTGGACCGGCGCATCGCCGACAACATCGAGGCCGAACGCCGCAACGCGCTGTCGCAGCCCATCGGTGTCGAGACTGACAGCGCCGCCGAGACTATGATCGCCCCGGCGTTCGAGGCCTCGGAGAAGTCGATCACCGCCGAGGAATTGTTCGCTCCCGAGGCAGACTACGACCCTGAGCACCTGGCATCGGCCGCGGACAATGTCGTGGCGGAGTCGCCCGCGGCGCACGTAGTGGAGTTGCCCGAGATTGCGTTCCCATCCGATGCGACCGCACTGGCGGCTCCGCAGATGGAAGGCCCGGTCACGGATGCGCAGCTCGACCTGCCGCCCGAGGAGGAGCCGGTCGCGGATTTCGATCCGGATGTGGCCAGCATCTTTACCGAGGAGGCCACCGAGCTGCTCGAAATATGCGAGTCGCAGCTGGGGGCCTGGCGCTCGGATTCAGGCAATACCGAATATCCGGCGGCATTGAAGCGGCCCTTGCATACGCTCAAGGGCGGCGCACGCATGGCGGGCATCACCGCCATGGGTGATTTGAGCCATGAGCTTGAGTCCCTGGTGAATTTGATCGATACCGGTGGCGCGACACCGAGCCCGGATGCCTTCGATGTCATGCAGGCCAGTGTCGATGAGCTCTCGCGCATGCGTGACAGCGTTGCCGCCGGCCGCGGCGTCGCCCCGGCGCGCGATTGCATTCTGCGAATCCGCGCGCTGCTGGGCGGCGGACCGTCCGAAGCGCCCGCACCGACCCCGGCACCCGTGGAAGTTCCTGCCGCGCCGCGGCCGGCGGAAGTCCCCGAGTCCCCGCCGACGCCCGAAGTGCCCGACACACCTCATCAGCCCGAGGTTCCGCAGGTCGAACCGCCGGCGCCTGCGCCGACCGAGGTGCCGACGCGCAGCTTCGAGAGCCTCACCGAGTCGGCCTTCGAAGCACCCGTCGCACCGCTGCTGGTGCCGCCGGGTCGCGAGCCCGTGGCCCCCGGGGATCGGCCGGAAATGGCGCGCGTCGATGCCGAACTGCTCGATCAGCTGCTGAATGTGTCCGGCGAGGTGAGCATTTCACGCGCCCGGCTCGAGCAGCAGATGGGTTCGATCGAATTCAACTTGGGCGAGCTGTCGCGCACCGTGACGCGCCTGAAGGAACAGCAGCGCAAGCTGGAAATCGAAACCGAAAAACAGATCCTCCACGTCCACGAAGATGAGACCGGGCATCGCGCCGAGTTCGATCCCCTGGAGCTGGACCGGTATTCGGCCATCCAGCAGTTCTCGCGGGGCCTGGCCGAGACGGCCAGTGACGTGGCCAGCATTCAGCAGCTGCTGGAGAGCCTGGCGCAGGAGACGCAGAACCTGCTGCAGCAGCAGGCGCGCACGGTCACCGAGCTGCAGAACGGATTGATGCGCACGCGCATGGTGCCCTTCCAGCGCCATGTGCAGCGCCTGTCACGCATCGTGCGGCAGGCGGCCTCCGACACCGGCAAACGCGCCGAGCTCACCGTCAGCGGCGCGTCGGGTGAACTGGACCGACAGGTGCTGGAGCGGATGCTGCCGCCCTTCGAGCACATGCTGCGCAATGCGGTGGTGCACGGCATCGAGACCCCGGAAGAACGGGTGGCGCAGGGCAAGAGCGATACCGGCACGATTCATCTGGACCTGCAGCGCGAGGGCGCCGAGGTCATGGTGAAGGTGACCGATGATGGCGCGGGCATGAAGCTCAACGCCATCCGAGACAAGGGCCTCGCGCTGGGCCTGATCCAGGCGGGTCAGTCGCTGTCGGATGAAGATGCCATGCAGCTGATCCTGGAGCCGGGATTCTCCACGGCCGGATCGATCACGCAGCAGGCCGGGCGCGGAGTCGGCATGGACGTGGTGGCCACCGAGATCAAACGTCTCGGCGGCTCCTTGAACATGGAGACCCATTCGGGAAAGGGCAGCACCTTCACGGTGCGGCTGCCCTTCACGCTGGCGATCAGTCATGCGCTGGTGGTGCGCACGGGCGATGAGTACTACGCACTGCCGCTGCCCACCGTCGAAGGCGTGCTGCGGCTGTCCAAGGCCGATGTGTCGGCGCACCTCGGACGCGAGAGCGCGACCTTCGAGCAGGCCGGACAGAAATACCGCTTCCAGCATCTGGCGGCGTTCGTGGGCCTGGAGCCCTCGCCCCTGCCGGAAGGCGATGTGACGGTACCCGTGGTCCTGGTGCGCGCCGGTGAACACTCCACCGGCCTGGTCGCCGATGAACTCATCGGCAGCCGCGAGATCGTCGTCAAGTCGGTGGGTCCGCAGATCTCCAGCATCCGCGGTATTTCCGGCGCGACAATTCTCGGTGACGGCCGCATCGTCGTCATCCTGGATATCGGCGCGCTGGTGCGCGGCGAGTGGCGCTCGCGCTTCTCCTCGCAGCCGGTGCGCGAGAAGGGCGATCGGCGCACCTTCGCCATGGTGGTCGATGATTCGATCACCGTGCGGCGCGTCACCCAGCGCCTGTTGGAACGCAATGGCATGCGGGTACTCACCGCGCGCGACGGCATGGATGCGGTGACGCTGCTGCAGGACAACGTCCCCGACATCATCCTGCTGGATATCGAAATGCCGCGCATGGACGGCTACGAAGTCGCCGCGCATGTGCGCAATGATCCGCGCCTGCGCGATGTCCCGATCATCATGATTACCTCGCGCGTGGGCGAGAAGCATCGCGCCCGCGCGATCGAGCTGGGAGTCGACGACTATCTGGGCAAACCGTACCAGGAGGCGCAGCTACTGGATGCGATCGTGCCGCTGGTCGAACGTCACCGCGAAACGCAACGCAATCGCAGAGTGTCCGCCGATGGCTGAGCGCGTCAATGAGATCTATAGCCTGCTGATTCCGCTGGTCGACGCGCGGCTGATCGTGCCGCGCGCCTGCATCGCCGAGGTCATCGGCTTCCAGGTACCCGCGGAAATGGCCGGTGCGCCCCCCTGGTACGTCGGCACGATTGCGTGGAATGGCCGGCAGGTGCCGCTGGTGTCATTCGAAGGCGCCTGCGGACAGAACATTCCCCCGGCCGCCGGTCGCAGCCGCGTGGTGATCTTCCACTGCATGGGTGACAAGCTCGAAGGCGGCTACTTCGGCGTGGTGTCACAGGGGTTCCCGCAGCTGGTGCGCGTCAGCTCCGATGTCGTGCGGCCGGATAATTCCAAAGTGTTCCCCGAGCGCACGCCGGTGATCTGCCAGGTGCGCATGCTCAACGAAACACCGCTGGTTCCGGATATCGAACGTCTCGAAGAGATGATCGCGGAAGAGACGCGCGCAGCGTAGCCCGCAGCTCGCACGGGGCCGCATGCCGAGGCCAGAAATGAAGAACACGATCGGTACCTTTAGTTGGCCTGCCGTCATCACGGGTGGCGCCCTGGCGGCCATCGCCGTCGCTTTGATTTCGCAATACGGATTCGGCCTGCAGCCGTGCCCATGGTGTGTGTTTCAGCGCCTGCTGCTCGTCGCCATCGCGATCGTGGGTGCGATCGGTCTGCCACGCAGAATGAATCGCTACCGGTTCATCGTGGGTGCTCCGGTGCTGATCCTCGCGCTGCTGGGCGTGGCGGCGGCGGCCTGGCAGCATTTCATGGCCGCCAAATCCAATGCCTGCGAGCTGACCCTCGCCTACAAGATCGTCGCCATGGACCTGCACCTGGACCAGTTTCTGCCGAGTGTCTTCGAAGCGCGGGCCACCTGCGCCGATGCCGCCGTGAATCTGCTGGGTATTCCCTATGATTTCTGGAGTCTTGGCGTCTTCGCAGTCATCGCGCTGATCGCGATTCAATACCTGCGCAGGCCATAGACCCGAGCTACAGGTCCCCGAGCTGCTGCTGGATGATGGCCAGTGCCGCGAGCGCCGCGGTTTCCGTGCGCAGCACGCGCGGCCCCAGCGACAGGCCCTGAAATTGGGCGGCGCCGGCCGCCGTACGCTCTGCATCCGACAGGCCACCCTCGGGCCCGATCAACAAGGTCGCGGCATCGCCGGTGGGGAGATTTCGCGTCTTGAGCCGACCTTGCGGATTGAGCAGCAGCCGCAGCCCTTCGGGCAGGTCCGATACCAGGAATGCCTGCAGGCTCATGGGGGTGGTGATTTCCGGGACATGATTGCGCCCGCACTGCTCGCAGGCGGCGGTCGCGATGGCGCGCCAGTGGCGCAGGCGATTGGCGGCCTGCGCATCATTCAAGCGCACGACGGTGCGTTCGGTCAGCAGCGGAACGATGCGCCACACGCCCAGTTCGGTGGCCTTCTGCACCACCACGTCCATGCGCTCGCCGCGTGAAATGCCCTGTGCCAGCGTCACGTGCAGGGGCGACTCACGGTTGATCGGCAGGTACTCGCCCACCGCCACGCGCACCGTGTCGCGGCCCAGTGAGACCACCTTCGCCAGGTATTCGCCACCCGCATCGTCGAACAGGATCAGCGCATCGCCGGCGCGCAGACGCAGCACCCGCGCGACATGATTGGCCGCGGTGCCGTCCAGATCCACATGAACCCGGCCACCGACCGGGACGTGCACATGAACCCGGCTCAGTCGCATGTGGCGAGCTCCAGTCCTTCGCGGGCGACATCCACCATCAACGCGATGTGTTCAGGCTCGATGATGTACGGGGGCATGAAGTACACGACGTTGCCGATCGGGCGCAGCAGCACACCGCGTGACAGGGCATGTCGATACACGGTCAGGCCGCGCCGCTCCTGCCAGGGATAGGGGTCACGGGCCTGCTTGTCGCGCACCATCTCGAAGGCCGTGATCATGCCCCGCTGACGCACCTCGGCCACGTGCGGATGGTCGCCCAGCGGCGCAGTCGCCTGGGCAAACAGCTGCGTGAGGGTGCGATTGCGCTCAAGCACCGGATCGTGTTTGAAGATATCCAGTGTCGCCAGCGCCGCGGCACAGGCCAGGGCATTGCCGGTGTAGCTGTGTGAATGCAGGAAGGCATTGAGCTTCACGTATTCGTCGTAGAAGGCCGCGTAGATGCCCGCGGTGGTGAGGACCACGGACAGCGGCAGGTAGCCGCCGGTCAGGCCCTTCGACAGGCACATGAAATCCGGGCGGATGCCGGCCTGCTCGCAGGCGAACAGCGTCCCGGTGCGGCCAAAGCCCACCGCGATTTCATCGGCGATCAGGTGTACCTGGTGGCGGTCGCAGGCTGCGCGCAGCAGCGACAGGTATATCGGGTCGTACATGCGCATGCCGGCCGCGCACTGCACCAGCGGTTCGACGATCACTGCGGCGACCTCATCCGCGTGTTCGGCCAGGACCCGTTCCATGTGCGCAAACTGCCGGCGGGCCCAGTCGGCGGGGCTCACCCCGCGGTCCCGGTCGAAGGCATCCGGCGAGGGCACCGTGATCACATCCATCAGCAGCGGCCGGTAGACTTCCTTGTACAGTTCGACATTGCCGACGGCCAGCGCCCCTAAGGTCTCCCCGTGATAGCTGCCCGAGAGGGTGACGAAGCGGCGCTTGGCGGTGCGGCCCACATTGCGCCAGTAGTGGAAGCTCATTTTCACGGCCACTTCGACCGCGGCGGAGCCGTTGTCCGCATAGAAGCAGCGCGTCAGGCCCGCCGGCGCCAGCGCGCACAATGCCTCGCTCAGGCGGATCACCGGCTCGTGCGTGAACCCGGCGAGGATCACATGCTCCAGGCTGTCCAGCTGCGCGCGCAGGGCCGCATTGATGCGCGGGTTGGCATGGCCGAAGAGGTTCACCCACCAGGAACTGATCGCATCCAGGTAGCGCTGGCCTGCGAAGTCGGTCAGCCACACACCGCTCCCGCCCCGGATCGGGATCATCGGCAGCAGCGAATCGTGGTCCTTCATCTGCGTGCAGGGGTGCCACACATGAGCGAGATCGCGCTCGCGCCAGGGCAGGTTGGCCGCCGCGCCGGGCTCGTTGCGCTCGAAGGGTGACTTGCTTTGCGACATTTCGATACAGAGTTTGGCATGATCCGGTCGCATGAACACGGTGCCCGTCAGCCCCATGCACATCGAACCGAGCACCGGTCTGCTGACCCGGACGCGGCAGGTACTGTCGACCCATTTCGATGAGCGGCCGTCGGGCGCCGTGCCCGACCTCATCGTCGTGCACGGCATCAGTCTGCCGCCGGGTCAGTACGGCGGTCCGTGGATCGAGCATCTGTTCACCGGAACCCTGCCGCGCCATGAGCATCCGTTCTTTGCGACCATCCCGCCGGGGCGGGTATCCGCGCATGTGCTGGTCAGGCGCGACGGTACGCCCGTGCAGTTCGTCCCGTTCCGCGCGCGCGCCTGGCATGCCGGGATTTCGGAATACCTGGGTCGGCCCTCGTGCAACGACTATTCGATCGGCATCGAACTGGAAGGCACGGATGAGACCGCCTACGAGGAGGCTCAGTACCGCACGCTTTGTGCGCTGATCGTGGCACTGCTGGCCTGTTACCCGACCCTGGACCTGACGCGCATCGTGGGGCACAGCGATATCGCGCCGGGCCGCAAGCTCGACCCGGGAGAGAAGTTCGACTGGCCCTACCTTACGCGGCTGCTCGCGCAGTCAGCCGCGGCCGCGATCGTGACGCCATAGGACCTCGCTCCCGCGTTCGTGGCGCACGAGCACGCGGGCCAGGACGAAGAGCAGGTCCGAGAGGCGGTTCAGGTATTGCGGCAATGCTTCGGCCACGGGCTCGACGCCCTTGAGCGTCCACACCCGCCGTTCGGCGCGCCGCGCAATGGCACGCGCCAGATGACAGGCCGCGGTTGCGGGGCCGCCGCTGGGCAGGATGAACTCCCGCAAGGGCGGTAACTTGTCATTGCAGCCATCGAGGGCAACTTCCAGGCGCGTGATGTGATCGGGCCCCAGGATGGTGTGGCCCGGGATGCTCAGTTCGCCGCCCAGGTCGAACAGGTCGTGCTGCACTTCCTGCAGCAGGCCCAGCACCGGGACGGGCAGATCCGGCACGGCCAGCACCATGCCGATGGCGCTGTTGAGCTCATCCACGGCGCCGATGGCTTCGATGCGCGGCGAATCCTTCGGCGTGCGGTTGCCGTCACCCAGACCGGTCGTGCCGTCATCGCCCGTTCGAGTGTAGATTTTGCTCAGGCGATTGCCCATATGCCAGCATACAACCATGCCAACTCATTCTGCAGAACTCGCAGCCGCGATCAATGCGGCCGAGGCCGCCGCCGAGGTCATACGCGCGCTCTACCAGCGTAATCTCGCGATCACGACCAAGGCTGACCAGTCACCGGTCACCGAAGCGGACGTGCGCGCCGAGGAGGCCATCCACGCCGTACTGCGGGCACGCTTCCCGGGGCATGGCTTCTACGGCGAGGAGACCGGCCGGCACAATGCGGATGCCGAGAGCGTCTGGCTGGTCGATCCCATCGATGGCACCAAATCCTTCGTGCGCGAGTGCCCGTTCTTCTCGACCCAGATCGCGCTGCTGCGGGGCGGGGAGCTGGTGCTCGGCGTCTCCAGCGCGCCGGCCTATGCGGAGTTTGCCTGGGCCGAGAAGGACGGGGGCGCGTACCTGAACGGCAACCGGATTCGGGTGAGCCAGACGACGCAGCTTGCGCAGACCATCGTCTCCACCGGCAACCTGAAGACGCTGACGCGTTCACCCGGCGGCTGGAACCGGCTCGGCGAGCTCATCGGCCAGGTGAGTCGGATCCGCGGTTACGGGGATTTCGTGCACTACCATCTGCTGGCGCGCGGCGCGCTCGATGTGGTGATCGAGTCCGATGTGAATATTCTGGATATCGCGGCGCTGACGGTGATCGTGCGCGAGGCCGGTGGCGTGTTCACCGATCTGGACGGGGGCGCCGTGGGATTGGGAACCACCAGTGTCCTGGCCACGAACGCGGCGCTGCACGCGCGCATTCAGCAGATGCTGGCCGGGTCCTAGAGGCTGGTGAACACCCGCCGCGTGCCCACGGCGACCTCGGTCAGGGGCGTCTGGTAGAGCTGACTCAAGGCCGGCGCATTGAGCACCTGGGCTGCCGGGCCCGCCAGCCAGTTGCCATCGCCATACAGCAGCAGCGCGGAGTCCGCGAAGCGCGCGGCCAGGGTCGGGTCGTGCAGGATCGCGATGACCGTGCGGCCACGATTCGCCTCTTCCTTGAACAGTCCGAGCACCGCCAGCTGCTGGTGGGGGTCGAGATGATTCGAGGGCTCATCGAGCAAGAAGACCTGGGGGTCCTGGGTCAGCAAGGCGGCCATGGCGCAGCGGCGTTGCTCACCGCCCGAGAGGGTGTGAAGAGAGCGCTCCTCGAATCCAGCCAGGCCCACCCTGCCCAGCGCCGCCAGCGCCAGGCGCCGATCCTCCGGACCCTCCCGTTCAAGCAGCGACAGGTGCGGATGACGACCGATGAGCAGCGACTCGAGCACGGTGCTGGTGAAACCATCCTCCAGGTCCTGGGTGAGCAGGCCGAGGCGGCGTGCGATCTGGCGGCGGGAGAGTTGGGTGAGGGGCTGGCCGTCCAGCTGCACCCCGCCGGCCAGTGGCGGCCGCAGTCCCGCCAGGGTGTGCACGGTCAGGGACTTGCCGCAGCCGTTGCGGCCGAGAATCGCGACGAACTCACCCGGGGCGAAACTGACATTGAGCGCGGTAACCAGGCGGCGCTCGCCGGCACTGATGCTCAGGTCCCGGGCCTGCAGGCGGCCGCCGTTCGGATTCAAGGCTGCAGTCGGGTGACCGACCACGGGCCGGGTTGCATGCTCCCGTCAGCGCCCCTTCCGAGGGTGCGAGTCCAGCGCGCCCGGTCATGGATGCGGGCCTCACCCTCGACCCACAGCTCCACGGCTTCGGCCCACAGGCGGTAGCCGCCCCAGAAACTGGGCCTGGGCACCTCACCGGTGGCGAAGCGTGCGGTGGCCTCTTTGACCTGCGCCATCAATTCCTCGCGGGAGCCCACCGGCCGGCTCTGCGCACTGGCCCAGGCCCCGATCCGGCTCTCGCGGGCGCGGGAGGCGAAGTAGGCCTCGCTGTCGGCGACAGGTGCGGTTTCGACCAGACCTTCGATGCGTACCTGCCGGTGCATGTGGTCCCAGTGCAGTACCGCCGCGGCACGCGGGTTGCTGGCCAGTTCCAGGCCCTTGCGGGACTGGAAGTTGGTATAGAACACGACATAACCGGGCACACCCACCACGTCCTTGCACAGCACTATGCGCGCCGCCGGCCACCCCTCGAGCGTGGCGGTGGCCAGGGTCATGGCGTTCGGATTGGGCTGCAGGCGCCTGCGCCAGGCCTCGGCGAGCCATTCGCTGGCCAGCAGCAGGGGCTGTGCGGGGAGCGGATTGCCCAGGATTTCGGTCGGAAGGTCGCTCATGGGGCAATGGTAAGCCGTCCGCGGGGCGCTTGCAGCGCCCGCGCGGCCCCCGTACAAGAGGGGTTAGCCAAACGACAAGCCAGACCATGACTCGACCAGAAGTGACCTTAGATGAATTGCGCCGCGGCCTGAACGACCTGGACCGCCAGTTTCTAACCATGGTGGCCGAGCGCCAGCGGCTCAGCCGCGAAGTGGCCCGCGTCAAGCGCGATACCGGCTATCCGACCCGGGACTATGAGCGCGAGCGCACCGTGATCCTAGGCGCGCGCAATGCGGCCGCGCAGCTGGGCGTGTCGCCGGATCTGGCTGAGAAACTCATGCGCCTGCTGATCCGCTCCTCGCTCACCACCCAGGAGCAGATCAGCGTCGCGACCAAGGGCACCGGCTCGGGCCATCGCGCGCTGGTCATCGGCGGCAGCGGCAAGATGGGCCGCTGGTTCGTCGACTTCCTGGCCTCGCAGCGCTTTACGGTGGATGTATTCGATCCGGCCGGCGCGCCGCCCGGCTTTGCGGCCATCTCGGACTGGCACAAGGCCGATCTGTCCGGCTACGACTTCATCGTCGTGGCGACCCCGCTGGGCGCGACCGGCACCATCCTCCGGGAGCTGGCGCTGTTGCGGCCTCCTGGCGTCATTTTCGATGTCGGTTCGTTGAAATCCCCGCTGCGCGCGGGTCTGCAGGCCCTGAAGGCGCATGGCTGCCAGGTGACCTCCATTCATCCGATGTTCGGCCCGGATACCGAACTGCTTTCGGGCCGGCACGTCGTGTTCGTGGACCTGGGATGTCCGGCCGCACTGCAGAAGGTGCGCGACCTGTTCGCCGCGACCATGGTCGAACAGGTGGTGACGAGCCTGGACGAGCACGACCGCCTGACCGCCTACATCCTGGGCCTCTCGCATGCGCTCAATATTGCGTTCTTCACCGTGCTGGCCAACAGCGGCGAAGCCGCGCCGCGCCTGGCCGAAATGTCGAGTACGACATTCGATTCGCAGCTGGAGGTGGCCTCACGCGTCGCGCAGGAGAGTCCCGAGCTTTATTACGAGATCCAAAGTCTCAACGATTTCGGCGCCGAACCGCTCGCGGCACTGGCGCGGGCCGTGGAGAGCATCCGCACGGCGGTGCTGTCGCAGAATCATGATGCCTTCGTGGCATTGATGAACCGCGGGCGCGAGTACCTCGAGGACCGGCGTAGCGTCACCGAGAAGCGGGCCTGACCGGGAGCTCACCTGCAATGCCGAAACCCTTAGTCGGGGACCCGCCGGACAGTGAGCGCGAGCGCCTGGAGATTCTGGAACGCCAGAATCGGGAGCTGGTCGCGCGACTCGCCGAGGTGACCGCCGCCGCCGCGCTCAATGATGAAGTGCGCCGCAAGACGCAGGAGCGCGAGGTCGTCCTGCTGCAGACGACTTCGCTCCCGCAGCTGATCGATCTGCTGCAGTCCGGACTGCGCAAGTCGTTTCACCTGGACGCCGTGACGCTGATCCTGCTCGACCCGCATCATGAAATGCGCCATCTGCTCATCGGCGAGTCGGCCTCCTCGGGTACCCGCGGCGTGCAGTTCGTCGATTCGATGTTCGCGGTGGCGCCGCAGCTCGCGAACCTCGAGCGCCCCTGGTTCGGACCCTTCAAAGAAGCCGAATATGCCCTCATGGTCCCCCCGGCGCGCCCGATCGCCAGCGTCGCGCTCGTGCCGCTGCGTCGCGGCGAGCAGCTCGATGGCGTGCTGGTGTTCGGATCGCGCGATCCGGAGCGGTTCACGGCGGAACTGGCGAGCGACTATCTGGCGCACCTGGGGATCATCGCGGCGATCTGCCTGGAGAATGCGGTCAATCGCGCCCGCCTGGTGCGCAGTGGCCTGACGGACTTCCTGACCGGATTCCACAACCGCCGCTACATGCAGACCCGGCTGCGCGAACAGCTCGCGCGGGCCCAGCGCGACAAGAGCACCGTGGCCTGCATGATGATCGACGTCGATCACTTCAAGCGCATCAATGACGCGCACGGACACATGGCCGGGGATTCGGTGCTGCGCGAAGTGGCGATGCGCATCGACTCCGAAATCCGCATGAGTGACACGGCGGCGCGCTTCGGCGGCGATGAGTTCGCCGTCGTGCTGCCCGGCGGTCAGTTGAGCGATGCGGAGGCACTCGCGCGCCGCATCCTGAAAACGGTGAGCAGCCGGCTGGTGCTGGTGGCGCCGGGCGTGACGGCGACGATCACCCTGTCGATCGGCGTCGCGGTGGCAGGTCCGGTGGGCAATACCCGCGACTTTGCGCCGCTGTCGGAGCGGCTGATCGCTGAGGCGGATGCCGCCCTTTACAAATCCAAGGCGGCGGGCCGCAACTGCGTGACGGTGTCAGCCACCGTGGTGAGCTGAAGCACGCCGCAGCAGCAGCAGGAACAGCGGCGTGCCGGCGACGGCCATGATGGCGCCGACGGGCAGCTGGCGCGGCGCCGCGACGGTGCGCGCGACCAGGTCGGCCAGCGCGAGCAGCGTGCCGCCGAGCAATGCAGCAGCCGGGGCGATGATGCGGTGATCATGAGTGCGGAACAGCAGCCGCGCAAAATGCGGTGTGATCAGGCCCACGAAGCCGATGGTGCCGGCGCTCACCACCGCGATCGCGGTGAGCACTGCGGCAACGCCGTACACCAGCGCGCGCCATACGGCGACATCCAATCCGACACTGCGGGCCCGCAGGTCACCCGCCGCCAGCACGTTCAGGGGCCGCGCCAGCAGCACCGCGCCGGCCAGCGCGAGGGCGGCAATGCTCACGCCCAGCAGCGGATGGGTGTCCCAGGACAGATCCCCGGCCAGCCAGAACACCATGCTGCGCACCCGGCTTTCATCGGCGCTGGTCAGCACCAGAGTGACCAGCGCGCCGCAGACGCTGGCGACCGCGACACCGGTGAGCAGGACACGCGTGGCGCCGGCCTGGCGGGCCAGCGACCACACCAATACCAGGGTCAGCAGGGCGCCCGCCGCGGCCGCGCCCTGCACGGCGAGGGCGGCAAGGCCGGCGGCCATGGCGCAGATCGCCCCGAAGGCGGCACCGCCGGACACACCGAGGATGTAAGGATCGGCCAGCGGATTGCGGAACAGAGCCTGCAGCGCCACGCCGGTCAGCGCCAGCAGGCTCCCGACCCCCAGAGCATTCAGCAGCCGCGGCAGGCGCAGTTCCAGCACCACGGCGCGCGTGAGCGGGTCGCCGCTGCCGGTGAGCGCGTGCAGAACCTGGGTGGGAGTTGCAAAGGTACTGCCGCAAATCAGCGACAGAGATATGACAACGGCCGCGGCAAGCAGCAGAGCTGTGGCGCGCAGCCTTGTGTTTGCAGACCCGGTCATTCGAGGACCTCAGTGACCTGTCATTGTGGCAGACTTCACCGTGAAACGGCATGAGTGACGTCATCGACACTGAAGGCTTCCGCGCCAACGTCGGCATCGTTTTGATGCGCGGCGACGGGCTGGTGTTGCTGGGCCGCCGCTCCCGCGGCGGTGGCTGGCAGTTTCCGCAGGGCGGGATGCAGACCGGCGAGGCGCCCGAACAGTCGCTGTTTCGCGAGCTCCATGAAGAGATCGGTCTGACCGCCGCCGATGTCGAACTTCTCGGCGCGACCCGGGAGTGGATCCGCTACCGGCTGCCCGCGCGCTACGTGCGCCGCGACCAGCTGCCGCTGTGCATCGGCCAGAAGCAGCGCTGGTTCCTGCTGCGGCTGCGGGATGAGGCGGCGAAGTTCGCCTTCACGTCCACCACGGAGCCGGAGTTCGACCAATGCCGCTGGTCCGGCTGGTGGGAGCCGGTACGCGAGGTGATTTTCTTCAAGCGCCCGGTGTACGTGCAGATGCTCACGGAGCTGGCGGCGCTGGCGTTTCCACACGGCGCGCCGCCACTGCCGGCCTGGTGGGACGAGGCCGGCGCGCGCCAGCTGTAATTCATGGCCGAGGCCACCGACAAGTTCGTCATCCGGCGCCACACGCCGATCCGCACGCTGCTGCTGCGGACGGCCGCGGTTCTCATCGGGCTGTTCGCCCTGTACGTGGTGTTTGAATTCGGTCGCTACAGTGCCGGTTTCGATCGGGCCAAGGCGGCCGCCGAGCGCAGCAGTCTGCAACAGGTGATTGCCGGGCTGCGGAACCAGATCAGCGGCCTGCATGCGCAGATGGCGCAGCTGCAGATGCTGCAGGCCGGGGCGGCGCGCGAGCATGAGGAAGTTGGCCGTGAGATCGCCGAACTGCAGGCGCAGATCGATCGGGACCGGCAGGACCTGGCCGTGTATCGGGGCGTGATCGCGCCGGCTTCCAGCGGCAGTTCCCTGCAGGTGCAGCAGCTGCGCATCACGGCCGGTGATGCGGCTCAACGCTTCGTCGCACATCTGACGCTCATGCAGGGCGGCAAGCCGGATGTCACCGTCAACGGCAATGTCGGGGTACGCGTCACCGGCCAGTTGAACGGCGCGAGCGCGGCGGTGGATGCCACCGGGAGCACCCCGAAGGGGGCGGTCAGCTTTCGCTACTACCAGGCCGTGGATTACCAGATCGAGCTACCGCCGGGATTTGCGCCCGCCACACTCGAAGTCACGCTGCGTGACGGTCGCTCCAATGGCGTCGTCGGCACTCAGAGTTTCCCGTGGAGGGTCGATGTTCAACCGTGAGTCCCGGGCGCAGACGCGCGTTGATATTCTCATCGGAGCCTCGGCCCGCGTGCACGGTGATGTGGAATTCACCGGCGGCATGCACGTCGAGGGGCATGTATTCGGCGGTGTGCGTGCCTACGGCACCGAGGAATCCTCGCTCTCGGTGAGCGCGACCGGCATTGTCGAAGGTCCGGTTGTCGCCACCCATGTCGTCGTCAACGGCGTGGTCCGAGGCGATGTCACCGCGACCGGCAAGGTCGCCCTCGGACCCAAGGCCCGCATCATCGGCAACCTCCAGTACGGCATGATCGAATCGGCGACGGGGGCCGAAATCACGGGCACTCTGGTCCAGGCCAAGACACCCGCCAAGAGCTAGGGCTCTATGCGCCCCTGTGAGCCCCGATCGGGCGGTAATTTTGTCTGCGGCGGCCCTTGGCATACACTATGCGCATGAGTGCTTCGTCCGAAACCATGACCGATATGCCGCCAGCGGCGCTCGTTTTCACCGACGCGGCCGCCCGCAAGGTCGGTGATCTGATCAGTGCCGAATCCAATCCGAAGCTGATGCTGCGGGTCTACGTGCAGGGCGGCGGCTGTTCGGGCTTGAGCTACGGGTTTGAATTCGATGAGAACCTGCAGGACGGGGATCTATGCGTGGAGAACCAGGGCGTGCGGCTGCTCGTGGACCCGATGAGCGTGCAGTACCTGATGGGTGCCGAGATCGACTACCGTGAGGGGCTCGATGGTGCGCAGTTCGTGATCCGCAACCCCAACGCCACCACCACCTGCGGGTGTGGGTCCTCGTTCACGGCCTGATGGCCGCGCGACCGCAACTCACACAGACTTCGGTCCCCTTAACCTTCCCTTCTCTGCCGCGATCGCGCATGGCCGCCCATCCGGTTCCCGACATCCTGGCGGCGGTCGATCTGGGTTCCAACAGTTTCCACATGGTCGTGGCGCGCTACATCCACGGCCAGATCGTCATCATGGATCGGCTGCGTGAAATGGTGCGGCTCGGTGCGGGCGTCGAGGAAAACGGCCGCATCGACAAGGATGTCGCCGCACGCGCCTTCGCCTGCCTGCAGCGTTTCGGCCAGCGTCTGCGCGACATGCACGCCGACAGCGTGCGCGTCGTCGGCACCAACGCGCTGCGCCGGGCCCGGCGCAAACAGGCCTTCCTGGAGCGCGCCCGCGAGGCCCTGGGCCACCCCATCGAAATCATCTCCGGCATGGAAGAGGCGCGCCTGATCTATTCGGGCGTGGCGCATACCGTGCCGACCGAACCGGGCCGGCGGCTGGTCTGCGACATCGGTGGCGGCAGTACCGAGCTGATTATCGGTGAAGGCAACGAACCTCTCGAACTTGAGAGCCTGCAGATGGGCTGCGTGTCCTTGAGCGAACGCTTCTTCAGTGACGGGAAGCTGTCGATCAAGAGATTGAACAGCGCGCGGGTGGCCGCACGGCTGGAACTCGAACCCATCCAGGCGGCCTACCGGCGCCGCGGCTGGCAGACCTCATACGGCAGTTCGGGGACGGTGCGCGCCATCGGAGATGTGGTCCGGGAGCTTGATCCGACCGCGACGTCCATCACGGTCGCGGGCCTGGAGAAGGTGTTCCGCCATATCGGTGAAGCCAGTCATGTGCGTGAGCTGAAACTGGCCACGCTCACCGAGGATCGCCGCCCGGTGTTCCCCGGGGGACTTGCGATCCTGATGGAAGTGCTGAGCGTGCTGGAGATCAAGGAGCTGCGCATTGCCGATGGCGCGATGCGTGAGGGTCTGCTGTACGACATGGTCGGCCGACTCACCGATGAGGATGCGCGTGAGCGCACCGTGCGCGCGATGCAGCGGCGCTATCACGTCGACATCGCGCAGGCCGAACGCGTGGAAGCCACGGCCCTCGAATTCCTCGAAGCCACCCGCGAAGCGTGGAAGCTCACCGATCCGCTGGCCGATCTGGGACTCAAATGGGCCTCGCGGCTGCACGAGATGGGGCTGGATGTCTCCCACAATGGCTATCACCGGCACGGCGCGTACCTGACCGAGAACGCGGATATGCCCGGGTTCTCACGCGAGGAGCAGCGGCTGCTGGCGCGGCTGATCGGCGGCCACCGCCGCAAGCTCACGCTGGAGGGACTCGAGGAGTTGGTGCCGCCCTGGGATCGCGGTGCGGTGTACCTGATCGTGCTGCTGCGCCTGGCGGTGCTGCTGCATCGGGGGCGCAGTCCGGCGGCAATGCCGAACATCGAGCTCAACGCCAAACCGCGCAGCCTCGAAGTGAAGTTTCCGGCACGCTGGCTGCGTGAGCATCCGCTCACCAGTGCCGATCTGCAGCAGGAGATCGATCATCTGAAGCCGCATGGCTTTCGCCTGCGGGTGTTCAGTACCTCGCGCGCCTGAAGTTACACCACGCTGCCGGGACCGGCAGCATAGTGTTCGAGCAGCTGCTTCTGCGCGCACACCGGCTCCGCGGTTCCCGGCTCGCCGCGCACGTAACTGCCGTCGGAGCGCAGGATCCACGCCTGCGTGTTGTCGGCCAGGTACAGCTGCAGGTCGCGCAGAATGCGCTCGCGCAGCGCGTCGCGCGGCACCGGGAAGCCGACCTCGACGCGCCTGAAGAAGTTGCGTTCCATCCAGTCGGCGCTCGCGCAGTACAGCTCCGATTCCCCGCCGTTCTCAAAGTAGAACACCCGCGAGTGTTCGAGGAAGCGGCCGATCACCGAACGCACGGTGATGTTCTCTGACACCCCCGGCAGTCCCGGTCGCAGCGCGCAGATGCCGCGCACGATCAGATCGACCTTCACCCCCGCACCGGAGGCGCGATACAGCGCCTCGATGGTCTGCGGATCCACCAGCGCATTCATCTTGCAGATCACCCGTGCGTCGCGGCCGGCGCGGGCATGTCCGGCCTCGCGCTCCAGCTTCTCGATCATGCCGGCGTGCAGGGTGAACGGTGACTGCAGCAGGCGGCTGAGTTTTGGGGTCTGGGTGAGGCTCGTGAGCTGCAGGAAAATCTCATGCACGTCCTGCCCGATGTCCTTGTCGCAGGTGAACAGGCCGTAGTCGGTATACGCCCGGGCCGTGCGCGGGTGGTAGTTGCCGGTGCCGAGATGACAGTAGCGGCGAATGCCCTCGGGCTCGCGGCGCACGATCATCGTGAGTTTGGCGTGGGTCTTGAAACCGACGACGCCATACATGACGTGGGCACCGGCTTCCTGCAACCGGTTCGACAGTTCGATGTTCGCTTCCTCGTCGAAGCGTGCGCGCAGCTCGACGATGACGGTCACATCCTTGCCGGCCTGCGCGGCGGCCACCAGGGCATCCACCACCGGGGAATCATGCCCGGTGCGATACAGGGTCTGCTTGATGGCCAGCACCTGCGGGTCCTGCGCGGCCAGGCGCACGAAGTCCATGACCGGCGCGAAGCTCTGAAAGGGGTGATGCAGCAGCAGATCCTTGTGGCGGATCACCGAGTACAGATCGGTGGTGCTGGCCAGCCGCCGCGGCAGGCCGGGCGTGAACGGCGGGTACTTAAGGTCCGGGCGCTGGATCAGATCGTACAGCGCCGAGAGGCGGTTCAGGTTGACCGGTCCGGGCATGCGGTACAGGTCCACGTCGGCGAGCGCGAACTGCTGCAGCAGGAAATTGATCATCTCCTTGGGGCAGTCGCGCGCGGTCTCCAGGCGTACGGCAGCCCCGTAGCGTCGATGGGCCAGCTCGCCTTCCAGGGCGCGCCGCAGATCATCGATTTCTTCCTCGTCGACGAACAGGTCGCTGTTGCGGGTGACGCGGAACTGATAGCAGCCCTTCACCTCGATGCCCGGGAACAGCCGCTGCACGAAGGCCTGCACGATGCTGGTCAGCAGCACGAAGCCGCGCGGCTGCCCCGGCGAATCGTCGGGCAAGGACACGACCCGCGGCAGGGAACGCGGCGCCTGGACGATCGCCAGTTCGCTGTCGCGTCCGAACGCATCCTTGCCGTCCAGGTGCACGATGAAGTTGAGGCTCTTGTTCTGGATGCGCGGGAACGGCCGCGCCGGATCAAGGCCCAGCGGGCTCAATACCGGTTCGACCTCGTTCTCGAAGTATTTTTCCAGCCAGCGCCGGGTCTTCGGCGTCCAGGCCGAGCGCGACTGCAGGCTCACGCCGGCATGCGCCAGCTTCGGCAGCAGGATTTCGTTCAGGCAGCGATATTGTTCGGCGCACAGGGTCTGGGCCTGGGTGTGGATGGCATCCAGCTGCTCCGGGATCGACATCGCATCCGGAGTCTGCTGGGTCCTGTCCAGTTCCTGCAGGTGCTTCAGGCCCGCGACCCGGATCTCGAAGAATTCATCGAGATTACCCGAGCAGATGCACAGGAATTTCAGCCGCTCGAGCAGCGGTTGGGTGTCATCGAACGCCAGCGCCAGTACCCGATGATTGAACTCCAGGAAGGAGAGTTCACGGTTGATGTAGCAGCTCGGCGCCTTGAGATCAGGGGCGTCCACCGGATAACGATACACAAACGGCCATGGGGATTGAAGGAGGTATGGGTCTAGCGCGAGACGAGGCTCGGACCCGGGGGCGGATTCAGGGAGGCGAGCAGCGGGGCGGATTTTGCCAGGAAATCGGCACGCTGCGGTCCATCGATGGGCAGGGCCTCGGGCAGCTTGATGGTCTGCGGATTCTTGAAGACGCCATTGACCCGGTATTCGTAGTGAAGATGCGGTCCGGTCGCCAGGCCCGTCATGCCCACGAAGGCGATGACCTCACCCTGGGTCACGTGCTTCCCGGGGTGCAGCCCTTTGGCGAAGCGCGACAGGTGTCCATACACCGTGGTGATGCCCCGCGAATGGTCCAGCTCGACCAGGTTGCCGTAACCGCCGCGGCGGCCGGCGAACAGCACGCGGCCATCGCCCGCGGCCCGCACCGGAGTGCCGATCGGGGCGGCGTAGTCGACGCCCTTGTGGGCGCGGATCGTGTTGAGGATGGGGTGCATGCGATGCAGGTTGAACGGTGAACTCACCCGGGTGAACTCCAGGGGAGCGCGCAGGAACGCCTTGCGCAGACTGCGACCCTCGGATGAGTAGTAGTCGGCATTGCCGGAAGGGCCGACATAGCGCACCGCGAGGTATTCCTTGCCCTGGTTGACGAAGCGGGCCGCCAGGACCGGCCCGTCCTGCAGGTACTTGCCGTCCTGCAGCACTTCGCTGTAGGTCACCGTAAAGGTGTCGCCGGGGCGGATGTCGAGCACGAAGTCGATGTCGTAACCAAAGATGTCGGCCAGGCTCAGTGCGGTCTGATCATGTCCGCCGGCACTGGTCACGGCCTCGAACAGCGAGGAGTCGATGCGCCCACTGATGGTGCGCGCGCGGGTGGCCAGGGGATTCTGCAGCACATTGGCCGTGAAGCCCGTGCCGGAGCGGTCCACCTTCAGGGTCTGCTCGATGTTCAGGCGCCGCTCCAGTGCCACCAGGGCGCCGGACTTGGAGACCAGTGTCAGGGTTTCACCCGGGTGCAGGGTATCCAGGTGCGCGCGGATACCGGGCAGGCTGCGCAGCGACGCCAGGTCCGACAGGCTTAAGGCCAGGCGGCGGAAGATGTGATCGAGCGTGTCGTTGCGGCTGACGATGACGCGGATGGTCGATAGTTCGCTGGGCGTTACCGCACGCATGACCGTCGCCGAAGCGGTCGCGGCGGCCAGTCGCGCGGAGGCGTTCGGGGTCGGGGAGCTGGCGGCAGGATGCGATGCGGCGGCAACGCCTGCCGGCGCGGTGCCGCGGTTCAGCAGCGCGCGCAGCCCCAGGACGCCCGCGAGCACACATGCGACAACGATGAGGATCTGCAGTGGGGCGCGGTTCTTGGTGAATTTCGGCATCTTGCTTTGCATCACTCGGGCATCGGCTAGACTTGCATGTTTCCGGTGTAATGAGAACCATGGTGGAAGTGAGCGAGCAGCTGGCTGCGCAGTTGGCCGGGCAATTGGCCGAGTACAAGCGCGGCACCCACGAAGTCCTGCCCGAGGCCGAGTTCATCCGCAAGCTCGCGCAGCAGCGTCCGCTGCGCGTGAAGGCCGGATTCGATCCGACCGCGCCGGATCTGCACCTGGGGCACACCGTACTGCTGAACAAGATGCGGCAGTTTCAGCAGCAGGGCCATGAGGTCATTTTTCTGATCGGTGATTTCACCGGTCTGATCGGTGATCCGACGGGTCGCAATGCGACGCGGCCTGCGCTCACGCCCGCCGAAGTGCAGGCCAATGCACTCACCTACCAGACGCAGGTATTCAAGATCCTCGATCCGCAGCGCACCCGGATCGAGTTCAATTCGCGCTGGCTGTCGAACATGCCGGCGCCGGAATTCGTCAAGATCGCGGCCCACTACACCGTCGCCCGCATGCTCGAGCGCGACGATTTCGCGAGGCGCTACAAGGGTGGCCAACCCATCGCAATCCACGAATTCCTGTATCCGCTGGCACAGGGCTACGACTCGGTCGCACTGAAGGCCGATGTGGAGATGGGCGGCACCGACCAGCGCTTCAACCTGCTGGTGGGTCGCTCGCTGCAGGAGGCCTACGGTCAGGAGCCCCAGGTGGTCGTGACCATGCCACTGCTGGAGGGTACCGATGGCATCAATAAGATGTCGAAGTCACTCGGCAACTACATCGGCATCACCGAGGCGCCCGAATCGATGTTCGGCAAGATCATGTCGATCTCAGATGAGCTCATGTGGCGGTACTACGAACTGCTCAGCTTCCGCAGCCTGCCCGACATCGCGGCCCTGCGGATTGCTGCGACGCAGGGACGTAATCCCCGCGACATCAAACTCGAGCTGGCGGCTGAGATCACGGCCCGGTTCCATGGTGAAGCGGCGGCGCGGGCTGCGCAGCAGGGTTTCATGTCCCGGGTCAGTGACAAGGCCGTCCCCACGGACCTGGTCCCACTGGCGATCCCGGTCTCGGCAGCGGGCCTGCGGGTGGCGAATCTGCTCAAGGCCGCGGGCTTGGCCGCGAGTACCTCGGAGGCCAACCGCAAAATCGATGAGGGGGCCGTGAAGCTGGATGGGGCGCGGGTGAGCGACCGTAACCTCACCCTGCATGCCGGTGCCGACCATGTGCTGCAGGTGGGAACCCGGCGCTACGCGCGCGTGCAGCTGATCCCCGGGTAGTTTTGCGGTCGCATACTGCAAAGCTTCAGGTTATGTATAAGGCCAAGCCCACGGCCGGGGCACCTGCGAGTCGGCCATCTGCTGCGCAATCCGACCTCGGCGCGGTCGCAGCGGCGGCGCTGCAGCGAGTGCAAAGTGCACAACGTCAAAGGTCCGGTGCCAATGCCTTTGATGCGGCGCGATCGTGGCGGCGTCACCCACGCATCCGCCTGCCGGTGAAAACCGCAGGCAGGTATCACGGCGGCGCGGCCCGCCGCGCCGCTACCGCTTAAACAGCTGTTTTTCTGCGCGCTTCCCGCGCCGTCGGCTGATCCGATAATTATTTTGTGACACTGCGTTGACAGCCCAAAGACCTTGGCTATACTGCGCGCCCTCGAGTTGATCGGCGCCCACGGGATGACCCCGAAAGCGCCGCAAAACGAGCCCAAAATAGGGGTTGACGATAGGCGGTAAGCGCTTATACTTCGCCCCCCTTTCGAGGGAACACCTCCTGGCCCCTAGCGACCAGGACGCTTTTTAAAAATTCGGCAGGTAACTTGTGTGGGGACTCGCGTCAATGCCTCGTAAAGAGTGCAGATGACCGAGTGACCAAAGAAGTCCAGCAATGAGTCTTTTTTGAGCCATTCATTTCGATGTTCAAGCACTTCAAGTGAAGAGTTTGATCCTGGCTCAGATTGAACGCTGGCGGCGTGCCTAACACATGCAAGTCGAGCGGTAACAGGTGTAGCAATACATGCTGACGAGCGGCGAACGGGTGAGTAATGCTTCGGAATCTACCCAGTAGTGGGGAATAACTAACCGAAAGGTTAGCTAATACCGCATACGTCCTACGGGAGAAAGCGGGGGTCGCAAGACCTCGCGCTATTGGATGAGCCGAAGTCGGATTAGCTAGTTGGTGAGGTAACGGCTCACCAAGGCGACGATCCGTAGCTGGTCTGAGAGGACGACCAGCCACACTGGAACTGAGACACGGTCCAGACTCCTACGGGAGGCAGCAGTGGGGAATATTGGACAATGGGGGAAACCCTGATCCAGCGACGCCGCGTGTGTGAAGAAGGCCTGCGGGTTGTAAAGCACTTTTAGTGGGGATGAAAAGTTCAGGGCTAATACCCTTGGGCATTGACCTAACCCACAGAAAAAGCACCGGCTAACTCTGTGCCAGCAGCCGCGGTAATACAGAGGGTGC
>DASYER010000144.1:0-77071 GCA_036498905.1 Steroidobacteraceae bacterium | reverse complement strand
GTGGCCAGCCAGATGGTCAATCCGGTGCATGCGCTGGCGGCCAACAATGGCGTCAGCGACAACAATGGCGTGATCATCGAGCTGCCGACGGTGGCCGCCGCGGGCGCCGCGACAGTATCCGGAACGCTGGTATTTGGCATTGGGACACAATCCAACAATGGCCTTGCGAGCGGTGTGACCGTGCTGACGACGGATCCGAACACAGGTTACATAACCACCAACCTGACCAACCTGAACCAGAACGACACACAAAGCTATTTCGACAGCGGCTCGAATGCGGTCTATTTCGTAGACGGCAGTATTCCGAACTGTACGGAGAACTTTGCACAGGGATTTTTCTGCCCGGCCTCGACTTTGGCGTTCACGGCGAATGTGACCGGGATGAACAATCAGGTTGCGATGATCAATTTCTCGGTGGGCCCAGCCGACACCCTGTTCACGACCAATACTTCCTTTACCGCGTTCAGCAATCTCGGCGGATCGGCGGGCAGTTCGGGGACCGGTACGTTTGCCTGGGGACTGCCGTTCTACTTCGGGCACAACGTGTACACGGCGATGGAGAAAGTCGATGCCGGTGGCACCACCGGGCCGTACTTCGCGTTCTGATTGATCAGCGCACGGCCCGGGTATGCGCCCAGGTTTGCAGGGCCACAGCGCCCAGTACGATGGGCAGTCCCAGCAGCAGTTGGCTTGAGAATTGCTCGTGACCCAGCCACCAGCCTACCAGCAGGGCCACCGGCGGGTTCACATAGGCATACGTCGTGGCCAGGGTTGCGGATACCCGTTCGACCAGAAAGCGGAAGGCTGAAAAGCCGACGAGTGAGCCGAACACCACCAGGTAGCCCCACGCTGCCCAGGGTCTGATGGCGGTGCTGAACACCCAAGGCTCCCGGGCGAGAGCGCTGACGATGAATCCGGCGATGCCCGCGCACAGCATCTCGGCGCCGAAGCCCGTAGCCCCCGGTGGTATTTCGACCCGTCGCGCCAGCACCGTGCCCAGTGACCAGCAGATACTCCCGCCCAGCACCACGCCGACACCCAGGCGACTGGCCTGCAGATCGTGGCCCAGGAGCATGACCGCGATGCCCGCGGTGCCGACTGCCATCGCCAGCCATTCCAGCCGCGCCGGCCGCTCGCCGAACAGGCATGACCAAGCCGCGGTGGTCAGTGGAACGCTGCTGATGAGCGCGACGGCGGCACCTGAACTCACCCATTGTTCGCCCATCGCGACCGTGCCGTTGCCGGCGAGCAGCAGCAGGCAGCCGATCAGAGCCGCGCCACGCCACTGCGCCCAGGTGGGCAGGGGCGCGCCGCGCAGTATCTGCCACAGCAGCAGCAGGCTGCCGGCGACTATGAAGCGCGTGCCGACGAAGAAGAAGGTGGGAAACCCGGTGATGGCCACCTTGATGGCGTAGTACGTGGTGCCCCACAGAATGTAGACGGCGAGCAGACAGCCGATGATGACTGCCGTAGCGGGGCGCGAGGGGAGGGTCGCCGAGGCTGCCATGAAGTCGTCGCGGTGTGGACGACTAAGGCGGCGCTGAGCAGGTCGAGTTCGGTTGCATGAGCTGGGAGTAGACCTTGCGCGTAAAGGGCAGGGTCTGCGCCGGCCAGTTCGTGTTGTCGATGGTGATGGGGGGCAGCCGGATCGTGCCCGCGGTCATGGTATCGATCCGCGCATCCGATGAGGGCGCACCGGCTATCCAGCTGCCTTCATGGCGCTCTTCGAAACGCATTTCGGCGAGACTCCCGGCGTCGCTGGCCTGGGCCGCGGTTTTCAGTTTCAGCGTTAAGTCAAGACTCCCCTTGTCGGTGTGGCCGCTGACGACCACCGAATCGCCATCCAGATGGGCATGGACGCCGCGCGGAGTGCGCAACCGCAGGTCCAAGGGGTCGACGGCGATCCCGATGAAGATTTCGTGAAAAGGGTAGTAGGCCAGCTTTGGCGGTCCGTCATGACCATTGCAATTTAACTGCACGTACTGCACGTCAGGCGCCGTGATCTGCTGGTAATTCCAGAATCCGACCGTGCATCCGGAGAGGACCAGGCCGGGACCCAGCAGCAGAGCCGCGCGCAGAACCGCCGCATAATGCCGCAGCGCCGGCGCGTGGTGCAGCGCAATGGCGGGTTGCAGCGACCGATGGTGGAGCGGATCGGACGACATGGCGTATGGCGGAGCCGTGACAGTTACGGAGCATCCTGCCATGACCGGCTCGACGGCGCGAATCCTGACGCAGGACGGTCTCGACGCTATACTTCGCGTCCCATTCACAAGAGGGTCACCCATATGGCCACGGTCTCGATTCATCCTTCGGTAGACAACGGTTTGAAGCCCGCGGCCAAGGACTTTGCCGGCGGAACGCTGGTGTGCAAATGCTCCCAGAATCCCGTCGAAGTTTCGGTGAAGACGCAATCGGCGCACAACCACGCCTGCGGCTGCACGAAGTGCTGGAAGCCCCAGGGTGCGCTGTTCGCGGTTGTGGCAGTGGCGCCGCGTGACAAGGTCACGGTGACCAAGAACGGCGACAAGCTGGGCATCGTCGATGCCAGCGCGACCATTCAGCGTCACGCGTGCAAGGTCTGCGGCACTCATATGTATGGCCGCATCGAGAAGAGCGGGCATCCGTTCTTCGGACTGGATTTCATCCATACCGAACTGTCACCGCAAAGTGGCTGGTCGCAGCCCGAATTCGCTGCATTCGTCTCCTCGATCATCGAGTCCGGCGCGGATCCGAGCCAGATGGGTGCGGTGCGCGCTCGCCTGCGGGAATTGAAGCTGGAGCCCTATGATTGCCTCTCGCCCCCGCTGATGGATTTCATCGCGACCCACATCGCGAAGGCCTCGGGCGTGCTGAAGGCTTGATGTCATGGATGTCAGAGCCGCCGTGGCGTTCGAAGCGGGCAAGCCACTCAGCATCGAGACCGTTCAGCTGGACGGTCCGAAGGCCGGTGAGGTACTGATCGAGGTCAAAGCGACCGGAATCTGCCACACCGACAAGTACACGCTATCCGGAGCTGATTCGGAGGGCCTGTTTCCGTCCATCCTCGGGCATGAGGGTGCCGGCATCGTCGTGGATGTCGGGCCGGGCGTGCGATCCTTGAAGAAAGGCGATCACGTGATCCCGCTGTACACGCCGGAATGCCGGGAGTGCAAAAGTTGCACGTCGCACAAGACCAATCTGTGCACGGCGATTCGTGCGACCCAGGGCAAGGGCGTCATGCCGGATGGCGCCAGCCGCTTCTCCTTCAAGGGCAAGCCCGTGTACCACTACATGGGCTGCTCGACTTTCGCGAACTACACCGTGATGCCGGAAATTGCGGTGGCGAAAATCCGTGAAGATGCGCCGTTCGACAAGGCCTGTTACATCGGCTGCGGCGTGACGACCGGAATCGGTGCCGTCATATTCACCGCAAAGGTCGAGCCGGGTGCCAACGTGGTGGTGTTCGGATTGGGCGGTATCGGCCTCAATGTCGTGCAGGGAGCAAAGCTCGCCGGCGCGGACATGATCGTGGGCGTCGATATGAATCCCAAGCGCGAGAAGCTGGCACGTCAGTTCGGCATGACTCACTTCGTGAATCCGAAAGAGGTGAAGGGCGATCTGGTGGCGCACCTGGTCGAACTCACCAAGGGCGGTGCTGATTACTCCTTTGAGTGCATCGGCAGCACCCAGGTGATGCGGCAGGCGCTGGAGTGCTGTCACCGCGGCTGGGGGCAGAGCATCATCATTGGCGTAGCGGCGGCCGGCCAGGAGATTGCGACCCGGCCGTTCCAGCTGGTCACGGGGCGGGTATGGCGCGGAACGGCCTTCGGTGGGGCGCGGGGCCGCACCGATGTGCCGAAAATTGTCGACTGGTACATGGATCACAAGATCAACATCGACGATCTGATCACACACACGATGCCGTTGGAGCGAATCAACGACGCCTTCGATCTGATGACGAGCGGGGAGTCGATCCGCAGTGTCGTGGTGTACTGATTACGCGCCTTGAATATTGAAACGATCAGTGAAGCCCGGTGCTTCGAGGGCACTCAGGGCTTCTATCGTCACGATTCACGCGTGATCGGACTGCCGATGCGCTTCTCGGTGTATCGCCCCCCGCAGGCGGGGACCCGGGCGGTGCCGGTGATGTTTTATCTGGCGGGCCTGACCTGCACCGAGGAGACCGCCGTCATCAAGGCCGGCGCCCAGCGCAGCGCCGCTGAACTGGGCGTCATGCTGGTCACCTGCGATACCAGTCCGCGCAACACCGGCATCCCCGGTGAGGCGGAGGACTGGGAGTTCGGCGCCGGCGCAGGGTTCTACCTGAATGCCACCGAGCAGCCGTGGGCGAAGTTCTATCGCATGTACGACTACGTACTGGAGGAATTGCGCCAGACGGTGCTGGCGAATTTTCCGGCAGACCCGAACCGAATCGGGATCTTCGGCCACTCCATGGGAGGCCATGGAGCATTGGTGCTGGCGCTGCGCAATCCGCAGGTCTTCAAGTCGGTATCGGCCTTTGCACCGATCTGCTCCCCGACGCGCTGCGCGTGGGGACACAAGGCCCTGCCGCGTTACCTGGGCGAGGATCAGGCCGCCTGGAAGGCCTACGATGCGGTCGAGCTGATGAAGTCAGCGGGCAAACAGCTCTTCCCCAGGATCCTCGTCGATCAGGGGCTCGCGGACAAATTCCTGCACCAGTCGCAGTTGCTTCCGGAGCTGTTCGAAGAGGCGTGCGCGACGGCGGGTCAGCCGCTGCGGTTGCGGCGCCACGAAGGCTACGATCACGGGTATTACTTCATTTCGACATTTATCGAAGATCATCTGCGCTTTCACGCTGCGGCGCTGTGATCACAAAGCGGCGTTGACGCCGCGGCATCAGATCAACGCATTCGCGGCCGCGACCCCCGCGTACCAGTGGCCCGAATCCTTGATGGTGCGGCGCTGTCCTTGCGCGAAATCGACGTAGCTAAGCCCGAAGCGCTGCGAATAGCCCTCGGCCCATTCAAAGTTATCCATCAGGCTCCAGCAGTGATAGGCCCGCACCGGCACCCCGTCGCCGATCGCCTGGGCGAGAGCGTGCAAATGGCTGCGCAGATAATCGATGCGCGCGCTGTCATGGATCTGCCCATGCGCATCCGGTGCAGTGTTGTAGGCGGCGCCGTTCTCGGTGATCTCGATGGGCAACGGGCCTGCTTCGCGCCGCATGCGCACCAGGATTTCACGAAATCCCTGCGGGTAGATGTCCCAGCCGACATCGGTCTTGGGCGTCTTCACCGGCGCGGTTGCCCACTGGCCACTGACCTGCACGTCGATCGCGCTGTCGGGTGCCCTTGAGTCCTGTACCAGCCACGGCGAGTAGTAGTTGAGGCCCATGTAATCCAGCGGCGCGCGCATCAGCCGCTCATCGCCCTGGCGAAACCCGAGCAGTTCGGCCTGGTGCTCCGGCGGCAACACACCCTCGGGATAATGACCGTGCAGCGCGGTGGTGACGAACCATAGGTTCTGGAAGCGGTGCCAGCGTTCGGCTGCTGCAACGTCCTCGTAGGCCGCGGTCGCCGGAAACATCGGCGCTACATCGAAGGCGCTGCCCACGGCAAATTTGCTATCGATCGCCTTCAATGCACGAAATGCCATTCCCTGTGCGAGGTTCACGACGTGCGTGGCCTTCAGGAATGCCCGCCAGTCGTGTCGGCCCGGCGCATGCCGGCCATTCCAGTAGCCAACGGCGGTGAAGGTCTTCGGTTCGTTGAAGATGGTCCACTGCGGCAGTCGGTCCCCGAGGGCATGCGCGACGATGCCGACGTAGTCGGCGAAACGCGCGGCGGTGTCGCGGTTCGGCCAGCCACCTGAGTCCTCCAAGGCCTGTGGCAGGTCCCAGTGATACAGCGTCGGCAGCGGGCGAATCCCGGCTTCGAGCACCGCATCCGTGAGGCGCTTGTAGTAGTCGAGACCGCGCGAATTGGCCGCGCCCCGGCCCGAGGGCTGGATGCGCGGCCATGCGATCGAGTAGCGGTAGCTCTTCAGATTCAGCTGCTTCAGCAGTGCGATGTCGTCGCGGTAGCGATGATAACTGTCGCAGGCCACATCACCGGTGGCGCCGTTCTTGATATTGCCGGGCGTGTGGCTGAATCGGTCCCAGATGGACTCGCCTTTGCCATCCGCATTCCAGGCGCCCTCCACCTGATACGCGGCGGTGGCGGCGCCCCACAAAAACCCCTTGGGGAAGGCGATCGGCGTCGAAGGCGCGGGTGGCTGGTGTGGCACCGGGGCCTGGGCAGCCGCCGGTCGAATCAGCATGCCGAGCGGGGCACCGGCAACGGCGGCGAGGCACTGCAACAGCGTGCGGCGTTTCATCTGCCTTGAATCTCCCGGGCCGGTCCGCGGGCGGACGCCGGAGGCGGTGACGTACGGGTTGGGGGACCCCTACGACTGCCTCCGGCGCCCCCGCGATTCGATTCGGGCGCGACTTCGAGCACGGTGGTCTTCACATCTGCTGAGCTCGGCCCGGTCATGATCTGGAAGCTGCCGGGAAAGACGACGTGCTTCATATGCTCATCCCAGATGCTCAGGGCGGCCGGGTCGAGCGTGAAGCGCACGGTCGTGCTCTGGCCCGGCGCCAGCGTGACACGGCGGAATCCCTTCAGTTGCTTGACCGGCTGGGTGACCGGCGCCGTCACCTCATGCAGGTACAGCTGCACGACCTCGTCACCGCTGAGCTTGCCGGTATTGCGGACATTCACTGCAACGCTCACGGACTGCGCGGCCGTGATGTGGGTTGCCGACAGCTGTGGGGCCCCGATCTCGAAAGTCGAATACGACAGTCCATAGCCGAAAGGAAACAGCGGATCCTTCGAGTCGAACTGGTAGCCGCGATGGGCGCTGGGCTTCTGGTCGTAGTACATCGGCAGCTGCCCCACCGAGCGCGCAATGGTGACGGGCAGCTTGCCGCCCGGATTGCTGTCTCCGAACAGGATATCGGCAAGCGCGGTGCCACCCTCCTGGCCGGGATACCAGGCCTCCAGCAGCGCATTGGATTTGGCGACGATGTCGGGAATGGACAATGGCGGGCCGTTGATCAGGACGACGATCACCGGCTTGCCCAACGCAAACATCGCCTGCGCCAGTTCGTCCTGCTGGGCCACCAGGCCGAGGGTGTCGCGGTCGCCCAGATGATTGTCGGCCCAGCCCTCGCGACTGATCGCGCCACTGGTGCCGATGGCGAGCACGATGGCATCCGCCGTGCGTGCGACTGCGACGGCCTGCTGGATGCGGCGCAGGTTGGCGTCACGATCCGCCAGCTGCACATCATCCGTGTACCAGTCGCCCTTGGCGGTCAGCTGCACGCCCTCGGCACTGACCACCTGCACCCGTTGGCCGAGCTTGGCGCGAATGCCATCGAGAAGGCTGACGCTGTGGGCCGGCACGTTGGAGTAGCCGCCCAGCCGCACCACAGCGGCGTTGGGGCCGATGACCGCAAGCGTCTTCAGCGCTGCGGCGTGCAGGGGCAGGGCACCATCGTTCTTCAGCAGCACCGTGCTGCGGCGCGCGGCCTCCACGGCGAGTGCGCGCGCCTCCGCATTGCCGGTGATCGAGGCCGCATAGTCGGCATCGGCGTACGGATGCTCGAACAGTCCGGCCTGGAATTTCAGGCGCAGCATGTGGCGCACGGCCGTATCGATCTCGGCCTGCGTCACCAGACCGGCGGCGAGCGCCTGTGGAAGCTTGGCGTAGGCATCTCCGTCGGGCAGGTCGAAGTCGACCCCCGCATGCAGCGCGCGCACGGCGGCGTGCATCAGGTCCGGTTCGACATGATGCAGCTGCTGCAGCTGCTCGATGCCGTAGTAGTCGCTGACCACCGCGCCCGTGAAGCCCATCTCACCGCGCAGCACATCGTGCAGCAGCCAGTAGTTCGCGTGCGAGGGGATGCCGTCAATTTCGTTGTAGGAAGCCATGACATTGCGGGCGTTGGCGAAGTGCACGGCGGTCGCAAACGGCGGGAAGAACATCTCGCGCAGCGTGCGCTCGGAAATGCTCGCCGGTCCGACGTTGGTGCCGCTCTCGGGCTGCCCGTGCCCGGTCATGTGCTTGAGAGTGGCGTAGACCTTCCCGGGCATCAGCGGCAGTGTGTCACCCTGGAAACCGCGTACGGCGGCGCTCCCCAGCTGGCCCACGAGGTAAGGGTCTTCGCCATAGGTTTCTTCAATGCGGCCCCAGCGCGGATCACGGCCGACATCCACGACGGGCGCGAGCACCTGCTGTACCCCGCGTGCGCGGATCTCACGGGCGACCACTGAAAAGACGCGGCTCAGCAACGCCGGGTCCCAGGAACTGGCGAGTGCGATAGCCTGGGGAAAACTGGTCGCATCGCGCGCCGCATAACCGTGCAGCCCTTCCTCGTGAAACAGGACCGGGATCCCAAGCCGCGTATCCTTCATGGCGAAGTGCTGGATGGCATTCACCAAGGCCACCGTCTGTCGGGCATCGCGGAAGGGCGTTTGCAGCGGGTCACCGCCGCTGCCGTTCAGATCGCTCGGCCGCGCCACCTGGCCGATGCCGGACGGAAATGCCGCACGCGCCTTGGCCGCATCGAAGTTGCCGGCGGCATCGAGCGCGTCCTTCTTGTGGTCCCAGATGCAGGTGATCTGCGCAATCTTTTCCGCAAGCGTCATTCGCCCCAGCAGATCCTCAACACGGCGCTCCAGCGGCACGGAAGGATCCTGATAGGGTGGCACGGTGGGGGCCTGTGCGGCGCCGGCCGCAGCCGCCCACGCCAGCGACAGAAACATCACCGGCGTACACAGTCGCCTGCATTCCATGCTGCTCCCCCCTTCCCATGCGATTTCAAATCGTACACCTTAGCCCAGTGGGAGCGCTACCATAAATCACCGTGTCAGCTCCGCCGCGCTACAATGCGGCGCACCGGCTTGCTGTTCATGGCGACGTGTCTGAAGACCTCGTTGCAATCGATTGAGGAGTTCTGCGATGAATCCGAGTGGCAAGAAGTGCGGCCTGGGCGGGGTGTTCGCCGCCGGAGTCGCGGCGCTGTGTGTGGGTGTGATGTGCGTTGGTGCGGGGGCTCAGGACGCTGCGCCAGTTGCGGTGCATCTGCTGTCGGCCAATCGGGATCGGGACAGTGGTATCTACCGCGTGGGCGAGACGGTGGGCTGGTCGATCATGCGTGCCGCCGGTGCGCCGGCGCACGGCTACCACTACGTCATCAAGGAGAATGCCCTCAAGGTCATTGGCTCCGGCGAACTTAAGTTTGCAGCCAACGTCGCGCGCATCGAGGTCAAGGCGGCACGGCCGCAGATGCTGTACGTCGAGATCGCCATGCCGAATAAGGATGATCCGCCGCTGCTCCTCGGGGCCGCGGTTGCCCCCGAACAGTTGCGACCCTCGATACCCGAGCCGGCCGACTTCGATCAGTTCTGGAAGGCAAAGCTGCAGCTGCTTGCAGCAGTGCCGGCGCAGCCGGAGCTCACCCCGGTGCCGAGCGGCAAAGCCGGCGTCGAGTACGCGACCATCGTCATGCGCACCATCGATGGGGCCCACATTCACGGCCAGCTGGCGCGGCCCGCGGGCCCGGGCCGGCATCCCGCCTTGCTCATTCTGCAGTACGCGGGCGGTCCCTATCCGTTGCAGCCGCAATGGGTGACTGACCGGGCCGCCCAAGGGTGGCTCGCGCTGAACGTCGAACCGCACGATGTACTGCCGGTTGAGCCGCAGTCCTACTACGATGCGCTGCCGGCGCAATTGAAGAAATACCAGACCATCGGCCGGGAGGATCGCGACCGCAGTTACTTTCTGCGCATGTATCTGTCCGACTATCGCGCTATCGAATATCTTGCGGGCCGACCCGATTGGGACGGGCATACACTGGTCGTCATGGGAACCAGCATGGGCGGCCAGCAGAGTCTGTGCACAGCGGCGTTGAATCACCGGGTCACCGCCGTCATCGTCAACGAACCCTCCGGAGCGGACGCCAATGGCGAGGCGCATGGCCGGCTGACCGGCTACCCGAACTGGCCGGCCGACAACGCACGGGCCCTGCACACCGCGCAATATTTCGACACGGTGAATTGTGCCGCGCGCATTCACGCGCCGACGCTGGTGGCGATGGGGTTTACCGACACCACTGCACCACCGGCGGGCATCTGGACTGCATTCAATCGGATAACGGCTCCCAAGGAGGCCGTGCCGATGGTGGACTCACCGCACAATAATTATGCAACCGCTGAACAGCAGCGGCCGTACACCGAGCGCTCCGAGCAGTGGTTGGCGAGGTTGCGCCGCGGCGAAGCGCCGCCCTTGGCGCCCCCACTTTCTGCGGAAAAGCTCAGCCATTGAGGGACAATCGCCTATAGAATCGAGCATAAATGAGCGTGCCGGAACAATCAGGAGCCCCGTGAAGAGAACCCGCCGCCGCCGCCGTGACGCAGTCACGATGCATGAGGTTGCCAAGCACGTTGGCGTCTCGCCAATGACGGTCTCGCGGGTTCTGAGCGGGGATGCCAAGGTCCGCGCCGAAACGCGCGCGCGCGTACAAAGTGCCATCGAAAAACTCGGCTACTCGCCCAATGTGGCCGCGCGCAATCTGGCCAAGGCCTCCACGGTCCACATCGGTCTGCTGTACAACAATCCCAGCGCCACCTACATGAATGAACTGCTGGTGGGCGTGCTGGAGCAAAGCAGCCAGGCCGGCTGTCAGGTCCTGCTCGAGAAATGCGGGACGCGCAACGAGCGCGCCGTGATCGCCAAACTGCTCGCCGAGGGCATTGGCGGCATCATCCTTCCGCCGCCGCTGTCGGATTCGAAGACGGCGCTGGATACGCTGCGCAGCGCGCGCGAGCCGTTCGTCGCCATCGCAACCGGCCGGCCCACCGTCGAGGGACTCTCGGTTCGGATCAACGACTTTGAGGCCGCCGCGGCCATGACGCGCTATGTGTTGTCCCTGGGGCACCAGAAAATCGGTTTCATTCTCGGGGCCGCCAATCAGACTGCCAGCGCTGAACGCTATGCGGGTTTCGTCGCGGCCCTGGCCGAGCGTGGCCTGGAACCGCGCCCCGATTGGGTCAAGCAGGGCGCCTTCACCTATCGCTCCGGGCTGCTTGCGACCGAACAGCTGCTGGCAGCACCGCAGCGTCCCAGCGCGATCTTTGCCAGCAATGACGACATGGCGGCCGCGGCCATCGCGGTCGCGCATCGCCTGCGCCTGGATGTGCCGCGCGATCTGACCATCGTCGGGTTTGACGATACGCCCATGGCGACCACCATCTGGCCGGCGTTGACCACCATCCGCCAGCCCGTCGCGGCCATGGCCCGCAAGGCAATTGAAATGCTGCTCGAGGAGATCCGTCTGCGCGCCAACGGCGGCACGCTCGGCCCGCAGCAGCATATTGTCAACTTCGCGCTGATCAAACGCGATTCATCGGCACCGCCTTGAGCTGATCCGCGACGCTGGGCGAGCGCGGGCGGTCCGGCCCTTGCGCGATGATAGCGCTATCACTAGACTCGACGACCAGGCCCTGAGGGCCAACAACAATGCCTGGCGGAGTTCCCAAAATGACAGTCTTCTCCAGTGTCGAGCCGGTGCGATTTGCGGGCGCGGCTGCGAGCGGCGAGTTCGCCTATCGGGTGTACGACAAGGACCGTGTGGTGCTCGGCAAGCGTATGGAGGACTGGCTGAAGCCGGCGGTGTGTTATTGGCACTCGTTCAACTGGCCCGGAGCGGACATTTTCGGGGCCGGCACTCTGCAGCGTCCCTGGCTCGCGCCGCACATCACGGCGGAGATGGCCCGCGAGAAGCTCGATGCGGCCTTCGATTTCCTCACGCGCCTGGGAGTGAAGTACTTCACCTTCCATGACGTGGACGTCATGGCTACTGCGAACTCGGTGCAGGAGCATGATGCCAATCTTCGTCACATCGAGACACTGATCGCCCAGAAGATGAGTGCCAGCAGCATCAAGCTGCTGTGGGGCACTGCCAATCTCTTCAGCCATCCTCGCTACGCGGGCGGCGCCGCGACCAGTCCGGACCCGGAGATCTTTGCCTGGGCCGCAGCGCAGGTGCGCGGCTGCCTGGAGATGACGCGACGCCTGGGCGGAGAGAACTACGTGCTGTGGGGCGGGCGCGAAGGCTATGACTCGCTGCTGAACACGGATCTGCGGCGCGAGCTGGACCAATACGGCCGATTCTTGACGATGGTCGTCGAACACAAGCATCGCATCGGATTCAAGGGCACCATCCTGATCGAGCCGAAGCCATTCGAACCGACCAAGCACCAGTACGATCGGGACGCGGCGGCCGTCTACGCCTTTCTGCAACGCTATGATCTGACCGCTGACGTCAAGGTGAACCTCGAGGTCAACCATGCCACGCTGGCGGGCCTGGATTTCGAACACGAGATCGCGGCAGCGCGCGCCTACGGCATTTTCGGTTCCGTCGATATCAACCGTGGTGATCCGCGCAACGGCTGGGACACCGATCAGTTTCCGAACAATGCCCAGGAGCTGGTGCCGGCTCTCATGCAGCTGATCGAGGATGGTGGCTTCAGCACGGGTGGCTTCAATTTCGACGCCAAGCTGCGCCGCCAATCGGTGGATCCAGCCGACCTGTACCTGGCGCACATCAGCGGTATCGACACCCTGGCACGTGCACTGCTTGCCGCCGCCGATGTCGTGACCGGGGGCCAGCTCGCTCAGTTGCGCCAAGAGCGCTATCAGGGCTGGGATGGTGCGCTGGGGCAGCGCATCATGAAGGGTGAATTCACTCTCGAAGCGCTGGCGGATCACGCACGCAAGAGCGATCTGAAGCCCGTCACGCGCTCGGGGCGCCAGGAACTGGCTGAAAGCATCGTTGCCCGGCACTGCAAGTACTAATGAATTGTTAATGGCGTTCGCTGTGCTACGGCAGTAGCATTTGCAGTGCGGTCGGCCTCGCGGAGGAAATGCCATGCGCAAACGGGCGCTGATGCTGGCGGTGATCTGCAGTTCCTGGTGCGTTGCCGCGTATGCGGCCGATAGCAGCGCGCCCGCTCCACTGCCGAATGGCAATGCAGACAGTCAGTCTGTGGCCGCCGAAGTCACCGTGGAGGCGCACAAGGAAAAGATGAACCGACTGCGCCTGGAAATCAAAAAGTCAGTCGACGATTTCTACGACGCGTTCAACAAGGCAAACACCGAGCCGAGCTACGAGACTCATTGCGCCGATGAGAGACCGGCAGGTTCGTATATCGCCCGCCATGTGTGCACGCCGCGGCTCATGCACGATGCAACCGAGCAGGAAACGCAGGGGCTCTTTTACGGTTACGCGACGGTACCGGCCGTCTCTCTGATTACCCTGCGAATGCGCGGCTACAAGAAGCGCCTGCGACAGCTCATCCACGATGACCCCAACGTGCACCGGGCGGCACTGCACTTTGAGTCACTGACCGAACAGTATGCGGCCACCAGCGTGGAGAGGGTCAGGCCGTACTAATTTAACCCCGTTTGCGGGTCTCGAACGTTTCAGCTTCTAGAGGAACTAGATAAGGAGCTGGGATGATCCGCATTCTGTTGGCAATAGGCCTTACCGTGGCGTCAACCTGCTGCGCAGCGCGGGGTCCGGGCAAGGTCGGCGAAGTCACCCTCATTGACCGGAGCACCGGCTTCGAACTGGCGCTGTACCGTTATCGCGGCGAGTACTGGGTGGCCGGAAAGCCCGGGGCGCGCTATGGCATTGAAATCCACAATCGCCTGGGCGAAAGACTGCTGGCAGTGACATCGGTCGACGGTGTGAATGTGCTGTCAGGGGAAACTGCAGCCTGGAATCAGACCGGCTACGTCATTGCCGGGAATGAGCGCTACCAGATCGCCGGATGGCGAAAGAGCAATACGGACGTCGCGGCGTTCACATTTACATCGCTTCCAAACTCCTATGCGGCGCTGACGGGCAGGCCCGGCAATGTCGGGGTGATCGGCGTGGCAATTTTTCGCGAGCAGGCGCCGGAACAGAGCGTCGCGCCAGGAGTGCGACCAAGTGAGGGGCCAATTGGCGGCGCGCGCGATCTGCCTAGCCCACCGGCGGACGGGCAGGGTGCCTCACCGGACCGTGATGAAGTAACAGTGACCGGGAGCCGAATAATGGGATCGGCGCGCTCCGCGGCGAATCCCGCAGCAAAGCTGGGCACCGGACACGGGGAGCGGGAGTACTCCTACGTGGTAAATACTGAATTCACACGATTGCAGCCTGAGCCGAACGAAGTCGTACGCATTCACTACGACAGCCTCGAGAATTTGATGGCGATGGGCGTCATCCAGGCCGCCGATCTGCACATGCTGTCGCATCCCAACCCATTTCCCGGTTCTGCGAGACGTGAGTACGTGCCGGACCCGCCGCGATGAGTGCCTGGGACTGATTCGGGAGGAGCTGTCATAGTGCGGTTCATGGATCTGGTTCCATTGAGCGACGAAGTATTGATGCGGCACTATGCAGCCGGAGACGCAAAGTCATTTGAGCTGCTCTATCAAAGGCATGAGTTGCGAGTGTGGCGCTACTTGGAGCGCAGCGTCAGAAATCCGGCTATTGCCGATGAACTGATGCAGGAGGTTTGGTTTTCGGTGGCGCGTGAGGCCGGACGCTACCGACCCGGCGCGCGCTTCACGACTTGGTTGTTCACCATCGCGCACAACCGCATGGTTGACAGCGTGCGTTCCAGCCGGGCTCAGGTGAGCCTTGAGCAGTTGGGGCCGGATGACGGCGCCGTGCCCGCCCAATTGATCGATGATCCGCGGCGTGAGCCGCACGCCAGCGCCGTCGCCTGCGAACAGGCGCAGGCGTTGAAGCGCGCAATCGAGGTGCTATCGCAGGAGCAACGCGAGGCGTTCCTGTTGCATATCGAGGGCGAGCTGACGGTGGATGAGATCGCGGCTGTGACCGATTGCAGCTTCGAGACCGCCAAAAGCCGCCTGCGCTACGCGCGCAGCAACCTGCGCCAGCAACTCAAGGAGTATCTGTGAACACCACTCCGCCAAAAGACGATGAGGCGGATGACCTGAAGAAGCTGTATCGCAGGATCAGCGCTGAAGAGCCCGGCCGGCCGAGTGCGAAGACACGGCAAGCGATTCTTGAACATGCGGCGCGCCTTGCCGCAGCGAAGCTCACGCGGGTCCCGACGCCAAAGTGGCGCCGACCCGTTCTCGTGGGATCGCTGGCGGCTGCCGCGGTCGCGTGTTTGCTGATCGGCCCCCAGTATCTGCGGCGCGTCGCACCCCAGGAAGCGGCTCCCGTGGTCGGAGCGCAAAAGCATGTTCCACCCGCAGTAGCACAGCGCGGGGCTGGCCACACAGCACCGATCCAAGCGGCATCACCGATCCAAGCGGCACCAGCGCCGGCAGCGCCAACGGTTCCCCGTAGCAATCGAACGAATGAAGATCGCGATGTGGTTACGGTCACAGGGTCTCGTATCCTTGCACCAAATCAGCGAGCGGCGCAAAGCGCAGCACAGGCGCAGGATTCGGCTGAGGCAAGTCCGGCAGGTGCGGCCGCTGTGAACGCGAGAGACTCTGATGGACGCACGCCCTTGATGTCGGCGGTATTGCAGAATCGCCTGGACGCGGTCGAGGATCTGCTGCACCGACATGCGGACCCCAATGAAGCGGACAACGCGGGAGTTACCCCATTGCAGGCTGCTGTGGCCAACAATGAGACTGAAATTGCGGCCGCGCTGCGCAAGGCCGGTGCGCACTAGCGCGGCCCCGGCATCGGTTACGGTGTCGCCACCATTTCGCTCCATTCGGGTGCCCAAGCAGGCACAATCCACGACCATCGGTCAGCGTGTCAGAAAACAGCCCTGGCCAGTTTTAGCGAGAGAAGTATTGAAAAAACAGGAACTTATGCGACACCGGTGGACACCGGTGGATTGGCCGGGACACCCATGGAAGGGTCGGCTGGTGCCCAGGAAGGGACTCGAACCCCCACGGTGTTACCCGCTAGTACCTGAAACTAGTGCGTCTACCAATTCCGCCACCTGGGCAGGGGGCCGAACACCCTTCGGGGCAAGCAGCCCTAAGGAGCCGCGCAATGTACGCACGGCTCGGGGAGCTGTCAATTGAGCCCGCGCAGAGGACAGTTCGGTAAGCACAGGACACCTGGTGGACCGAAGGCAATTGCCAGCGGCAGCCACGGCGCCCACCGCCCCAAGGGCGGCAGCGGCGAGGCGAAGCGTGAAGCGCGCGGCACGACCGCGCTGAAGTACCGATCGGGCGACAGCGCCGAAGGGACCGTCAGTGCCAATCGCGCCGGGTACGGCTTCGTTCGTATCGAGGGCCTGAAGGACAGCGTGTTCCTGCCACCGGGACAGATGCGTGGCGTCATGCATGGGGATCGGGTGCGGGTGCGACTGGCGAAAGACGCCAACAATCGCTGGCTGGGTGAGGTCGAGGACATCGTCGATCGCGGGGTCAAGGCGTTCCTCGGGACCGTTGAGATCCAGGGTCGCCAGGCGGCGATCGTCGCCGCGGATCGTCGGCTGCAGCTGCGCTGCATCGCCTCACTCAATGAACTCGAAGGCGCACGCGATGGCGACTGGGTCATTGCCAGTATCGTGCGGCATGCTTCCGCGACCTCACCGCCCGTTGCGCGCGTGTCGCGGCGGCTTGATCCGGAACGCCCGGTCGAGATGGCCACCGAGTCGGCGATCGCACGCTTTGACCTGCCCAGTGACTTTCCGGCCGCGGTGAGCGCCGAGGCGGACGCGTACGGGGAGCAGGTCGACGCCAATGAAAGCGCGCGGCGCATCGATTTGCGTGAGCTGCCGCTGGTGACCATCGATGGCGAGACCGCGCGCGACTTTGATGACGCGGTGTATGCCGAGCCGCATCCGGATGGTTTTCGCCTCATCGTCGCCATCGCCGATGTCAGTTTCTATGTGCGACCGGGCACGGCGCTGGATACCGAAGCACTGCGTCGTGGTACCTCGGTGTATTTTCCGACCCGGGTGATACCGATGCTGCCGCCGGGGCTGTCGGATCATCTGTGCTCCCTGGCGCCCCATGTCGATAGGCTGTGCCTGACCGCGGACATGATCGTCACGCGCCAGGGTGCGTTAAAGGCGGCACGTTTCTATCCGGCCGTGATGCGCTCGGCCGCGCGACTGACCTACAACCAGGCGCAGGATGCGCTGCTGGATGGCAAGGCCGAGGCTCGGGAAAAGATCGGGCCGCTGGTGGAGCGCTTGCTGCCCCTGGTGGACGTGTATCGAGTGCTGATCAAGGCGCGGCGTGCCCGCGGTGCGCTCGATTTCGATGCTCCGGAGGCCGGATTCGACATTGACGCGAATCAGCGTATTCATGCCGTCACGCTGCATGGGCGCGTCGAGGCGCACAAACTGATCGAGGAGTGCATGATCCTGGCCAACGTGGCGGTGGCCCGCGAGCTGGGACATACGAAATCCCCGACCTTGTACCGCGTCCATGGCAAGCCGGATGAGGAGAAGCTCGACAAGCTGCTCGCGACCCTCACGGTCCTAGGGATCGAGGCGCAGATACCCGAGAGCGTCACGCCACGGGACATTCAGGCCATCACCCGCCGGCTGAAGGGCTCTGCCGAGTTGCCCTTCGTGGAATCGCTGGTCGTGCGCTCCATGCCGCAGGCCGTCTATCAGCCCACGAACATCGGCCACTTCGGTCTGGCGCTGGGTGAGTACGGACATTTCACCTCGCCCATCCGGCGCTATCCGGACCTCGTCGTCCACCGCACCCTCAAGGCACTGGTGGCGGCACAGGATGGCAGCGGCGTCGAGTACGAGGAGGAGGCGCTGTCGGTGCAGGGCGCGGAACTGTCGCGTCTGGAGAAACGGGCGGATGAATCGGACCGCTATGTGTCGGCCTTCCTCAAATGCGTGTGGCTGCGCGAGCGCATCGGCCAGACCTTCCGCGGCCTGATTACCACGGTGGTGGAGTTCGGCTGTTTTGTGCAGCTTCTGGATGTCGCGATCGATGGGCTGTTGCACCTGGACAATCTGCGCGACGATGACTATTTGATGGAGGACCACGGCCATGGCTGGCGTGCGGTACGCAGTGGCCGCAGCCTGCGCATCGGTACCGAAGTGCGCGTGATCGTCACCTCCGTGAATCCGATCGAGGGACTGATCGACCTGGACCTCGTGCCCGAAGCCGGTGCGGTGGAGAACGCGAAGAGCACCCGGGATGCCAAGGGTGGTCGCGAGCGCCGGCGTTGAGCCAGTCATGAGCAATCACGAGTGGGTCTACGGCCTGCACGCCGTCCAGGCATTGCTGAAGCGCCATCCGGATCGGGTGCTGGAGTTGAAGCTTGCCGAGCGGCGCGATGATCCGCGCATGCGTGCCATCGAGGCGCTGGCGAAGGATCGAGGCACCCGGGTGCAGCGGGTCGATGCCCAGGCATTGCAGGCCGCGCTCGGGGATGTCGCGCACCAGGGGGTCGCGGCCGAGGTGGTCCCGCTGGCACCGTGGTCGGAAGATGAGCTCATCAGCGCCCTCGGCACGACGACCAATGCGCTTATTCTGGCGTTGGATGGCGTGCAGGACCCCCACAATCTCGGCGCCTGCCTGCGCACGGCGGATGCCTGCGGGGCCCTGGCGGTGGTGGTACCCAAGGACCGGGCGGCCAATCTGAGCCCGGTGGTGCGTAAGGTGGCGGCGGGGGCGGCCGAATCCGTGCCCCTGGTGACCGTGACGAACCTGGTTCGCACCCTGAAACTCCTGAAAGAAGCGGACCTGTGGGTCACCGGGGCCGACGCGGAGGCGACCGCGACGGCGGCGGAGGTCGATTTCACAGGGGGTACGGTACTGGTCATGGGTGCGGAGGGTGCCGGCCTGCGCCAGCTGACCCGGCAGACCTGCGACCATATGGTCCGCCTGCCCCAGTTGGGTACGGTAGAAAGCCTGAATGTGTCGGTCGCGGCCGGAATGCTCCTGTACGAGGTGGTGCGGCAGCGCAGCAAGAAGTAGCGGGGTCGATTGCGGCCCACGCGCCGTTTCAGTATATTGCGCGACCCCAATGACGGGGGAAAGGCCGGTTCGGCACCCGTAAGCGGTGCGGTTCCGGTTCTCCTTGCCACACCGGCAAATGCCTTGACCGGGTGGCTTAAGTCCAAAAGGAGGACTAATGAGGCATTATGAAATTGTGTTCCTGGTTCATCCGGACCAGAGCGAACAGGTTCCGGCGATGGTCGAACGCTACAAGTCGATGATCGCCAACGGCAGCGGCAACGTGCACCGTTTTGAAGATTGGGGTCGTCGCCAGTTGGCGTTCCCGATCGCCAAGGTCCACAAGGCACATTACGTGCTGCTCAACATCGAATGCGACCAGAAGACGTTGAACGAGCTGACCGGCGCGTTCCGCTTCAGTGACGCGGTGCTGCGCCACCTGGTCGTGCAGATGGACAAGGCCGTCACGGAGCCCTCGCCGATGGCGCGGGGCGAGGACGAAGAAGGCGGCGGTCGCCGTGATCGCCGCGATGATTCCGGTCCGGACGACGATGACGCGCCGGCTGCAGGGGAGAGTGCATCATGATCGGTGGTGGTAACGGCGGCGGCGGCGGTGGTGGCTACGGCGGCGGTGGCAGCAGCGGTGGCGGAGGCTACGGCGGTGGTGGTGGCGGCGGCAGTGGCGGCGGCAGCCGCTTCTCGCGGCGCAAGAAGTTCTGTCGCTTCACGGCGGACAACGTCGAATCGATCGACTACAAGGATCTGGCCACGCTCAAGGGCTACGTCACTGAGACGGGCAAGATCGTCCCCAGTCGCATCACGGGCACGAAGTCGTTCTATCAGCGTCAGCTCGCCACGGCGATCAAGCGCGCGCGCTTCCTGTCCCTGTTGCCCTACACCGACCAGCACTGAGAACCGCCATGGATGTCATTCTTCTTGAGAAGGTTGCCAATCTGGGCACCATCGGCGACCGGGTAAAGGTCAAGTCCGGCTACGGCCGCAACTTCCTGTTGCCCAAGGGCAAGGCCACACTGGCCACGCCCGCGAACGTCGCCCGTTTCGAGACCCGTCGTGCCGAGCTTGAAAAGCATGCAGCCGATCAGCTCGCCGGTGCCCAGGGGCGTGCCGAGAAGCTCAAAGACTTCAAGCTCACGATCGCCGCCAAGGCAGGTACGGAAGGCAAGCTCTTCGGCTCCATCGGTACCAGCGACATCGCGGAGGCCGCAACCAAGGCGGGTCACGCGCTGGTGCGCAGTGAAGTGCGCCTGCCGACCGGTCCGCTGCGCATGGTTGGCGAATATGCCGTCGAGCTGCACCTGCATGCCGACGTCAACGTCGCCCTGCCGGTGGTCATCGTCCCCGAGGAGTAACCGCACGGAGGGTCGCGCAGTACAGTGGCTCCCATAGCCAAATCGCGCCGCGACTCCAACCGTGAGGTCGCAGACGTCCGGACGCCCCCGCACTCATTGGAGGCGGAGCAGGCGGTCCTGGGCGGCCTGCTGCTCGATGCCTCCGCCTGGTTCAACGTCTCGGACGTCGTCCAGGTGGAGGATTTCTACCGACCCGACCACCGCACCATCTTTGATGCCATCCGGGCCCTGGCCACCAACCAGAAGCCGACGGATGCGGTCACGGTCGCCGAACATTTGGAGCGTCATGGCCAGGCGGCTGATGTCGGCGGCCTGGCATACCTCGGCACCCTTGCCCGTGACACGCCCACTGCGGCCAACGTGCGCGCCTATGCCGAAATCGTGCATGAGCGCTCGCTGCTGCGGCAGCTGATCAAGACCGGTACCGAAATCGCCGCATCGGCCTACAGCACCGAAGGTGAAACCGCACGCGAGCTGGTCGATAAGGCCGAACAGGGCGTATTCGCGATCGCCGAAGCGGGTGCGCGTGCCGGCGGTGGCGCGCGTTCCGTCGCCGAAATGCTGCCGGCGGTCATCGATCAGATCGATGACGCGCACAGCAATCCGGACAAAATGCGCGGGCTTGCGACCGGGTTCGCCGACTTCGACAAGATCACGGGCGGACTGCGCGCCGGAGATCTGGTCATCGTGGCCGGACGCCCCTCGATGGGCAAGTCCACGCTCGCCGTGAACATGGCCGAATACGCCGCCGTCAATCCCAGCATCCGCGCGCCGGTCGCGATATTCAGCATGGAAATGCCATCCGACCAGATCATCACGCGCATGCTCGCCTCCATCGGCGGTGTGCCGCTGGGCAGCCTGCGTTCGGGGCGCATTGCCGATGAGGACTGGGCGCGCATCACCAGCGCCACCAGCCAGTTGTCCGAAGCAAAGATCTTCATCGATGAGACCCCGGCGCTGACCCCCACGGATCTGCGTGCGCGTGCGCGGCGCCTGAAACGCGAGCATGGTCTGGGTCTGGTGGTGGTCGACTACCTGCAGCTGATGCAGGTACCCGGCAACAAGGAAAATCGCGCCACGGAAATCGCTGAAATTTCGCGTGGTCTGAAGGTGCTGGCGAAGGAACTCGCCGTGCCGGTAATTGCGCTATCGCAATTAAATCGCAGTGTGGAACAGCGCGAGCACAAGAAGCCGGTGATGTCGGATCTTCGCGAATCTGGAGCTATTGAACAGGACGCAGATATGATCCTGCTCATCTATCGCGAAGAGGTGTACGACAAGAACACCACCAAGAAAGGCATCGCGGAAATCGAGCTGGTCAAACACCGCAACGGTGAGATCGGTACCTTCCTCCTCACCTTCCAGGGGCAGTTCACGCGCTTCGCGAACTACGCGCCCGACTCGTATGCCGAGGGCATCCTGCGGTGACGCCGCTGATCCGCGCGGTGATCGACACCGCTGCGTTGCGCGCGAATCTTGAAACCATCCGCACCCGGGCGCCGGGCTCGAAGGTCATGGCGGTGGTGAAGGCCAATGCCTACGGTCACGGCCTTATCATGACGGCGGTGGCCCTGCCCAATGTCGATGCATTCGCGGTGGCGCGGCTGGAGGAGGGCATGATGCTGCGCGAGGCCGGCATTACCCGGCCCATCATCCTGCTCGAAGGGGTGTTCAGTGCCGAGCAGTTGATCGAAGCGGCGGTGCATCGCTTCGAGGTCGTGGTGCACGATCCGCTGCAGTTGGCCTTGCAGGAAGCTTTTCGCGGCTCGTTCCGTTTCACGGCCTGGTTGAAGATCGACACCGGCATCAATCGCTTAGGCTTCAGGCCCGAGGATTTTCCGGCCGCGCTCGCGCGTTTGCGTGCCCTGCACACTCCGCTGCGTGAACTGCGGGTGCTGACTCATCTGGCCCGTGCGGACGAACGCACGGCTTCGACCACCCCCGAACAGCTGCAGCGCTTCAAGGCCGCGACCGGCACGCTCGGGCTGGCCACCAGCATCGGCAATTCCGCCGGCATTTTCGGCTGGCCGGACGCGGCCGGCGACTGGGTGCGACCTGGGCTGGCGCTGTACGGCGTGTCGCCGTTCGCGGATACCCGCGGCGCGGCCTTAGGGCTCAAACCGGTCATGACCCTGGAGTCCGCGATCATCGGATTGCGGCGGGTCCCGCGCGGCGAGTCAGTCGGTTATGCGGCTGCGTGGACGGCCGCGCGCGATTCGCACATTGCCATTGTCGCGGGCGGTTACGGCGATGGCATGCTGCGCAGCCTGCGCGATGGTTCACCGGTGCTGGTCGATGGACGGCGCGCGCCCCTGGTCGGGCGCGTTTCCATGGACATGATCGCGGTGGATGTCACGGATTTGCCGCAATCCCAGGTCGGCACCCGCTGCCTGCTCTGGGGTCCGGGACTGCCGGTGGAGGAGGTCGCCTCCCACGCCGGCACCATTTCCTATGAAATGCTCTGTGGCGTGCGGCAACGCGTGCCGCACGAGGCCATCTAGAGGGCCGTTCAGCCCTCGAAGAACCCCATCTTGACCCCGGCGAGCTGGATCACATCGTTGTCGGCGAGTCGGGTCGCCTGCGCGCCTATCGGGTTGCCATTGAGCAGCGGGAAGTCGTTGGCCTTCTCGCTGTCGACATGGACGATGAAGTAGCCATCCTGACGGTGCGTGATGGCAGCCACCTGGACGCCCGGGCGACCTAAGGTCGTCAGGGCCTTGTTCAATTCCAGTTCGCGACCGGCAAAGGCGCCGGAGAGCACCTGCAACTTCGCCTTCTTGACCTGGGTACCGTTGCCCAATGCCTTGCGCGAGGCCGTGGCCGAGACATCGGGGGCCGCATTCGTCACCGCTTCTCGCACCTGGCGGATCTTGTCCACCGGCCGCTGCGAGGGCTGAATGACCATGGTCTTTTCGAATTCGTCCTGCGCCTCATCGTCCTCGGCAAAGCGCAGCTGGTGATGTCCGACGGTGATGACGTCGCCATGCTGCAGCGCATGCTTCTTGATGAGCTTGCCGTTGACGTAGGTACCGTTGGTGCTGTTCAAGTCCTCAAGGAACGAGTCATTGAGGATATTGATGATCAGTGAGTGGTGGCCACTGACCGCGCCATTGTCGATGCGGATGTCATTGTCAGGGAGACGGCCGATCGTGTACCGCTCCTTGTTCATGTTGTATTCCGCCATCACCTGGCTATCCAGGCTAAGTATCAACCTTGCCATGCGTGCCTCTTAACGAAGGATCAGCCCAGCCAGCCCAGGATTCGATCGAGAACGCCCTTGTTCGCGGGAAAGTTCTCGGCCACGTGCGCCATGACCACGGAGACGTTATCACGGCCTCCATTGTCATTACTCAACTGAATCAGCTGCTTAGCAACTGTCTCAAGATTAGCACCAAAGGTGCTGATCGTTAAATGTATATCGTCATCCTCGACCATGTCCGACAGACCATCGGAACACAAGACATAAAAGTCGCCCTTTTGGGTGGGGACTTCCTGGATCTCGACCTCGACGGTCGACTCAACGCCCAGCGCGCGAGTGACATAGTTCTTGTTGGCGGCCCGCTGGGCCTCCTCGGGTGAGTAGAAGCCCCGATCGACCAGCTCCTGCAGCAGCGAATGGTCCATCGTGACCTGTTCAAACTTGTCGCCCCGCAGGCGGTACATCCGCGAATCACCGACATGGGCCACGGCGATCTTGTTATCGAACATCAAGGCGCTGACCACGGTGGTGCCCATGCCCTCGCACTGGGGTTGGGCCCTGGCGGTCTGATAGATGATCTTGTTGGCGCGATGGATGGCATCGCGCAGAATGATGCTCGCGCGCGACATACCCGTGCCCTGGTCCGGAACGCGCAGGTCCTCACGCTCGACCGATTCGCGCACCAGGTTGACGATGGTCTTTACGGCAATGCCGCTGGCCACTTCGCCGGCGTTGTATCCGCCCATACCATCCGCGAGCACCAGCAGCCCGATATCCGCATCGAAGGCGATCGTGTCCTCATTGTGCTCGCGGACCTTGCCGGTGTCCGTCTGACCGACGAGGCGCAACTTGCCGCGCAGACTCATCGACCTGCGGCTCCACGACGCTGCGGAAAAAGTGTGACGGCAGTCACGCTTTGCGTGCCGCGCCAAGCCACGCGGCCTTGCGCACCGCGAGACCGTGAAAATCGGGGGACCTCAACAAGACCTGTTCCTTTTATGCAGCCGCCACGCGTAAGCCTGACCGCAGCTCGCCTCGAAGTTGCATAAACTAGCATTGTCCGCAACATAGTCCGAGTGTCTGATCACAAACCGGTGCTCTTGGGGCATCGCTAAGGGGCCATGAAGCCAACTATCGCGTTCTTTTGCACCGCCTGTGAAGGGCAGACCGCGAAGTGGGTCGGACAATGTCCAAGCTGCGGAGAGTGGAATTCTCTGGTGCGTCGCGATGCGGCCCGTGATGGGGGCGGGCAGCGGCCGAGCCAGGCTGCTGCAACTGCCACCGGCGCGGTCCCGCAGCCCCTGTGCGCACCGACCGCCGAGGCCAGCCTGCGCCTGACCACGGGCCTGTCGGAGCTGGATCGGGCCCTGGGGGGTGGCCTGGTGGCCGGCTCGGTGACGCTGCTTGGCGGGGATCCGGGTATCGGCAAATCGACGCTGCTGCTGCAGGCGGCCGCGGCCGTGAGTGCCAACCGCCCGGTACTGTATGCAAGCGGCGAGGAGTCGGTGGCCCAGATCGGCCTGCGCGCGCAGCGTCTGCAGCTGCAGGCGCCCACCTTGAATCTGGTGGCCGAGAATGACCTGGCGGCCATACTCGAGCATGCCGGCGCACAGCGCGCCGGCTTGTTGGTCGTGGACTCGATCCAGACGCTCTCCTCGGGGGATGTCGGTGCGAGCGCCGGTGCGGTGTCGCAGCTGCGTGAATGCACGGCAACGCTGGTGCGCTTCGCCAAGGCCACCGGCACGGCGGTCATCATCATCGGCCATGTCACCAAGGAAGGGGCGATCGCAGGTCCGCGCGTGCTCGAGCATCTGGTGGATACGGTGCTGTATTTTGAGAGCGAAGCCGGCAGTCGCTTCCGCATCGTACGGGCGGTCAAGAACCGCTTCGGCGCGGCCCACGAGCTGGGCTTCTTTGCGATGACCGGCAGTGGTCTTGCCGAAGTGCGCAATCCCGGCGCCATCTTTCTCGCCCGTGCCCCGGAGCCTGCCGCGGGCAGTATCGTGACGGTGACCCGTGAGGGCGGCCGACCCTTGTTGATTGAGCTGCAGGCCTTGGTGGACCGGATGCGCTTCGGCGCGCCCCGGCGCATTGCCCAGGGTCTGGATGCCAACCGCGTCGCAATGCTGCTCGCCGTCATGAACCGGCATACCGGCCTGTCGCTGCAGGAGCACGATGTGTTCGTGAACGTCGTGGGTGGAATGCAGATCTCGGAAACCGGCTGGGACCTGCCGGTGGTGCTGGCGCTGGCCTCCAGTCTCAATGACCGGGCCCTGCCGCGGCAGCTGGCGGTGTTCGGCGAGATCGGCCTTACCGGGGAGGTGCGCCCGGTGGCTTATGGCGAGGAGCGATTGAAGGAAGCGCGCAGCCAGGGCTTCGAACGCGTCATCGTGGCGCGCGAAAACGCGCCGCGCAAACCGCTCGAAGGGCTTGAGGTGATCCCCGTGTCGCGGGTGGATGCCGCCGTGAAACTCGCGTTTGCCTAAGCGGGCTTGGGCTTCGCGATGGCCTGAGCGCGCACGGTGCGAATGGTATTGTCCGCGATCTGCAGCACTTCGAACTGATAGTTGCCCACTCGCAGCGCCGTACCGGCCTGCGGGATCGTCTCGAGCTGTTCGACCAGCAGGCCGTTGATCGTCTTCGGGCCATTGGTCGGCAGGTGCCACTGCAGCGCACGGTTCAACGCACGGATCGTGGCGCTGGCGTTGATGATGAAGACGCCGGGCTTTTCGACATGCACATCCTTGTGCGCAAAGCTTGCCGCATCGGTGGTGAACTCACCGACGATTTCCTCGAGGATATCCTCCAGCGTCACCAGTCCGTCGATGTCGCCGTATTCATTGACCACGAAGGCGAAGCGCCGCTGGTTGCGCTGGAAATTGGTCAGCTGCACCGTCAGTGCCGTACCCTCGGGAACGAAGTACGGTTCGCGGCTGCGCGCGATTTCAATCAGGCGCTCACGCGTGAGGCTCTCGCGTGCCAGCTCCTGCACGATGCGCTTCATATGCAGCACACCAATGATCTGGTCCAGTTCGCCCTCGTACACCGGCAGTCGCGTGTGCAGGGTCTGCCGCAGCTGATCGAGGATGTCCTCCCACTGCGCGGTGGCATCGATGCCGGTGATCTCCTGGCGCGGAATCATGATGTCATTCACGGTGATCCCGCCAAGGTCCAGGATGGACAGCAGCATCTGCCGGTGCCGCGCCGGCACCAGGGGACCTGCCTCTGCCACCACCAGGCGCAGCTCATCGGCACTGAGTGACTCGGTGTCTCTGCGGGAGCGGACGACTCCGAAGAGACGCAGGACCCCGTAGGCTGAGCGGCTCGTGACCCACAGCAGCGGCCGGGCGATGACCACCAGTGCGCTGTAGATGTAGGCAGAACTGAGCGCCACGCGCTCGGCGTACGTGGCGCCAAAAATCTTGGGCGCAAGTTCCCCGAAAACGATCATGACGATGGTGAGGATCGCGCCGGCGACCGGCAGCGCCTGATGCCAACCCGAGCGCAGCGCCAGGATGGTGGCGGCCTGCGAGGCAAAGACGCTCGCCGCCGCCAGAATGACGAGATTGACCCCGAGCCAGTCATCGGGGCGCTGCAGGAGTTTTTCGAGCAGCCGGGCCGCGCGCTGACCGGACTTGGCCCGGTGCCGCAGGCGATAGCGGTTCACCGACAGCATTGCCACTTCTGTGCCCGAGGAGCAGGCGATGATGATGAGCATGCCCAGCAGCAGCACCAGCAGCAGACCCGTTCGCGCGTCGTTCATTCCCCTATAATGGCCTAATGTTTGACAGCCTGACATCGCGGCTCAGCCGCACCGTGGACGCCCTGCGTGGGCGTGGCCGCATCACTGAAGAGAATGTGGCCGAAGTGTTGCGCGAGGTGCGCGTGGCCCTGCTGGAGGCGGATGTCGCCCTTCCGGTCATCAAGCAGTTCATCGATCAGGTGAAAGTGCGGGCGCTCGGCACCGAGGTCACCTCGAGTCTGACCCCCGGACAGGTTTTCGTCAGCATCCTTCACAAGGAACTGGTCGTGCTGATGGGCGGCGCGGCGGCGGGCTTCAGCCTGCGTGCCCAGCCCCCCATCGTGGTGCTTCTGGCGGGCCTGCAGGGCGCCGGCAAGACCACGACGGCAGCAAAGCTGGCGAGGTGGCTCATCGAAGCGCAGCGCAAACGGGTGCTGCTGGTCAGCACCGACGTGCGCCGTCCGGCGGCCATGCTGCAGCTGGAACGGCTCGCACAGCAGGTCGGCGCCGAGTTCTTTGCCGCCCCGGCCACCCGGCCCCCGCGCGAGATCGCCGTGGATGCACTGGATCAGGCGCGCCGCGGCGTGTTTGATGTGCTGATTGTCGATACCGCCGGTCGCCTGCACGTGGATGAGGCGATGATGGAGGAGGTACGCGACATCGATGCGGCGGTCACGCCGGCCGAACGCCTGTTCGTGGTCGATGCGATGGCGGGCCAGGATGCCGTGAATGCGGCCAAGGCCTTCAGTGCCGCCCTGAACCTGACCGGCGTCATCCTGACCAAGGCCGATGGCGATTCGCGGGGTGGCGCCGCCCTGTCGGTTCGGCACATTACCGGCCAGCCCATCGTATTTCTCGGCACGGGTGAGAAGACCGATGCCCTGACGCCATTTGATCCGGAGCGCATGGCCTCGCGCATTCTCGGCATGGGCGATGTCGTGGCGCTGGTCGAGCAGGTGCAGCGCAACGTCGATGCCGGTGAGGCCGAACGGCTGGCCCGCAAGATGACCTCGGGCAAGGGCTTCGACATGTCCGACCTGAAAAGCCAGCTCGAACAGTTGCAGAAGATGGGCGGTGTCAGCGCCTTGCTCGACAAGCTGCCGGGTGCCGCCGCCCAGAAGGCGGCCGTCTCATCGGACGCAGGGGACAGCCAAGTACGCCGCCAGATCGCGATCATCAATTCCATGACCCCCCGGGAACGGCGCCTGCCGGCCGTCATTGACGGCTCCCGGCGCCGCCGCATCGCCAAGGGTTCCGGGGTGCAGGTCCAGGACGTGAACCGGCTGCTCAAGCAGTTCATGGACATGCAGCGGATGATGAAAAGCATGAAGGGTGGGAAGCTGCGGCGGATGCTCGGCGCCCTCAAGGGCGGCATGCCCCCGGGGTTCCCCGGGGCCTGAACGCCGCCCCTGCGGCGCCCGGGCTGAAAACGCGGCTGCCACGACCTTGAAAACAAATAGATAATTGGCGCTTCATTGCGTAGAATCCGCGCTCTTTTTTAGGACCGGCCCGACGGGCCGTGGAGATCCAATGGTAACGATTCGTCTGACGCGCCGTGGCGCGCGGAATCAGCCCTTTTATCACGTTGTCGTCACCGACAGCCGCAAGCGCCAGGGCGGCGCCAGTCTCGAACAGGTCGGGTTTTTCAACCCGATCGCGCGCAAGGGTGAGCCAAAGCTCAAGCTTGACCTTAGCCGTATTGACTACTGGGTCGGCAAGGGTGCGCAGCAGTCAGACCGGGTTCGCCAGCTGGTGACGACCTTCCGCAAGCAGGCGACGGCCCTGGCGGCCTGATCGGCTGACAGCGGCCTGCGAGGGCCGCCGGAAGGCGGCAAGCGTATGGAATGGGTGGAACTCGGGCGCATCGGCAGCCCGTACGGCGTGCTGGGCTGGATGCATATACAGTCCTTCACGGAACCACCGGAAGGCCTTCTCGATTACCCCGTGTGGGGCCTGCGCCAGGCAGCAGGTCCACAGACCAGCCACCGGCTGGTGGAGGGGCGGATCCAGGGACGCGGCGTCGTCGCGCGCCTGGAAGGAGTGAATGACCGGGATGCCGCTGCACTGTTGCGCGGCGCGATGATCGAAGTGCGCAGGAGTGCGCTGCCGCCGACGGGCAGGAGCGAGTACTACCGGGGCGATCTGATCGGGTTCGTGGTGCGCAACCTGGAAGGGGTTGAGCTGGGTAAGCTGGACCACTTTGTCGAGGGGACCGCCACCGCCATGATGGTGGTGGCCGGCGCGACGGAGTACTGGATTCCGGCGATACCCCAGTATTTGCGCAAGGTCGACCTTGCGGGTCGGTTGATCAGCGTGGACTGGCCGGCCGATGCGGATTGAAGTTGTCACGCTGTTTGCGGAGCTGGTGTCCGGCGGGCTGAAGTTCGGAGTGCTGGGACGCGCGATCGAGCGCGGACTGCTGGCGGTGGGGACTGAAGACCCCCGCAGCTACGCCACCGACGTGCATCGGACGGTCGATGACCGGCCGTATGGCGGTGGCCCTGGCATGGTGCTCAAGCCGGGCCCGATGCTGGCGGCGATCGGTGCGGCGCAGGCGCGAGTGCCCGCGGGCAGCCCGCGAATCGCGCTGTCGGCGCAGGGTGAGAGGCTCACGCAGGCCACGGTGCGGGAGCTGGCGAAGTTGCCGGGGATGGTGCTGATCGCGGGGCGCTACGAAGGGTTCGATGAACGCATCCTTACCCTGGGCGTCGATCGCGAACTGTCGGTCGGGGATTTTGTGCTGAGCGGCGGAGAACTGCCGGCGCTCGCGTTGATTGATGCGGTGGCGCGGCTGCTGCCTGGTGCACTCGGTGACGAGCGCTCCAGCGTCGAGGAGTCCTTTGACGAGGGCTTGCTGGACTGGCCGCACTACACGCGACCGGAAGTGTTTGAAGGGTTGGGCGTGCCCGAGGTCCTGTCTTCGGGGAACCATGCCGATATCCGCCGCTGGCGATTGCGCCAGGCGGTGGTGCGGACCTGGCAGCGTCGGCCCGATCTGATACTCGCGCACGGGCTCACACCCGAGGCGAGCAGGATGCTGGATGAGTATCTCGCCACGCGTGAGCGGGCGGCGACAATCGATAAAGGTGAAGGCCATGAGCAAGATCGTTCAGGAAATTGAAAAAAGACAGATGACGCGGAAGCTGCCGGAATTCAATCCGGGTGACACCGTCGTCGTGCAGGTCAAGGTCGTCGAAGGCGACCGTGAGCGCGTGCAGGCGTATGAGGGTGTGGTCATTGCGAAAAGCAATCGTGGCCTGAACTCCTCGTTTACCGTGCGCAAGATTTCGCACGGCGAGGGCGTCGAGCGCGTCTTCCAGTCCTATAGCCCGGCGATCAGCGATGTGGCCGTCAAGCGCCGCGGCAGTGTCCGTCGCGCCAAGCTCTACTATCTGCGCGATCTGTCCGGCAAGGCCGCGCGCATCGAAGAGAAAGTCTGAGACTGCTGCGCTCAATCCTGTCGGGGCTGTGGCGCGGCCTCGACTTCCTGCGACGCTTCCTGCACCTGCTGGTGCTGCTGGTGCTCGCCGCTTTCGTCCTGGGTGCCCTACGTGGCTCGGTGCCGCGCGTTCCGGACCAGGCCGCTTTGGTGATTGCCCCTGCGGGCACCCTCGTCGAGCAGCTCTCAGGCGATCCGCTGTCACGCGCCGTGGCGCAGGCACGCGGGCAGGGCCAGGATGAGACCTTGGTGTGGGATCTGATTGACTCGATCCGCGCGGCTGCCAAGGACTCGCGCATTCGCGTCCTGGTCCTGAACTTCGACCAGATGAGCGCGGCGGCCGGCCAGCCGACCATGGCGGAGCTGGCCAAGGCCATCCGCGAGTTCAAGACTTCGGGCAAGAAAGTCATCGCCTACGGAGAGGCGTACGACCGCGACGGCTACTACCTGGCCTCGGTGGCCGATGAGATCTATGTCGATCCTCTGGGCTATGTGCTGGTGGACGGCTACAGCCGCTACCGGTGGTACTACAAGGACCTCATCGACAAGCTGAATGTCGACATCAATATCTTCCGCGTCGGCAAGTACAAAAGCGCGGTCGAAGATTTCACCCGCAGCGACATGTCGCCGGAGGATCGGCAGGAGAGCCTGGCCTACCTGAACGCACTGTGGACGGGTTATCAGACGGCGGTGGATGCTGCACGAGGCCTGCCGGCCGGCTCCATTGCGAACTACACCAATACCCTGCCGCAGGTTGCCGAGGCCGCCAAGGGCGCGGGCGCGCAGATTGCCCTGAAGGCGCGGCTGGTGACGGGCATCAAGTCCGCAACCGAAGTTGCGCATCGGATCAGCGAAATCACCGGTGCGGATGAGGACGGCGGCTTCCACCAGATTTCGGCAGCAGACTACGTACGCGTGGTGCACGGTGGGACCGGACTGAGCCGGTTTGATCGCAATCGAGTGGCCGTGATCATGGCCGTGGGCGAAATCCTCGATGGCAATCAGCCCTCCGGCAGCATCGGCGGGGATTCCACCGCAAGGCTGTTACGCGAAGCGCGGCTGGACAGCAAGATTCACGCCGTGGTGCTGCGGGTTGACAGTCCCGGCGGCTCCGTGACCGGCTCCGAGGCGATCTATCGTGAGATGCTGGCGCTGCGTGCGGCGGGCAAGCCGGTGGTGGTGTCGATGGCCAACTATGCGGCCTCCGGCGGCTACTATATTTCGGCGCCCGCGGATGAGATCTGGGCCAGTCCCACGACCATCACCGGTTCGATCGGCATCTTCGCCCGATTGCCGAACATCAACCGTGCGCTGGCGAAGGTCGGCATCGGTGTCGATGGGGTGGGTACGACGCCGCTGGCCGGGCAGCTGCGCCAGGACCTCTCGACGCTGTCCGTGCCGCTGGCCGATGGCACCCGCAAGCTCCTGCAGGCTACCGTCGACTACGGCTACAGCCAGTTTCTCGAGCATGTGAGCAGCGGCCGTCACAAGAGCGTGGCCCAGATTGATGAAATCGGTCAGGGGCGGGTGTGGGCCGGCGTCGATGCGCAGGCCAATGGACTCGTCGATCACCTCGGCTCCTTTGACGATGCGATCAAGGCGGCCGCGGCCCGCGCGCACCTGACCGAATACAAACTGCAGGTCCTGCAGCCGGAACTGTCGTGGGCACAAAGTCTGGCACTGCAGATCAAGGTGCGCGGGGTGCAGTTGCTGGCCAGTACCGGCCTCGCCGACCTGACCGGACTCGCACCGGTTGGCGGCCTGGCGCCGCTGGTGCAATCGACACCCATGGCCCGCGAGCTGGTGCGGCTGAGCCACTTCAATCGTTCAGACCGCCTGTACGCCTACTGCTTCTGCACGGCCCAGTAGCTCCGGTGTGAACCTTTAGGCGATTATACTGGCCGCCATGCGCCAGGAATCCGCCGCCAGCGACGCTGAACCCACGCGGATCGACCGCTGGCTGTTCTTCGTACGTCTGTTCAAGTCGCGCACTCTCGCCAGCGACGCGGTCACCGGCGGCAAAGTTCATGTGAATGCCGAGCGCGTCAAACCCTCACGAGCGGTTCGGATCGGGGATCAGATCACCTTCAACCGCGGCGCGGTTCCTTTCGAATGTGAAATCCTGGCATTGCCACTGCGTCGCGGACCGGCACCGCAGGCCGCCGCCTGCTACCGTGAGTCTGCGGGCAGCATCGCCCGACGGGCGCAGTTTGCGGAAAACATGCGAACCGCGACCGCGTTCGCGCCGCGCCCGGACACTCGACCGGACAAGCATGAACGACGCGAGCTGCGGCGCATCAGGGGGCGGGATTGAAGAACTTCAAATATTACGACCTCATACTCGGCGCCTACGTTTGCGTCCTGCTGTGCGCGAACCTGATCGGCCCCGGCAAGGAGGCGACGGTGCACGTGCCGGTGTTCGGCACGGTGACGTTCGTTGCCGGCGTGGTGTTTTTCCCCATTTCCTACTTCTTCGGTGACGTGCTCACCGAGGTTTACGGCTACGCACGCGATCGGCGCGTGGTGTGGAGTGGATTTGGAGCGTTGCTGTTCGCTACCGTGATGTCGCTGGTCGTCGTGCATCTGCCGTCCTCGGCTTCGGGGCGTGAGTACCAGGCGGCGGTGGAGGCGATGTTCAGCAACACCCCGCGCATCATCGCCGGCTCGATCATCGCTTTCTGGTGCGGATCCTTCGTCAATAGTTTCGTGCTGGCGAAAATGAAGATCCTCACCCAGGGTCGCTGGCTGTGGACCCGTACGATCGGCTCGACGTTATGCGGTGAACTGGTCGATTCGGCGCTGTTCATGACCATCGCTTTTGCCGGGACCATGCCGCGGGGGGAGCTGCTGGCACTGATCACGACGCAGTACGTGCTGAAGTCGAGCTGGGAAGTGCTCTCGACGCCCCTGACCTACCAACTGGTCAACTTCCTCAAGCGTGCCGAGGGCGTGGATTACTACGACCGGAACACGAATTTCACGCCATTCTCGCTGCGCGTGCCGGATGGACGCGCCGCCGGCTGAGAACGCCTTTTCTGCCGCCGCGGAGAGGCTCGACTCCGCGGTGGGCGATGCCATAAATCCGCAATTCCTGGCTGCGGAGGATGAGGTCGTGCCGCGTCTGTGTGATCTGGCACGCCTGCCGCCGGCGGCGCGCAGCGCCGTGCAGGAACGGGCGCTGCAGCTGGTGCTGGGTGTGCGGTCCGGGCGCTCACGCGGCGGCCTTGATGAGCTGCTGCAGCAGTACCACCTCGCTTCCCCAGAGGGGGTGGTGCTGATGTGCCTGGCCGAGGCGCTGCTGCGCATTCCGGACACAGCCACCGCGGACCGCCTGATCGCCGACAGGCTCGCGGCGGGGGATTGGGAACGGCATCTGGGCGACAGCGATTCACTGCTGGTCAACGCCTCGACCTGGGGCCTGATGCTGACCGGCAAGCTCGTCGAGCTCGATCGGGGTGAAATCGGTTCACTGCGTGGCTGGTTCGGGCGCCTGGCCACGCGTGTGGGTGAACCGGTGGCACGTGCCGCGCTGCGGCAGGCGATGCGCGTGCTGGGCCATCAATTCGTCATGGGGCAGGACATCGGTGAAGCGCTGCGGCGCGCCGGCAGCGGCAGCGCGCGCCACTACGCCTACTCCTTCGACATGCTGGGCGAAGCGGCCATCACCGCCATCGATGCGCAGCGGTACCTCGAGAAGTACCGGGACGCAATCAGCACGCTCGCACGTCATGCGCGGCACCATGAGTCCACATTGCCGCCTCCCGGCATTTCCGTGAAGCTCTCGGCGCTGCATCCGCGCTTTGAGTTCCTGCAGCGCGAGCGGGTATTGCGGGAGTTGGGACCGACTCTGCTGAACCTCGCCAGCCAGGCGCGTACCGCCGGAGTCTCACTTACGGTCGATGCCGAGGAGGCCGAGCGTCTCGAGCTCACGCTGCTGCTGGTGGAGGAGGTCCTGGCGGGCGAGCTGCCTGACGGGGCTGGCGACTTCGGGGTGGCGGTCCAGGCCTACCAGAAACGCGCTTACGCGGTCCTGCAGTGGCTGATCCGCCGCGCCACTGCGCTGCAACGCCGAATTGCGGTGCGCCTGGTGAAGGGCGCGTACTGGGACAGTGAGATCAAGCATGCGCAGGAGCGCGGTCTTGCGGGCTTCCCGGTCTTCACCCGCAAGATGAATACCGATGTCTCCTACCTGGCCTGCGCGCGCCTGCTGGCAGGCCACCTGGACGCGATCTATCCCCAATTTGCCACCCACAACGCCCACACCGTGGCCTATGTGACCCAGATCATGTCCGGCGTGGCACCTGACCGGTTCGAGTTCCAACGCCTGCACGGCATGGGGGAGGCACTGTACGAACAGGTCATCGGCAATCGCGATGCCGGCAAGGAGGCCTCCGCCACCTGTCGCGTGTATGCGCCGGTGGGTCCGCATGCGCAGCTGCTGCCTTACCTGGTACGCCGATTGCTTGAGAATGGCGCCAACACCTCGTTCGTCAACCGGATCGTGGATGAACGACTGCCGGCGCAGCAGATCGTCACGGACCCGGTGGCCGAGGCCGAGCAGACCCGGCCCGTGGCGCAGCCGCGCATTGCGCTCCCCTCGCAGCTGTTTGGTTCAGCGCGGCTGAATTCGCGGGGGATCAATTTTGCCGACGGGGGTGAACTGCGGATCCTGGTGGATGAGTGTCGCGCTGCCGTACCCAAGTTCGGCGCGCTTGAGCAGGCGTCTTTCTCGCAGGCGGATCAGGCGCTCAACCGCGCGGTCTTGGCCCAGCCAGCATGGAATTCGCGCCCCTTCGAGCAGCGCGCCGGCATCCTCGAGCGTGCCGCCGATCTGTTCGAATTGCACCGCGCCGAACTGATTGCGCGCTGCGTGCTGGAGGCCGGCCGCACGCTGCCCGACAGTGCCGCAGAGGTGCGCGAAGCCATCGACTTCCTGTGCTACTACGCCGCGCAGGCGCGGGTCCTCGGTGCACCGTTGCTGCTCCCCGGCCCGACGGGCGAGCGCAACACGTTGCGCATCCGGGGTCGTGGCGTGTTCGCCTGCATCAGTCCCTGGAACTTCCCGCTCTCGATCTTCACCGGCCAGGTGAGCGCGGCGCTGGTCATGGGCAATGCCGTGGTGGCCAAGCCGGCCGAGCAGACACCGCTCAACGCTGCGCTGGCCGTCGAGCTGCTGCACCGCGCCGGTGTTCCGGCCGAGACCCTGCAGCTATTGCCGGGCGGCCCCGCGATCGGTGAGGCGCTCAGCGCGGATCCGCGGATTTGCGGCGTCGTGTTTACCGGATCCACCGGGACAGCGCGTCGCATCGAACGCAAGCTCGCGGACCGATCCGGCCCGATCGCAACGCTGATCGCTGAAACCGGCGGCATCAATGTGCTGCTGGCCGACAGCTCCGCATTGCCGGAGCAGGTGGTGCTGGACAGTGTCACTTCCGCCTTCAACAGCGCCGGTCAACGCTGCTCGGCGCTGCGCATTCTGGTGCTGCAGGAGGAGATTGCGCAACGCGTGCTGGCACTGCTGGCCGGACAGATGGATGAGCTGACGATGGGACCCCCATGGCAGCTGAACACTGATGTCGGCCCGGTGATCGACGATAAGGCGCTGCGGGCTTTGGAGGACTATGCGGCCCGGATTGTCGTCAATGCACGCTGGCAGCATCAGGCGCGCCGCGCAGCGAACCTAGGTGCGGGTCGCTACTTCGCGCCGCTGGCGGTGGAGGTGGCAAGCATTGCGGCAGTGGAGCGCGAGGTCTTCGGTCCGGTCCTGCATGTCGTGCGCTACCGCGCCGACGCCCTTGATGCGACCCTCGATGACGTCAACCGCTTGGGCTACGGACTGACCATGGGCATCCACACGCGCATTGACAGCGCCGCGCAGTACATCGCGGATCGCGTCGCCGTCGGGAATGTCTACGTGAATCGCAACATGATTGGCGCGGTGGTCGGCGTGCAGCCCTTTGGCGGCCGCGGCCTGTCGGGCACGGGACCGAAGGCGGGCGGACCGCACTATCTGCAAAGATTCGTGACCGAACAGACCGTGACGGTCAATACTGCGGCCCTGGGCGGTAACGCAAGCCTGTTGTCACTATAGATCCATGAATATTCAAAACACTTTATTGATCGGCGCGGCGACGGCCCTGTTGTCCACCGGCGTTCACGCGGCCGGCTGCGAGGGCCTTGCCGCCCTGAGTACCGGCAAAGCCGAAATTGTCACAGCCCAGACCGTGGCGGCGGGAACATTCACGCCACCTGACAATGGCCGGGCGCTGCAGCAGCTGCCCGGGTTCTGTCGTGTGGTGGTGCGGTTGAAGCCCACCTCCGACTCGGACATCGGCGCGGAAATCTGGTTGCCCGTGAACTGGAACGGCAAGTTGCTCGCCATCGGCAGCGGTGGTTGGGGCGGCGCCGTCGACTTTGACGGTCTTGCTCAGGGACTGCGTCGCGGCTATGCCACGCTCGCATCCGACGACGGTCATCGGGGACGTAGCGGCAGCTTTGCCTTGGGGCACCCACAGAAGCTCATCGATTTCGCCTATCGCGCGGAACACGAGACCACCGTTGAGGCCAAGGCGCTCATCAAGGCGCTGTATGGTCGTGCTTCGAGCCACGCCTACTGGCAGGGTTGTTCGGGCGGTGGACGCGAAGGTCTGATCCAGGCGTATCGCTACCCGGATGAGTTCGACGGGATCATTGCCGGGGATCCGGCCAACATACGGCGCAATGCATGGGCCCTGTGGCTGGCCACGCAGACCGTCAAGGACCCGGCCGCCTACATCGCGCCCGCCAAGTACCCCATGATCCATGCGGCGGTCCTGGCGGCGTGTGATGCCAAAGATGGCTTGAAGGACGGCCTGATCAGCGAGCCTCGCAATTGCCATGTGGACTTTTCGGAACTGCAATGCAAGGGATCGGATGCCGCGGACTGCCTGACCGCGCGGCAGGTCCAAACCGCGCGGACGCTGATCAGCCCGGCAACGGGCAAGCAGGGCCAGGTCCTGTTTGAGCGACTTGAGCCGGGCACGGAACTGCGCTGGGGGCGCATGGCTGCAGGTCCGAGTCCCGCCGATCTGTTCCTGGATGAATTTCGATACGTGGTCTACCAGGACGCGAACTGGGATTGGCATGGCTTTGATCTGGACCGCGATGCTGCCAAGGCGCATGCGATCGATCGCGATCTGGATGAAATGGATCCACACCTGGGTCCCTTCGCCCAACACGGCGGCAAGCTGCTGCTGTATCACGGTTGGGCGGATCAGCAGGTTGCCCCCGGATCCACCATCGATTTTTTTACATCAGTGCGTCGCTTCAGTCCGGATCCGAAGCGTGCGGATGACTGGGTCAGATTGTTCATGGCTCCCGGCATGGCGCATTGCGCGGGCGGGGAGGGCCCTGACAGCTTTGACAGCCTCAGCGCCCTGGAACAGTGGGTCGAGCAGGGCAAGGCGCCCGAGCGGATTGTCGCGGCGCATGGCCGCGCCGGGAAGGTCGATCGCACGCGACCGTTGTGTCCCTATCCGCAGGTCGCCCGCTACAACGGCAACGGCAGCATTGATGATGCCGGGAATTTCACCTGTCGCGCGCCGATGAAATGAAACGCTGCGACGTGCTCATCGTGGGTGCCGGGCCTACCGGCCTGGTGCTGGCGCTGTGGCTTACGAAACTGGGCGTCTGCGTCCGCATCATCGATATGACCGCCGGCCCCGGTACCACCTCACGGGCGCTGGCCGTCCAGGCACGCACGCTTGAGCTGTATCGGCAGCTTGATCTCACCGACGCCGTTCTTGCGCGCGGACACAAGGTCCCGGCCATCAATCTGTGGGCCCGCGGCAAACGCGCCGCGCGGGTTTCCTTCGAAAACATTGCCGGAACCCTTTCCCCCTATGGGCCTTTTGTTTTTCCACAGGACCAGCACGAACGGCTGCTCATCGAACGACTCGCGGCGGCGGGTGTGAACGTCGAACGGAATACCGAGCTGCTGCGCTTCAGCACGGCAGCACAGAGCGTCACGGCAGTGCTGCGCGGACCTGACGGTCAGGAACAATCGTGCGAGGCTGCCTATCTTGCCGGTTGTGATGGAGCGCGCTCAGTTGTGCGGCAGGGCATCGGCGCCGGATTTCCCGGCGGCACCTATGACCAGCTGTTCTACGTGGCCGATGTGGACGCCGCCGGGCCGGCGCTCGATGGCGAACTGCATGTCGAGCTGGATGAAGCGGATTTCCTCGCCATCTTTCCGTTGAAAGGGCAGGGTCGGGCGCGTCTGATCGGAACTGTCCGCGGCGAGCGGGCCGCGAATCCACAGAGCCTGCGATTCGACGACGTGAGCGCCCGTGCCATCGAACACATGAAAGTGAAGATTCAGAAGGTCAACTGGTTCTCGACCTACCACGTGCATCACCGCGTCGCCGACCGTTTCCGCCAGGCGCGCATCTTCCTGCTGGGCGATGCCGCTCATATCCATAGTCCGGCGGGTGGCCAGGGGATGAATACCGGCATTGGGGATGCGATCAATCTCGCCTGGAAGTTGCACAGTGTATTGACCGGACATGCATCCGATGCGCTCCTGGATACCTACGAGGTCGAAAGGCGGGCTTTCGCACTGAAACTCGTGGCGACGACCGATCGCGGCTTCACGTTGGGAACGGTTGAGAGCCGCACCGCAGCCTTCATCCGTACGCGCATCCTGCCTATCGTCGTGCCGGCGCTGTTCACCTTGAAGTCGGTGCGCAACTTTCTGTACAGAGCGGTCTCGCAGCTGGTGATCGAGTATCGGGCCAGTACCATCAGCAGCGGGTCAATCGGTCGGATTCACGCAGGTGATCGCCTGCCGTGGGCAAAGGCCTCGCGCAGTGACAACTTCGATACGCTGGCAACACCACAGTGGCAATTGCACGTGTATGGCAGTGTCAGCGCCACGCTGAGTGCATGGTGCGCTTCCCGAGTCACCGTTCATGCGTTCGAATGGGAGGCGGCCCATGAGCGGGCCGGCTTCGCCAAGGATGCGATGTACCTGATCCGACCCGACGCCTACATTGCCCTGGCGGCAAAGGGGCAGGATCCGGCAACGCTCGAGCGCTATCTCAACCGGCACGGCCTACGCCTGCGTCCTGCGCATACCAGTCCAGCCGACGGGTGAGCAGCATGACAATACTCAGCAATGTAAACAGTGCAATCGATCCCGCCAGCAGCGCGTTGTTGTCGCTGGTCACCAGCAGGTAAAGCAACGCATAGGTGCCGGCAAAGATGCCCGCCGCAGTCGCGCCCGCTCTCGCACTGCGCAGCGCACCGGCAAGGTACAGTCCCATGAGCGTGCATAGCGCGGCTGTTGCAAGCAGATATGCACCGATGAAGCCGACATGCTCCGAGAGTGCGAGCAGCAGCAGATAGAACACGCTCAGGGCCAGGCCCATCAGCCCGTACTGGATCGGGTGGATGGGAAGGCGCTGGCGTGCCTCTACCAGGAACAATGTCATAAAACTCAGCGCAATGAACAGGCCGCCGTATTTTACGGAACGCGTGCTGCGCTGGTAGATGTCGACAGGCTGTACTAGTTCGATTCCGAATCCACTGTTGAGGATCGTGGCAGCTGCAACCGAGTCCTGCAGCCAGCGGTCCCCGTAGGATCGATTGAAGCTGAGTATCTGCCAGTTGGCCATGAAACCCTTCGCGTCGGTGTGACGCTCGAGAGGCAGGAAACCATCGGTGAAGCCCGGATCAGGCCAGTTGCCGCGGCTGTGGACCTGCATGGTCCTTGCCAAGGGTAGAAACTGCAGCGACTGAGTTCCGGCCACCTCGAACGTGAGGTCAAAGGAGTGGCGTCCCGTGGCCAGCTCGGTCCCCGGACTCAAGGTCGCGGCCAGCGTCGGAATCGGAAATCCAGCGGCGGGCTCGAAATCCTGGAACTCACCCGACGCGGAGTGCAGGTCGTGCAGGCCCCGCAGATCATTCACCGGAAGCAGCAGGCGTGCCTGGTCGACGTGAATTCGCAGCCTTGCGTCGCTGCGGCTCAGGCGGGCGATTTCGCGCGCGACGTCAAAATCACCCTTGGCGTGCACTCGTGCCACATAAACCGGCACTGCATACGAACCGACGCTTCGCGGCACCGGTTGGACCTTCAAATCGACGCTCAGATCCACATTGTCCGCCAGCACGTACCAGTCGCGCGGCTGATCCGAAACCCCATCCGTAGTCACAGGAATGGCAAGGATCGGGCCGCTCAGCCATTGGCGATCACCCCAACCGTGGGCAACGGACGCGACGGCTGAATCGCGTTCGCTGACGCGCTCCGCCACCAGGTTCGCGAGCAGGGCCAGCGGAATCAGCAATAGCAGCGCAATGACGGTCAGAGTGGCAGCCTTTGCCGATGTCGAACGGGTCAGATTGTTCACGATAGGGTCTCCGGTTTGCGTGGCAAGCTTTGCAACGCAGAGTGGAGGACCGATGACGCAATCGTGGCAAAAAGGGGCAGGAGGCGAGTTGCTGCAAGCTCAGTGCGCCGGCTCGAGCCTCGCGCCCTTGTCCGGCACCGCGACCAGCGCCGAGTAGCGGGTATCGTCAATCTGGAACTGCAGAAAACGCTTCGGCGGGTTGCTCGTCAGCCAAAACCCGCGGGCACAGAAGACATCCTGCCCGTCGAACTTCACCGGTACGACGTCCATCTTGGCCGAATCACAGATTTCGTTCGCGGCAGCAAGAATCCGGCGCGCAATCGCATAGTGCCGCAGGTTCGTCCGCAGCAGTTCGGCAAGAGCATCAGCTGTGTTCAGGGAGGCAGATTTGGTCCATTTCGGCGCGCTTCCCAGAAACTGGATATTCTGATCCGCGCCCACCGTCGCCGTTGCCAGCGTACCCACCGCGATCCCCATCGCAAAGAGCGCAATCGACTGTCGCATGACTGGAAACTCCTGGGTTGTTGCCCCGGCGCCGTGATCTTCCGCCCGCGGGCGGGAAATTGAAAGTGCGCCTAGCGCGGCCTGATGGCGCCGCGGCAGATGCGTTCCAGCAGCGTCGGAAAGTCGATGCCTGCGGCCGCGGCCGCCTGCGGCAGCAGGCTGGTTGAGGTCATGCCCGGGAGCGAGTTGGCCTCGAGACACCAGAAATGTCCTGCCGCATCGCGACGGAAGTCGATACGGCTGTAGGCGCCGAGTTTCAGCGCACGGTGCGCGCGCAGTGCGTACTCCTGCAGCAAGGTGGTCTCGGCCTGCGGAATCTGCGCCGGAAATACCTCCCGGGCGCCGCCTTGCTGGTACTTGGATTTGTAGTCGAAGACTTCCCCCGGCACGATGATCTCGCCGACGGGCAGCGCCTGGCGATCCAGAATGCCGACCGTGAACTCGCGCCCCGGAATGAACTTCTCGATCATCACCTCGTCGTCAAACGCCCCTGCAGCCTGAATGGCCGCGTCGAGCTCAGCGGCGGTGCGGACCACGGTCAAACCGACGGTCGAGCCCTGTTTGCTGGGCTTGACGACCACCGGCCATCCGAGAGTCTGATCGACCTTGATGGCCTCCACAGGCGCCATCAGCCAATCGGCAGTGGGAACACCCGCGGACCTGAACAGCTGCTTCGCAAAGTCCTTGTCCATGGCGGCGGCGCTGGCGATATGGTTGCTGCCGGTGTACGGCATGCCGGCCAGATCCAGCAGGGCCTGAATGCGTCCGTCCTCGCCGGCGCCCCCGTGCAGTGCGAGGAACACCACATCGGTGGCGCGGATGTCGAAGCTTTCCGGTGACAGGGCGATGGCACGAGCCCGTACCTGTCCTATCGTGGTGCTGGAAGGCGGTGCAGCGGCAACCCGGTTGGCCAGCAGTCGCTGCTCCTGTGGAGGCTGCAGGCGACCGGTGGCCGTATCCACGGCGTGCACCTCATGGCCCAATCCGCGCAGCGCCGGGATGATCTGGGCGGCGCTGGCGATGGAAACGTCACGCTCCTCGCTGGTACCGCCAAACAAAACGGCAATTCTCATTGCCGTGAATGGTACAGGGCCGGATTGCGATGGAAAAGGCGCTCGGCTTGGACCGACAATGGAATAAAGGGGCTCTGCGGAGAGTCATACGCTCATGGTGGACGAAAGGCGGGGCCGATTTGAGGCGCAGGTGTTGCCGCATCTGGACGCGGCGTATCGCTATGCCCGATGGCTTGCCCGTTCCTCACCGGATGCGGACGATGTGGTGCAGGAGGCGACTTTGCGTGCCTACCGAAGCTTCGAGGACCTGCGCGGCGCGGATGGGAAGGCGTGGCTGCTGACGATCGTCAGGAACTGCCACCTGACCGCCGCGAAGCAGCGGCAGCGTCATAACCTGGTGCCGCTGCCGGAAGATGATCAGGAACAAGGTGATGAACTGGTGGCGAGCACGCCGGACCCACAGACCCTCGCCATCCGTCGGGATGACCAGCGCACGCTGCAGCGACTGATGTCGGCGCTGCCCGAAGAGCAGCGCGAGGTGCTGGTATTGCGGGAAATCGAGGACATGGACTATCGCGCCATTGCCGCGGTCATCAAGCTGCCCATCGGTACGGTGATGTCGCGGCTGGCGCGCGCCCGAGCGGCCTTACGGGCGCGATGGCTGCAGGAAATCCAGGGAGAAGTCCATGGAATGCGCTGAAAACCTGACCGTGCAGGCATATTTCGACGGCGAGGTCGACGCCGCAACGGCCGCCGCCGTCGAGCGGCACCTGGCCACCTGCGAGCAATGCCGGGTGTTGCTCGAGGACCTCGGGCAGATTCGAACGTTGATGCGCGACAAGGTTGCCAAGACGAGCATGCCGGAGCAGCTGCGGGATCGCATCATGGAGTGCCTCGATGAGGAGTCCCGAACGCTCCTGCGGCCACCGGGACGCAACTCGGCACCACCGCGGCGCTCGCGGCCATTCTGGGTCGGGCTATTCAGCGGGGTGGGGGGCAGCGCCGTGGCGGCAGCCGTGACGCTGCTGGTGCTTGCGCCGCTGCGCAACCACACTCTAACCGCCGATCTGATCGCGGATCACACGCAGTCACTGCTGTCATCGCATCTGATCGAGGTGGTGTCCACGGATCAACACACGGTGAAGCCCTGGTTCGCCGGCCGTACCAACGTGTCGCCGGAAGTGGCTGACTTCTCACAGCAGGGCTACCGTCTGCTGGGCGGACGTGTCGATGACCTGGATCATCACAAGGCGGCAGTGATGGTGTATCGGCATGGCCCGCACTACATCAACGTGTTCAGCTGGGCAAGCGATTCGACCGCGTTGCCGCAGGACACTACTCGCAACGGCTATCACCTGGCCTTCTGGAAGGTAGGAAATCTGGCCTACTGCGCGGTCTCCGATACCGGCTGGACCGAATTGAAGGGGCTGGTCAGCCTGTTAGAGGATCAAAGCGCCCGCGATCTGCCGCAGTGAAAGTTTAGCGGCATCCGGCGGAATAAAAGCCCCTGCCGCGAAGTCTGTACTCCCGAACGTCAAATATTCGGAGACAGACATGACCGACGATCGATCCGTGCGGGAGCGGCGCAATGTCCTCAAGTGCATGGCCTATGGCGGCGCCGGCACGCTCTTTGCGTTATGCGGCGGTGTGCTGACGCCTGTTGACCTTGCCGTCGCGGCGACCACGAAGTCCGACACGACGCGACTCGGAAAGCCGTTGTTCGTGCAGATCAGCGATACCCATATCGGATTTGCCAAGGACGCCAATCCTCACGTCAACGACACCCTGGAACGGGCCATCGATATGGTGAATGCCATGGCGGAGCAGCCTGCCATGCTCATCCATACCGGGGACATCACCCATTTGTCCAAGCCGGAGGAGTTTGATCTGGCGCAGCAGATGTTCTCCAAACTGCGCTCAACGCAGCTGCACACGACCCCGGGGGAGCATGACACCGCTGATCCCACCGTCACCGAATACTTCTCAAGATTCGGCAAGGCCTCGCAGAATCGCGGCTACTACAGCTTCGATCACGCCGGCGTGCATTTCGTCGCGCTGATCAATGTCCTGCAATTCAAGGCCGGAGGCCTGGCCACCCTGGGTGCCGAGCAGCTGGCGTGGGTGACAGCCGATCTGAAGGCGCGCTCCTCGAGCACACCCATCGTCATTTTTGCGCACATGCCGCTATGGACAATCTATGAGCCCTGGGGTTGGGGCACCGGTGATGCGGGGCAACTCCTGGACCTGCTGCGCCGTTTCGGCTCCGTCACGGTTCTCAACGGGCACATTCACCAGATCGTGCAGAAGGTCGAGGGCAACATGACCTTTCACACGGCCCGGTCCACGGCCTACCCGCAGCCCGTGGCCGGCACCGCGCCCGGTCCGGGACCCCTCAAGGTCCCCGCCGAGCAGCTCGCGTCCATGCTGGGCATCTCGAGTGTTTCTGTCGTGGGGCATCCGCGATCGCTGGCGCTCACCGATCTCACGCTTGCGAGCGTGTAGGCCATGTACATCAAGCGTCTCGCACCCCTCGTCGCGGCTTTGTGGCTGGTTTGGGCCGCGGCCGCTGCCGCGGATCCCACTCAGCCTGACCAGGTATTGATCAAGGACTTCATGTTCAGTCCCATGACGCTGACCACCAAGGTGGGTGCGGCGGTGACGTGGGTCAATCAGGACGATGAGCCACACACCATCGTCAGCGATACGGGCTTATTTCGCTCCGGTGCCCTGGACACGGGCAATTCCTACACCTTCAGGTTCGACAAACCCGGCAGGTATCATGTGTTCTGTTCCATGCATCCGCAGATGACGGCCATGATCGTGGTGCAGTGAAGCGAGCAGTGCGCTATTGGCCTGAGGGAGGGCCTCGTAAGGACCGCGGGGCGTCGGCTGCCGGCGCCCCGGGCGGTGCCGACCGGGGTCCGTAGTGCGGCAACGGCCGGCCCAGTTCGAAGGCCCCCAGGTCCGGGGCCTTGCCCGTAAAGCCGTCCGTAATGCTCGGTAATTCGATGCCGGCATCGATAGCCGCACTTGTAGGCTTCAGGCGGAAGTCCAGGTCCTCCGGGTTGTACAGACGCTGCGGATCGGTCCGTTCGGGCATTGGAACGTGGGCGAAAATCCCGAAATCGACACTGACGCTGTGGGTGTCGTTGCCGGTTGCCGCGCGGTAGTCCTGCAGCGTCTTGAACTGGCGCACGGGCAGCTTGCCCATGTAATCGGTCCGCAGCCCCCCCGCGGGTGAGTCCCATTCGAAGGAGTACTCGGCCCCCGGCGTGATCCGAAAGCCGTTGAAGTCCGAATCCGAATAGCTGGTGTAGGTCTTCAGGGCAAAGAGCATCGACGTCCAGCCATCGGCGAGTATCAGGTTGTTGCGGAAATGGACATTGGAGGCAGGACCCGAATAGCGCGCCTGGCCGATGAGCGTGTTCTGGTAGATGAGGATGCCGGCCGGGGTGTCCACGAGCTTCAGGTATCCGCCGGTGGTCTGGCCATAGACGAGGTTCCGATAGAAGTACAGCGGGCCGCCGAAAATCGGTTGGGCGCTCAGCGCACCCCCGGTTGAATTGAAGCAGCGGTTCTCAAACACGCGGATGTTGTGTGCGCCGCCGTCCGCTTCTATGCAGTTGTCATCAGCGTTGTAGATGTCGTTGTTGTTGATGTCGATGGCGACCGGCACCCGATCGCGAAGTTCCTTTGGTGTGCCGTCAGGGTCGCCATAGGTGTCCACGTCGATGCCGTCGTGCCAGTTGGCGACATAGTTGTATTCGACCACATGGCCCTGGCCGTATACCTTCACGGCATATTCGGACTTGATCAGCGCCGGATAACCCGGGAATTTCGCCCACACCTCCGGCGTGAACCAGCTTTGCAGCTTGAGCGGATCGTGGCGTCCGATGAAGACATTGTCGGCAATGTAGAAGTTCTTCGAGCCGGACCAGCCCGCCTCGATGACGCGTCCCACGTCATACACGCGGCTGTGTTTGAGCGTAAAGCCGCTGGAACCTGCGATGTTCTTGATTCCAAGCTTGAAGGCGACGTTGGTGTTGCGGACGGTGATGCCTTCGAAATAGTTGTAGTTGCCGCCCATGAGATTGAACAGGTTGTCGCAGCCATCGCCATCGAACACGACTTCCCCGTCACCGGCCGCCTTGATGACAATGGGCTTATCGGCGGTGCCGCTCTGCGTCAGGTAGTAAGTGCCATCGAAGGGAGTTCCGTAGGCCGCGATGGTGCGGTCGAAGCCGCTGTAGACGAAGCGGTTGTCCTTGTAGACACCCGCATGCACCAGGATCGTATCGCCCGGCTGCACGCGCGGCGGCATTTCACGCGAGTGGTCGGACTGGTCCGAACCCAGATAGTAGGCTGCGAGCAGCCCCGTAAAGGCCGGCTGCTGCCGCGTGCCTTTGAAGTCGAAGGGATACACGTGATAGACGTGACCGCCGGCGGCCGGCTGTGGTTCGCGGCGGGTGCGGACGGTAACGGTTCTGGTCTTCATTCCACTCACGCCGTCGGGGTCCGAGAGCACCAGTCGTGCCTCGTACTCGGTGTCCGGTGCGAGATTCAGGATGCTGCCCGCAAACATATTCGGTGCGGTGTAGCGATTGAAGTGCTGTCCGTCCCCGTCACGCGGCAAGCCACCGCTCACGGCTTCGTGCTGCAGGCGGAACAATGGCAACGCTTTGTGCCAGCTCGCTTCGCCCTTGCGGCGATAACTGACCTCAACGGCCGCATTGCGATTATCGTCTCCGGATATTCGCCACTCGAAACCCAAGGATCGCAACGTGGCCGGTTCGACCCAGAAGTCGCCGGAGGTTGTCTGGCGAGCCGGTGTCCGCGCCGGCGCCTGCGAGTGCGCCACGGTCAGGGGAGTGAGCATCGCGAGCGTCAGAAGCAGTAGCTGCGACCACACACGTGTCGTACCGGGACGGGGGATTTTGGTCACAGTTGTGCTCGCTTCTGGTTGTCGGCGCGAGTATAAGGCCGTTCGCGGCGGGACCGCGAACGGCGCGGCCCGGTAGGAATCCGATTCCCCGGACCGCGCCCGTGGCGGTTTGCCGCCGTTCAGACGTGGACCTTGAACGCCTCGCCCTTGGAGTCGAGGGTGATGTTGCCCTGCTGGATCGCCGCCACGAACTTGCTGGTCTTCAGAAAACCGCCGAAGGCGAAGAAGTGCAGGCCATTGAAGTTCACCTTGCCCGCCGCCTGCTCGCGCGCGATCGTGCGGATGGTTTCCTCCGGGCCGCTGTCACCCAGCAGGTTCGCGACCAGCGCCATCTTGCCGCCGCCCATGAGTGCGCGCATCGACGCGCCGGCGCCGCAGATCTTCGCGTAGCGCAGCAAAGTCTTGAGGCTGGCGGGGCCCGGCAGACCTGCGCGCACGGCGTTGCGCACTCCGGTGCGGCGCAGGGTGTGCTCCCATTCGATGAAGGGTTCGGGCTCGAACACGACCTGGGTGACGAAAGTCAGCTCCACGCCCTGCTCCGTGGTGAGCGCGATCTTCTTCTGCTCGTATTCGCGCAGCTGCTCGGTCGTCATGTGCGCATGGCCTTCCGGGTGGCCGGCCATGTACATCCTCTTGATCCCGGCCTTGGCGAACTCGCCGCTGGCGAGCACGCCGATGGTCGAATCGAAAGCACCTTCCGCCGTCGTCATGTCGCCCGCGACCAGCAGGAATTTGTCGACGCCGGCCGCGGCGAAGCCTTTGGCGATCTGCGCAACCTGGGCTACGTCCTTGATGCGGCGCGCCGGCACGTGCGGCACGGCAGTGAAACCCACCGCCTTCACGGCGCGAGCTGCCTCGGTGAGTTCCTCGAAGGTCTGAGTCGGAAACAGGGCGATGAAGATGTCCGTGCCGGGCGGCAGGAACTTTGCCACCTCGGCCAGGTGCTCGGTGTCCTTGCAGGTCATTTCGACCGACGCGCCCTTCATCAGGGCCTTGATGGTTGCGATTTCAGTTGTGGAGTCCGACATAAAAGTACCAATGATTGTGAGAATTGAAGAAGGGCGATCGTTCCGGTATCAGTTTTGCGTTTCCACCAGCAGTCGGCCGCTTTCGACGCGCACCTTGAAGGTGCGTGCAGGCTCGTAGGCGGGCGGGGAGAGGGCCGCGCCGGTCTTCAGGCAGAAGCGCGCGAAGTGGCGCGGACAGATGATTTCGCAGTCCTCGACATCGGCGGCCGCGAAGGACTCACCATCGTGGGTGCAGCGGTCCTCCATGGCGTAGAACTCACTGCCGCAGCGCGCGATGACGATGGGAACGCCGTCCACCTCGGTGCTGTACGCGCGATCCTCGCGCACTCTGTCGGCCGCACCGACATCGATCCACTGAGCCGGCACGTCAGAACATCCCGGTCTGGAGCCGGGCCGCCTCGGTCATCATGGACTGATTCCACGGCGGATCGAACACCAGTTCGACCTTCGCCTCGCTGACGGTGGGGATCATCTTGATCTTATCGGTTGCGTCATCGACGAGAATGTCGCCCATGCCACAACCCGGTGCGGTGAGCGTCATCTTGATATCGACACTGCGCGTGCCGTCTTCCTTCGGGTTCACCGCGCAGTCGTACACCAGTCCGAGTTCGACGATGTTGATGGGAATTTCCGGGTCGAAACAGGTCCGCAGCTGCGCCCACACCGCATCCAGCACGTCGTTTTCAGTGGCATTCACGGGTAACTCGGGAACCTTCAGCACCTCTTTGCCGATGGCGTCGGCGTCGGTGCCCGCCAATCGATACAGATTGCCGTCGATGTAGACCGTGAAGCTGCCCCCGAGCGCCTGGGTGATATAGCCCGTCTGACCGGGTTTGAGGGTCACTTCCTGACCGGCAGGCACCACCACGGCCTTGACCTCGCGGTAGATCACCACCGGCTCGTTTTCGTGTGACCTCATCGCAGCTCTTCCGAGGAAGACTCGTTGCCGGCTTCCGTGGAGATCGTGCCGCCGCGATCCAGCGCGGCATTGAGGGTGTGCCAGCACAGGCTCGCGCACTTCACCCGCGAGGGGAATTCGCGAACGCCGGACAATGCGGCGAGCTTGCCCAAAGAGGCATCCATCGGCGCGTCGGTTTGCGTGAGCAGGGCGTGAATATGCTTGAACAATTCGTGCACCGCGGCGCGATCGCGGCCCTTGACCGCCTCGCTCATCAATGAGGCTGACGCCGTCGAGATCGCGCAGCCCGCGCCTTCGAAGCGGATGTCCGTGATCTTGTCGCCCGCGAGGCGCAGCGAGACGCTCAGCCGGTCTCCGCACAGGGGATTGTGCCCATCGGCCGTGGCATCCGCCGGATCCAGGCGGCCAAAGTTACGCGGCTGCCGGTTGTGATCCAGGATCACATCGCGGTACAGGTCCTTCAACTCCATCAGCCAAAAACCTCCTGCGCGTGCCGCAATGCCGCGGCAAGCTGATGCACTTCTGCCAGCGTGTTGTAACAGGCGAACGAAGCCCGTGCCGTCGCCGGTATGCAAAAGAAGTCCATCACCGGCTGGGCGCAATGATGACCGGTCCTGACCGCGACCCCTTCGGCATCGAGGATGGTCCCCAGATCATGGGGATGGATACGCTGCATTACAAAGGACACCACCGCGGCCTTGTGTGCGGCGGTGCCGATCAGGGTCAGGCCCGGAATCTCGTTCAGCTGCGCCGTGGCAGCCTCGAGCAGCGCGTGCTCATGGGCGGCGATATTCTCCACACCCAGAGTTTCGACATAGTCGATGGCGGCCCCCAGGCCCACCGCCCCGGACATGTTCGGCGTGCCGGCCTCGAACTTGTAGGGCAGCACGTTGTACGTGGTGCGCTCGAAGGTCACATTCAGGATCATGTCGCCGCCCCCCTGCCAGGGCGGCATCTCGGCAAGCAGCTCCTCGCGGCCGTAGAGCACGCCGATGCCGGTCGGGCCGTACAGTTTGTGACCCGAAAAGGCGTAGAAGTCGGCGCCGAGCGCCTGGACATCAACCCGGGTATGGGCAATGGCCTGCGCGCCGTCCACCAGCACCGGTACGTGGCGTGCGTGGGCGGCCGCAATGATTTCTGCGACAGGCAGTATGGTTCCCAGCGCATTCGAGACATGCGCGACGGCCACGATGCGGGTTCGCGGGCTCAGCAGGCGGTGGAACTCATCCATGATGAGCTCTCCGGACCTGTCGATGGGCGCGACCACGAGGGAGCAGCCGGTGGCATCGCGCAGCATCTGCCAGGGCACGATATTGGCGTGGTGCTCCAGCGCCGTGATGAGGATTTCATCGCCGGGCCCGAGCCGCCCGCGACCCCATGAGTTTGCGACCAGGTTGATCGCCTCGGTGGTGCCGCGGGTGAAGATGATTTCGCGCACCGAGCGCGCATTGAGGAAGCGGCGCACGCGCTCGCGTGCGCCTTCAAAGGCGGCGGTGGCCTCCTGGCTCAGTGCGTGCACGCCGCGATGTACATTGGCATGAGAGCGCGTCTCGTAGTCATCGACGGCACGGATCACAGCCAGCGGGCGCTGGGCGGAGGCGGCACTGTCCAGATAAACCAACGGCTTGCCGTGGACGGTGCGGTTGAGAATCGGGAAGTCGCGGCGCACGCGTTCGACATCGTATGCGGCGCGCGCGGCGGCCCGCAGGGGTGTGGCGCTCATGACAACAGCTCCTCAAGGCTCTGCGCGTCCTGCATGTGGCTGGCGAGACTGCGCTGCACGTGGGTGCGCAGTGCCGGGACATCGATCTTCGCGACCACATCGGTAATGAATGCCCACTTCAGCAGGCGTTGGGCGACCTCGGGGGTAATGCCGCGGCTGAGCAGATAGAACAGCATGGTGTCATCCAGCTTGCCGGTGGTGGCGCCGTGGCTGCAGCGCACTTCATCGGTATTGATCTCCAGCTGCGGCCGTAAGTCGATTTCAGCTTCACTGCCGGCGATCAGGCCCTTCAGGGACTGCGCCGAATCGGCGTGCTGGGCACTGTCACGCACGATGATCAGACCATTGAAACCGATGCGCGAGCGCCCGCCGGCGATGCCGCGGAAGTTCTCCTCGGTGCGGGTATGGGTGGCCTGGTGGTCGACGACAATCATGGTGTCGTGGACCTGCCGGCCGTCCGCAAGCGCGACGGTATCGATGGTGGTGCGAGCCGCGGTGCCGGCCAACTCGATATTTGCCGTCGAGCGGGCGGCCAGTGCCCCGAGCTGCAGCAGGTGCAGGTGGTAGCTGGCGTCACGGTGGAGGGTTGCGCGTAGCGTGTCCGTCCATGAGGTCGCAGCACCGCTCTCCTGCAGCCGGTAATGATTCAAGGAAGCGCCCGCGCCAAGTTCGATACGCACGACCGAATTGATGAACTGGGCCGTCTTCACCCGGCCGATATGCCGCTCGATCAGGCGCAGTCGCGCATTGGAGCTCAAGTGAACATTCAGGCGCGGATAGACGGCCGTGGGCGCGGCGCTGTAGAAAACAACTTCGACATCGACCGTGGCCGCGTTGGCCGCGACCTGGATATCGGCGCCGTCCTCGGCAAAGGCCTCATTCAGCAACGCGAAGGGCTGCGCATCGGTCGGCAGTTCGCCCTGCAGGCGCGTCACCGTGGCCGCCGCGACGGCGCCGAGAGGTGCCGAGAGCTGTGGTGCAAACCGGCCGTCGATGAAGACCAAGCGCGTGAAACCCTCGATGGCTGCCGGCAGCTCGATGGCCTCGGTGCCCGCGACGGCAGTGCCGGGCGTGAAATCCGCGTTCTCGAGAATGCGCAGGTTGGCATAGCGCCAGTTTTCATCGCGCACCGTCGGCAGGCCGCGCTCAAGCAGTCCCTGCAGTGCCTTGCGCCGCTGCGTGAGGCGGGTGCCTGCGAGCGGCTGCAAGGCAAGCGCCGCGGCGTGTTCGGCCGCGATGCGGGTGAGAAGGGGGCTGCTCATGCCGCCTCGCTGATCACCCAGTCGTAGCCGCGTCGTTCCAGTTCGTGGGCCAGGGTGTGATCGCCGCTGCGCAGGATGCGGCCGCCCGCCAGCACATGCACCTTGTCGGGAACGATGTGATCCAGCAGCCGCTGGTAATGGGTCACCAGCACGAAGGAGCGCTCGGTGCCGCGCAGGCTGTTGACCCCGGTCGCGACAACCTTCAGAGCATCGATGTCGAGGCCCGAATCGGTCTCATCCAAAATGACCAGACGCGGTTCGAGCACCAGCATCTGCAGGATCTCATTGCGCTTCTTCTCTCCACCGGAGAAGCCTTCATTGACGCCGCGCGACAGGAACGCCTCGGGCATCTGCATGAGTTTCATTTTCTCGCGCACCACACCCAGGAACTCGAAGGCGTCCACCTCCTGCAGGCCACGCTGTTTGCGCTGTGCGTTGAGGGCCGCCTTGAGCAGATAGACATTGTTCACCCCGGGGATTTCAACCGGGTACTGGAACCCGAGAAACACGCCGCTGCGTGCACGCTCCTCAGGCGCGAGCGCCAGCAGATCCTGGCCATCGTAGGTCACCGAGCCTGCCGTTACCGTGTAGCCCGGGCGGCCGGCAAGCACATAAGACAGAGTGCTCTTGCCCGACCCGTTCGGACCCATGATGGCGTGCACCTCGCCGGTCGGAACCGTGAGCGTGAGGCCCTTGAGCACGGGGGTGTTGCCTACCGAGACGTGCAGATCTTCAACTATTAACATGATGAACTTGTCCGAAAAATGACTTTAGCGCTTCAGCCGACGGCGCCTTCGAGGCTGACGGCGAGCAGGTTCTGGGCCTCGACGGCAAATTCCATCGGCAGCTCCTTGAAGACGGATTTGCAGAAGCCGCTGACGATCATGTTCACCGCATCCTCGGTGGCTACGCCGCGCTGCTGGCAGTAGAACAACTGGTCTTCGCTGATCTTGGAGGTGCTGGCCTCGTGTTCCACCGTGGCAGTCGGATTCTTGACCTCCACGTAGGGAAAGGTGTGCGCGCCACAGGTGCCACCCATCAGCAGCGAATCGCACTGGGTGAAATTGCGCGCGCCTGTGGCGCTGGGCAGGATTTTCACCAGGCCCCGGTAGGAGTTCTGGCCATGCCCGGCCGAGATGCCCTTGGACACGATCGTGCTGCGCGTGTCCTTGCCGATGTGGATCATCTTGGTACCGGTGTCGGCCTGCTGATAGTTGTTGACGGTCGCGACCGAGTAGAACTCCCCGATCGAACCGTCGCCGCGTAGCACGCAGCTGGGGTATTTCCAGGTGATCGCCGAACCGGTCTCCACCTGGGTCCAGGAAATATGCGAATTGCGCCCGCGGCACTCGCCGCGCTTGGTCACGAAATTGTAGATCCCACCCAGCCCATTCTCATCACCGGGGTACCAGTTCTGTACGGTTGAGTACTTGATGAAGGCATTGTCGAGCGCCACCAGTTCCACGACCGCGGCGTGCAGCTGGTTTTCATCGCGCATCGGGGCCGTGCACCCTTCCAGGTAGCTCACGTGCGAATCCACATCCGCGATGATCAAGGTGCGCTCGAACTGCCCGGTATTGGCCGCGTTGATGCGGAAGTACGTGGACAGCTCCATCGGGCAGCGCACGCCCTTCGGTATGTAGACAAAGGAGCCGTCGGAGAACACGGCCGAATTCAGTGCAGCGTAGAAGTTGTCCGCGACCGGCACGACACTCCCGAGGTATTGCTCGATGAGCGCGGGGTGTTTGCGGACGGCCTCCGAGAAGGAACAGAAGATGACACCCGCAGCCGACAGGCGTTCCTTGAAGGTCGTGGCCACCGAGACGCTGTCGAATACCGCATCCACCGCGACGCCGGCCAGCCGCGCCCGCTCGTGCAGCGGTACGCCGAGTTTGGCGTAGGTCTCCAACAGCTTCGGGTCGACTTCCTCCAGGCTCTTCGGGCCGTCGGTTCTGGCCTTCGGGGCTGAGTAGTACGAAATCGACTGATAGTCGATGGCCGGATATTTGGCATGTGCCCAGTGCGGCTCGCGCAGGGTAAACCAGTGCCGCAGGGCCTTCAGGCGCCATTGCAGCAGGAACTCCGGCTCACCCTTCTTCTGCGAGATCAGCCGCACCACATCTTCATCCAGACCCGGGGGCACGGTCTCGGACTCGATGTCCGTGACGAAGCCGTGTTGGTACTGGCGGCCGACCAACTCTTCCAGATCGGTAGTCGTCTCAGTCATGGCGCGCTGCAAATTTGATTTCATGTTCGAGAACGGGCAATCGGGGCTGAACGGTATCCAGGCCGGCCAGCTCGGCGAGCGTCACATCACTCAAGGCGCGGCGGATGGCAACGTTCAGGCGCTGCCACACCGGCGCGACGCGGCAGTTGTGTTCGATACCGCACTGCCCATGGCCGCCCGAGCAGTCGGTAACGGCGATGGGACCCTCCAGGGCATCGAGAATGGCCGCGACGGTGATCTGAGCCGGAGAGCGGGCGAGCTGATAGCCTCCGTGCAATCCGCGCGTCGAGGTCAGCAGGCCCGCCCGATGCATCTGCTTGAGCAGCTTGCTCACCGTCGGAGCGGCAATGCGGGTACGCCCAGCCAGAGCCGCAGCCGTCCGCAACTGGTCGGGCTGCTCGGCCAGGGCGGCGAGGACCACCGTCGCATAGTCGGTCAACTTGCTGATGCGTAACATGGATTTTCGGGTACCGTATGCGGGCTCGTAATAAGTAGGACTATTTTAGTACTGTTTCGGCTCCAATTCAATCGTTGCACTGCGGCAGGCACGATTGCCGCGCGGGCGCTGCGGCGCAGCGTGTCATGCCGATTTGGTATTCTGCGCAGCCGAATCTGGCTCCTCGAAAAGTACCTAGGGGGTACGCGACAATGAATCTCAGCGATCTGGAAAAAGTTGCCCGTGGCATGGTCGTGAAGGGCAAGGGTCTGCTCGCTGCCGATGAAAGCTCGAGCACCATCAAGAAGCGCTTCGACGGCATCAAACTGGACTCAACAGAGGAACATCGTCGCACCTACCGCGACATGCTCCTGAGCGCTCCTGGGGCACAGGAGTGGGTGAGCGGAGTCATCCTGTATGACGAGACCATCCGCCAGAAGACCTCCACGGGGGTGAACTTTGCGGAGTATCTGACCCGCATCGGCGTGTTCCCCGGCATCAAGGTCGACATGGGCGCTAAGCCCTTTGCCGGCTTTCCCGGCGAGACCATCACCGAAGGGCTCGATGGCCTGCGCGAGCGGCTGCAGGAGTACTACAAGCTCGGTGCGCGCTTCGCCAAGTGGCGCGCGGTGATCGACATCGGCAAGGACATTCCAAGCGCGTTTGCCATCGAGGCCAATGCCCAGGCACTGGCCCGTTATGCGGCGCTGTGTCAGGAACAGCAGATCGTTCCGATTGTCGAACCTGAAGTGCTCATGGATGGCGATCATTCGATTGAACGTTGTGAAGCGGTCACGAATGAGACACTGCAGGTGGTATTTGATCAGCTGCACAAGCAGCGCGTTTATCTCGAAGGCATGATTCTCAAGCCAAATATGGTGATTTCGGGCAAGAAGGCCGCCAACCAGGCGCCTGCGGAGCAGGTCGCGCAGGCGACCGTGCGTTGTCTGAAGCGCCATGTTCCGGCCGCAGTCCCCGGCATCGCGTTCCTGTCCGGCGGACAGGCCTCGCAGGAAGCGACCCTGCACCTCTCGCTCATGAATCAGATCAGCGGGTTGCCCTGGGCGCTCACGTTCAGCTATGGCCGTGCCCTGCAGGACGCAGCGCTCAAGGGCTGGGGTGGCACCGCGGCCGGATACGCCGTCGGACAAAAGGAATATCTGAAGCGGGCGCGGCTGAATGGCCTTGCCGCCACCGGGCGCTACACTGCAGACATGGAAAACAAGGCCGCCTGAGGCACTTTCAAACACGTGACAGACGAAATCATCGTGGACGTTCGCGACGCGCACTACGCAGTGCGCGGCCGGACCATATTCTCGGGCCTGTCATTGCAGGCGGTGAAGGGGCAGATCACGGCCGTCATGGGGCCCAGCGGCACCGGCAAGACGACGCTGCTGCGGCTGATCACGGCGCAGATCTATGCCGACCGCGGCGAAGTCATGGTCTTTGGTGAGAACGTCGCCGACCTGAACACGCGACAGGTGTTCGCCATGCGCAAGCGCACGGGCATGCTGTTTCAGGACAGCGCGCTGCTGAGCGACCTGGATGTGTTCGAGAACGTGGCATTCCCGCTGCGCGAACACACCGACCTGCCGGAGGCCCTGATCCGTGACCTGGTCCTCACCAAGCTCAACGCGGTGGGCCTGCGTGGCGCGACCGAACTGATGCCAGAAGAGCTGTCGGGCGGAATGGCGCGCCGGGTGGCACTGGCCCGGGCCGTGGTGATGGACCCGGAACTGCTGATCTACGATGAACCCTTCGTCGGCCTCGATCCGATTGCACTGGGCGTCATCCTGCGACTGATCCAACAGTTGAATCAGGCGCTGGGTATCACCAGCATCATCGTTTCCCACGACGTGAACGAACTGTCGAGCATTGCCCATCGCAGCTATCTCATGGCGGGGGGCGCCATCGTCGCGGGCGGGACGCCCAAGGAACTTGCCGCCAGCCAGGCGCCGATCGTGCGCCAGTTCATGAGCGGCGATCCGGACGGGCCCGCGCCGTTTCACTATCCGGCCCCCGATCTGACCACTCAATTCCTGGGTGGCGCATGACGGCGGCCGCCGTGGGGGACGGCATGATCCTGCGCTCCGTGGCGCACATCGGCCGGATCGCGATCTTTTTCGGCGAAATGGCCGTGCAGTGCGGGCGGGTCCTTGCCCGTCCGACTCTGGTCATCAACCAGATCTACAACGCCGGCGGCCGCTCGCTGGTGATCATCATGCTCTCGGGCCTGTTCACCGGGATGGTGCTGGCGCTGCTGGGGTTCAATCTGCTGCAGCGCTTCGGATCCGAGGATGCGCTCGGTTTCGCGGCGGCGCTCGCGCTGCTCAAGGAGCTCGGTCCGGTGCTCACGGCGCTGCTGTTCGCCGGCCGCGCCGGCACCGCGCTGACCTCGGAAATCGGCCTGATGCGCGCCACCGATCAGCTCACGGCAATGCAGATGATGGCCGTGGATCCGCTGCGTTACGTGGTCGCGCCGCGCTTTCTGGGCGGATTGATTTCGATGCCGTTGCTGACCGGGGTCTACGATGTGGTCGGCCTGTTCGGCGCTCACCTGGTGGGCGTGCAGATGCTCGGCGTCGACAATGGTTCGTTCTGGTCCCAGATGCAAAGTGCCGTGAGCCTGCATGATGTCAAGGAAGGCATCGTCAAGAGCGTGGTGTTTGGTTTCATCTGCAGCCTCATTGCCGTCTACGAGGGCTATCACTCCGAACCCACCGCCGAAGGGGTGGGCCTGGCAACGACCCGCACCGTCGTGGCCTCTTCGGTATTGATCCTGTTACTGGATTACATGCTGACTGCGGCGTTCATCTGAACGTCGCCGCGGCGATGCACTGATCGAGGATTTACATGCGCCCGAATCGCGGAATCGAAATTGGCACCGGACTGTTCGTCATTCTGGGCTTTGTCTCCCTGCTGTTCCTGACGACGCAGCTGCCGTCAAGCGGACTGAAGCTCGCCCACACGAAGGCCGGATACCACATCAGCGCCGCATTCGACAATGTGGGCGATCTGAAGGTGGGTTCCCCGGTCACGATGGCCGGCGTCAACCTCGGAGAGGTCGAAAGCGTCAAGATTGACTGGAATACTTACAAGGCAATTGTCAGGATGCGTATTGATACGCAGTACAGCAAGATTCCGGATGACAGTGATGCCAGCATTCAGACGCAGGGTCTGCTCGGTGGTAAGTACGTGGGTATCGGCGCGGGCGGTTCGGAAACCTTCCTGAAGGAGGGGAGTCAAATCACTCTGACGCAGTCGGCGCTGGTTCTGGAGAACCTGATCAACAAATTCTTCTCGAGCCAGGCCAGCAAGGGACCGGATGCCGGCGATTCCAGTGCACCCAGTGGCGATGGCGGCTCTTCGGCGCCGAAAAAGGGGACCTCAAAGTGAAAACCAATCACGGTTTGAAGACCACGCTGGCCGCTCTCGGGCTGCTGGTGCTGCCGGGTCTGGGCGGCATGGCAACGCTGCAGGCGGCCGCGCCCGCCGCCGCCCCCGCGGCCATCAATACGCAGAATCCGACCCAGCTGATTCAGGATGTCGCATCCAGCATCCTCAAGGAACTGGATGCCAACCGCGCCGCGTACGTCAACAATCCAAACAACGTGCGGGCGCTGGCTGACAAGTACCTGCTGCCGTACTTCGACACGCGCTACTCCGCGCAGCTGGTGCTGGGCAAGTATTGGCGCACGGCCACGGAGGATCAGCGCACGCGCTTCATCAAGGCCTTCCAGGACTCGATGCTGCAGAACTACGGCAATGCACTGGTCAACTTCACGGCCAACAAGCTGAAGGTCCAGCCCGGCCGCGTCGATCCCGGTGCAGACCAGGCCAGCGTCAGCACCACCATCAACCGCGACAACGGCACGACCGTGCCGGTTATCTACGTGCTGCATAAGACTCCCGAGGGCTGGAAGGCCTGGGACGTCAAGATCGAAGGCATCAGTTACGTGAAGAGCTTCCGCGATGACTTTGCGGCCCAGATCGACCAGAAGGGTCTCGAGGCGGTGATCAGCCGGCTGGAATCCGGCGCGCGTCCGGCGGGACTGCCGGCGGCGCAGTAACGGCGGTGAGCGAGCTTGATCCGCCGGTCAGCGTCACATCACCGGGATGCGTCTCGGTCCATTCGGCACTGACCTTTGCGACCGCGCGGCGCGTGTGTGAGGCGGGCGTCGCCTGTTTCATGCGCGACGGCAGTGCGACCATCATCGTGGATTGTTCGGCCGTTGCACATGCCGACAGCGCCGGGCTCGCGGTGCTGATCGAATGGCGTCGCTGGGCTCACCAGCACGGCCGTCAGGTGAAGTTCACCAATCTTCCTGCGCAGATCAGCGCCATCGCGCACCTCAGTGAGGTCTCGGCAGTACTGGCCGACGCGACCGTCTGAGTTACTTTGCCGGCGGTGTCGGCGCTGGAGCCGGGGCCGAGTCATCCTGCAGGGATTTCTGCAGGTCCAGCTCCTCCTGGTCCACCTTGCCGCCATTGTCGCCGTGGATCTGGAATTCGCGCTGCTGCAGATACGCGTTGCGCGCAAAGCCATACCGGTCAAAGGCGTTCTGCTGGTCCAGCAGCTGATAGGTCGGAAGCAGCGACTCGGAGAACGTATTCACAATTTCAAACGGATATATGGCGTAGCGCACCCGGGTGCTGCTGATGTAATTCTGCGGCTCTGCAAACTGGTCGACGAGCTTCGCGAAGCCATCGCGGAAATCCGAAGGTCCCAGCAGCGGCAGCACCAGATACGGGCCCGGATGGACACCCCAGGTGCCGAGAGTGCGGCCGAAGTCGTTGTCATCCTTCGGCAGTCCCAGCTGCGTGGCCGGATCGAGCAGGCCGGCCAGCCCGACCGTCGAGTTCAACAGCAGCCGTGAGGTCTGCAGACCGAACGCACTGAACTTCGCCTGCAGCAGATCATTCACGATGACCACCGGCGTATGGGCATTCTCGAATACGTTGGCAATGCCGCGGCGGACGAATCTGGGCGTCACCTTCTGGTAGCCGCGCGCGATCGGCAGCGCCACCTTGTGGGCCAGCGCGTCGTCGATTTTGAACGTGGTGCGGTTGATGCGTTCGAGGGGATCACGTGGATCGCGGGTCGCACCGGCGGGTAGCGTGGCGCACCCCGTCAGCAGCGCGAGCAGGAAGAGGGCGCCACTCAGGGCGATCGGCCGAAATTTGATGTGCATGGGAAACCGGCGACAAGTGAGACTTCCCGTAGTGTAGCAAGGCTCACCGGGGAGACTCAGCGCCGCTCTTCAATCGCCGCCGGCACCGCCGTTGTCACCGGTGTTCGGCGATCGACCACCGTGGGCACGCCGGTCCTCGAGAATGGCGTCACGCACCTCTTTGAGGCGCGCCTGGTAGCGCTTACGTTGAACGACGGTCAGGTCCGGAGTCGCCAGCGCCAGTTCCAGCTGCTGGGTCGCCAGCTGAAACTGTCCGTTTTCGATGTTGTATTCGCCCATGTAATAATAGGCATCGCCCGCATCCCCGGCACTGCTGGCGGCGAGCGCCGTCAGCCGCACCTCAGGCGGAGTGGGCGCCTCATTGTTGAACAGATCCAGCAGCAGCGTATGTGCCTTGGCCGGCTGGTTGGCCGCGATGAGAGCTTCCGCATAGCGCACCGTGAGCGGAGTGTTGCGGGGGAACAGCGCGAGGGACTTGGCGAAAGTTGCGAGTCCCTCCTGCACCTGTCCTGCGGCAATCTGTGCCTGTGCCAGTAGCGAGGGCAGCAGGATCACGCCCTGGTTGGCGTTGACCAGCGGTTTCAGGATCGGGATGGCGTCGGCCGGATGATTGCGCTGCACGAATGCAAGGGCCTGTCCGTACAGCGCCGCCAGGGTCGGATTGGGCGTGTTGACCCGTCCGGCATAGTAGCCGCGCAGATCAAAATCGTCCGTGGCCATGAGCACCCGCAGGCGCTCCTTGATCAATCCGAAAGCGATGCTGTCCTCGACATGCTTCGGTCGATCGAGCTGGGCCGCACGGTTGCGTGCCTCGGCGATACGTTCACTGGTGACCGGGTGATCCACCAGCATGCGCGGATAGTGCGATTCACTGTAGCCGTAGCGGCGGTAGAAGGCCTCGAAGAAGTTCGGCATGCCCAGCGGATCGAAGCCGGCATGCGTGAGGAAACCCATGCCGACGCGATCGGCCTCATATTCCTGATCGCGCGTGAAGTTGATCTGCATCTGCGCGCCCATGCCCTGCGCTGCCATGATGCCGCCCTCGAGGGCAGCCGGTCCGGCACCGAGCGCACCCAGTGCAATCGCTCCGAGGATGGCGGCCGCGGTCTCCAGGGTCTGATGGGTCTGCGCCAGCGCGCCCCTGACGAGGTGACGTTGCGTCACGTGGGCCGTTTCATGGGCCAATACGCCGGCCAGCTCGGACTCGTCATCGGCCGCCAGGATCGTGCCGTAATTGACGACGATGAAGGCGCCGGGGAGGGCCTCGGCGTTGATGTCGCCTTCGCGCAGCACGTAATAGTGGAATACCCGACTGGAATCCGGCGCCTGGGAGGACAGCCGCAGACCCAGGGTCTGAATGTATTCGGAGACCTCGGGGTCCTCGATGATTTCGTTCTGTTCGCGGAATTCGCGAATGACCATGCGCCCGATCTGGTACTCATCGTCCAGGTTTGCGATGGTGCCGGCCGGGCTGCCAATGTCCGGTAAGTCCGAATTGGACTGGGCGCAGGCGCAGGTCGCAACGGCGCTGAACAGCGCCGCAGCTGCAACCGCGCTGATTTTACTCATTATTCGCATAGAACCTGTGACAACGCTCGACACTCCGGAGTTGCAGTCAAAGGCGTAAACAATCGTCAGCCCGGCGGCTCCCAAGGGCCCTACAACGTTTGCGGCGTCAAAGGGTCTACAGCGACTTCGTTTCCCTCACCCGCATGCTACAACGCGTCCGAGGCAAAGTCCGCCAGCCGTGAACGCTCGCCGCGGACCAGGGTCACATGCCCGGAATGCGACCAGCCCCGAAACCGGTTCACGGCATAGGTGATGCCTGAGGTCGTTTCCGTCAGGTAAGGGGTGTCGATCTGGGCCACATTGCCCAGGCAGGCCATTTTGGTGCCCGGTCCGGCACGCGTGATCAGGGCCTTCATCTGCTTCGGGGTGAGGTTCTGCGCCTCATCCAGGATGATGAACCGGTTGAGGAAGGTGCGGCCGCGCATGAAGTTCAGGGAACGGATCTTGATGCGGTTGCGCAGCAGGTCATTGGTCGCGGCCCGGCCCCAGTTGCCGCCTTCCTGGCTTTGGGTCAGCACCTCGAGGTTGTCCATGAGGGCGCCCATCCACGGCTCCATTTTTTCCTCTTCCGTGCCGGGCAGAAAACCGATGTCCTCCCCCAGCGGGATCGTGACCCGGGTCATGATGATTTCGACGAAACGGTTGGCCTCGAGGGTCTGCACCAGGCCCGCGGCCAGTGCCAGCAGGGTCTTACCCGTGCCCGCCGGTCCGAGCAGGGTGACCAGGTCGATCTGCGGGTCCATGAGTAGGTTCAGGGCGAAGTTCTGCTCGCGGTTGCGGGCCGTGACGCCCCAGATATTGTGGCGCTCGCTGCGAAAGTCGCGGGTCAGCTCCAGGGTTGCCGTGTCGCCCTCGACCTTGCGCACGATCCCCTCGATGCCATGGTCGGCGTCTTCGTAGACGCCAAGATTCGGCAGCCAGTCATGCACCGCGGGTCCCGTGACCTCGTAGTACGTCCGATCCGATTCCTTCCAGGAGCGCATGTCCTTGCCGTGCTGTTCCCAGAAGTCCGCCGGCAGCGCGGCCATACCGGAGTAGAGGACATCCGAGTCCTCCAGCGTCTTGTCGCTGTTGTAGTCCTCGACATGCACGCCGAGCACCGCGCCCTTGATGCGCAGGTTGATGTCCTTGGAGACCAGCGTGACGCGCGCGGCCGGTGCCTCACGCTGCAGCTGCAGGGTCTGCGCGAGGATGGCGTTGTCGGCGCCGTGCCCGGGGAGTATTTCCGGCAGGCTCGCCCCGCCCAGCGGGCGGGTCTGGAAGAACAATCGACCGGAGGAGGCCTTTTTGCCGTGGTTGCCATTGCCCGGGGATCCCGTGGGCAGCGGCAGGCCCTGATCGATCTGCTCCTTGGTGGCATCGCGAATCATGTCGTCCAGGAAACGGCTGACCTGGCGGACATTGCGCGAAGCTTCCGAAAGTCCCTTCTTGTTGCCGTCGAGTTCCTCGAGTACCACCATCGGCAGGTAGATGTCGTGCTCTTCGAAGCGGAAAATCGAGGTCGGATCGTGCATCAGCACGTTGGTGTCCAGGACGAAAAGGCGCCTCATGGCGCGCTCCGCACCCGCAGTACCGCTCGCTGCAGGAGCGGATCCATCGGGGGGTTGCTGGTCAGAGAGACTTCGCCGCTTCAAGTACTTCCTCCACGTGTCCGTTGACCTTCACCTTGCGCCATTCGCGCCGCAGGTAACCGTTCGCATCGATCAGAAAGGTGCTGCGCTCGATGCCCATGTACTTGCGCCCGTACAGGGATTTCTCCTGGATCACATCAAACAGGCGGCAGACCTTTTCAGTGCTGTCGGACAAGAGCGCGTAGGGCAGCTTTTCCTTCAGGCAGAATTTCTCGTGTGAGGCGACGCTGTCGCGCGAGACGCCGACGATCACCGTGCCCGCCTTGCGAAACGCGGCGACCTGGTCGCGAAATCCCTGCGCCTCCAGGGTGCAGCCACTGGTCATGTCCTTGGGGTAAAAGAAGATCACGAGTTTGCGACCGGCCGCGGCCTTAAGGCTCCAGGTTTCCGCCGTGCCGGTGGCGGGCAAAGAGAACTCGGGAACCTTGCGGTCCAATACTGCTTTTGGCATGGGCTCTTCCGTGGGCGGCGCCGGGATCAAGCCTTCACCGGCTCGAGTATCGCGTCGAGGTTCAGCGAATCGCAGAACTCCATGAACTCCTCGCGCAGGTGTGACACGTGGATGCGGCTGGGCACATTGATGATCATCTGGACCGAAAACATCGGCGCGCCGGTGTGGGCTGCCGGATAGCTGCGGGTGGACACTTCGGCGATGTCGATGCCGCGCGTGGAGAAGAATCCGGACAGTCCCGAAACGATGCCGGTCTGGTCCAGGCACACGACATCGATGGAGTAGGGCAGCATGTCGGTGCGCGCGGTGCGCGGCTCGGTGCGCCGCAGGTGCACGGACAGATTGCTGGTTTCCATCAGGCGCTTCAGCTCGGTTTCGAGCTTCGCCAGGGCGTGCCAGTTACCTGAAACCAGCAGCAGCATGGCGAACTCGGTGCCGAGATTCGCCATCCGGCTCTCGCTGATGTTGCCTCCACACTCGGTGATCACCCGGGTTAGTTCGTGGACCATCCCGGTCCGGTCGCTGCCGATCGCTGATACAGCGAGGTGTTGCTTCATCTTCGAGGGAGCCGTCAATGCGAATAAGCGCACCGAGTGTACCGGTTGCACCCGCCCAAGGCGACCTTGGCGGCCTGCGGCAAGGGCGGTCCGCCTGCCCCCGAGCGATTTGACACCTGGGGTGTCTTCAATCCGAACTTGCCCAGCCCGCCCGTGCCTCGTACCATCGCGCGCTCCGCGCACGCGTCGCAAGATTAGATTTCGGAATGTTTTCAGGCAGTCTGGTCGCAATAGTCACCCCCATGCATGCCGATGGCGGACTCGATTTTTCCGCCTGGGGGCGACTGATCGACTTCCACATCGAAAACGGCACCAGCGGCATCGTGGTGGGCGGCACCACCGGGGAGTCTGCGACTTTGTCGGACGATGACCTGATGCAGCTCACGCAGCGCGCCTGTGATCAGGCCGCGGGCCGGGTCCAGATCATCGCCGGGGCCGGCAGCAGCAGCACCGCGGACACCGTCGAGCGCGTGCGCCGGGTGTCGCAGCTGCCCGTGGCGGGGGTGCTGATCGTGACGCCGGCCTATAACCGGCCCACGCAGGAGGGACTGTTCCGGCACTTTGAGGCGGTGGCAGCCGCTTCGCGGGTTCCGGTGATCGCCTACAACGTTCCGTCGCGGACCGCCGTGGACCTGCTGCCGCCGACTGTTGGGCGCCTCGCGCAACTCCCGCGCATTGTCGCGGTCAAAGAGGCCGTGGCGCAGGTGTCGCGGGTACGGGAGATCCTGGAAAGGGTGCCGTCCTCGTTTGCGGTGCTCAGCGGCGATGATGCCTCGGCGTGTGAGATGGTGCTGGCCGGAGCCCGTGGCGTGATTTCCGTCACCGCCAATGTGGCGCCCCGCGCGATGGCCGATATGATCGCCGCGGCGGTGAAGGGTGACGCGGCCGGTGCACGCAGGCTGGATGCGGGGATTGCACCGCTGCATGAGACTTTGTTCCTGGAGACCAATCCCATTCCGGCCAAGTGGGCATTGGCATGCATGGGTTTGATGGGCCCGGGATTGCGCCTGCCCTTGACTGATCTGGCGGAGCCGTTCCGGGCGCCGCTGGAGGGGTCACTGCGCCAGTGCGGCGTGCTGCGGTAAAAATTCGAGGTGGACTGATGCTGAAGGGAATGCGCAATCTTGTGGTACTGGCGGCGGCCGGCCTGGGCCTGAGCGGCTGCCACGTGCTGCACTCGGTCCGTTCCTGCCCCGAGGAAACCGGGGGCTACCTGAAAGCGAGCAGCGTGTCGCCGCTGCGCGTGCCGGTGGGTGTCGATCAACCGGACACGAAGAGTGCGCTGCAGATCCCGGCATTGAATGAGCCGGCGCTGCCGCCGCGCGCGCCCAAGGCGCCCTGCCTGGATGAGGCGCCGAAATTCACCGAGCCCCGGGGTCCGCGGCCTGCGCCGGCGGCGTGAGGGCGAGGCGCCTGCGCCTTGGCTTCGTAGTATCATTGCCAGCGTCCCCGGTTGAGCGCTGATTTGATCTTTTGCCTGAGAAAAGTTTTATAAGTTGTTGATGGGAGAGGTGGCCGAGCGGTCGAAGGCGCTGGACTGGAATTCCAGTAACATCTTCACGGGTGTTCGTGGGTTCGAATCCCACCCTCTCCGCCAGCTTCGGCCGTCACACCCGTATCCGGTCCATGGTGGTCCGCATCGGCTACTCCGCGACGACCAGTCGTGAACCCCGTCAGGCCCGGAAGGGAGCAGCGGCAGCGGCGATGTCGGGTGCCGGAATCCAAGCTGGTGCGGATCACCTCCCAATGGACGAAGGATGAGCTGTGGCTTATGTAGCGTTGGCTCGCAAATGGCGGCCGCGGCGCTTCGCCGACATGATCGGACAGGAGCATGTGCGCCGTGCGCTCACCCATGCCCTGGATACTGATCGGGTCCATCATGCCTTTTTGTTCACGGGGACCCGCGGAGTCGGCAAGACCACCATTGCCCGCATCCTCGCCAAGTGTCTGAACTGCGATCGCGGGGTTTCCGCGACACCCTGTGATGAGTGCCCCAGTTGTGTGGCCATCAACGAAGGACGCTTCGTGGACCTGATCGAGGTCGATGCCGCCTCGCGCACCAAGGTCGATGACACCCGCGAACTGCTCGACAACGTGCAGTACGCGCCGACTCAGGGTCGCTACAAGGTGTACCTCATCGATGAGGTGCACATGCTCTCCACACACTCCTTCAATGCCCTGTTGAAGACGCTCGAGGAGCCGCCGCCGCGAGTGAAGTTCCTGCTGGCCACGACGGATCCGCAGAAACTGCCGGCGACCGTGCTGTCGCGTTGCCTGCAGTTCAATCTGAAGCGCCTGCCGGTGTCCCTGATCGCGGGGCGGCTGCAGCACGTTCTGGAACTGGAGGGCATCAGTTTTGAACCCGCCGGCTTAAGACTGCTGGCGCAGGCGGCCGATGGCAGCATGCGCGATGGCCTGTCGCTGCTGGACCAGGTGATCGCCTTCGGCGGCGGCAGTGTCGCGGAGGCGCAGGTGCGCGACATGCTCGGCACCGTGGCCCGTGACCATGTCGTCAAACTTGCCCAGCTGATGATCGAGGCGCAGGCGGCGCAAGTGGTCGCCTGGGTGCAGGAGCTCGAACAGTGGGCTCCGGATCATGCGCAGCTGCTGGATGAGTTCGCGGGGCTGCTGGTGCGCGTGGCCCTGGTGCAGGCCGTTCCGGACTACGACGGCGATGAGCTGTACGAACTGAGCCTGCTGCAGCAGCTGGCGCAGGGCCTGCGACCCGAAGATGTGCAGCTGTACTACCAGACGGCCATCATCGGCCGGCGCGACCTGCACCTGGCTCCGGACCCGCGGGCCGGTTTTGAGATGACCCTGCTGCGGATGCTCGGCTTTCGCTATGCCGGATCGGGCCTCTGCGCGGCGGCCGGGTCCGCCGCCGCGGCGCCGAGCCGCGCGCCGGCCCCAGCGCAGGCCCCGGCAAGGGCGGCGGCCGTCGCTACGGCCGCGCCGGCCCCGGCCGCTGCGGCCGGGGATTGGACCGCCATGGTCGGGGAGATGGGCCTGAGTGGAGCCGTGAGGTCCCTGGCGCTCAATTGTCAGTTCATCGGCCATCGTGACGGGGTCATCCGACTGGCCCTGGACACGCGTTTCCAGGCGGCCAGAACCCCGGGTGTGGAGGCCAAGCTGCAGCAGGCCCTGAACGGCTATTTCGGCAGCCCGGTGCGTCTGGAATTCATGGCCGAGGCGGCTGCCGAGACACCGGCCCAGATCCAGGAGCGCGAGCGCCATGCGGCACTGCTGGCGGCGCGCCAGGCCTTCGGCGAGGATCCTACCGTGAAGGCGCTGCAGGAGCGCTTTGGTGCGACCGTGTTACCGGATACGATCCGACCCACTCGCGGCGACAACTAGTCATCCCTTTCTCAGGAGCATCGGCACTCATGCGCGGCAATATCGGCAATTTGATGAAGCAGGCCCAGGTCATGCAGGAACGCATGCAGAAGGTCCAGGCCGAAGTGCAGACCATCGAAGTGGTCGGGGAGTCCGGAGGCGGCATGGTGAAGGTCACTCTCACCGGCCGTCATCAGGTCAAACGCGTGCAGATCGAACCCTCCGTCGCATCCGAGGACCGCGAGATGCTCGAGGACCTGCTGGTCGCCGCCTTCAATGATGCGGCCCACAGGGTCGAACTGCGCACCCAGGAAATGATGGCCGCCGTCACCGCCGGACTGCAGCTGCCGCCGGGTGTGAAACTGCCGTTCTAGATGAAGCATTCGCGCAACTTACTGACGCTGATCGATGCCCTGCGTGCCCTGCCCGGCGTGGGGCCCAAAACCGCCCAGCGCATGGCGTTCCACCTGCTGCAGGAGGGTCGTCCCGGGGCCCACGCCCTGGCGCAGGCGCTCGATACGGCGCTGGCGTCGGTGCAGCGCTGCCGCCGCTGCCGCATGCTCACCGATGACGAGCTGTGTTCAATTTGCGCGGCGCCCCAGCGCGACCGCACGCTGCTGTGTGTGGTCGAGTCGCCTGCCGACGTCGTGGCCGTGGAGCTCTCGGGCAGCTATCGCGGCTACTACTTCGTGCTGATGGGTCATCTGTCGCCGCTGGATGGAGTAGGTCCCGATGAGCTCGGCGCCCGTGAGCTCGAGGCGCTGCTGGCCGAGGGCGGGGTGCAGGAGCTGATCCTTGCGACCAATCCGACGGTGGAGGGCGAGGCCACGGCGCACTATCTGCGCGAGCTGGCGGCCGCGCGCGGTATTCAGGCGACACGCATTGCGCACGGTGTACCGGTCGGTGGGGAGCTCGAATATGTGGACGGCGGAACGCTGGCCCACGCGCTGGTCGGGCGTCAGGTGATGGGTTAGCGCTTGCCGAGGGTTTCAAACAGGCGCCGCAACCGGCGGTAACTCTCGTAGCGGCGTGGACTGATCTGTCCGGACTCACTCGCCGCGCGCACGGCGCAGGCCGGTTCCTTCAAATGCCGGCAGTCATCGAAACGGCAATGCGGTGCATGCTGCGCAACTTCGAGAAATCCCAATGATGTGGGCTCCAGGCGAGACAGGGCGGGGGCGAAGTCGCGCACGCCCGGGGAGTCGATCAGGTGTCCGCCGCCGGCCAGGTCGTACAGGTGCGAGGCCGTCGTCGTATGCGTGCCCTCCTGCGTGCGCAGCATCAGCTCGCCCGTGCGGATCACCGCCTCGGGCACCAGACGGCTGATCAGCGAGGACTTGCCGACGCCGGATTGTCCGACGAAGGCGGCGATGTCACCGGCACAGGCCGCACGCAGCGCCGCCATGCCCGCATCGGTTTTGGCGGAGACCGCGACATTCGCATACCCCACCGCCGCGTAGGCCGCCAGCTCCTGCGCCAACTCCTCGGGCCAGGGCAGTTCGCTCTTATTGAGGACGAGAGTGGCGCGAATGCCAGCCGAGGCGGCGGCGGCGAGGTAGCGGTCGATGACGAACAGATCCGGCACCGGCAGCGGGGCGAGCGTCACCAGCATCAAGGTGAGGTTCGCGACCACCGCCTCCTCCGCGGCGCGCAGATTGGTGCGGTACAGGCAACCGGTGCGCGGCAGCACGGCGGTGACATGCGCCTCATCATGATGCGCGTCGATTTCGCAGGTGACCTGGTCACCGCACACCACCTGCAGCTTGCGGCCGAAGGGCCTTGCGGCCCGTTCGTTACCCGAAGCGTCGCGCACGACGAGGTGGCGTCCGTAGGCGGCGATGATGCGTGCGGTAAAGCTCATGCGTCAGATAGAATGCCGGTTCGCCATGTCAAACGCTGAAAACCTCATCTGGATCGATTTGGAAATGACCGGGCTCGTGCCCGAGACCGATGACATCATCGAGATCGCAACCATTGTCACCGACAAGGACCTGAATATCCTGGCCGAAGGCCCGGCGCTGGCGGTACACCAATCTGAAGACGCGCTCGCCCGGATGGATGACTGGAATCAGCGACAGCACGGATCATCAGGCCTGATCGCCAGGGTGCGCGCCAGCCACAGCGCTGTCGCGGATGCCGAACAGCGCACGCTGGATTTCCTGGCCGGCTGGGTGCCGGCGGGTGCATCGCCGATGTGCGGCAACAGCATCTGTCAAGATCGCCGCTTCCTTGCACGTCATATGCCACGGCTTGAGAAATTCTTCCACTACCGTAATCTTGATGTCAGCACGCTCAAGGAACTCGCGCGCCGCTGGGCGCCCATGATCGCCGGCAGCTTCGTGAAGCAGGGCGCCCATCTTGCGCTAGCAGATATCCGCGAGTCCATCCGCGAGCTGCAGCATTATCGTGAGCGGCTGCTGGCGCCCGCCTTCAGAGGCGAGAACGCAAGCGCAAATTCTTCACAAACCTGACGTGTTGCATGGGTTGCACGTATGGCGACGTGCGATATAGTCGGGTGATGCTCAACGACGCCCAGACTGCGGTTTCCTGGCGCGCGAGACCTCGAAGTTTCGTCGCCCTGATGAGTCTGTACGAAAGCAATTTCATCCGGCTCGGGTGGCTCGCCGGCAATGTCGCGCTCCTCGAAGGCGAGTATCTCTCCCCCGTCACCGGTGACTGCGACCTGCGCTTGTCGGTCGTCGAACGCTCCCCGTACACGACGACTTTGAATCTCACCTACCTGATACCGGAACTGGATGCCACCGGGCGTTTCCCGGATATGGGGGTCCGCGTCTACCACGATGCCCGGTTGGTGGAGGCCCAGGAATGGGCTCACAGCCATGAGCACGCCGGCCTGCGGGCGCTGCGCAATACCGTGGCCTGTGAACTGGATCAGCGTTGGGCCCGAAACATCATGCTAAACAAGTGGCTGGAGTACTGCGTCGAGCGGGGGCACCGCTTTGCGCCGGCCAAGGCGGGCTGCACCTGAAGGTGGCCTGGGTATGGCCGCCCGCTTCCCGGACCGCCATACATGAAAGCAATCGAACAATTCAGTCGCCTGATCCGCGTCTATCCGAAGGGGGTCGAAGACCCCGAGGATGATCATCGCGTTCTCACTTTGTTCCGCAACCGCGCGGAGCTGAAGAAAGCCTATGGAGAGCTTCAGGAAGAAGTCTATCGGCTGAAGGATCGGATCAAGCAGCAGGAGGGCGCGACTGCCCGCGTCCAGGAAATGCTCGGCGCGCTGGAGACCCGGCTGGGACTCACCGAGACGGCGTACCCGGCGCTGGTGTTCTACCAGCTGCGCGCCCTGTGGCAGCGCGGCCGCGAGATCCTCGAGCAGTTCGCCGCCGAACTGGCAGCGCAGCAGGAGGAGCGCGAACGACGCGCCCTGTTCGTCGAATTCAATCGCACGCAGTTCTCGCGTCGCCAGACGGGCGAGGCTGCGCTGCGCACGGCCCAGGCGCAGTTCATCGATGCGCAGCAGTTTGTCGCCGAGCTGACGGCGCGGCGGGCGCTGCTCACTCGCTTCTGGCATTACTTCAAGCGCCGCGATCTGGATCACCGTCTGGTGGGGGCCGGCGGTGCGCTGGGTCTGGCCACGATGCAGGTCGAGGAGACTCGCGCGGCCATGGCGGGCATCGAAAATGAACAGCCGCCGGAATTTCCGGGCCTGTCACTGGATGCCCGGCGTGCCATCAATATTGCCGCGATCGCCTACGCGGAAGTGCTGTGCCTGCGGTTGGCCGATACGCCGCTGATGAGTCTTGCGAAAGAGGCCACCGGCCGCCGCGAGCCGGTCGATGCCTATGGTGGCCGCCCCGAGTGCGAAGCGCTGATCGCGCTGATTGCACGGGCGCGCGTGATCATCGAGAGCAAGATCAATGTGACCCAGGATGTGAAGGCGCGCAGCGAAACGCTGCGCCCGCTGGCCCGCTACCGCAACAATCTCGATACGGCGCCCACGCCTGAATCCGTGTCGCTCGGCGAGGCGGATGTGCTGGCCGGGGAGCCGCTCGGCGCCCAGGCGGCCATCAACATGCCCAACGTCCTGGGTGAGGATACCTGGGACATGTTCCGCGTCCTGCTGCGCTGAGGCGACTTCAGCGCTTGACTGTCTGCTGCCGCGGCGGTGTCGCCGGCACGTGCTGGTTCGGAGCATCGCCGACCAGGATATCCGCCATCACCTGTGTCGCCTCGCCCAGGATCAGATCCGGGGGTGTCGCGGGCGCCGCGTTGGGAGCGGAGCTCGGCGCGGAGCTGCCCGGCGTGCGCTGCGGGCGTGCCGCAGCACCGTCACCCACGTCGGCACCGGTGCCTTCGCGCTTGTCGAGTTCCTCCACCGTCTTCACCGGGGGCTGACCTTCGGCCAGCAGGCGCTGGTTGGCGCGATCCACCTGCTCCTTGTCGAGTCGGGTTCGTTCCTCCTGTCGGACTTTGAGGTTCAACGACAGCGTCTTCTCGGCGCGCACCTTGTTCAACGCCGCCACATCATCGACGAGATAGCGATAGTCCGGATCATGCTGCTCGCGGGCCGTCTCCTCGGTCACCAGCGAGGGCAGGGCGATGACGGGGTGCTCGTTGCGCCAGCCGGTGAAGGGCGCGGGCTGGATGCGGTCCCAGGGCAGGGCGGCCTCCAGAGCGCTCTCGCCGACTTCCTTCATGTCGATGGCCGAGGGCAGCTGCACATCGGGCTCGACCCCGCGGTGCTGGGTGCTCTCACCGGTGACCCGATAGAACTTGCCGATGGTGACCGTGATCTGGCCACTGAGCGGCTTCTGTGACCAGCGGTCCAGCGGAATCAGGTTCTGCACCGTCCCCTTGCCGAAAGTCCGCTGGCCCAGGATGTAGGCGCGGTGATAGTCCTGCAGTGCGCCGGCGAAAATCTCCGAGGCGCTGGCGCTGTAGCGGTTTACCAGCACCGACAGCGGTCCTGAATAGGCGACGCCCGAGTCCGGATCGTCGAGCACTTCGACCGCGCCGGTTGTGTCCTTCAGCTGCACCACCGGTCCCTTGTCAATGAACAGGCCGGTGAGTGCGGTCGCCTCCGGCAGATAACCGCCGCCATCGTCGCGCAGGTCGAGCACGATGCCATCGACGCCGGCGCTGGTCAGTTCCCCGAGCAGCCGCCGCACATCGCGGGTGGTGCTGCGGAAGTTCTTGTCCCCGGCGGCTTGCGCGGCCACGTCCTGATAGAAGCTGGGGATGGTGATGACGCCGACCTTGAGCATGCGGCCGTTACGGGTAACGGTGCGAATTTCCTTCTTGGCCGCCTGGTTATCCAGATTGACCTTGTTGCGGGTGAAGACCAGCATTTTCTCCGGCGTGCCCGGAGCGGCGCCGGCTGGAAGCACCTGCAGCTTTACCACGGTGCCCGCCTTGCCGCGGATCAATTGCACGACATCCTCGAGGCGCCAGCCCACCACATCGGTGACGGCGGCATCGGTCCCCTGTTGCACACCGGTGATGCGATCGTTCGGCTTGAGCGTTCCGGCGACTGCGGCCGGACCGCCTTCAATGACATTCATGACCTGCACGAAGTCATCCGTCTGCTGCAACGAGGCGCCGATGCCATCGTAGTTCAGACTCATCTGAATTCGGTATTCCTCCGAATCCCGTGGCGAGAAGAAGTTGGAGTGCGGATCGAAGGTCCGCGCATACGCGTTCATCAGATTCTCGAACACATCATCGGCGGAGATCTGATCCACCCGCTTCAGGCCGCGCTCATAACGCTTGCGCAGAATGACGACGGCTTCCTTCCAGGTCTTGCCCGTCAGCAGCAGCGACAGGCCATCGTTCTTCACCCGCTTGCGCCACACCTCATCGAGCTGGGCAGCGGTGGTGGCCCACATCGCATCCTTGCGGTCGAAATCCATGCTCTCATCGGCCGTCCAGTCCGGCTCGGTGTCGAGCGCCTTCAACGCCGCCGCCAGCCGTTCGCGGTCGCGCTGCTGGTAACGCGCGAAAATCGCGAACCCCGGTTCGACATCCCCGGTGTGGATCATGTCGTCGAAACGGTAACGCCACTGTTCGAAGTCCTTGATGTCGCTGGCCAGGAAGTACAGATGCTGGCCGTCAAGGGACTCCAGGTAGCGGTCGAAAATCTGGCTCGACATGTGATCGTCGATCAGGACGTGGCGATAGTGTGCCTCCTCCAGGATCGACCCGACGCGCCGCGCGATGGCGCGCTGGCGGTCGTTGGGGGCAATGGCATTCGGCGGCAGCAGCGAAGCGCCGGCGGGCGCCTGAGCCGAACCGGTCAGGGTGAGTACCATCATGACCGCCACGAACAGGGCCGCCCAGGCGGTAGAACGACGCTCGAATCGGCTCAGATTATTCATGGGGGGTAAGGCAGGTCCTTAGAGTGTTCGCGTATGTACTAGGCTAGAGTGCGCGCCTTCGCGCAGCAAGTGCACCATTTCCAGCTGCGCAATTGGCGTCATCAACGGCAGATAAGGTCACGTTCGGCAAATATGCGTCCATTGGCGGTTCTGATCGGCATAGTCATGGGTTCGGCCTTCGCATTGTTTGCAGGCCTGACCCTGACCTGGATCACCTTGCTGTTCGTCCCGAAGGATGAGGCCGGCGAGCTGTTCGGCGAGCAAAACACGCTGATAATTGCCATTTCGATCTTTGGGGCGGTGTCGCTGATATCGGCGGTGAGCTTCTACGGCCAGCTGCGCGAGCGCAGCTGGCGCCTGATCGCGCATGCCGCCACCGTGGCCAGTCTGGGGGCCGCCGTGTGGCTGTACTGGCCCAATAAGTAGGCCCCGGACCGGTTAGACATATTCGCCCGAACCGTTCTCAAGCTTGACGGCGAACGGCCTGGATCGCACCCACGGTCAGCCGCAGGACCACGATTGCCAGGTACGGCCCTAGGGCCACGATCCAGATCGACTGCTGGCCGGCCGCCAGGCCCCGATAGAAGTGATCCACCAGGTCACGGGCATTGCCGGCGGCGTAGGGCCCAAAAACATGCGATCCGACCAGCCAGATCAAGGGGGGCAACAGCAGCAGCCCCGTGACCAGGCCGATCAGGACCCACAGCAGCTCCCGACGGACCGCGACGATATTCGATGACATGTTGCAGGCATAATACCGCCGCAATGAAAAAAGTCAGAGCGGCAGTCATCGGGGTGGGGTACCTGGGGCGCTTTCATGCCCAGAAGTACGCGCAACTTGCGGAATGTGAACTGATTGCCGTGGTGGACGCCCGCCCGGAACCACGCGCGGCGGTGGCCGTCGAAGTCGGCGCCCGACCGCTGGCCGATTACCGGGAGCTTTTAGGCCAGGTCGATGCCGTCAGCATCGTCACCCCGACCGCCGCGCACTTTGGCATCGCCCGGGAGTTCCTGGAATCCGGGGCACATGTGCTGGTCGAAAAGCCCATTACCGAGACTCCCGAGCAGGCCCGTGAGCTGATCGTGCTGGCGGCGCGGCAGGGCCGCATCCTGCAGGTTGGACACCTTGAGCGGTTCAACTCGGCCATTCTGGGCGCCGAAGAGCATTTGCGGGCACCGCGCTTCATTGAGTGCCATCGCCTGGCGCCCTACAAGGAGCGCGGGACCGATGTCAGTGTCGTGCTGGATCTGATGATCCACGACATCGACATCGTGCAGACACTGGTCGGTTCCCCGATCGAGTCAATCGACGCCATCGGCACGCCGGTGTTCTCCGAGGATGTGGACATCGCCAACGCCCGGATCCGTTTCGCGAATGGCTGCGTGGCCAATGCCACGGCCAGTCGCGTCAGTTTGAAGACCGAGCGCAAGATGCGGGTGTTTTCCGATGAGGCCTACGTGTCGATGGATCTGCAGCAGAAGATTGTGACCGTGATTCGCAAGCGTCCCGGCGGCGCCACGGACGGACAGCTACCGGTCATCATCGAGGAGCGCATTTTCGAGCCCGGCGATGCCCTGAAAGCGGAAATTCTGGCGTTCCTGACCTGTATCCAGAGCGGCACGGCGCCGGTCGTGAGCGGGGAGGCGGGACTCGCGGCGCTGCAGACCGCCATCCAGATCACGGCCCAGGTACAAAAGATCCGCCAGCCGCCAAGGTAAGGCTAAGCTGACCTTGATTTTCCGGTAGTTGGATGCCAGATACCCGACATGGACACACAACTGCTGCACATCGGATCCCGAGCGCGCCCGCTGGAGCTGGATTTCATCGGCGACCTGGCCTGTCCGTGGTCGTTCATCGGCAAGCGCAACCTGACCCGGGCCCTGGATAGCCTATATGGGGCCGGTGACCGGGTGCAGCGCTGGCATGGGCTGCCGCTGGCGGGCATGGCCCAGAGCGGCTGGCGTGAGCACCTGGCCTCGAGGCTGCCCAATGGGGCGGATGTGGAGGAGGCGCAGCGCAAGCTCGAAAGCGCCGGCCGCGAGCTGGACATCGCCTTTCATTTCGAGCGCATTGCGAGCCTGCCGGACACCCGTGAGGCGCATCGACTGGTGCACCTGGCCGGCTCGGACCCGCGTCAGGGCGAACTGATCGACGCGATTTTCCGCGCCTTCTTCGAGGCCGGACGCGATATCAGCAATCCTCTGGTGCTGGTGCAGGCGGCCACCGAGGCTGCTGTGGATGAGTCGGTGCGCACGGCGTTCACCGCAGGTCCGAAGGGGCGCGATGAGGTACTGGCCGAGGAGCGGCGGCTGCGTGGCCTGGGTGTCGAAGGCGTGCCCAACCTGTTGCTCAACAGTCGGGTTCTGGTGCCCGGTGCCGCGGATGTGCCGACCTATATCCAGGCTTTGGACCAGGCGCTGTTCACTGAAACGGCGACCCAGGAACGTCAGCGGCTGCTGCACTGAAGCTGTCAGGTGGCACAACGGCGCCGGGGTTGCGGCCGTTGTGCGAAAATCCGGGGCCTTGAGACTTCACCAACAGGACCACCGGAATGCTCGACCCAGGTTTGCTGGCTGATCTGCGCGCGGTTGTAGGCGAGTCCGGGGTACTGACGGGCGCTGCGGTGCATGAGCGCGCCGATGTGAATGGCCATATGCCGCGTGCCTCGGCGCTGGTGCGGCCGGCATCCACCGAACAGGTATCCGCGGTCATGCGCCTGTGTCATGGCCGCCGCCAGAGCGTGGTCACGCATGGCGGCCGCTCGGGCCTCGTGGAGGGTACTGCGACCACCGAGCACGAACTGATTCTCTCCACCGAGCGCATGAATGCCATCGAACGGGTGGACGTCATGGGCAGGACCATGCGCGTGCAGTC
>DASYER010000143.1:0-99975 GCA_036498905.1 Steroidobacteraceae bacterium | reverse complement strand
CTTATGAAAATGGCGGTGTCGCTCATCTTTCTATCATTAACATGCGCAACCGGCGGGCCGCTCTTTGCGCAGGCGGCCCGTTCGGAGCTCAAACCAGTCGCCTTTGCTAAGTTGGATACCAACAAGGATGGCAAACTGTCTTTGACCGAGGCACGCGCCGACCCCGGCCTTTACGAGCGTTTCGCAATGCTCGATGTCAATCATGACGGCTTCCTGACGCCCGCGGAGTTTGAGGCATGGCCACGGGCCTCGAAGTCGAAGGATGTGGTCCGCGACCCGGCCACAGCTCCGGGCGGGAGTGCCGGTGCCCAACACATGCCGTCCCCGGGGTGACCTAACAGGCCCGGGCTATCTGCTCATCCGCAGATCGCCCCCCCCGGGTCTTGATGGCCAGTTCACAGGCCAGCCAGAAAGTGATCGCCGCCGGAATCGTTTTGTGGAAATCCGGCGGCGTAAATATCATCGCGACGAGGGTGATTCCCAGCACGGTAAACAGGCGATGCCAGGTGAACCACCGCCGTGCGTTTGCGGCGGGAGCGGCGGGTTCCAGTCTGTCATCGCGCAGCAAGGCCACCGGCAGATCGAAGACCGCGGCGATCGCACTCGCAGACTCGTAGGAGGCCGAGCTGGTCGCTTCAATGCGCTGGATGGTTCGCAAGGCCAGCCCCGTGACACCGGCGAGGTGCTCCTGACTCCAGGCCCGCTTTTCACGCTCCTGGCGAATGACAGCCGAGTTCAGTTTCATTTCCATCCCTATGCACTCCTTTTACGTGGAATGCACCACGCTAGTCGGAGCAGTGGCAGAAGACTGCGAAATCAATGCGCCAACTTGACGCAATCTACCCGCCACGACCTCGTTCTGCTCATTCGGGGCGAAGTTTCTCGGGCGCTCCGAATACTGCCGGACCGCAAGATTGGACAACACCCCAAGAATGTGTAACCTATAGGTTACTACAGGACTGACGCCCGGCCGAATGGGGAGTTCGCGATGAGCAATGCGCGCGGCGAAGACACGGTGGCACGGCGCAGCAGCTATTGGCGCGACATCGGCTTCGCATGGCTCAATCTGGCTGTGTGGACGGCAGCCGTTCTGGCGCTCCAGTTTCTGGTTCTTCAGCATTTGCTCTGGTACCAGAATTTTGCGGTCAGCCACCCGTTCTGGGCCCAGCTGACGCCGGTGTGGGTCGTCTGTCTTCTCTTGGGTTTCTTCGGGCGACGAGCGCGCGTCGCCGAGACGGCGGCCTTCCGGGAGGACTTTCGTCAGGGGCGTGTAAAGCGGATGTCGCTCGCATCGCGCTCTGCCGTGATGCTCGCAGCACTGGCTCTGGTGGTCGCGGGCTCCCAGATCCGCGGGCCATACTCCGCGGCATGTCTGGTGCTCGGGGTACCGGTACTCCTTCTATTCTCGGTGGAGGAACTCAACATACTCCTGCGTCCGGGGGAATCCGTCCGTACCGATCGTCATGATGAGCTTGCCGCGTTCTTCAGAGCACGAACCCTGCAGGTGGGATATTCGATCGCGATCCTGTCACTGCTGACGGTATATATCTTCAGCCTGTTCGCCAGCCGCTACGTGAGCGCGCTGTTGCCGATTGTATTGACCATCAGTCTGCTCGCGCCCTCGTGCCTTTACAGCCGACTCGATCGCCGGGCAGCGAGCGATGAATGATGTGCGTCTGGGAAACCGGTTGCGGGAATGGCGTGCGCAGAAGGAACTGACCCAGGCGCAGCTTGCGCAGTTGGCCGGCGTGTCGCGCAAGACGATCAACACGGTGGAGAACGGAGTGTTCGTCCCTTCGGTATATTTGGCGCTGACACTCGCGCATAAGCTGGGCACAACCGTAGAAGCGCTTTTCTACCTAGCCGCAGTCCGGGAGCAGTGACGACGTCTTGCGTCGTCAGCGTACCGGAGGAGATTGCCGCGGCGTGCGGGGCAGAGTCTCATGGATGCACGCCCAGGACGGCGCAGAGTCTGTCCAAATCGTGAGCGACGGCTTCGCAAGCTCCGGATTGTCCAACGTTCCGGCCCGCAGGATCGTCAGATGCGGGCGCGCCTCGGATTTACTCGTTACGGGTGTACCGCAGTGCTCACAGAACTGTCGGTGCATCCGATTGCCGCTGTCCGCGATGCTCGAATAGTTCCGCAGCGGCCCGGACACGGTGATTGCGCTGGTCGGAAACACGAGATTTACAGTGGGACTGCCGGCGGCAAGGTACTGGCAGTCGCGGCACCAGCAGATTCTTGTGGCAATGGCTTCGGCAGTGACGGTGTATCGCACTGCTCTGCAAAGGCATCCGCCTGCGATGGTCATCGGAATTTTCTCCGTAGTAGGGCGGATGATACCCGCGCCACAGTCCGGGCGCCCCTCCCGCATAGATTGCAGCGTGCCGGTGTAATCCAGTATACTAGATATAATGTCCAATAAAACAGATAGAGGGGGAAGCGGCGCCTCGGATATCAACCGGCGTATTGCCACCCGCGTGCGCGGATTGAGGGCCGAACGCGCTCTGACGCTGGAAGCACTGGCCACCCAATGCGCAGTGAGTCGCTCGATGCTGTCGTTGATCGAGCGCGGAGAGAGCAGCCCGACCGCGGTGGTCCTGGAAAAGCTTGCAGCGGGACTGGGCGTATCTTTGGCGGCGCTGTTCGATGATCCTGCCGCACCGGCAAGTCCTGTCGCTCGACGCGAAGATCACACCCCCTGGCGAGATCCGGGATCAGGCTATGTAAGGCGCAACATCTCCCCGGAGAACTATCCCGTGCCCTTCAAGATCGTTGAAGTCGTGCTGCCGGCCAAGGCAAAGGTCGCGTACGACTCAGGGCCGCGGGAAGTGCCGATGGCCCAGCAAGTATGGGTCCAACAAGGAATACTCGACGTCGTCATCGGCGAAGTCACCCATCGTCTGATGCGCGATGACTGCCTTGCGATGTCGCTCAACGTCGCCATTTCGTTCCACAATCGCACTCGGACGCCGGTTCGCTATGTCGTGGTCGTAGGTAGTGAGCGTCTACGTTGAGCAGCCCATGGAACTGATCAATTGCAACTTGACGGGTCATGGCCAGGCTATTCTCGACATTCTGAACCAGGCCATCGTTACTTCGACGGCCCTATATGACTACAAGCCCCGCGCGCTTGAGTCGATGACGGGCTGGTTCAAAGCCAAGCAGGAAGGTGGATTTCCGGTGACCGGCGCGGTGGATGAGACCGGAACCCTGCTCGGGTTTGCAACCTATGGCACTTTCCGCGCCTGGCCTGCCTACAAGTATTCGGTCGAACATTCGGTGTACGTGCATCACAGCCAGCGCGGCAAAGGCGTTGGCTCGGCGCTGTTGCGCCATCTGATTCAGGTGGCCACCCAACAGCAGTATCACACCCTCGTCGGCGGCATCGATGTGACGAATGCGGCGAGCATTGCACTTCACGTGAAACTCGGATTCGTGCATGCGGGTACCGTGCGGGATGCCGGATTCAAATTCGGCAAGTGGTTGGATCTGTGTTTCTATCAGCTTCTTCTGGCGACTCCGTCCGCTCCAGTCGATGGCTGACGGACGCGCGATCCAATCCGGACATGAAGGTATGAAGAATGCTTGAGCTCGATGGACTGACGGAACTGGCGCAGGGCAAGACGAAGATCATTTTCGCGCATCCTGCCGACGCTTCGGCCGTCATCATGTATATGAAGGACGACATCACGGCCGGCGATGGTCTGAAGCATGATGTCATCGAGGGCAAGGCGCGACTCGACTGGATGGTAAACCGGGATGCCTTCGAACTGTTCCGCAGCGCCGGCCTGCCGACGCACTACATCGCCAGTCCGCAGGAACGATTCGTCATCGTCAGGAAGCTGCAGCGGAAGCTCAATCTGGAAGTCGTGACGCGACGGGTCGCCGCCGGCTCAATCGTTCAATGGGGCTCGGTACCGGAGGGAACCCGATTCGATCCGGTCGTCACCGAGTTCTATTACAAGGATGATTCGCTCCATGACCCGAGATTGGACGATCGTTACGTCGACCTGTTGATCAAGAAGAAAGGCTCGAAGGAATTCGCGACCATGCGAATGCTCAATGCAAAGGCCTTCGAGACCCTCGAGGAGGCCTTTGCGAAGCAGGGCTTCCAGCTGATCGACTTCAAGCTAGAGTACGGCGTGATCGACGAAGAGATCTGCATCATCGACGAGGTCTCAGCAGGATCACTGCGCCTCTGGCCTTATCGAGTCGAGTCGCCGGATCTGGAAAGAAACAATATCCTGGATGTACTGTCGCCTGCGCAGTGCCTGGACAAGGACATCTACCGCAAAGGCGGGTCGCTGGCTCAAGTCGCCGAAGGATTCCGCAAAGTCGCCGAACTTACCGGGCGCTTTCACAGCCGCTGAGTGCAATTCCGCGCCTGGCTGACATGGAGCGTCTAGCCCGTCCCCTCGATGACGGTGCCATCCGGAGTACGAAACTCGTTCGGACGCTCGTCGTTGATCGGATGCTTGGCCGCAAGAGCCTCGTCGACCTCGATGCCCCAGCCCGGCTTCTCGTTGATCCAGGCGTAGCCATCCTTGATCTGCACCCGACCCTGGAAAATGTCCTGCACGACGGGTGGATAGTCGAAATGCTCGTGGATGCCGAAGTTCTCATGGGTCAGATCGAGGGTGAGATTGCACATATGACCCACCGGTGAGTTCGGCGCGCCATGCCAGGCGAAGCGCACTTCGAAATTCTCACAGAACGCGGCGATCTTGCGGGCAGCGGTGAAGCCGCCGATATGTGAGACGTGATGGCGGATGTAGTCGATCTGCCGCGCCTGCACCAATGGCTGCCACTCATGCGGGTTGTTCCACAGCTCGCCGATGGCCATCGGTGTCGCGCATTGCTGCCGCACGACCTCGTAATGGCCGGCCTCCTCGGGCGAGAACAGGTCCTCGCAGAAGAAGAGCCGAAATTGCTCCAGGTCCTTCGCGAATTGCACGCCGCGGATCGGGTCGATAATGGAATGGGCATCCAGCGACAAGCCGATATTCGCCGGCATCTCCTTGCGGAACACCGTGAAGGCGTCGAGGATTTTGCGGATTTCCTTGTCGCGATCAAAGGCTACGGAGCCGTCATCGAACTTGGGTTGACCATAAAGATTGTTCACCGCGCCGTCGCGGCCGAACATGGCGACCAGGATGTAGCGAACGCCGGCCTGGGTCATCTTCATCGCCGATTCGACCAGCTGCTTGCCGGGATCCTGAGTACCGAGATTCGCATGCAGGTAGATGTCGGCCGCGTCCCGACACTTGCCGCCCACCAGCTGATAGACGGGCATGCCGGCCTGTCGGCCCTTGATGTCCCACAGCGCATCGCAGACACCCGCGATGGCACAGTTCAGGACAGTGTCGTTCTTGTAATACGAGCTCATGTAGCAGATCTGCCAGATCTGCTCGATGCGGTCGGTGGTTCGCCCGATGAGCATCGGTTTGAGGTACTGCTCGACCGCGGCAGCCACCAGTTTCGAGCGCCCGCCCGGAAAAGTGTTGGTGGCACAACCCCAGCCGTAGAGTCCGGCCTGGTCGGTCTCGACCTTCACCACCATCGAGTCGTTGACACCGCCGCCGCCGATCCCAAAGACACGGATGTCACGGATCTTTGGCGCCGGCATGCCGCGCGTCGCGCGATCCACGGCAGCCTGTGCGCGCTGGTCCTTCGCCGAGGGCTCGGCTGCCGGCGTGGCCTGCATGAGGCCGGCCAATGCCGCGCCGCCGCCCAGCATCGCCATTTTCAGCATCTCGCGGCGGCCGTTTGGATTGTTGGACATGGAGGCCACTCCTTGACGGAACTGGTTGTGAACTATTTGGCGGTAGGCTGCTTCTTCACGTCACGGTCCATGAATTCAAGCCAGAACCCTTGTGGGTCGGGTATGAACATGGAGCGCACGGTCGGACTGATGAAGGTCGCGTCATTCTTCTTGCTCAAGGTATGCGCGTTGATGGCATGGACCCGCGCAAGGATCGCATCCGTGTCCTTGACCATGAACAGGAAGTGCGCGGTGCCGGGGTCCTGGATGAAGCCGCGCTTGAATGCGTGGTTATGCTCCTTGTACTCGATCAGCTCGAGCGCCACCGGGGAGCCGGGCACCATGGCCTGCGCGATGCGGAACTGGCCGGCCGTATTGGTCAACTGTGCGTCGGCCTTGTCGCCCATGAACTTTGGGCTCACCCAGAACTTCAGATCCGGTCCGGCGAGGTCCTGGTAGAACTTGCAGGAGGCCTCGAGGTTGTCGACCACGATGGCGACCCGCGCACCCAGCACCTTGGAGTCCGCCGGTGCGGTGGAGGCCGGCGCCGGAGTGATCTGCAGCAGCTGCACCGGGTACCCATCGGTGTCGCGCAGCATGACCGCGCGCACCTTGCCGGTGATGCCCGGCCAGCTGTTCAGCTCCACCGGCTCAGCGCCCGGCGTGATGACGGTGTAGCGCTCGGACTTCAGCAATCCCAGCGTCTTATCCAGGTCGCGGACGATGATTTTCAGGTACGACGCGCCCGGATCGCGCAAGGCCGGATGATAGGGTCGCGACTTCACGCCCTTGATCTCGATCGCTTCGATGGTCATTTCTGTGCCACCAGGCGTGGCGGCGGTCCCCGGAATGGGCAGCAGCGCGACGCGGCTGCTGGACTTATAGACATCGTCGTCCTCGCCCAGCTCGGCAAACTCCTGCAGTCCGCGGGCGACGAAGAAGGGCCGCGGCGCGGTTCGGGCACCGGTCAATTCCAGACCGATCAGGTCCGAATAAAAATGGATGAGCGGTTCGGTGTCACCGATCTCACGCCCAAGATGTCCGGCGCGCAGCACTTCGGCGGTGCTCGGCACCATTGCTGTCGGTGGTGCGTCCAGGCTCCCGCAGGAGGCCGCGGCGGCCGTGCCGGACAAGCCGAACGCCAGCGTCATCGCCATGAGACCGGCCGTGGCACTTATTTTTGATTGCGACATCGTTCCCCCTTGAGTACTGCCTTGACTGCTTAGTAGCTACTGCACACCAAACGCGAGCAGTGCATTGCCCGGTCTTCCTGCGATCACACCATAGCCCGATCCGACGAACAGCATGCCCCCCGCGACCGTCGCGCCGGCGGAAGCAATCGAACCGCCATGCGACGGCACTGCATTGACCGTCTTGTAGGCGTGCGCGGATTGATAGCTCCACAGCGCACGACCATCGGCACTGGACAGGGCCCACACGCCGCCATCGGATGCGCCGACGAACAGCACTCCGGGAATGGCGGTGACTGCGGCCGTGTATTCGATCTTCGAATCAGCCGCGCTGCCCGGAATAATCGACCATCTACGTTGGCCATCGGCGATGTCAAATGCCGCGATGCCGCGCCGGCCACCCGGTACATAGACCGTGTTCTGGTCCATCGCTCCGCCCCACACGGCCCCGCCACCACCGTGCTCAGGATGATCGATGTGCCACACCGTGGCACCGCGTTTGGCCACATCGAGGGCCAGGATGTCGCCGGGCTTGGTCGCGAATACGATCAGCGTGCGACCGTCGTCCAGGTGCTTGAGCATCGGTGACATCGGAACGTCCCAGTCGGGGCCGACCACCTTGGGGCAGTTCTCGGTTTTCCCGGCTCCCGCGCATCCCACAATGAAGGAGTCGCCCGGATACACCTGGTGCGTCCATAGCCGCCTCCCGGTAGCAAGGTCCAGGGCGAGGATGGCATCGGTGGTGGGCGGGGCAGGGTAGGTCGATGCATCGCCGGTGCCGACGTAGACGGCATGATGAACCGGATCAATCGTTGGTGTATTCCATATCGGCACTCCGGCCGGGGCCCACTGCTGCACGCCGTGCGAGTTCTTGTGCGTGGGCTGCGGCCGTTGGGCGATGCTATAGGTCTTCCAGATGATCCGACCCGTGTTCGCATCCAGCTCACTGACACTGCCCGTGGCCGTGCAGCACGGAAAATCGAGGACGCGCGCCTGGAAGCCTTCCCACGCCGAGATCGGCACGAAAAGCTTGCCCCGGTACAGCGCGGGCGCCGCAGTGACGCGGGTGGCGTAGTTCTTCTCGACGTGAGTCTTCCAGATCGCAGCCCCGGTCTGCGCATCGATGGCATAGGCATTGGCCTTCAGGTCGCCGAAGAACACGGCGTAACGATGCTTGCCATGCGTCGTTATGGGACCCACCGTCATGGCGTTGCGCACACCGGCATCGGGACGGAAGGACCAGTAGATGCAGCCAGTGGCGGCGTCCAGCGAATAGATGTAACCGATGTCCGTGCCGACAAACACACGCCCGCCAACCACCGCGGGTTGCCCGAAGGCCGAGGTGCCACCCGGGAAGCCGAATGCCCACTTCAGTTTCAGGTTGGGAACGGTGGCTGCGGTCAGGCCGGCCGCCGCGGCAGGCTGAAAGCGCGTATTCGCAATGTCGTTACCCCAACCGTTCCAGTCGCTGCCGGGCGTGAGGTGCACAGGCGGATTGGTGGCGCAATGGTTCGGCATCGAGGCGGAGTCGCCGGCTTGTTTCGAACCCAGGAACTGGCCGGACAGTGATTCGGCGACCCGGCGCCGGTCCACTTCGGTCAGCGTATCGCCCACCGATTTCATGATCCCGGTGGTCAAGGCCGTGTAGATCCGCTCCGGCGACATGGTCCGCAGAGTGGTCGGACTCGGCGCGCGCTCGTAGGCCTTATTGCCATGGCAGGACACGCAGTGCTGCTGGAACACGGCAAAGCCCAGCTCGGTTCCGGTGCGCTCGGGGGCGCTGCTGTCTGCGGCCCCCGCGGCGTGCATGCCAAAAGCCCCCAGGAACACCCAGCGCAAGGCGCTGTTCCGCCTGCTCACATCCCGTTGCAACACGCGCTCCCCTCCTGGTCGCCGATGCCGGCGTTGGGCGATTCTACGGCAGTTGCGAGGCTGTTGAGAGATCAAAGGACCGTTGCCTTGTCACAGCGTTAGGTGCTTGAATGGCCGCCGCAAAATGGGGGGAAGGAATGAAGATGCGGCACGGGCGGTTTGTGAGAATTTCCTTAGGTTTTGGGCTGCTTGCCGTGGTCCTCATCCAGGCACCTGCACAGGCGCAGCGGCCCCCGCGACGGCCCGCCGGACCCTTCGCGACCTTCACGGCCGAGCAGGCCGCCCAGGGCAAGATGCTTTATGGGCAGCAGTGCGGCAATTGTCACGGCAAGAACCTAAGTGGCAGTGAGTTTGCGACGCCGCTTAATGGCAATGCCTTCAGTCTCAACTGGGGCGGCAAGAGTGCCGGCGAGTTGTTCACTTTCATCAAGACCCGCATGCCACCGACCGCCATCGGATCATTGAGCCCCGAGGCGACTGCCGGCCTGGTCGCGTACCTCCTTCAGGTCAACGGCGCAAAGGCGGTGCAGGCGCCACTGGCAGCGGATGCCGCGGTGCTGGCGGCGCTGCGCATTCCACGCAATGCCATCGCGCCCGCTCCGCCGATGATGCCGTTGTCACCGCTGTCGCCTCCCGTGCCGAAAGTGTTCGTGCCCAATCCGCTGGATCAGATCACACCGGTCAGCGAGGCCATGCTGCGCAATCCGCCGCCGGGCGACTGGCTGTTGTGGCGGCGTACGTACAGTGATACCGGCTTCAGCCCGCTGCGGCAGATCACTCGGCAGAATGTTCAGGAGCTTCGCGTTGCCTGGGCGTGGACTTTGCCGAACGGGCACAACGAGACCACCCCGCTGGTACACGACGGCGTGCTGTTCGTGGCCAGTTGGGGCGATACCATTCAGGCACTCGATGCGAAAAGCGGGGATCTGTTGTGGCAGTCCTCGCGCGTGCTGCCATCCGATGCGCGCCTGTCTGTGCACCGCAGCTTTGCGATCTACGGCGACAAGCTGTTGGTTCCGACCTCGGATGATCACATCGTGGCGTTGGACGTGAAAACCGGCACCGTCGTGTGGGATGCGCCCGTGGCTGACTATCATCAGGGCTGGCAGACGACCGGTGGTCCGCTGGTTGCGAAGGGGAGGGTTCTCGTCGGCGTAGTGGGACAGTCACCCGGCGGTGGCGCCGTCGTGGCGCTGGATGCTCAGACCGGTGCGGAGGCCTGGCGCTTTCACACCATCGCGCGTCCCGGCGAGGCCGGTGGCGACAGCTGGAACGGGTTGCCGCTCGAGAAGCGCAGCGGTGCCTCGGTGTGGACTGCGGGCAGCTACGATCCTAAGTTGAACCTGGCGTACTTTGGTACCGGCCAGACCTACGACACCGGTCCGCTGCTGCATTCGATCAACAAGCCTGGCATCACCGCCGACAGCCTCTACACCGACACCACGCTGGCCCTGAATCCGGACACCGGTAAGCTCATGTGGCATTTCCAGCATGTGCACAATGATCAGTGGGATCTCGACTGGGCGTTCGAACAGGAGGTGATTGATCTGCCCGTTGCAGGCGCGACGCGCAAGCTCATCGTCACCTCAGGGAAGATGGGCATCATCGAGGCCATGGATGCGTCCACCGGCCAGTACATTTTCTCGAAGGACCTCGGCATCCAGAACGTGATCAGCGGCATCGATGCGAAAACCGGCGAGAAGAGCATCAATCCGGCCGTGGTGGTCGGGAATGGCAAACCGGTGACGATCTGTCCGCATCCGGGCGGCGGACGCAACTGGAATGCAACTTCATACAATCCGGACACCAAGGTGCTGTACGTTCCGATGGTCGAATCCTGCATGGATTTGATTCCGGCCGGCCCCGGCGAGCGCGGCAATCTGTCATCAGGCTATAACTGGACCATCCGTCCGCGGCCGGACACGGACGGTAAGTACGGGCGCACCGAGGCCATCAATCTGCAGACTCACGAGGTGCTGTGGACGGACCGCCAGCGCGCGCCGGGAACGACCTGCCTGCTGGCGACAGCGGGCGGTGTGGTGTTCTCCGGTTCGCTGGATCGATTCCTGCGTGCCTACGATGACACCACCGGCAGGGAACTTTGGCAGGTGCGCATGAACGACGTGCCCAGTTCCTGTCCGATTTCTTACAGCGTCAAGGGTCACCAGTACATCGCCGTCGTCGTCGGCAACGGCGGGATTGAAACTCAGACCTTCCCGACCATCGTGCCGGAGATCCAGAATCCCCAGGAACATGCCTCGTCGCTGTGGGTGTTTGAGCTGCCACAGCGCCTTCACTAGACCGTGACGACGACCTTGCCAACCTGCTGGTTGGACTCGAGGTAGGCGTGCGCCTCCGCGATGTGATCGAGCGTGAAGGTTTTCGCGATGACGGGCTTCAGATGCCCGGTCGCCAGGCCTGCAAGAATCGTTTCCCGTACTCGGGCAAAACGCTCGGGCTTGTTGGCAATGGCCGAGAACACCCAACCGCGGATACTCAGCCCCTTCAACGCGACGGGCCAATGCGGATAGGGAGTGGCCTGTTCGCTCAGGCCGCCGTAAATGAAAAGGATGCCTTCGTCGGCCAGTGCATTGCACAATTTTTCGACGTAGGGGCCTCCGACCGGATCAAAAGCGGTGCGCGCGCCCTTCGCATGTGTAATGCGCATGACCTCAGCGACCATATCGGTCTCCTCGGTGGCGATCACATGTTGGGCACCATGCTCCCGTAGGGCGGCGGCTTTGGTGCTGTGCCGGGTGAGGGCGATTGGCACGGCGCCGGCCCAGTTCGCCAGCTGGATGGCTGCAAGTCCCACGCTGCTGGAGGCAGCCGGGATCAATACATGATCGCCGATGCCGATCTTGGCCACTTCAATGATGGCGTAGGCGGTGAGGAAGGGCATCCAGATAGCGCAGGCTTGCACGGGCGTGAGTCCCGGGGGCACAGCGAAAACACTGCGTGCAGGCACGATGGCACTTTGCGCGTACACGCCGTATTCGCCCAAGCGGTAAGTGGGGATCACGCATACGCGATCGCCGGGCGCGCGCCCGTGCACCCCCGGACCGACCGCCTCGACGATGCCGCAGGCCTCGTAGCCCATGAGCGACGGCAGCTTGGGCGAGCCGAGATACCGGCCGGCGCGGTACATCGCTTCGGAGCGGTTCAGGCCGATGCTCTCGACCCGGATACGAATCTCGTGTGGTCCGGGATCGCCGACCGCCAGGTCCTCGATGCGCAGCACTTCGGGGCCGCCGGTTTGATGGATGCGTACTGTCTTGGTCATGGGAAGCTCCTTAATCCGAAGCATAACCCGCCGCAACGATTTAGGATGCCCGCACCCAGTCGTAAGGAGGCGAATATGGCACACGGCGGATTCTCGAAGCCGCGTCTGGCGCGCATGCACGAGGTGATGGCCGGGCATGTCGAGCAGGGGAATGTGGCGGGCGTAGTCACCTTGCTCAGCCGCAGGGGGGAGACGGTGGTGGACACCATCGGCTGCCAGGATCTGGTCCACAAGGATCCGATCCGTCGTGACTCGATCTTTCGCATTGCCTCCATGACCAAGCCGATTACCGCCGTCGCAGCGATGATTCTGGTCGAGGAGTGCAGGCTGACGCTGGATGATCCCCTCGATAACTTCCTGCCGGAGCTGGCGAATCGCCGCGTCTTGAAGCGCATCGACGGACCGGTCGACCAGACCGAGGCCGCGAATCGTCCGCTTACATTGCGTGATCTGCTCAGCTTCCGCATGGGGATGGGCATGCTGCTGGGACCGGAGGCGGAGTACCCGATCCAGAAGGCCATCACCGCGACGCTGCCAACCGGTCTTGACCCGGCATCGCCGCTTGGACCCGATGAGTGGCTGCGTCGCTTGAGCTCGCTGCCGCTGGTGTGTCAGCCCGGCACGCGCTGGATGTACCACACCGGTTCGGATCTGCTGGGCGTCCTGATCGCGCGTGCCTCAGGCCAGTCGTTCGAAGCCTTTCTCAAGGAACGTATCTTCGAGCCGTTGGGGATGCGCGACACCGCCTTCTTCGTGCCTCCGGGCAAACTTGGTCGGTTCACAAGCTGCTATGCCGTCAGTGAGCCCGGTGGCGCGCTGGAAGTCATGGACGACAGCCAGGCCTCCAAGTGGAGTCGCCCGCCGGCGTTTCCGGGAGGTGGTGCCGGGCTGGTGTCGACCATCGATGACTACGGTGCCTTTGGCCGCATGATGTTGAACAAGGGCAATCTGGGCGGGGAGCGCATCCTCGCCCGCGCGACGGTCGAGGTGATGCTCACCGATCAGGTTACCGCTGCGCAGAAGACCGCTTCCCCGTTCTCGCCAGGCTTCTGGGATTATCGCGGCTGGGGTCTGGGATTGTCGGTGATCACGGGGCGTGCCAGTACGGCCATGGCCCCGGGCCAGTTCGGTTGGTCAGGCATCTACGGAACCGACTGGGTGTCGGACAGCGTCGAGGACTTCGTGACCATCCTGATGATTCAGCGCTACAACATGGGGCCGACGCGCGTGAACGAGGACTTCCGCACCCTTGCATGCCAGAGCATCGACGACTGATGAATGCGGGTAAAGTCCTGGGAACAGGACTGCCGACGATCACGCAGTTGCACCTTGCTTTCTGTAGCAGATGAAGTTGCACTTATTGCCGTCCAGATCCCGCCAATAGGCCGCGTACATGTGTTCACCGCGCGGGCCTGGATCACCTTCACTGGAGCCGCCGAGCGCCAGGACTTTGGCATGCAGCGCATCGACCAGTTCGGTCGATGAGACATCAAAGGCCACCATGGCGCCATTGCCGATACTTGCCTGCTGCTCATCGTACGGTCGGGTGACGATGAACATGGGCGTCCCGATTCCCCAACCCCAGCCCACATTCCTCGGCGTTGCATAGGCGCGTGTCGCACCCATATCGCTCATCAGCGCCTCGTAGAACGCGACCGCTGCGTCGAATCGGTTGGTTCCGACCATCACGTAGTTGATCACCTCGACCTCCTTCGGGAGATTGCGCGCCTCATCTATTTGTTATAGATTATAAAACATATGAAGAAGCGTCAAGAGCCGCTAGGCTCATTGGAGCACATCGTGCTGCTTGCGGTGATGCGTCTTGGCCTGAATGCCTACGGCGTGACGGTGCGCAGGGAAATCGAGAGCGCGACCGGTCGGGATATTTCGATCGGCGCCGTCTACGCGACACTCGTGCGACTGGAATCAAAGGGTCTCATCAGATCGTATACAGGAGAGCCAACGGCCGAACGCGGTGGTCGAGCCAAGCGCTACTTCAGCATCACCGCACCGGGAGAGGGCGCCTTGCGGAACACGCACGAGATCATCGCGAAGCTGAGTGCGGGCCTCAAGGGCCTGCAAACCACGTGATGCTTCGTCGCGCTGTGCAGGTGGCGAGTTGGTTTCTTTCATGGCTGGCGCCACGAAGCCACCGTGAAGCATTGATGGGCGATCTTGACGAGGAGTATGCCCTACGAGCGACTACGGCTTCCTCTTCGGCGGCGTTCAAATGGTACCTGCGGCAGGTATGTACATCGGCTCCGCCCCTCCTGTGGATTCGGCTCACCCGAAACGCATGGCCTGCGACACTCGGTATCGCGCTACTCGCGTACCTCGCCGTCGGCGTCGCAGAGTTCATGGTGAATCAGGCGCTTGCGGGCTTGTCGGGAACTGACGGCGCTGCCTATAACCCCTTGGGCATGGTCATCACTTTTCCGGTGGTGGTGCTCATCGGATATTTCGCGGCACGACGCCGGCGCAGGGCCCCGCTCGTGCTTGGCGCGATGATGCTGATCAACGTCACCGCCATGACCTTGTTGAGCACCGAGATCATGCCCCTCGGCTACAGAGTAGCTTACTTCCTCGTGGGCCCGGCAGCGGCCCTCATCGGCAGCACTTTGAGTACGCCTCGGCCGGCGCGTTAGCTGCGGCGCAGATCAGGCCGACCATCGTTGGCCTTGCTCATGTACACCAGGGTGACGCTCGGCGAGAGCGCCCGCTCATGCGAAATGGCGTATCCGTGGGTACGGTAGAGTCGAATGTTTCCCTCACTCTTGCTTCCGGTGAATAGCTCAAACCGCTGCACGTGGGGAAACGCAGACTCGATTCCGCGCAGCAAGGCGGTGCCGATACCGCGACGTTGCGCGGCGGGGGCGACGATAAGCCTGCCAATATGGGCAACCCCATCCGCAGCCCGACCACGCACTGATCCGAGAAGCGACGTGCCCGACACGGCCTTCAGGACCACGCTGTCCTGAAACTCATCCATCAGCTGCGCAAGACTTTGGGTCAAAGGTGGAATGCTCCAATCGTTGTACAGGAGCGCCTCGGCCTGGTACGCCTGCCGTTGCAGTTCAAGGATGGCCGATGCGTCGTCCAGTTCGGCAGGCACTATCAATGGGGATTGCATTACTACCGAACTTCCCTGTCGTCACCGTCGCCAAGTATGCCACGCCGACGCGCGAACTCGCGGGGGGGCTCGGCCGATCCGTCGTATCACGATCAACAGCAGATTACGCGCGCGAAGCGTCGGAGGACCCGTGTTCAAGGCGATCGAAGAACTCAATCCCAAGCATACCGCCCGGCCTGGACGGCCGACCTTGAGGGCGCTCGGCCCATGGGCGTTGGCGGCGATTGCGATTTCGCTGGCTAGCTGTGGCGACGACGGATGCGATGGCTGTTCGGCAGGATATCTACCCAGCGAGGTATCGTACGGGCTCGTGGCTGCGGACTTCAGTGGTAACGGCTATACCTCCATCGTTCAGACAAGTACGTTCGTGACAGGCGACCAACCGGCTCCGGGCAATTTGAAAGTCGACCTGTCGAACGGCCCGGGCGCGTTCAGTGCTCCCACTCTGCTGAGCGCCGGTCACAATCCGCTCTATCTGGCGACCGCGGATTTCAATGGCGATCACCTGGCTGATCTCGTCTCGGCGAGCTATGACGACGGCTCCCTGTCCGTGTTCTTCAATGGCGCGCAGGGCCCCGGAACCTTCGGTGTGCCGATGGTATTGCCCTCGCCGGGTGCATCGCAGGTTGCCATCGGCGACATGAACGGCGACGGGTTGCCTGATCTTATCTCCGCGGATTTCAACGTTTCGCTGTTTCTGCAGACTTCACCGGGCAAGTTCGCCAGCCCTGTTGGGTTGTACTCCGGCGGGGCAAATTGGGTTGCAGTCGGGGATTTGAACGCAGACGGCGTTGCGGATGTGGCGCTGTCAGACAATACCGGCGTGAAGCTGCTGTTTCACAGCGGATCCGCCTCGGTCACGGCCTACGAAGCACCGGTGGTGGTCTATACCGAAGCCGCAAACGCAGCCTGGTACGGGGCAAACCTGATTGCAATAGCGGATGTCAATGGCGATAGCTTGAATGACTTGGTGATAACCGACCCGGGCCCGGTGGGCGGCAGTGCGCCGACGGTCGCGGTGATGCTGCAGAATTCGAACATGCCGGGCACATTTCTAGCGCCAGTCGGCTATCCGACGGCAGTCGGTAGCCTGGCACAGTCGATTTCGGTGGCAGATGTGAATGGTGACGGACTCCTGGATGTCGTCATCGGTGGATCGAACGCCGTGAGCGTGTTGTTGCAGGCCTCAGGCAGCCCCGGCACGTTCCAGGCAGCGGCCAACTACGCAGCGGTGGATGCCAATGAGATCGCGTTGGCAGACATCAACGGCGATGGACGGTCCGATATCGTCGTTGGGACCGGTCCGGTGCAGCCGGCTCAGGATGGCATGATCGCCAATCAAGCGGGCGTGCTGCTGCAAAATGCTACGGTGCCGGGTACGTTCACGGCCCTGCAAACGTTGCCATAGCTGTGGGTAGACGTGAAACGCCTGCTGCTAAGTATCTGGATTGTACTGACCCTCCCGGGGTGCATCTTCGTCCTGCGCCAGGTCAGCCAGCACGCCCGGAAGGAAGGTGCACCTGCGCCGACTGTTGCCAGAAACACCGGCAGTGTGCCGCCACGAGTGCGCACCGAAGTGGAAAATATCGTCAAGCGGGGCGTGCCGGGTGTGACGGCCATTGCCATGAAAGACGGCAAGCTCCTTTTTCGGCTGGACGTGGGCCAGATCAATTCTGAAGCGCAATATCCGGTTGCCTCGGCTTCAAAATGGATGACGGCGGCCCTGGTGATGACCGTCGTAGACGAGGGAAAGCTATCGCTGGATGAGCCGATTGAGCGAGTGTTGCCCCAGTTCACGGGGGAGGCGGGCCAGGTGACGCTGCGCGAACTGCTGGCCCAGACCTCCGGTGAAGGTAGTCTAAAGGATCTGGTGGACATCGGGCAGGATCCGAGGATCAGTCTTGCCGATTCGGCTGCGCAAATTGCGCTACGTCCATTGGAGGATCCGCCCGGCAGAGTCTTCAAATATGGGGGACCAGGATTCCAGGTGGCCGGAGCGCTGGTCGAACAGGTAACGGGCAAGCGCTGGTCAGACCTGTTCGAGGAGCGTGTGGCCAGGCCTTTAGGAATGTCGCATACCTACTGGACCCATCTGCCCAATCGTGGGGTTGCAGCTGCGCAGACACGCAATCCGTTGCTGCAGGGAGGGGTGGTGACGACGGCCGGGGACTACATGAAATTCCTCACAATGCTCGTTCAGATGGGACAGTTCGATGGCCACAGGATTCTCACGGCCCGTTCGGTGGCGACCATGGAGACGGTACAGACTTTAGGCAAGCCGATGGCGTACGTTCCCGCGGGGGTCACAAGCCCGCTGCAGTACGCGCTTGGCAATTGGTGCGCCACCTGGGCATCCGATGGACGCTGCGAACTTGCGTTGAGCCCCGGAGCGTACGGCACCTTCCCTTGGATCGATCGCTCCTCCGGTGTCTACGGAATATTTTTTATGCGAGGCCGGCTGCCGAAAGTCGCAGACAATTTGCACAGTGCGATGGCCGCGGTCATCACGGCATATTGATTTTCTCCCCAGGCCCGTCCGGCAGCGAGATTCGAGCCTCAAAGCCGCCGCTGTCGCGGTTGCGCAACCGCAGGGTCCCACCATGCAGTTCGACGGCGCGCGCGACAATACTCAGGCCAAGTCCGCTGCCCCCGCCGCCGCGCGCGGCATCACCCCGTACGAATGGCCGGCACAGTCTGCCGAGCAGGGTCTCAGACACTCCCGGGCCACTGTCGGCAATCCGAATGCAGATTCGCGCACCTTCGCGCCGCAACGACATCTCGAACGGCGCGCGACCATAGCGCTCGGCATTCTCCATGAGATTGCCCAGGGCGCGGCGCATGAGCGTCGGCCGGACAGTTAGGAATACAGTGGGCGGACCGTCCAGACTCCACTCCTCCGGATGATGGCGCAGCGTGAGCAGCTGACCGGTGATCGTGGTCAGATCAATACGCCGCGGGGCTTCGTCCCGGCCCTCGCGCACGAATGCCAGACACTGCTCAAGTGCCGCATCAAGTTCCTCGAGATCCGCCGTCATCGCCGCACTCAGTGTGGGGTCTGTGGCATCGCCGAGTTCGAGCGCCACCCGCAGTCTCGCGAGCGGTGTGCGCAGATCGTGGGAGATGCCGGCTAGCATCAGCTCCCGTTCGTGCGCCACCTTGCGAAGGTTTTCACCGGCGTTGCCGATGGCGGCAGCAAGATGACGCACCTCGCGCGGGCTGCCTCGTAAGGTGCTGTCGGGGAGCGCCCCGTGCAGCCACGCGGGCGCATCGAGCGCGAGCCGCTCGAGCGGCCGGGTCAGAACTCGCGCCACGAGCGCGGACAGCACCAATACAACGAAGACTGCGATCCCGCCGGTCAGCAAGGCCGATGCGATCAGTCTGCCGCGATAGCTCGTCCCCTTGAGGACGATCCAGGTTTGTGGATCTCGTGCGCTCCTGATCCAGATCTCCGGTTCAGGAGACTGTGTCACGGCCACCCGCGACGGGTCTCCGATCAAGGTTCCGGCCGAGCGGCCCAATTCAGCGAGTAGCGGCGCGCCGCGTATTCGCGGCGGAGGTGGAGGGGCGCTCGAGAACCGCAAGCCTAGGTTCTGCATTTGCAGCAGTGCGGCGGCACTGCTCGCATCTGAACGTCCCCACAGCTCGTCGGCCGCCAGCGCAGTCGAAACCACCAGCCGGCTGTCGATACCACCTATCATGCGTTCGCCGGCGTGTACCCATAGGGCAGCTGAAAGGCCCGATGCCAGCAGCAAGGCAACCGCCAGCAGGGCCAGGATCAGTGAAAAGGTTGTCGGTCCGCGATTCACGGGCTGTCAGCCGGCGCAGAATCGGGCACGAATACGTACCCTTCACCCCAGACAGTTTGTAGCCAGCGCGGCACGCGCGGATCATCCTCGAGCAGGCGGCGCAAGCGCGAAACCATTACATCGATGCTGCGATCAAAGGCATCGTGACCTCGCCCACGCGCAAGCGACATGAGGCGCTCCCGAGTTAATGTCTCAAACGGATGCGTGGTGAATGCGGCGAGTACTGCGAATTCACCACTAGTCAGTTTGAGGGGCGCATCGCCATCGAGCAACTGTCGCGCCGCGGGATCGAATAGAAAACGTCCGAATCGCACTGGCGCCTGATCAGCCTGCGGCGCGCCGCCGACCAGGCGCGGGCGGCGGCGCATCACGGCGCGGATGCGAGCCACCAGCTCACGCGGACTGCAGGGTTTGCCCAAATAGTCGTCCGCGCCGATCTCGAGACCGACAATGCGGTCGACCTCGTCTCCCTTGGCCGTAAGCATGATGATCGGAGTTTCGATGCCCTCGGTGCGAAGTGCGCGGCACAGCGTAAGCCCATCGGCATCGGGCAGCATCAGATCTAGCACGATAAGGTCGACGTGATGCTCACCCAGCACGCGCCGCATCGCTGCCGCATTCGCAGCGCAGCGCGCCTTGAATCCCTGGTTCGTCAGATAGCGTTCGAGCAGGTCACGCAGTCGCAGATCATCATCGACGATAAGAATGTTAAGGCTTTCCATGGCGCGGACTATGTCGGCCTTTCTTTGCGGCTTCAAGTGCACGACTGGGCCACTTGTAATCAGATGTTTCTATTCGGCTCGCCAGACATAAGTACTCACTGTCGCCCGTAAACCTGCAAGGCAGTTGCACCGTTGGTCGTGGAGCATGGTGCCCGCGAGTGATGAGTCGTCATCGAACGCGGGGCGATCAGAGCATCTATGTTTTTCAACTGCAGGAGTCAACAGAATGTTCATTCAAACTATATCTCGGACAAAGGGTGTCACGGTATGCGCAGTTCTGGCGCTTAGCGGACTGCAGCCCGTGATGGCGGCCGGATGGGCAAGAGGTGCAGCCGTGAGGGGGCCGAACGGCTCCGCAGCGCGCGGCGGCTACACGGTCCGGCAATCCAACGGCACTATACGGCACGGGAGTGGGTACTCCATACAGGGGGTGAATGGCGGATACGCGAAGGGCAGTCAAAGCAACGTTCACTATGCGGACGGTTCGGCACAATCCAATCATAGCGGATCGGGCTACAACGCCCGGACGGGCGCGAGCTATAGCAGCACCGGCAGCTACACCAAAAGCGCGACAGGCACCGTCAGCGGGAGCGGTCAGACAACTGTCAGTGGCGCACGCGGTACGTACAGCAGCAGCACGAGCACCGCGAACGGCACTACCACACACACCACATCGATCTCGGGAGCCAAGGGCGGAAGCTATCAGGGCCAGTCCACACTTACGAAGAGCGGCGATGGATCCGCACAGGTGAGCCACAGCAGCTCTGCCTACAACGGTAATACGGGAGCCAGCATCACCAAGACCGCGGACTATTCGAAGAGCGCGAGCGGTGCTGTAACCGGCAGCGCGCAGACGACGGCCAGCAGCGCGAACTTACGGTATAGCGGTGCAACCGAGACGGCCAATGGCACGACGACTCATCAGACGAGCGTGACGAATGCCGCGACGGGTAACAGCTACCAAGGCACGACCAGTGTCGGTCCGGGACAGCTGTCTCATACGGGAACGTGCACGAACGCGTCCGGCAGCGTGATTCCGTGCTGAGGAGAAAATCATGAATCGCAAGGACACCTGTCTCTTCCTGATGTCGGTGGCGAGCCTGACCGTGGTCGCAATTCCCGACTCGGCCTTCGCATTCGGGGCGCGTAGTTCGATGGACCCGATGGCGATGTTCGAACAAGCGGACGTCAACCACGACGGGCTTATCTCGCGGGATGAGTACTACGCCGCGCGTGGGGTGCGGTTCGGGAAACTTGATCGCAATCACGACGGCGAGCTGAACGATGCGGACTTTCCGCGCCTGACCAAGCGGGGCGGCAGCCGCGCGGAAAAGCTGCACGAGCTGTTGCAGAGAATTGACGTGGACCATGACGGAAGCGTCAGTCGCGACGAGTTCGTGAAGGCAGGGGAGGTCGTCTTCAACCTGGTCGATGTCAACGATGACGGACTGATCGACAAGGCCGAGTTGAAGCAGGCGACTGACCGTCTGAAGGCGCTGCGCGAGCAGTGAGATATGGCGTTAAGGGCGTCGGGATCGCGACGGACTACGGCATACGTACCATGAATGACCAATTGAGATACGCACACAAGTGCGATGCAGAGCTGGCCGCGCTTTCGGGCGGGGGCGACACGAGAGCATTTGACGAAATTGCAGCGCGCTACGCGCGCTTTGCATCTCGCGTCGCCTCCCGTGTCGTCTCCAACGCCGCCATAGTGGAGGAGATTGTCCAGGAAGCGATGGTGAGGGCATGGACGCAGTCGGGTCGCTTTGATTCACGCCGCGCCCGTTTCGCGACATGGCTGTACAGGATCGTGGTGAATTTGTGTATTGACCATCGTCGGCGGATACAGCCCGAGGCTATTCCGGAGGACTTTGAGATAATCGACCCGGGGGTGAGCGCGGATGAAATGCTGGAAATCGACGAACGCCGTCGAGCCCTGGGAGTAGCACTCGGTGGTCTACCAGAGCGACAGCGAGCGGCCCTGGCGCTGGTCTACGAGAAGGGCTTGTCCGGTGCCGACGCGGGCCGTCAGCTGGGCCTGTCTGCGAAGGCTGTGGAGCGACTCCTGGCACGCGGCCGCGCCTCGTTGCGCGTTCGCCTGCAGCTCGGCGAAAAATCGATCACCTAGAAGCGACGCCGCCCCAACCTTCCGGCGACGCATCCGCTATCGTTTGGCTGAACGTCCAGGCATGATCTCCCAGATCAAGGCAGGTGTACTGGCGCTCGCCGAATGGGTAATCGGCGGGCTCGCGCAGGATCCGCACTCCGTAGCCGAGTGCATTGGCGTAGTGATCTTCCACGTCGGCGATACGAACCATGATGGCGTGCGTTCGCCACCCGGCGCCCGTGAGCGGAGCTTCATTCTGCGCAAGTTCCTTCACAACGATCGCACCCGCGCCGACGTTCAGCTGCGCGCGGTGGTGGGCGACCCTTAACCTCAAGTCGAATCCGAACGCCCCGCACAGCCAGTTGATGGCCCGACTCACGTTCGGATATCCCAACTCGGGAATGACGCTGCACGGGGGTATTGAGCGATTCGGACGCATATCTTCCTCGTTGAAAGCGATTGTTGTTCGAGGGGTGATACGCACAAAGCGTTCATTCGCGACACCAGCCTGAGTGGCGAATGGCGCTGACCGCGGCCGGTTGGGGCTCACCGATCGTCAGGCCTGAACAGGCGCGCCTTGGACAGGTCAGCTATCTGGGTAAAGGGGGAGGTTACCCCGAGCTTCTTCAGCGCAACTTGAAGCGCAATGGCCGCGGGCGCGGGTACATCTGGAGCCACGCCGAGGGCCTCCCAACTGGTACCCGTGGTCGGATTTTCGGCGCGAGCGATGGGCACGAACATCGCCATGCCGTGGCCGAGGGGCACCAATCCGCCTCCGTTGGCGCCACCGCCCGTCGGATCACCGATGATTACGGCCACTCCCAGCGCACGCATGTCATAGGCAACAGCTTCCCCCGCGGAAATGCTCTCGCGACTGGTGAGCACGTATACCGGTTTGCCGGCATAGGACTCGGGAGTCCGGGAACTCCAGTACATCTGCGTGTGAAAGGTTTCCGTGCGGGGGTTGCGCAAGATGTACTTGCTGACCGCAATGCGTTTCTTGCCATCCAGAAAGTAGCTCGCAAGATAGGCCTCACTCGCCGGACTGCCGCCGTGATTGCGCCGTGAATCGATGATCAGAGCCCGCGTGGAGGCGAGTGCGGCCATAGCCTGATCCAAAGAGGGACGGAATTGCGGGAGTTCCGGGAAGGAGGCGACTTCGATATAGCCTATGTTCTCGGCCAGTCGATCGGCCCGGACGATTCCCGATTCTTCATTCGGGGATACGGACTGCACCGTGGCTGAGGCGGCGGGCGGGGGGGTGGTGAGTGTGTATACGCGCACGTGCTTGTCGTGCGTCTCGCTTTGCAGATCGCGGGTCATCTCCAGCGCGAAGCGCACCGGGTCCTCCCCGGCGTAGTTGCCCGCCGTCAGAGCTGCTTCGATGATTTCGGCCGCACGATTCCCCACATCCGGGAACACATAGCGCTGCTGCAGTGCTTCGGCGGCGTGGTGGACGACTGCGGTACGGGCGGCATCGTCGAAGCCGCCCTGCAGCCCCTGGGCACGCGCCCCGTCGCTGCCGGCGAGCAGCGCCACGAGCGAAAACCCGGCCGCGCTAGCGCGAATCATGCGGCGAAGACTCGATCTCGACGTTGTGTTCGGCGTCATCATGAACATCTACCCGCTCTTCCTGATTGGAGCGCTGGTCCATTCCCGCGCCGATTGCGGCGATCGTCCGCATCGCCGCCTCATCGGCTGCGACTTCCCATCTGCCGGGAGAGGCATGTGTCACACGGTAGACCGAGGTATTGGGTGTCGGAAAGCCAAGCTGGAACCTGCGGAACAGGCTCATGCCGATGTGATCTACTTTCTCGAAGCCCCATATCTGCCAGAACAGCAGCGCCATCCACATGCCGTGACCGAAAATCACGCTGCCATCGGGCAGTGAGGGCAGGAACTGGGTGCGCACCTTGGTGACACGATCGTGGAACTCGCGGAAAGTCTCGGCGGCCGGGCCCGTGCGCTGCTCCGGCTCGGACTTGATCCAGTAACGCGCCACCACCGCCTCGCGCTCGACGGAGGATCTGCCGCTCATCTGCGCGGTGTCGACGGTTTCAAACTCACGCAGATCATCATGGGTCGTTGCGCTGTGGCCCATGCGCGCGCAATACGGCGCAGCGGTGTCGAGGGCGCGCTTGAACGGCGATGCCCAGATTCTGACCGAAGTGACCGGCAGCAATGCTGCCAGGGCCTGCGCCTGCAGCTGGCCCAATTCGGTCAGGGGAACGACGGGGTTTGGGAGGGTAATGCCGCCCACGTTGGCCTGGCTTTGGCCGTGGCGGATCAGATACACGGTCGTCGGGGTGTGACTCATGCTTGCATTCTAGGGTCAGAGGGGATTGTCGCGCCGCGCTTTTGCGGCCTCGACCTGTTCGATCAGCCTGGCATTGCGCTCGTAGACCGACAGCGCCGCAACGGCTGCGGCAGCGATCCGCGGGGTGCCGGTTTCAATGATTTCCAGCAGCCATTTGAATGCCGGTTCGCTGCGATGAAGTGCGGCCGCCCGGATGAGGGCGCCTCTTCCTTCGGTGGTGATCACATCAGTCCAGGCATCGCGCAGCAGTTTCAGCGCCTCGGGGAGCCGTGATTCGCCCAGGGCGAGCGCGCCAAGTTCCCGCAGCGCTTCATCCTTCTCACGCAGGTATGCGGCGACCAAGGGCAGTGAATACTCCGGCGCGATGGCAAGCAGTGCGGTGAAGCATTCGCCGAGCACCTGCGGTTCGGTATCCCCGATGTGTACCTTCAGCCGCAGTACGGCCTCGGCTTCATGGGGGTTCCCGCATGAAATCGCCCGTGCCGCGCCGCTGCGAACTTCGGCCTCCGGGTCATTGAGCATTCCGGCCAGTTCCGCGACCGCGCGCGGATGACCGGAGGCGGCCAGTCCCATCGCGCAGGTGCAGCGCACGTCTGTGGCGGTATCGGCGCGTCCGCCCCAGACCGGCTCGAGCTGCCGGTAACCAATGCCGGCCTGGTAGAAGCCGATATCCCGCGCCTCGAGTGTCACCAGGGCGCGTGCGATCGCGCTCTTGGCCTTGCAACGCGGATCGCGCTTGACCGCATCGGGCAAAAAGCGCGTGTAGGCGACGAGCAGATCGGGGATGAGTTCGTGCAGCAACCGCTCGCCGCTGAGCGCCGCCGCGCGGGCAACGACCAGGAAATGGCGATCGGCGAGAGCGCTTTTCAGGGCGGCAAGTTGTTCGGCCCGCGGCGCGACCGCACTGTAGCGATCGAGCGAATCCAGAGTGGCTTGTGCCCTGGCCTCAGCGCTGTGCCGCACAGCCTTCGTCATGGGGAGGCCCCGCTATAGGCGAACCAGGCCGCGTTTGTGAGCGACGGCCACTGCCTCGGTGCGGCTGATGGCATCGAGCTTGGTGAGAATGGCCTTGACGTGGGTCTTGGCCGTACCCTCGGTGATACTCAGGCGCCGCGCGATGTCCTTGTTGCTGCGGCCTTCGGCCAGCAGCTGTAGCACGCCGAGCTCGCGTTGCGTGAGACTGGGCTTGGCCATGCGTTGCAGGGCCTTGCTCGCCACGGAGGAGGAGGCATAGGGGCGGTCCTCGCTGACCGCACGAATGGCCGAAAGAATTTCGGTGCGCGGCGCGTCTTTCAGCATGTAGCCCTTCGCGCCCTGGCTCAGACAGCGGAAGATGTCTTCATCCCCGTCGTAGGTGGTCATGATGAGCAGGCGCGCATGAGGATGGGCGGCGAGCACCATCTCCACGACTGCAACGCCATCGCGCTTGGGCATGCGCAGGTCCAGCACCATGACGTCGGGCTGGAGTCGGTTGTACAGCTCGGTGGCTTCTTCACCATCGGCCGCCTCGGCCACCACTTCCATGTCGGGCTGGCGGTTGAGGATGGCGGCCAAACCATCGCGGACCACCGGATGATCATCGGCCAGGATGACGCGAATCTTATGAACCGGCACTGCCGCGGGAGGCACGGCGGCCCGGGCCGGGCTCACGGAATATTCCGGCGCGGCAGGCGCACGCTCACGCGCGTGCCCTCGCCCTTGCGGGTCTCGATCTGCCAGGTACCACCGATGGCGGTCGCGCGCTCCTGCATGTTGCTCAGGCCAAATCCATGCTGCGCGCAGTCCTCCGGAGAGCCTTCCATGCCCTGGCCATCATCGGCCACGGTGAGCACCCAGTGCGCGGCCTCGCCAATCAGGCTGATCCGCACGTGCTGGGGATGACCGTGGCGGACGGCATTGCTGACCGCTTCCTGGGCGATGCGCAATAAGGCGTGTTCATGTTCCGGTGCGAGGCCCGTCGCGGGGGCCCGCCCTTCGAAGCTGCACTCGGTGCGCCCGGGAACCGAGGAGCGCTCGGCCAGCTGGCGCAAGGCCAGTTCGAGGCCGCCGCTGCGGGTGCGATCCGGGCGCAGGGCCATGACCGAACGACGCGCTTCGGCCAGACCTTCACGCGCCAGATCACGGATACGCGCGGCGATCAGTCCTTGCGTGGTGCATTGTTCGGTGCCTTCGGAGTCCTCGGCGGCGGCCAGCTGCATGAGAATCCCGGTGAAGGCCTGCGCGAGCCCATCGTGGATTTCACGGCCGATGCGATTGCGCTCCACGAGCACGGCCGCTTCCTTGGCCGACTGCGCCAACCGCATAATCTCGATGGCCAGGGTGGCCTGCTGGGCGAGCGCCACGAGCAGTTCGCTGTTGACCAGCGTGGCGGCCGCGCTGTCCTTGAAATACAGGGTGATGAAGCCGACATTGCGGCCGCCGAACAGCAGCGGGAAGGCGACCATGCCCGTGTGCCCGGCGCGGCGCTGATACTCCTGCAGCCCCGGCCACGCGGTGGCGTCATCGCCGGACACCAGATTGCAGAACATCGGCAGCTCGGTGCGCGAGAGTTTTTCGCCCAGGGCATTGCCGTCGGCCGGGATACTGGCCGTGAACGCAGGCGGGACCAGCTGACCGCCGTCGACATGCGCGACGATCTCCCAGATCGCGGGATCATCATGACGTACGATCACGTTGCCGGCCGCCGCATCAAACTGTCGCGTGGCCTCCAGCAGCACATGGCCCAGGAAGTTGCGCGCATCCGGTTCGGTGGCAAGTCGCTCGAGATTGCCGCGGATGACGGCGTTGGCCTTCGCCAGCTCGTTCATGCGCAGGTCGGCAGCCTGCTCACGCTCCCGGCGCACCACCTCGATCAGATGCTCGCGATGCAATCCGGCACCGATCACGCCCGCGGCGGTTTCCAGCGCGGCCACTTCTGCCGGATCGATTGCGCGGCGCTGACGGGTGTTGTCGAAACTCAATGCGCCGAAAAAACGATTGTCGACGAAGATCGGCACCACGGCCTTGGTGAGAGTACTGCCATCGGCCGCACTGCCGTCGCCACCGCCGTGGTGCTGCGCCGGATTCATGAGCACCGTACGGCCCGCACGCAACTCCTGGCAGGTTGCGAAAATGGTGTTCTCGGGGCAGCCGCCCTTGTTGGGATTACCCAGGTAGGCGCTGATCCCGGGCGCGGACCATTCCCCGGCAACCACCATCCACGGATTTCCGTCAGGACCGGTTTCGGAGCGGATGAGGTTGACGCGGTCGGCACCGGCGGCGGCCCCCAGTTCGCGCAATACCGCCGGGATGGCATTCATCACATCGGTGGCTTCGAGCAGCATGCGGCTGGCGCGTGCGGAGGCTGCGAGCAGTCCTTCACGATGTTGCAGGGACACGCTGATCTGGGCGAACTCCTGCGCGCACGCGCCCGCGGTATCGTTCCGCGCAGCCTCTTCGGCGATGTCTGCACAATCCGGGCCGCAATCCGCGGCGCGGGCTTTCAACCCGACGCTCATTCCGCCCCCTCTGATTCCGACGCTCACGCCAGTCTACCGCTGCGGCGGTACGGCTGTCGTGATGCGCGCCACGGGCAGGGGTGCCCCCTGCCAGCCGCCCCCGAGGGCCTTATAGACGGCGATCAGGCTCGTGGCCGCATCCGTGCGGCTCTGCGCCAGCTGATCCTGGGCCTGAAGCTGCGCCCGTTCGGCGTCCAGAACGTCCAGAAAGCCGACCAGGCCGCCCTCATACCGCGCCCGGGCGATTTGCGCCGCAGTGTCACTTTCGGCGGCGGCGGCCGTGAGTTGCGCCAGCCGGTCGCGCTGGCGGGCATGGGCCACGAGGGCGTTTTCGGTCTCCTCGAGGGCCTTGAGCACGGTTTGCTGATAGGCGGCCAGGTCCGCGTCGGCCCCGGCCCGGGCCCCCGCGATCCGAGCCCGCACGCGCCCTAAGTCAAATGCTGCCCAGGAAATCGAAGGCCCGATCAGAAAGGTCTTGGTGCCGGCCGACCCCAGGGCATTCAGGTCGCCGGCGGCGAACCCGAAATTGCCGGTGAAGGTGACCTTGGGGAACAGGTCGCCGACTGCCACACCGATCTGGGCGGTGGAGGCGGCCAGCTGCCGTTCGGCCACACGGATGTCCGGTCGCCGGCGCAGCAGCCCCGCCGGATCTCCGACTGCGGCGAGCTTCGGCAGCTCGGGTAGTTTCCCGGGTGAGGCGAGAATCGTCGCCAGTGCATCCGGCTCGCGCCCGGTAAGGACACCCAGGCGGTGGATGGACCTCTCCACATTCGCGCGCAGCGGTGGGATGCTCGCCAGTGTCGTATCCAGCTGCGCCTTCGCGCGCGCCGTGTCGAGCTCGGTGCCTCGCCCCGCATCCAGCAGCGAGTTGGTCAGATCCACCGTCTGCTGCTGATTGGCGGCATTGCGCTGCAGGACCGCAAGCTCGGCCTGCTCGCCGCGCAGCTCGAAATAAGTTCGCGCGACCTCGGCGGTGACGCTGACCTGCGCATCGCGCAGTGTCGCCTCCTGGCCCTCGACCACAGCGCGGCTGGCTTCGACGCCGCGGCGCACGCGTCCGAACAGGTCCAGCTCCCAGGTCGCATCGAAGCCTGCACTGTAGTAGCGCTCATCGAGACTGGTCCCGGTACCGAAGGTCTGCGAAGCCGGATAGCGCTGGTCGGTATAGCCGCCATCGGCGGTGACCGTCGGCAACAGATCAAGCTTCGCCTGCGTGCGCAGCGCGCGTGCCTGCTGCAGATGGGCCAGCGCGATACGCAGGTCATGATTTGCGGCGAGCGCTTCGATCACCAGGCCATTGAGCAGGTCGTCGTTGAACTGACCCCAGAACGGCCCGACGCTGTCGTCCGTCGAGTACACCGCCGGCTCGGCTTCGACAAAGGTCTGCGCCGTGTGCACCGCGGGCCGGTGATAGTCGGGTCCGACGGCGCAGGCGCTCAGGAGCGTCGCAACCGTCGTGGCGACGGTGACTGAAATGAGCTTACGCACCATGCACCTCCGGGTTGAATCCGATCGCCGCCGGTCCGGATTTGTCGTGCGTCCGTGTGTGCTCAATGGCGACCCGGCGATCGGTGAGCCGGCGCAGCAGCACATAGAACACCGGCGTCAGCAGCAGACCGAAGCAGGTCACGCCGATCATGCCCGCGAACACCGTCACGCCCATGGCATGCCGCACTTCGGCACCCGCGCCCTGCGCGAGCACCAGCGGTACGACTCCCATGATGAAGGCGAAGGAGGTCATGAGGATGGGTCGCAGGCGCAGGCGCGCGGCCTCGAGCACCGCGGCAGTCGCATCCATACCGCGATCCTCCTGCAAGTGCTTGGCAAACTCGATGATGAGGATGGCGTTCTTGCACGCCAAACCCACCAGCACCAGCAGACCAATCTGCGTAAACACGTTGTTGTCACCGTGATCGAGATACACGCCGGTGATGCCGGCGAGCAGGCACATCGGCACGATCAGGATGATCGCCAGCGGCAGCGTCAGGCTCTCGTACTGCGCGGCCAGTACCAGAAACACGAACAGCACGCACAGCGGGAAGACGATGGTCGCCGTGTTTCCGGAGATCAGTTGCTGGTAGGCCAGATCCGTCCATTCAAAGGTCATGCCGCGCGGCAGGTTGGCCTTGAGAATCCCGGCGAGGGCCTCCTGGGCCTGGTCGGTACTGAAGCCCGGAGCCGGGCCGGCATTGATATCCGCGGAACGATAAGCGTTGTATCGCTGGGCGGCATCCGGGCCGAAGGTTGGTGTGACGTTGAGCAGGGCGCCCAGCGGCACCATGGCACCTGCGGCATTGCGGGTCTTGAGCGTGCGGATGTCCTCCGCCTGCGCACGGAACGGGCCGTCCGCCTGGGCCACGACCTGGAAGGTGCGACCGAAGCGGTTGAAGTCATTCACATAGGTCGATCCCATGTACGTCTGCAGAGTGTCGAACACATCCGAGAGCTTCACGCCCTGCTGCTTGACCTTGTCGCGATCCACATTGACGTTCAGCTGTGGCACGTTGATCTGGTAGGTGCTCAGCAGGCCGGCCAACTGCGGGCTCTTGGCAGCTTTCCCTAAGGCATCCTGAACCGCCGCGTACAGCGCCTCGGGCCCTGCATCACCGCGGTCCTCCACCTGCGCCTTGAAGCCGCCGAGTGAGCCCAGGCCCAGTACCGGCGGTGGCGTGAACACCACGACGTAGGCGTCCTGAATGCTGGCGAGCTGCGCGTTCAGGCGCGCGGCAATGGCCTTGCCCGACAGACCCTTACGTTCGGCGGGCGGATCCAGAGCGAAGAACGCAATTCCGGAACTGGAGCTCTGGCTCCAACCGTTCACCGACATGCCCGCGAACTCCACCGCGTGCTGCACGCCGGGCGTCTTCAGGCCGATCGCGGACATGCGCCGCACGACCGCTTCGGTGCGATCGATCGACGAAGCCGGCGGCAGCTGTGCGACCGCAATCAGATACTGCTTGTCCTGGTCGAGAATGAAGCCGCCGGGCACGGAGTGAAAACCGAACCACGCGAGGGCGATCAGGCCGGCATAGATAACCATCGCGATACCGCCGCGGCGGATCGTGAAGGTCACGGCCTTCGAATAGCCGGTGCCCGCAAGGCTGAAGGCGCTGTTGAAGCGTCTAAAGAATCGCCCGAGGATCTGCTCCATCCAGCGGGCGAAAAGGTCAGGGCTGGCACCATGGGGTTTGAGCAGCACGGCAGCCAGTGCGGGGGACAACGTCAAAGAGTTGAAGGCGGAGATCACGGTCGAGATGGCGATCGTGAGCGCAAACTGACGATAGAACTCGCCGGTGAGGCCGCTGATGAATGCCACGGGTCCGAATACTGCGACCAGTACCAGGGTGATGGCGATGATCGGACGGCTGACCTCGCGCATGGCCGAGCGTGCGGCCTGTTTCGGAGCCTCGCCGGCGGCGATATGCCGCTCCACGTTCTCGACCACCACGATCGCATCATCGACGACGATGCCGATGGCCAGCACGAGACCGAACAGGGACAGCGTGTTGATGGAGAAACCGAAGGCGAGCAGGACCGCGAATGTGCCGATGATCGATACCGGCACCGCGACCAGCGGAATCAGCGAGGCGCGCCAGGTCTGCAGGAAGACGATGACGACGATGACGACCAGCAGGATGGCCTCGAGCAGGGTGTGCAGCACGGCCTCGATGGACTGGCGCACAAACATGGTCGGGTCGTAGGCGATGCGGTAGTCGACGCCGTCGGGGAAATCCTTCTTCAGTTCATTCATGGTCTTGCGGACGTTCGCCGAGAGTTGCAGAGCGTTGGCACCGGGGGCCTGCATGATCGGCAGCGCGATCGCATTCTGATTGTCGAGCAGGCTGCGCATGCCGTAGTCCTGCGCGCCCATCTCCACGCGTGCCAGGTCGCCTAAGCGCACCAGCTCGCCGTTGGCGCCGGTCTTGACGATAATGGCGCGGAACTGGTCCTCGGTCGTGAGCCGCCCGGCCGCATTCAGGGCGATCTGGAACGAGGCGCCCTTCGAGGGCGGCGCGCCCAACTGGCCCGCGGCCACGTCCACGTTCTGCTCGCGGATCGCGCTGATGACATCATTCGCCGTGAGATTGCGCACCGCCAGCTTCTCCGGATCCAGCCACACACGCATCGCGTAGTCGCCGCCGCCGAATACCTGGACCTGACCCATGCCGGGCAATCGCGCCAGCACATCGCGGACATTCAGTGCCGCATAGTTGCGCAGGTACAGCGAGTCGTAGCGACCATTCGGAGAGATGAGATTCACGAGCATGGTCAGATCTGAGGAACTCTTCACTGTCGTGACGCCGAGGTCGCGCACTTCCTCCGGTAGCCGCGGCAGAGCCTGGGAGACGCGGTTCTGCACCTGTACCTGCGCGCGATCCGGATCGGCTCCGAGTTTGAAGGTCACGGTCACGTCCAGCGAACCGTTCATGGTCGAGGTCGATGACATGTACAGCATGTCATCGACGCCGACGATGGCCTGTTCGAGCGGTGCGGCCACCGTGTCGGCGATGACCTTCGGGTTCGCGCCCGGATAGTTGGCGTGCACGACGATGGAAGGCGGCACGACTTCCGGGTATTCACCTACGGGCAGCTTGATCAGGGCAAGCGCGCCGGCGATGGTGATGAAGGTCGAGACCACGGCCGCGAATATCGGCCGCTCGATGAAGAATTCAGATAGTTTCATGATTGCTTTCGCTCTTAGCGGGCGTTGCTGGCCACCAGCTTCGCGGCCGGCGCGGCTTTGAGGTTTTCCTCGCCCATCGCGACATGCTGCGGTGTGATGGTCATGCCGGGACGGACGTGCTGCAGTCCGTTGACTACGATGGTGTCGCCGACGTTCAGGCCCTCGCGCACCACCTGCAGGCCATCGACTACCGGTCCGAGCTTCACCTCGCGATACTCGACGGTATTGTCGCGACCGACCCGCAGGACATACTTCAGGCCCTGGTCGGTGCCGACCGCCGTCGCATTGACGAGCAGGGCAGGGAAGGTCTTCACTCCCGTGACCTTCACCCGGGCGAACATCCCCGGCGTGAACTCGTGGTTGGGGTTCGCCAGGCGCCCGCGTACGCGCACGGTGCCGGTCGCCGCATCGATCTCATTGTCGACGAAGGCAATCGCGCCCTGGTGCGGATAGCCCGCTTCGTTGGCCAGCCCGACGAATACGGGATGGGTGGCATCAGCCGCACCGCCCGTGCGTGCGTAGTTCATGAAATTGAGGAAGCCCTGCTCCTCGGCCTGGAAGCTCACATAGATAGGATCCACGGAGACCACCGTGGTCAGCAGCGTCTGCCCGCTGGTGACCAGATTCCCCGAGGTGATTTCGGCGCGACTGACGATGCCGGTAATGGGTGAGATGACGCGAGTGAAGCTGACATTGAGGGCGGCGGTATCTACGGCGGCCTGGGCACCGGCGACGTTCGCATGTGCCTGGACCAGGGCCGACTCGCGACTCTCCAGCTCCTCACGTGAAATGGCACGGGCGGCCAGCAGCTTGTCGGCCCGAGCCTGCTCGGAGGTCGCCAGGGTGAGCTGCGAGCGGGCCTGTTCGAGCTGTGCCTGCGCCTGCTTCAGCTGTGCCTCGTAAGGGCGCGGATCGATGACGAAGAGCACCTCGCCCTTCGTGACCTGACGACCCTGAACGAAATTCACCGAAGCGATGTAGCCGGAGACGCGCGGCCGGATTTCGACCCGGTCCACGGCCTCGAATCGTCCGGTGAACTCATCGAAGTCCGAGATCTGCCGCGAGACGACTGTGGCGACGGTGACAGCCGGGGCCGGAGCAGTGGCGGCCGGCATGGCGGTCTCACCGCGCGAGCAGCCGGCGAGCTGCACCAGAATGACCGCAGTGAAAACAGCGGCGGCGAACAAAATGGACACTGACTGACGCTTCATACCCGACTCCCCGTACCAATGACTTCACCGGTGGCTTGCCAACCCAGTGCTGATGGGGCACATCATCGGTTGCGGGGCGCCCGGTGAATATTCACCTCATGCACTAGACTTATGTCCTAAGGGTAGGGGGGTGCATCTACCCCTTTTGAGAGAGGCGGGGTACAAAGGCAGGCTATGAACGCTTATCTCATTGTTTTTCTCGGCGCGGGTCTGGGCGGGATGTTGCGGCATGCCGCCAATGTCTGGGTGCCGCGCGTGGCCGGGACCGCGTTCCCCTTCCAGACGCTGACGGTGAACATCATGGGGTCCCTGGTGATGGGATTGCTCGCCGGGTATTTCGCGGTCAAACACGACCCCGGACAGGATTGGCGGCTGTTCCTGGCTACCGGGATCATGGGTGGCTTCACGACCTTCTCTGCATTCTCACTCGATACGGCAGTCCTGTATCAACGTGGTGAGATTGCGCTCGCCGGCCTTTATGTCCTGGCATCGGTCGGCGTATCGATGGCCGCGATCTTTGCCGGTCTGGCCATCATGCGCAGCGTGTGAGCCGTGCGGTCAGGCCAGCCTGGAGCGACGCTACATCTGCTTGAACCGGTGCTGCTGCGACTCGCTCACCGCCAGTCGTTCCGGTCGGCTCTTGAGGGTGATCGATAGCTGACCGCGAAAGTCGCGCGAGATGCCCGCAATGGCATTGGCGTTCACGACCGTCGAGCGATGGATGGGCCAGAAAATCGCCGGATCCAGCTGTGATTGCAGTTCGTTAAGCGACTTGCGGATGAGCGCCTCGAAGGCGGCCGTCACGACCCTCGTGTACTTGGTATCGGCCTGAAAATAGAGTATCTCATCGACGGTGATGAGGTGCAGCGTCGGCCCGACCGATGCGTTGATCCAGCGAAGGTAGGTGCGCGGCGCCGCCGAGCGCGCGAAGTCGCGTAGCATCGCCTCAAGGTTGGGCGGTGCGGAGCCGAGGCGCTGCTTGAGACGCTCGATCGCGCGGCTGAGCCGGTCCGGTTCGAGGGGTTTCAGCACATAATCGACCGCGCCCGCTTCAAACGCCGCGATCGCGTGCGCGTCGTAGGCTGTGACGAAGACGATGTGACAGCGATCCTGGGCCTGTTGTGCGACATCCAGGCCGGACATCAGTGGCATTTCGATGTCGAGAAACAGTACATCTGGCGCGACGCGCTCCAGAAGGTCGACGGCCTCGATGCCGGTTGCTGCTTCACCCACGATACGAAGCTCGGGCCACAGCTTCCCCAGATGCTGCCTGAGTTCGGCCCGCAGCACGGTCTCATCCTCGGCCAGAATTGCACTTGGTGAATTCACGGTCTCAACCCTTGGCGCCTTTTATTTCGATGAGCAGCCCGCGCATGTTGGCGCCACTCACGTTCTCGACGCTGTGCGTCACGGCGGGTTCCCAGAATACTGTGCCGAGCGGCATGTTGCGTTGTACCTGAACCTTGCCGTCAGGAGTCTTGAGGCGAACGGCCCCGTCAGAGAGCAGCACGGTCAGATGCGCCGGATGCGAATGCATGCCGCTGCCACACACGCCCATTCCGGGGCGGCTGTGGAAGTCGAGCACGCGCACGTACTCGTTTTCGAGCGCGATGCGGTAGCTTTGCGGCTGCATCACGGTGGCGTCCTGCGCCTGCGCTTCGAATGCCACGGCGATGCCGGGAATGACTGCGAGCAACGCCCGTCGCACTTCGTCGATTTTCAATTCACTCATGAGAGTCCCCTAGGCCATAGGCCGGTGCAATTTGATCAGGATCTGGGTCGGCGGTTCTGGTAAACAATTGAGCTCGAAGCCATTACCGTGCAGCGCGCCGAGACTCGCATTGATATGCTGGCGCAGCTCGGACGGGATATTGCATGTGAGGCCGTGCAGCGACAGCACGGTATGGTTCGGTTCGGTCCGGACGCGCAGCAGTGGTCGTCCTCCCTCCCCGCCAAGCGCGAGGAGGCGCAGCATCAGAAGGCTCGGGAAGCGGATGCCGGCGTTATTGATCGAAACATCCTCTTCCAGGCGCCATGCGCTCGGGACACCGCGCTCGCGCTGCAGATTCGAAAAAGTACGCGCGAGGTGGATCTCCGCATCGAGAGTAGAGATCGGCACGCGCAGGCCGTGCATGGCGGAGCGCAGGAATTCAACCAGCGCCTCAAGCAGTTTCTCGGCGTGCAGTGGATCGCGACGATAGCGCTGCTCGATCTCGCGCATGGCATCCAGCAGCAGTGCCGGATCAACCTGTGCCTGCAGCGCCCGCAGACGTTCAGAGTCCAGCAGGTCCTGGGTGCGGTAGCGCGCCATGGCGCTGGCATGGAGCATGGAGCGAATGCGCTCCGAGCGCATGGTGAGCAGGGCAACGGCTACCAGCAGGCCGCCGTAGAATAGGTAGATCCAGGTGTTGTACAGGCCGATACCAATCCAGTGCTGCGGATCCGGAACAATGGCGAGATCCCTGGCAGAACGGCGCAGCATCGGCAGGGATCCGGCCATCCCGTTCACCGCTGCGGAAACTTCCGGTTGAACGAACACCGGCAGCGGCCACACCAGTACGAATCCAACGGCGAGCTGGCTGAGTTTGCCGGTGCGTTCGGTGCGATTCGCGAGCCATAGCAGCAACGCACCGATCAGGCACCACAAGGGCAGCGTCCAGTACGTCAGCCACCACAGCAGCAGCTCCGGCGATGCCCAACGCTGGGGCGTCATGCCGAGCGATTCGAGGACCGCGACCAGGCACGCCCATGTGATGCTCCACGCAAGAATGCGGCGGCCGTCGAAAGTCGCGGCAAACACCCTCATGTGGCACCGAGCCGCAGCGGCAGTACCATGCGGGCACTTACCCCGCGCGATGCGTTCGCTTCGACGCTCAGCGAGGCGCTTGTTCCGTGCAGGGTCGCGAGGCGCGTGCGGATGTTGTACAGGCCCAGGCCCGTGCCGCCGCCGGCGTCGGATTTCAGGCCGACGCCGTTGTCGTGAACCGTGAGTTGGAGACTGCCGTCACGGGTGCACTCCGCCAATATCTCGATTCGCCCGCCCGTCGGAAGCGGGGCAACGCCGTGCTTGACGGCATTCTCGACCAAGGTTGCGAGCGCGAGGGGTGGCACCTTCGCGTTCCGCAACGTTGACGGGACGCTGATCTGTACGTGCAGGCGCTGCGACATCCGCACCTCGATGACCGACAGATAAGCCTGCACCAGATCCGCCTCCTCCCCGAGCGGCACCTCGCAGTGCTCCAGCATCGGCAGCAGCCGGCACAGGTAGTCGATGAAGTTGGCGAGCATGTGAGCGCCAGCCTGGGGCTCCGTGCGGTGCAGTCGACGCACCGTGGCGAGGGTATTGAAAAGAAAATGCGGCTCGATTTGCTTGCGGAGCGCCGTCAGGCGGGTATTCGTCAGCCGCTGCTCGACGGAAGCACGCCGTAGGTCCTCGCGTCGCAGGGAGTCGCGCGAGTCGACCGACTTGCGCCACAGGTAGTAGCTGGCGGCGCCAGCCAGTGCGACGGTGCTCCACCGCAATCCATGCGTTATCAATGATGCAATGGAGCCATAACCGCCGTACAGCCACTCCACCAGCCACTCACCGCACGTGGCACCTGTGAACACGCTGATGGCCAGCAGCGCGGTGCGCCGGCCGGTCGAGCCGGCCTGACCCACTCGGAATATCAGAATTGCCAGCGCGATACACCAGGCGACGATGAGCCGGTCACGCAGAACGTACAGCCAGCCCAGCAGCGCCTCATCCGGCGGCCAGTTGCGCCAGACGAAAAGCTGCGCGAGATATTGGGTCGACATGCCGAATGCAATCAGTGTCGCCAGTCCGAACGTCGTCCGCCAGCCTCGGGTCCGTCTGGCTCTCCAACGGGCCCAGATCCGCGGCGCCTCGCGAATGGAATCCGTTACTGGGAGAGACGAAGTGCTCATGGTGGTGGATTCGATTATTCGCACAAATACGGCAAATGGGTAGGCAGATCGGCGGTGCCCAGCGCCGAAAAGGCTGCGATTTTCCCGTCAGCGCGGTCGCGCCGCCTCGCCCATGGCGCTTTTTTCCGAGTTCGTTCCGCTATTTCAGGCACTCGTCGCAAAGTTGTGTGTTGGCGCGCCCACAAGTTAGTTTTACCCCTCGCGAAGTAACAGCGGAGACTGAAATGAAAATGTTCACTTTCTGGCGGCCTGCACTCGCTTTGGCCGGCATGATCGCGATGGGCGCCGCGCAATCCGTCAGCGCGCAGGTTCCCAGCGAATTTACGGTCGTTGCCTCCGGGCTCAATGCGCCCCGAGGCCTGAAGTTCGGGCCGGATGGCGGGCTGTACGTCGCGGAAAGCGGTACGGGCGGCACGAACAAGACGACAACCAGCCAATGCGCGCAGGTGCCAGGTCCGGTCGGCCCCTATGCGGGCGGCAATACCGGAGCAATTGTAAAAATCAGTCGTAACGGTAAGGTGAGCGCGGTGGCATCAGGCTTTCCCTCGAATGTCGCCTCGACCGGCGACCTGCCGAGCGTATCTGACGTCACCTTCCTCAACGGCCAGATATATGCGCTGCTGGCGGGAGGCGGCTGTTCGCACGGCAGTCCGAAGTCGCCTAATGGTATTGCCCGGGTCAATGTCACTACCGGAAAGGGGAACTTGATTTCCGATCTCAGTGTGTTCGAGATGACCCATCCCGGCCGATTCGATGACGCCGCCGACTTCAGCGCCATGCCGGCGCCCGGATACGGAGCCGGAAGAATCCTGCGCTTCGACGTTGCGTACGGCTACTAGCAATGACCGGATCCGCCGCGACGCCTCGCGCAGGCGTCGGGGCTGAAGTTGACGGCCGCCTGCCGATCGTCATCGGCGTCACCGGTCATCGTGATCTGCGTGCAGCCGATGTGCCCTGCTATCGCAGGCAGATTGGTGAGTTCTTCGAGCGGTTGCGGCAGCGTTACCCGTCGACGCCGTTACTCGTCATTTCGGCTCTGGCCGAAGGCGCAGACCGGTTGGTCGCCGAAGTTGCCCTCGAACGTGGCTCCCGGTTCGTGGTGCCCTTACCCCTGGAGCCACGGGACTACGAACGCGACTTTCCCGACAGTGTGAGCGAATTCCGGGCCCTGCTGCACCGTGTCGCGCCGGAGCGCGTATTCGTCTGGCCGCGCCCTGCCGCGGTGAATGATTCGCCTTGGTGCGATTCAGCGGCAGAGCGGGACCATCAGTACCGCGCAGTCGGCGCATTCGTGGCCCAGCAAAGCCACATCCTGCTTGCCATCTGGGACGGTGTCCCGAACGACAGCGGCGTCGGCACTGCCGCAGTGGTCAGCCTGAAACTCGGACGGTCAAATACCAGCCGCGCGGGGAGCCGGACCGCCCTCGATCCGGATGACAGCGGGCCGGTCTTCCATGTACACGCGGCTCGATCCGGCAGCGACTCGGGCGTAGCGCCCCACGCCGAGTGGCTGTTTGCGCATGACAACGATCTGGAACTGTTTCACACGGTCTGCAGCCGCATTGACCGTTTCAATGCCGAGGCGGCGCGTGCGCACATTCGTTCACAGGTGCCCGCCGCGGCGGCTTCCCTGTTGCCCGAATCGCAGGCGCCAACCGCCGATCGCGCCCTGGCAACGGCATTTGGCTGCGCTGATCGCCTCGCCGCCCACTACCAGCGCATCACGCACCGGGTGCTGCGTCTGACACTATTGTTGGCGGCGCTGCTCGCGATGATCTTCGAGGTCTACGCCGAAGTCTTGCCGCTGCGAGTCGTTCCACTCGCATACCTGGTGTGCTTCGCGCTGCTGACACTGGTCCTCATCTGGCACCGTCGGCTCGACGCCCAGGGCAGGTACCTGGACTATCGGGCGCTGGCCGAAGGCCTACGGGTGCAGTTCTACTGGCGTCTCGGCGGGTTGAGCGACAATGCCTCCTCCTCGTATCTGCGCAAGCAGCTCGATGAACTGCGCTGGATCCGGGAGGCCTTGCGGGCAACCGGCGCGGCACCCCCGCCGGTTGCGGCCCATCCGGACCTGGCATTGAAATGGTGGATCCAAGACCAGGCGACCTACTATGCGGCGCATGCACGCCTGCACGAGCAACGGCTGCAGCGCCTGGAGCGCTGCTCGCGCCTATTTCTGGCACTGGGCCTGCTCGCAGCCTTCAGCTTGGTGATCTTCTGGCAGCTGATGGAGCGCTGGTCGACGCTGCATCATTGGACGGTGCTGATTATGGGTATTGCGCCGATTGGGGCAGCCTTGTGGGAGGCGTATGGCGAGCGCAGCGGTGTGCGCACGCAAGGCAATCAGTACGCGCGCTTCGCGACCATCTTCCATCGCGCTGAGCAATTCGTTGGCCATTTGGAGCAGGAACCCGCCACACCGGCACGGCGCCACGGCGAGCTCACGCTGTTGCGGGAACTGGGACGCGAAGCCCTGATCGAAAATGCGGATTGGGTGCGCTTGCTGCGTGATCGTCCGATCGCATTGCCGAAGGGTTGAAAACGCAGGACGGCGATCCGATGCCGCTTTTCCGGCATTCAAGACGCGAATCGCGCCGCTGGTCGCAAACCTGCTGGTTGAAGACAGTGCGAGGGTAAGGTCTTCCTCAACAAGTCGCGATAGTGCGACTTTAAGGAAGGGGACTAACATGAAGTTGCTTATCGCGGTATCGCTCGGGGCCTTGGCTTTAGGCGTGCTTGGGCCTGTCAATGCGCAAGACGCGAGCGAGGTCGTCGTGACCGGCCACAAGGCGGCGGCTCCTGGTTCACAGGCGCGGGCCACGACTGTCAGCTATCGCGATCTGGACCTTGCAAAATCCGCGGGTCTGTCGACGCTTCTGGTACGTATTCGGGCGGCCGCGACTGACGTGTGTTCGCCGCAGCCACAGACCAACGATATTCCCGGAACCAACGATTACAAGAAGTGCATGTCCGATGCGGTCAATACCGCGGTGACGAAGGTCAATAACCCCGGCCTCACCACATTGGTCGCCGGCGCACGGCATTGACGGCTGACCGGCTCGATCGCGCACGGGTGCGGTCGAGCCGACTTGCGGCGTCAAACGGCGTGCCGGACTTTCAATGAACTTGGGCTCAGTTGCGATGTTGCCGGCCACCGCGCTCGATGAGGATGCGTGGGAGGACCTTCTGAGCTTCATCGAGGAACGGCGGGTCATCCCCATCGTGGGGCCGGAGCTGCTGCGGGTAAATACGGAGCGTGGCCCACGGCTGCTGCTGGAATGGGTGGCCGAGAAGCTGGCAGCGCGGCTGAACGTGGACACCTCGCATCTCCCGGAGCGCTACACCCTGAACGATGTGGTGTGCTGGTTCCTCGCGGCGCGCGGGCGCCGCGAGGAAGCCTACGTTCGGCTGCGCGGCCTGCTGAAGGATGCGCAGTTTGAGCCACCAGCAGCGCTACGGCAGCTGGCGGCAATCACCGACTTTGATCTTTTCATCAGCACGACCTTTGACTCACTGCTGGAGAGCGCCATCAATCTCGAGCGCTTCGGCGGCGCAGCCTCCACCGAGGTGTTTTCATACGCCCCAAACCGCGTCACCGATCTGCCGGCGGAGCGCGATCGGCTGACGCGGCCGGTGGTGTACCACCTGTTTGGGAAGCTCTCGGCGTCCCCGACCTATGTGATCTCGGATGAGGATCTGCTTGAGTACATCTGCGCGTTGCAGAACGACAGTCTGGTTCCCGAGCGCTTGTTTCATGAGCTTGAGCACAATCATCTTCTGGTGATCGGCGGCAGCTTCAGCAACTGGCTGGTGCGCCTGTTCCTGCGGATGGCCAAGCGCCAGCGGCTCTCCGACCCGCGCGATGTGGGAGAAGTGCTGGCTGACGGACACACCGGGCAGGACGATCCGCTGGTTGCTTTCCTGCAGCAGGTAAGCGTGCGTACACGCATCTACACGGGCGCTGAGCGCTTCGCAGAAGAATTGCACGAGCGCTGGCAACGACGGCACAAGGTAAGCCCCGCAGCGCAGGCACCAGCCCCTGCGCGATTTTTGCCGCCTGCGCGGGAAATGCCTGACAACGCGGTGTTCATCAGTTATGCGCGCGAAGACCTGCCGGCGGTGCAGAGGATCAAGGCGGGACTGGAGGCGGCGGGTATCACGACATGGTTCGACATGGACCGGCTCGAAGCCGGCGATGACTATGATCGAAAGATCCAAAGTAACATCGCTCGCTGTTCCTATTTCATTCCTGTGGTGTCGAGCACAACGCAGCGGCGCGTGGAGGGGTATTTCCGTCGGGAATGGAGCTATGCGCTCGACCGAGCGCGCAACATGGCCGAAGGGGCGCTGTTCATCCTGCCGGTGAGCGTCGACGCAACCAATGGCGCGGAGGCGCGGGTCCCGGAACGGTTCAAAACCCTGCACTGTACGGAGCTGCCGCACGGCGAAGTGCCGGACAAATTCGCTCAGCGCATTGTCGAGGCCATGCGCAGCCATTCCTCATGAGCGCTGTAGAAGCGAATGTGGATGAGCACAACCCGTGGCTGGGCTTGGCCGCGTTCACGGAAGCCACGCGCGTGTTCTTCTTTGGTCGCGAACAGGAGGTGGCGGAGCTGGAGCGGCGGGTGCAGCGCAAGCTGCTCACCGTGCTGTTCGGCAAATCGGGACTGGGCAAGACCTCGATCCTGCAGGCAGGGCTGGTACCGCAGCTGCGTGGCGTGGGCTATTTTCCGGTATATCTGCGCATCGACTACGGCAAAGATGCCGCGGAGCCTTCCGAGCAGATTAAGCAGGCGATTGGACAAGCTGCCTCTACGGGTCACTGGACTCAGGCCGGTGCAGTTGATACCGAGGAGTCGATCTGGGAGTTTCTGCATCATCGCGATGCGGTGCTGAAAGACAGCGCCGGCTCGACATTGATTCCGCTATTGATCTTCGACCAGTTCGAGGAGTTGTTTACGCTCGCGCAGAGCGATGAATTCGGCCGCGCCCGAGCAGCGCGCTTCATCGAAGAGTTGGCCGATCTAGTGGAGAACCGCCCGCCTCAGACGCTGGAAGCGAAGTTCGAGGCCGACGAGGGCGGCGCGGAACGCTTTGACTTCTCCCGCAGCGACTACCGGGTGGTTATTTCGTTGCGCGAAGACTATTTGGCTCCATTGGAGAGCCTGAAGAAGACCATGCCAAGCCTCTCCCAGAACCGGCTGAGGCTCGCGCCAATGACTGGCAGCCAGGGACTGGAAGCCGTGCGACGGCCGGGCAAGAACTTGGTGTCCGAAGAAGTCGCCGCTGCAATCGTACGCTTCGTGGCCGGTGGCTCCGAGCTTGCCAATGCGGAAGTGGAGCCCTCGCTGTTGAGCCTGATTTGCCGGGAGCTCAACGAGCAGCGCATATCGCAGCACCGGGGCGAGATTTCATTGGACCTTCTGGCCGGTTCCCATGAAAGTATCCTAAGCAGCTTTTACGAGCGCTCCCTTGCTGATCAACCAGCTTCTGTTCGCCGGATCGTCGAGGATGAGCTGCTGACCGACTCAGGCTATCGGGAGAACCTCGCTGAGGAGCGGGTGTTGCGCCTGCTTCAGGTCGCCGACGCTTCCCCCGACGCGCTGCGAGTGCTTGTGAACCGGCGGCTGCTGCGCATCGAGGAACGCCTGGATGTGCGGCGGGTGGAACTGACGCACGATGTGCTCACGGCGGTGGTCAAAGCCAGCCGCGACCAGCGCCAGGCACGCGAGGCGCGCGAGGCGACGGAACGGTTGCTTGCAGAGCAGAATGCGCGGGAGCGTACCGCCCAGCGCGCGCTACGACGGGCGCGGATGATCGCAGCAGGCTGCACTGCGCTCGCGGCCCTTGCCGCGGTGGCCGCGGTGCTGGCAATCATGAATGTGCAGCGGGCCCGGCGTGCCGAATCGGATGCGATGCAGACCAGATTGCTCTCCGAGCAGGGGCGCAGCCAGGCGCAGCGGCTGCTGGGATTCCTCACCGACGATTTCGTGCAGGAGCTGGAGACCTTCGGGCGTTATCACACCATCATCGATCTGTCGCAGCGGGAGATCGACTACTTCAACGCTCTGCCACCCAAACTCAAGGATGCGCAGACGGTGCGTGATGGCGCCCTGGCCTACGCGAATCACGCCGGGGCGTCCATGTACTTGGGAGATACAAACGGAGGTATTAAGAGCGCCGCTGCAGGGATCGCGCTACTTGACGCCCTGCGTCGCGCGGGCGATCAGTCCGAGGCAACCGCCATCGCTCTTGCCCGTGTATATACCAATTTGGGCAAGCTGCAGGGTAATCAGGCGAGCCGCGAGGAATTCACCGATGTTAAGCGCGCGGCCGATCTGTTGCGTCCGATTGCGACCAAGCCCGGGGCATCGCGAGAAGTTCGTAGAGCCTACGTTGAGGTTCTAATCTCCATTGGCGCAGCCGGTATCGCCGACAATCAAAACGAAGATGTCGTGCGCAGCGAGCGTGAAGCTCAGCGCTTGGCGCTGCAGCTCGGTGCCCGCCGCCAGCGCAGCCTGGTTTTGGATGCTGACTACGCGACCGCAGGATCGTGGCTCGCCTGGGGCCTGGCCAATCTTAATCGGAACGACGAAGCGCGCCGGTCCGGCGAAGATACTCTCCAGGTCATCGATCAGATACTGGCGCAGCGCCCCCAATACGGCGAGATCGTATTGGCCAAGCAGATGGCCGAGCTCGCGGTTTCAAGCGCGGCCAGTGCCGATCTTAATGCAGCGGTAGCCGCGCGCTTCGCCATCCAGGCTGAGCAGACCTCACAGGATCTGGTGGCACTCGAGCCGGGCAACACGTATTACCTTAATCAACTCGGCGCCGCATACTCGCGCGTTGGCGATACGCTGTGGGCGGCTGCGCGCTTGCCCGAGGCGATCCCAAACTATCGCAAGTCGGTCGACACCTTTGGTCAACTCAGCGCAAGCGCAACCTTCTATGTCGTGAACTTGAACGACACGATGCACTACACGGTCTTGCACCAGGCGCAGCTCGGAGACGCAGCCGGCGCCGTGGCGACACTCAACGCCGCTGCTGCCTTCACGAAGAAGCTGGACCTCGGGGACAGTTTCCCTGCAGGCTGGGTTAATGCTCTCAGGGCGTATCTGACAGCGACGCTGGCGTATGAACGTGATGACTTTGGCACCGCCCGTGGCCTCGCGGATGCTGCCCGGGTTGTGTGGCTGGCTGCGCGCCCCGATGGCGGCCCGTTTCAGATTGCGATGAAGAACTACGCGCTCTACCATCTTTCCGATGTCGAAGCGCAAGCCGAGTACCGCCTCGGGCACTTCGCGGCTGCCGCGCAATTGGAGCGCACGGCAGTGCAGGCGTGCAGCGCGGATGTGGGGCTCGCGACGAACCCCCGCGATGTGAGCCAAGTGAACATTTGGCTGTCGATGGCACTGGCGGGAGCCGGCCAGCGGGCGCAGGCGGCGCAGGTGATCGGTCCTGTCATCGCACAGTACCGCGTCCTTGAAAAGAGGAACCATGGCGATCAGTGGCTGCCCCTTGAGCTCGCACAGGCGTTATACGCTCAATCACTCAGCGACGCGCGCCAGGCCCCAGCGCTGTTGCGCGAAGCTGCGCAACTGCTTGATCGTCTCGCTCCCACCATAGCCGCCCTGCACGACACTCAGCAATGGCGCGCGAGCGTCCGGAAGGCTCGCAATCCCCTCGCGCAGCAGTGAGTCGCGGGCATTCATTTCTCGCTGTCGAGATGCTCCATCGCCGCGGCCGGATAGCGTTCGCCGACGGCGGCGTTGGGTGGGATTGCCCGGGTCAGTGCCGCGAGCTGCTCGGCGCCGAACTTCAAGGATAAGGCGCCGAGCGCCTCCTTGAGGCGATCGCGGCGCTTGGTACCGATGAGGGGAACGATGTCTTCGCCCTGTGCCGCCACCCACGCGATTGCGACCTGCGCGGTCGTGGCACCGATGCTTTCCGCGACGGTTCGCAGCTTGTCGACGAGCGCGAGATTGGCCGCGAGGTTTGCACCCTGAAAGCGCGGGTTGAAGGGGCGGATATCCTTGCCACCCGCTGATGCTGCGGTGTTGAAATGACCGCTGATCAGTCCACGCGACAATATCCCGTACGCGGTGATATCGATCCCGAGCTCACGACAGGTGGGCAGGATCCGCGCCTCGATGCCGCGCGAAATCAGCGAGTACTCGATCTGCAGATCAACAATGGGATGCACGGCTGCGGCGCGCCGCAGTGTGGCGGCGCCAACTTCGGACAATCCCACGTGCCGTACATAGCCGGCCCTGATGAGATCAGCGATGGCGCCGACCGTTTCTTCAATCGGAACGGCCGGATCCAGCCGCGCGGGACGGTAGATGTCGATGTACTCGGTGCCCAGACGCTGCAGTGAATAGGTGACGAAATTACGCACTGCCGCCGGGCGGCTGTCATAGCCCAGCCAGGCACCATCCGGTCCGCGCAGGGCGCCGAACTTCACGCTGATCTGCACTGCCTCGCGCGGCACGGCGGCGAGTGCATCACGGATCAGCAGCTCGTTATGCCCCATGCCGTAGAAGTCACCGGTATCGAGCAGCGTGATACCGGCATCAAGCGCTGCGCGAATGGTGGCGAGACTCTCGGTGCGGTCGCTGGGCCCGTAAACCCCCGACATGCCCATGCAGCCCAGGCCCACAACTGAAACATTGGGGCCTGTTCTGCCCAGCCGGCGAGTCATCATGGGGATGATTACACCAGCGATTTATTGAACCAGTATGTCAGCCGCGACCAGGCTTTTTCCGCAGAATCATGATCATAGACGCCAGAGTCGGTGGGACACCAGCCATGCTTGGTACCTTCATAGACCTGCACCTCGTGCGGCAGTCCGGCGGAGGTGAAGGCCGTTTCGAGCAGGTCCTTGGCCTTCGGATCGCTCATATCGTCACTGGCCGCGATGCAGATCAGCGCGCTTGCCTTCATCTTCGGCACCAGCAGATGTGGGCTGTCCGGCGAGGCGTTGGCGAGGGCGGCACCATGGAAGGTGCCGATGGCGCCGACACGCTCCGGGAACTGTGCCGCCAGGCGAAAGGTGTACGGGCCGCCCATGCAATAGCCCGTCGTCCCCATCTTCTTTTTCCGGTCGACGGACGCCTGCTTGTCCAGCCAGGGAACGAACGCTGCGCCGTCGGTCTCCGCGGTCTTCGGTGACAGCGATCCCATCATCTTGGTGAGCGCTGCGCGCGTGCTGGCATCGAAGGTCGTGGTAGTGGAGGTCGGTGCCTTCTGGATGCGGTAGAAGGGATTGATCACGAGCACCGAGTATCCGGATTCGGCCAGGCGCGTGGCCATCTGTTTGAAGGCCGGCCGCAGGCCAAAGATATCGGGCCAGATCAGTACGGCAGGATGCTTGCCTTTGGAGGGGTGCACAAAGTAGGCATCGCAGGTACCGTCGGGCGTCGTGATGTTTACGTCGGCGCCGGTGGTGGCCGCGGCATAGGCGCCGGGCGGAACCAAGGACAGCAGCCCCGCGCCCACCGTGAGGGCCCCGAACTCGCGCCGCGACAGGGCGGGGCCGCGCCGCTGGTACTGGACAATTGCATCAAAGTCATCGTTCTCGCACATGGTCCTCTCCTGTAAACGGCGTTGGCAGGGGCTGAGAGTCTGGCGTTGCGTTGGCAACCGCGCAAGCCCGGTGCACACTGCGCCACGTGCTGGCGGCGATATGGCCATGGGTGTGGAGGGAAGGGAATGACTGTGCAATCAAGGTGCTTGGCAAAACGGCTGGGGACTGTGTTACTGGCAGGTGCGCTGCTGCAATGCGCTGCGGCCCTGGCAGCCGGACCCGCAGCCGTGGATGCCGCCCGTCTGGGCAAAGCAGCTGCTGAGCCCGGCCAATGGTTGACCGTTGGCCGCACTACGGACGAGCAGCGCTACAGTCCCCTGCGACAGATCAACACCGATAACGTCAACCAGCTGTCGCTGGCCTGGTTTGTGGACTTCGACAGCAATCGCGGTCAGGAGGCGACCCCTCTGGCCATCGACGGGGTGCTGTACTTCTCGACTGCCTGGAGCAAGGTCAAGGCAGTGGATGCGCGCAGCGGGAAACTGCTGTGGGCCTACGACCCGAAAGTGCCCGGTGAATTCGCCGGCCGTGGCTGCTGCGATCTGGTCAATCGCGGCGTGGCGGCCTGGAAGGGGCGTATTTATGTCAGCACCTACGACGGGCGACTGGTGGCGTTGGATGCGCGAACCGGCGCGGTGGTGTGGAGCACCCTGACCATCGATCACGACAAGCCGATGACGAGCACCGGTGCACCGCGCATTGCCAATGGCAAGGTGATCATCGGCAACGCCGGTTCGGAATTCGGGGTGCGCGGCTACGTCTCCGCGTACGACAGTGAAACCGGCAAGCAGCTGTGGCGTTTCTACACCGTGCCCGGCAATCCGGCCGCCGGACCCGAACCTGCCTATCTGAAGGCCGCGGCGAGCAGCTGGCACGGTGACTTCTGGAAGTGGGGCGGCGGCGGAACGGTGTGGGACGGTATCGTCTATGACTCGCGACTAAATCTGCTCTTCATCGGCACCGGCAACGGATCACCCTGGAATCGGCAGTATCGCGGCGACGGCGGCGGTGACAACCTGTATATCGCCTCGATCATGGCGGTTAATCCTGACACCGGCCAATATGTCTGGCACTACCAGGAAACACCCGGCGATGAGTGGGACTACGATGCGACCTCGCCGCTGATGCTGGCGGACCTGAAGATCGACGGCCGTACGCGGCGCGTCCTGATGCAGGCCTCCAAGAACGGCGTGTACTACGTGCTGGATGCGAAGAGCGGCAAGGTCCTCAAGGCGAAGAATTTCGTCCCGACCAGCTGGAACAGCGGCATCGACCCGGCGACGGGCAAGCCGCAGATGACCCAGAGCGACCGCTATGATCTGACTCGCAAGATCGCGATCGTCGAGCCCGGTGGACAGGGCGCGCATGCCTGGCATCCCTTCTCCTACGACCCGCAGACCGGGCTGGTGTATTTCTCGGTCATTGAAACCAGCGGTCTGATGAAGGCTGCCGATACCTTCAACGGCAAACCGATGTCCTCGATAACGGGTCTGGCCACCGGATTGCCGCCGTCGACCTATGACGAGCAGCACTCCACGGCGCCGCGCACCGCGACCTCGCAGCTGATCGCCTGGGATCCGATCAAGGAGCGCGAGGTATGGCGCTCGCCGGCGCACGGCAATATCGGCGGCGGCACACTGTCGACTGCCGGCGGCCTGGTGTTCCAGGGCACCAACAAGGGACAGTTCATCGCCTACCGCGCGGACAACGGTAAGCCGCTGTGGACCTTCGAAGCCCAGACGGGCGTGGTCGCGGCGGCCTCGGCCTTCGAAATGGACGGTCAGGAGTACGTAGCCGTGGAAGCCGGCTACGGGTTGGTGCCCTTCGGCATGAGCAATCAGTCGCGACTGCTGGTGTTCAAGCTCAACGGCGGCGCGAACCTGCCGCCGGCACCGCCGCCACCGCCACCACGGGTTCTGAACCCCCCGCCCTCGACGGCTACCAAGGCAGTCATCGCGGCCGGTCAACAGGCCTTCGCCGATCATTGCGGGATGTGCCACGACACTTCATATGCCAACCGTGGCGCCTTCCCGGACCTGCGTTACTCGGCGGCGATCAATAGCGAGGAGGTCATGCGCACCATCGTGATTGATGGCGTGATGCAGTCCGGTGGCATGGCCTCATTCAAGGGCAAGGTCAGTCCCGCGGAACTCGAGTCGATCCGGGCCTACCTGATTGAGCGTGCGAATCAGGCCAAGGCAGCGGTGGCGGCGGGGTCGACCCGCCCTTAACGCTGCATCTTCATCAGCTGATCCATGGTCGGCATGACGCTGCTGAGGTTGTTCATGATGACGAGTGAGCCGAACACGACCAGGAATACGATGAAGATGCCGAATCCCAAGGCGAGGGCGGTGTTCTCGCCTTCCTCGGTGGCATTCACGTGCATGAAGAACACCAGGTGCACGCCCATCTGCGCGATCGCCAGCACCGCCAGCAGCACGGGCATGCCGGGCCCCCAGACCAGGTGCGTGCGCGCGAGGCCAAAGGAGCCAAGGGTGAGGATGATCGCGATGGCGAGCCCCGCCATGTAGCTCTTCGCATTGGTGCTCGCGTCATCCTCGAGTTCGAAGTTGGTATCAGACATGGAGGCTTCCCAGGTAGACGATGGTGAATACGCCGATCCATACCAGGTCGAGCGCGTGCCAGAACAGGCTGAAGCAGAACAGGCGCCGGACCACCGTGGTGCGCAGGCCGAGAGTTGCAACCTGCGCCATCATCACGAGCAGCCACAGCAGTCCGGAACTGACATGGCAGCCGTGCGTGCCGACCAGCGTGAAGAACGCGGACAGGAATGCGCTGTGCGTCGGGCCGAAGCCCTTGGCGACGAGGTCCGAGAACTCGGTGACTTCGAGGCCGATGAACGCCGCGCCCAGCACCCAGGTCACGAGCGCCCAAAGATAGAACCGGCCGGTCTGACGACGCCTGGCGGCGATCAGCATCAATCCGCAGGTGAAGCTGGAGGCCAGCAGGCAGCAGGTTTCGATGAAGACACCCTTCAGCTCGAAGATGTCGCGGCCCGCGGGTCCCCCCGCGGTCGCGTTCGACAGCACCGCGTAGGTGGCGAACAGCGATGCGAAAATTACGATGTCGCTGAGCAGGAACAGCCAGAACCCGAAGCTGATCATCGACCAGGTCGAGGCCGGGCCGCGCTCCGAGAGCGGGATCGGTTTGCCGTGCGCGTCCAGCATGGCCGTATTCGCCCCGCCGCTCATCGCTGTGCTCCGCCGCTCGGATGATGCCGATCGAAGGCCTCAAGCTCAGCAGCGTCGATGAGCTGGTCGCGATCCATGTCCCAGGCCTGGCGCAGCAGCACGCCCACACAGGCGACGATGCCCAGGATGACCAGCCACCAGATGTGCCAGATCAGCCCAAAGCCCAGGAACACCGCAAAGAAGGCGGTGACGAAACCGGTCGCACTGCGCTTGGGCATGTGGATGGTCTCGTAGTGCGGCTGATGCTCTGCCTCGTAGCGGCTTTCGGCGACCTTGTGCAGCTCCTTGTTCTTGGTTTTGACGGCCCAGAAGGCGTCAATCCCATTCACATGCGGCTCCACGGCGTAGTTCCAGGATGGCGGCGGCGAGGCCGTACCCCACTCGAGTGTGCGGCCGTTCCACGGATCTCCGCTCAGGTCGCGACGCTGCTCGCGGGTGCGGATGCTCCACCACAGCTGCGCCACCATCAGGCAGATGCCGATGAAAATCAGCGCGGCGCCACCCAACGCCACGATCATATACGGCTGCCATGACGGATCCGCATAGTGCTGCATGCGACGGGTCGCGCCCATGATGCCGAGCGCATACAGCGGCATGAAGGCCAGGTAGAAGCCGAAGAACCAGCACCAGAACACGGCCTTGCCGAGTGCCTCATCCAGCGTGAAACCGAAAGCCTTCGGAAACCAGTAGTTGTAGCCGGCGAGGACGCCGAACACCACGCCGCCGATGATGACGTTGTGGAAGTGCGCGATCAGGAACAGGCTGTTGTGCAGCACGAAATCGGCGGGCGGGACGGCCAACAGCACACCGGTGAGCCCCCCGAGCACGAACGTCACCATGAAACCCAGGGTCCAGTAGATCGGGACCGTAAAGCGGATCGACCCGCCGTACATGGTGAACATCCAGTTGAACACTTTCACGCCGGTCGGTACGGCGATGATCATGGTCATGATGCCGAAGAAGGCATTGACGTCCGCGCTCGCCCCCATGGTGAAAAAATGGTGCAGCCACACCAGGAAGGACAGCACGCAGATGGCCATGGTCGCGACCACCATCGAGTGATAGCCGAACAGTGGCTTGCTGGAGAATGTCGCAATCACCTCGGAGAACACGCCGAAGCAGGGCAGGATGAGAATGTAGACTTCGGGGTGTCCCCAGCACCAGATGAGGTTGATGTACATCACCGGGTTGCCGCCCAGATCAGGCGTGAAGAAGTGGAACCCGCAGTAACGATCCAGCAGCAGCATCGCGAAGGTTGCCGTGAGGATGGGAAAGGCGGCGACGATGAGCAGGTTCGAGGCCAGCGCGGTCCAGCAGAAAATAGGCATGCGCATGTAGCTCATGCCGGGGGCACGCATCTTAAGGATGGTGGTGGTGAAGTTGATTCCGGCGAGCAGCGTCCCCAAGCCCGATATCTGCAGGCTCCAAAGATAGTAGTCGACGCCGACGCCCGGCGAGTAAGCCAGCTCAGACAGCGGCGGATACGCAAGCCATCCGGTCTTCGCGAACTCGCCGACGACCAGCGACACGTTGACCAGCAGCACGCCCGAAGCGGTAAGCCAGAAGCTCACGGAGTTGAGCACCGGAAAGGCCACGTCGCGCACACCCAGCTGCAGCGGCACGGCGAAGTTCATCAGGCCGATCACGAACGGCATGGCCACGAAGAAGATCATGATCGTGCCGTGCGCCGAGAAGATCTGGTCGTAGTGCTCCGGTGGCAGGAACCCCGGCGTGCTGCCCTGCGCCAGCGCCAGCTGCATGCGCATCATGAGGGCATCCGCAAAGCCGCGCACCAGCATCACGAGGCCCAGCACCATGTACATCACGCCGATGCGCTTGTGGTCGGTGCTCGTGATCCATTCGCGCCACAGGTACGGCCCCCAGCCCTTGATCGCGATCAGCGCGAGGATTGCGATGATCGCAACGACGATGATTATCGAGGTGACCAGCGGAATCGGCTGGTTGAAAGGAATCGCGGCCCAAGACAGTTTGCCCAGCATTTGAAGAACTCAGTCAGCCGATTCGGTGGGTTCGATCTGCGCGGCAGTGGGTGCGGCGCCGGGATGCATGAGAATGGCATCGAAGAGGCCGTTGGTCACGGTGGCGTAGGTATGCTGCGGGTCCTTCGCGCTCGGGCGCATGAGCGCCGCGTAGGCCGCGGCATCCAGCGTCCCGCCCTGCGTACGGGTGGTATCGAGCCACTGCTCGAAGTCCTGCCGCGACAGTGCGCTGACATCAAACGTCATGTCCGAGAAACCATCGCCGCTGAACTGCGCGGACAGCCCCCGATAGGTGCCCGGATCATCCACCAGCAGGTTCAGCCGCGTCGCCATTCCGGCCATGGTGTAGATCTGACTGCCAAGCTGCGGTATGAAGAAGCTGTTCATGACGCCGGATGAGGTCATGTGGAAGCGCAGCGGAGTGCCGACGGGCAGCACCAGCCGGTTGACGCTCGCGATCCCGGCATCCGGATAGATGAAGAGCCACTTCCAGTCCAGCGAGACCACATCGATATCGAGCGGCGTCTGCGGCGATGCGATGGATTTGGGCGGATCCAGGTCATGCGAGCTGATCCAGGCGATGCCGCCGAGGAACAGAATCACCAGTGCCGGAATGGCCCACACGACGAATTCGATCCGGCCCGAATAGTCCCAATCCAGAAAACGCTTTGCCCTGGGGTTGCCGGCGCGAAACCACCAGGCGAAAACCAGGGTCGCGATGATGACCGGGATGACGATCGCGAGCATGATCGCGGTCGAATCGATCAGGATCAGCTTCTCCTGGCGGCCGATGGGACCATGCGGATCCAGCAAGGCGGAGCTGCAGCCAGCCAAGCTCATTCCGAGCAGGGCGGTACTTGAGTTGCGCAGTTTCATCAAATCTTCTAACGAAGACACACGCGGGGGGACGCGCGCCGTGGGGGTCGGCCTAGAGTACGATTTTCAGGGCAAAATCGCCACAGCAGCGGGCCAGAATATTACCGTGATCCAGCGCACGCTCTACGGATCGCGGCCCCGGGATTTGTGGCCGTTACGGCGCCGCGTTACCCAGCATCAGTGACATCGGTCTCGGCGTCATTTTGCCCCCGACACTAGACTTTGCGGCAATGTTCGCGGGACTTTGGGCAACTCAGCCGCAGCTCGCCATGCTAACGGGGGATGGCAGGCCGCGTGCTGCCCGGCTGTTCGCAGCCATCGGTCTGCTCGTGCTGTTTGCCGCCCTGACCGTGACCCCGGCGTCTGCACAGGAATTCAGTTTCAACCGTTACACGCAGCTGTCGGGATTGCGCAATCTCGGCATTGAGCAGCTGCTGTTCGATCGCAACGGCGACATGTGGTTGGCGACCGACGGTGGCATCTACCGCTACGACGGCATTTCATTCGTCTCCTACGACAAGTCCCGCGGCATCCCGGCGGACGCGGCCATGGCAATCGCCGTGAGTCCTTCGGGCCGGATCTTCACCCGTATCGATGCGGGCCTGTATTCGGGCAATGCGGATCACTTCGAACCCCTGCTCAGTGCCTCAGGTCCCCTGATCGGTGATCAGTACACGCTGCTGGTCGCCGCCGCCGATGATCGGGTGCTGTATACGAAGGATCACCGGCTGATGCAGGCGCGGCGCGGCGGCCCCGGATCGCTGTGGATCGCGAAGGAAGTATTCAGTGCCGCGCGCGTCGCGGCCCAGCCCGATCTGGCGCAGGTTCAGAGCATCACCGGTATGGAGGGCGGTGGACTGTGGTTCGCCTGCGGAGAGCATCTTTGCGAGCTGGAAGACACGAAGCTCAAAGTGTACGGCACCGCCGAGGGCCTGCCGGAAGCTCACTACGGCAGCATCCTGGAGGATCGCAGTGGCGGTATCTGGGCACGCAGTCGGGATGGTCTGCTGAATCTAAAACGCGCAGCGGCGCGCTTCCAGGACATGACCCCGCCACATGCGATGCTCGCCAATCGCCTGCAACACCTCACCCTGACCCTGGACCCGATGGGCCATATCGTCACGCGCACGTCGCGCGGACTAGCCCGCTGGGATGGGACCTCGTGGCAGGAGTTCGATGCCCGCAACGGCTTGCCGGACACACCGATCACGGCGGCCCTTTCCGACAACGACGGCAATTTCTGGCTGGCGGTGAGCGGAGTCGGTCTGTCGCGCTGGCATGGTTACGACAATGTCGAGTCCTGGACGAAGAATCAGGGCCTGGTACCGGAGGCGGTCTGGAGCATCGTCCGTGACAGGCAGCACCGCCTGATACTCGGCACGGATCTTGGCTGCAGGATGCTGGATGAGAACACGCATCTGGTCGTGCCTTGCCCCTACGAGGGGTTGCCGGAAGCCGAGACCAATGCCAGCGCGGTTGATCCATCCGGCGGATTCTGGCTGTCCTACCAGACTTCGCAGCTGTGGCGAGTGCCGCCGGGGAGCACGAAGGCTCAGCGCGTGACCACCGTGCCGGATCACTTCGATGCGCAGGTAATTTTGTTTGACCACACAGGCACCGGCTGGATCGCGGCCTGGGACTACGGCGTGGCGAAAATCGACAGCACCACGCTGGCCGTCACCCGTCTGGTCCCGCCGGGCAATCCCCGTGTGGATGATGTGACACAGGCGCCCGACGGCACGATCTGGGTGGGAACGACGAACGGTCTGTACCGGATCAAGAACGATCGCTTCATCAAGATTCCGACGCTGGTCGACGGATCGCAGATCGGCATCCAGACCGTCGCGGCCAACACCGACGGCTCGGTGTGGGGCACGAGAATCGGTGAACAGCTGCTGCATGTCACGGGGCGGAACTTCGCTGCGAACTGGCAGGATCCGGAAACCCTGAAGGGCGCGACGGTGTACTCGCTGCGCGCGGATTCGCGTGGCTGGATCTGGGCCAATACCGGTGAAGGGCTGGGTGTCTATGACGGGCACGTGTGGCGGCGACTTGAAATCCAGGATGGACTGGTTTGGGCCGACACCGAGCAATTCGCGCTGTACGCGGATGATGATGGATCGATCTGGGTGGGCACTGCGCGCGGCATCACGCACATCAAGGATCCGGTACGCTGGGTGCAGATGGTGTCGCGTCCGTTGCGCCTTGATATCGCCAAGGCGCAACTGGGCACGCAAAGCCTGCTGGCCGGACCGCGGCCGACGGTCAAATGGCGCGACAACGCGGCCCTGGATGTCGCCTTCGGTTCGCGCACCTTCGATCGCTCGGCCACTACCGAGCTGCGTTATCGGCTGCTCGGCCTGTCGACCGAGTGGTATTCCTCGCGCACCTTCAACATTCATATTCCGGCATTGGCACCGGGGCAATACCAGCTCGAAGCGATGGCGGTCGATACCCCTCATCAGCGCCACTCGGCCGCAGTAACCGTGGCATTCGATGTGAAGCCGCCATGGTGGAATACCGTGGTGTTCAGGATTTTGGCGGTACTGCTCGCGGCTCTGGTCCTGGTGGCTGCGTGGCGCTGGCAGAACCGGCGCATGCAGCGCCACCAGCGCGCCCTGGAGCTGCAGCATCGTGAACGCGAGGCACTGCTCGAACGCGCCACGCGCGATGCTCTGACGGGGCTGTGGAACCGGGCGACTATTCTCGAATTCCTCACCGGAGAGATCGGGAAGGCCCGCAAGCATGGCGGCGCCCTGGCGGTGGCCGTCATCGATGTGGATTTCTTCAAGAGCATCAATGACAGCTTCGGCCATGCCGGCGGCGATGAGGTGCTCAAGGAGCTGGCAAGACGGCTGCGGGCCACCCTGCGCCAGCACGATTTCCTGGGCCGATACGGTGGCGAGGAACTGCTGGTCGTCATGCCGGGATTGGCGCCGGAGGATCGCGGTAGCCTGATGGATGCACTGCGCGCGAACATCTGCGCGACGCCATTCCGGGTCGGCGCGGGTGAACTGCGCGTCACGGTCAGCATCGGCGGGGCCTGGCTGGACGCTGCCCAGGAGGGGCCCGATGAGCTGATCAAGCGCGCCGATGCGGCCTTGTACGAGGCAAAGGCCGCCGGCCGCAATCGCGTGGTGTGCAGCACCGACGGCTCGATGCTGGAGGTCACCGCCTCGCGCCGCTACCTGCAGGACTTCATCGATCGCGTCAGACGCGAAGGCGGCAAACGCGGTATCGAATCGGAATCGAAATAGTCTTCAATTGGCTATGTAGTAGTGGAAGACGACCTCACGCTGATCGGCGGATTCCTTCGCCGTCACGACGAATGTGGTGTTGTTCATCCACTCGTACGCACCCTTCAGATCCGTTTCGATATATGCGATCGCCCGATAGTAGCCGTCGGTGCGCCGATAGCCGACATGCTCCATGTACAGCCATTCGCCGTTATCGGCCTTCACCATGAAGTGCGCATCGACATCGCGGACCCGGTCGGAGCGGACCGTATCGTACTGCCCACCGCTGTCCGGATAGACGGTGGCAGTGATGCGTGCCCCGGATACTTCGCCACTGACGATGTCCTGGTAGCGGAAGGTGCCGCGCGGCGTGTGCGACTCCTGCGGCGGATCGTAGTGAGCTGTGAGCCTGAAGGCGTACTCCAGTTCGATCGTGCCGAGGACCTTGGTATCGGTCTTGGGAACCACAAAATCACGCATGATCGGCTCCTTTACAGCACTTCGTAGTAGGTGAAGACCGTGTGGTCGGGATTGGCCTGGCGCTGGGAGCTTGCGACAAATACGGTGCGGTTCATCCAGTCATGCGGCCCGAGCGGGGCGGTGAACTGCGGCGTAGCGCGAAATCGCGTCCACACCGAATCCTGTTTCGCGGGCGGCGGTGGGGGCGGAGCCAAAGGCTTCCCGGGCTCGTAGCGGGCGGCGAAGCGGCGCATCGTGCCGCGGTTGTGGATGAAGATCAGGGCACCGTCGGACGCCTGGAACATGTAGTAGGTGGTGAAGGTCGTCTTGTAGTAATCCGCGCCGCTGTGCGGCAACACTCGCCCCTGCAGTCGTGGGCCCCAGATTTCACCGCCCCCCACCGAGGTGTAGCCGCGCCCGGCCGGGGAGTCCATGGTATTGATCATGACCCGATCGGCGAAGAACACGGTGGCCGAAAACGCCCAGCGCAATCCGACCTTGGGAATGCTCGGATCGGGTCCTTCGAACCAGTTCGGCGGCAGCGCGGCATCGGCGGCGTGACCCGTCGCCGCGTGCGCGGTCGACTCATCGGTCAGCGTCAGGCCGCTCAATGCCACGGCACCGGCGGTCGTCGCGCCACCCAAGAATCGGCGCCGGCTGATGGACTCGTCTTCCGCACCGGGTCCCTGATTGAATGAAGACATTTGAACCCCCTCAAAAGGACGGATAGTCGGTGTAACCCTTGGCTCCGCCGGCATAGAAGCCCGGCACGTCAGGCGCATTGAGTGCGGCGCCGGGCTGCATGCGCCGCGGCAGATCCGGGTTGGCGATGAACAGCTTGCCGAACGCTACCGCGTCCACCTCACCGGCCGCAACTGCCAGTGCGGCGGAATCAGGGGTGAAGCGTTCATTGGCGATGTAGACGCCGCCGAAAACGCTCCTGAGCTTCGGTCCGATACTGTCAGCCGCGGCGTATTCACGCACACACAGGAATGCGAGCTGGCGCCGGCCCAATTCCCGCACTACGTGGCCGAACAGAGCGCCCGGATCCGAGTCACCCATGGTATTGCTATCCCCCCGTGGGGCCAGGTGCATGCCCACCCGGCCGGCCCCCCAGACGGAAGTCACGGCGTCGACGACCTCAAGCATCAGGCGGGCGCGATTGGCGATGCCGCCGCCGTAGCCGTCAGTGCGGTGATTGGCCCGATCCTGCAGGAACTGATCGAGCAGATAGCCATTCGCACCATGGATCTCGACGCCGTCGAACCCGGCGGCCTGGGCGTTACGGGCACCCTGTCGGTACGCTTCAATGACTCCCGGGATCTCCTCGACGGCCAGCGCCCGTGGTAGCGGGAATGGCCGCTCCGGTCGCAACAGGCTCACGTTCCCCTGGGCCGCAATCGCGCTGGGGGCCACCGGCGGCCTGCCGTCCAGGAATGAGGGGTCGGAAATCCGGCCGACATGCCACAACTGCAGGAAAATCCGCCCGCCGGCAGCGTGCACGGCCTGGGTGGTCAGCTTCCATCCCGCTACCTGCTCCTCGGACCACACGCCGGGCGTACCCGCGTAGCCGACGCCCATGGGCGTCACGGAGGTGGCCTCGGACACGATCAGTCCGGCGCCGGCGCGCTGCCGGTAGTACTGCGCCATCAGCTCGTTCGGCATACGCTGCGTGCCCGCGCGGCAGCGGGTCAGCGGCGCCATCACAATGCGATTGGGCAGCGTGAGGTCCCCGACCTTGAGGGGATCAAACAGCGAAGGCATGCTGTTTAGTAGCCGCGCGCCTGATCGACGACGTTGAGCATGCTCGTGCCGCTGGCATAGCGGCGCATGTTTTCGCGAGCCACGATCCAGCGCCCTTCGCCGGGCAGATCGGAGCGCGAGGAAATATGCGGCGTAATGAGCACGTGCGGCGCGCGCCACAGCGGATTGTCGGCGGGCAACGGCTCAGGGTCCGCGACATCCAGGCCCGCCCCCGCCAGCCGCCGCTCATCGAGCGCACGCGTCAGATCAGCCATCACCATGGTGCCGCCGCGGGAGATGTTCACGAAAATCGCGGTGGGCTTCAGCAGCGCAAAGAATTTCGCATCGAACATGTCCTTGGTGTCCGGCGTCAGCGGCACACAGCTGACAATGACGTCTGCGCCCCTTGCCAGGGCCGCAAGTTCGGCGGGCGCACCGACATGGCTGACAAAGGATGGGCCCTTGCGCTCGCCGTCACGCGTGGCGACGACGTTCATGCCCAGTCCGTGCGCGCGTCGCGCGACTTCGGTGCCGATGCCGCCGAGTCCCACGACCAGCAGCGTCTTGCCTTCAAGTGATTGCATCGGTGTCGTCGCGCCATGGACGAAGCTCCATTGCGCCTTGGCGGTATCCGCGGCGAACACATCGAGGCCGTGCGCGATGGCCAGCGTCAGGGCGATGGCATGTTCGGCAATGACGGCGGCATCCACGGCCCGCATGTTGGTCAGCAGCAGCCCGCGCGCGCGCAGCCCGGGTACCTCCAGACAGTTCTCCACACCGGCGGCAAGCGATGCGATCCAGCGCAGGTCGGTCGCGGCGGCCAGCAGCCGCGGCGCGCAGATCTCGGGATTGAAACCGATCAGCGCATCCGTGCCCGGTGCCTGCGCCAGCGCCTCGGTCATGTTGTGGACGACGACCACCTGGGTGTGGGGCGCGGCGGAGGCGAATTCGGCCTGGCGGGGCGCCCAGTCCTGTTTGCCGAATTCGAGCAGCAACACCTTGCGTGGCACGCGCCAGTCGGCCCGCTGTTTGACCGGCGTGGGCGCCGCGACGAGCTGCAGTGACTTGATCAGATCAGTGGTGACATCGGCATACGCGACCGCATTCAAGCAGAAGAATACGGCCAGCGCGCACAGCACGAATCGCAGGCAGGGCCGCGCCGCGTCGCTCATTGTTCATATCCTGGTGCCGGCTGCAGCACGGTCTGCGCGTCGCCCTTGGTCGCCTTCAGGTGCAGGCCCTGGTCGAGCGCGCTCAGGAAGGCGGCTTCATCGCCGATATGAAACACGCCATTGATATGCCGCGCTCCGAGCGCCGGATTGCTCAGCACTATCGGCTTGCGGCTGTAGCGGTTGTACTCCGACAATGCCGTATCGAGCGGAATGTCGTTGAATACCATGCGCTGGGTGCGCCATCCCTGGATACGATTGACCTCGGCGGGCCGCAATTGCGAAACGGCCCCCTCCTGGCTGTAGCCGACGCCATTGCCGGCCGAGACGGCCACGCGCGGCAGCGATGCGGCCTGGCCGCTGCCGCCGACCGTCACGGTGCCCTCTAGTACTGAGATCGCCGCGCCGCTGCGGGTGAGTTCGACATCGAACTGCGTCCCCACGGCGGTGGTAACGCCCTGCAGCGCATGCACTTCGAATGGCCGGCTCGGATCGTGACTGACGTTGAACAGCGCCTCGCCCCGCGCCAGTTCGATACGCCTCAGGTGCCGCGACAGCTGCACCCGCACATCGCTGTCGGTATTGAGGAGCACAGTGGAGCCATCGGCCAATGTCACCGTGCGCTGCTCACCGACGGCGGTGCTGTATTCGGTAGTCGTGGACGCGCTCATGAACAGCCAGGCGAATGCACCCACGGCGATCAAAGATGCGGCAACGCCCACCTGCCACAGCGGGACGCGCCATTTGGTCCGCACGGCCGATACCTTGCCGACACGAGCCCCGGCGGCGAACGCGTCGGCGCTGGCCAGCAACGCGGCGATTCCCGGGCTGCCGCGCAGCTCGCCGGACAGCTCCCACGCCAGTTCGCAGTTCTCGTAGGCCTTCTGGTGATCCTCCCCGGCGATCCACTGCAGCCACGCTGGCTCGTGGGCCGAATCGGCATCTGCGCCGCGCGCCTCGGCGAACCATTCGGCGGCGGTGAGTTTTTCGGCAGGCGTACTCATGTGGCCTCCGTCATGACGGCACTGAGCCGCTCGATCGCTTCGGCCATTTTGCGCGCGACGGTGCGGGCACTGAGATTCATGGTCTGCGCAATCTGGGGATAGGTGAGATCGCGGAACCGATGCAGCATGAACACTGTACGCGTGTCCTGAGGCAGATCGGCGATGGCACGTTCGAGCAGCACCCGCGTCTGCTCTCCGGCCAACTGTTCGTCGGGCCCGAGATGGTCTTCGATGATTTCCTCGTCATCGATGGGCACATGCAGCGAGGTGCGATGCGAGGCACGCCGGCGATAGTGATCGCGCGCGAGATTGGTCGCCGTCTGAAACAGAAACGACCGCGCCATGGCATCGATCTTCACCATCTCGCCGTGTCGCAGCAGCCGGTAATAGCTTTCCTGCACGAGTTCCGCCGCATCATCCGGTGGAACGAGCCGCATCAAGTAGCGCTGCAGGGAGACGCGATGCCGGTTGAACAGCATCGTGACGTAGGCCCGGTGCGACGGGTCGGCCGGGATCGGATCCGCGGCATCCGGCGCATCCGGCTCCAGCGGATAGGCGATCTGCGCCGCACCGGCGAGTACTTGAGTCGGATCGTGCTTCATGAAACCTGCAATCGCGCCGCAGCGTATGCTGCAGATCTCATGATTTTACGAGAAAGCGATCGGTTGCGCGTTACCTCCTCTTAAGAAAAATGTCCGTGGGGTTGAAAACGACTCAAAACCGGTAAGCAAGGCCGACCCCGAACTGCACCGGATCGATGCGGATTTCCCGCTGCTGCGCGCTGTTCACCTCGGGTCGCACGTAAGCCCACCGGATGGCGGCATTCAGGAGCCAGCGGGGGTTGAGACGCACATCGAACCCGGCCCCGGCAGTGGGCCCCGCCGTCACGCGATCCAGGCCCGTGACCCCACTGGCATCGTAAATCGCCGTGACATTGACACCGGCACCCAGATATGGATCCCACGAGCTCTCGGGCGTGAAATAGTATTTGAGACTGAGCGCTGAAGACTGCAGCCGGGCACTGCCGCCGGCAAAGGAATGAGTGCGTGGCAGCGTCACATAAAACGCTGCGGCGACATGGTCGGTGATGAAATACTCACCATCCGCCGCGACCGCGGCGCCGCTTCGGGCATGGCCAGCATCGCTGGAATATTCGACGGACGCTCCGAGCAGCCAGGGCCCCTCGCTGGCGCGCGCAGTCACGGGTTCGTGCGGCACCGCCGCGAAGGCGGGTGCCGGTGGTGGTTCATCCGGTGCCGGGGCTTGCGGAGCTGCGGCGACGAGCGGGCGCGGCTTGATCACAAACACGCCGTTGGCGCCCTGGGAGACCTGCAGATTGCTGCGCGCAAGCAACGCCCGCAGGGCCTGGCGGGGCGTCAAAGACCCCTTGATCGCGGGCGCCGTCAAATGCGCCACGCGCCCCGGATCCACGAATACCTGGGTATTGGCCTGCACCGCCCAGGCATTGAGCGCGGCCGCCATGGGCTGCGCGGGAATATCGAACGGCAGGGGCGCATCGTCGCGCCTGGTCGGTGCCGCCACGCTCGAGCCCTGAGCGTGGGCCGGCGAAGGACAACAGGCCGAGCCCAACCAGGCCACGGCCGCGGCTAATGCAGCCCGTTCGCATCCGGCTTGCGCCATTCATTTCCCCAAAATTAGATCTACGCGCCGCCGCCCGGTGTATGCCACTAAAGGCCGGTTCCAAACGTGTCGCATCGGTTTATGTCACCTGAATCGATGCCACGCTTGAACCACGACACCCGCTGCGCACTGGTGCCGTGGGTGAATGATTCGGGCACGACCGTGCCACGGGCCTTTCTTTGCAGGGTGTCATCGCCGATCTGGCTGGCGGCATTGAGCGCCGTTTCTATATCACCTTGTTCAAAGCGCCAGCCCTTTTCCTGCTGTGCGCGCCGCGCCCACACGCCGGCGAAGCAATCGGCCTGCAATTCGATCTTGACGCTCAGTGCATTGGACTGTGCGGCACTGCCGCGTGCGCGCTGCGCATCGACCCGCCCGAGTATGCCGAGCAGGTTTTGCACATGGTGGCCGACTTCGTGACCGATGACGTACGCATGAGCGAACTGCCCGGGCGCATTCAGCTGCTGGGTCATCAGGTCAAAAAAGCCCAGATCGAGGTACACCATACGGTCGTTCGGACAGTAGAACGGTCCGGCCGCCGCCTCGCCCTGCCCGCATGCCGTCGGATAGCTGTCGCGGAACAGGCGCAGCTTCGGATTCTCGTAGGTGCGACCCATCTGTTTGAAAGTGTCGGTCCAGACGACTTCGGTGCTGCGCAGGATCTGTGAGACGAACCTGACCTGCGGGTCATCGGTATCCGCGGCCTGGCCGGGATTTTGTTGCGGTACGGTCTGCTGCGCGGACGTGTCCTGCTGCGTGCTGATATCGCCGCCGCTGAGCACGCCGAGAATCTGCAACGGGTTGATGCCGAACAACCAACCACCGATCAGTGCGACGGCGACGGTGCCGAGCCCAATGCCATGCACCGGTCGGAACTGGAAGCCGCCACCGCCGCCGGAGCCGCGCACGTCTTCGACGTTGCTGCTCTCGTCCTGATCTCGCATGTCCACGGTGGCCGCTCTCCCTCAGTGTGTGATCTTGGTGCCGAGCATCGCCAGGAACTGGCGCATCCAGGCCGGATGGGCCGGCCAGGCGGGCGCCGTCACGAAGTTGCCATCGGTCACGGCCTGGTCGATGGGGACATCGGCGTATTCGCCGCCGGCCCGCCGCACCTCCGGGGCGCACGCCGGGTAGGCCGAAATCCTGCGCCCGCCGATGACATCGGCGGCCGCCAGCAGCTGCGCGCCGTGGCACACGGCCGCAATCGGCTTGTTCGCCTGCGCGAAATGCTGGACGAGCTTGATGACACGCGGATCCAGGCGCAGGTACTCCGGCGCGCGGCCACCGGGAATCACGAGGGCGTCGTAGTCCGCGGGCCGGCTGGCATCGAAAGTGGCATTGAGCGTGAAGCGGTGCCCGGGCTTCTCCGAGTAGGTCTGCGCGCCTTCGAAATCGTGAACCGCAGTGAAGACAAAGTCGCCGGCGGCCTTGCCCGGACACATCGCATCGACTTTGTGACCCGCCATCAGCAACATCTGATAGGGCACCATGGTTTCGTAGTCCTCGGCATAGTCGCCGACCAGCAGCAGGATTTTCTTCGGCATGACAAAGCGGCTCCTTGAGGCAGAGAGGGGGTCGCCGGGTATGGTGCAAAGCAATGGTGAGTATACCCCGGGCACCTGCGCAGGCCGGTTCGTTGCCTCCTCGACACAGCGTATACTGCGGCTCCGCTGGCGCTCCGCCGCAATCGCTGGAAGCACGATGATTCGCCACTCACATGTAGGGATTGCAGGACTGCTGGTGTTGAATCTTCTCGCCCTGGGTGCCGCGCAGGCCCAGAGCGCTGCCGTGAAGTCACAAGGGCAGGCGGTGTTCAAACGCGTCTGCAGCGTGTGCCATTTGAGCCTGGTGCCCACGGCCGGCAAGGCTCCGGCAACCGCCGATGCGCGCGCGGTACCGGTCGAACTGCTGCATCGCTACCCGCCGGAGGCAATTCTGACGGCCCTGACAACCGGCAAGATGCAGGCGCAGGGTTCGACCCTGACAGACCTGGAACGCAAGGCGGTGGCGCAGTTCGTGGCCGGGCGGCCCTTCGGCCCGGTGCAGCAGGCTGCGCTCACGGCGGGAAAACTGTGCGAGAAGCAGGTCCCGATGAGTGATCCGGCGACGATGCCGCGCTGGAGCGGCTGGGGCAATGGCCTGGAGAACACGCGCTTCCAGGACAAGGCCGCAGGCGGCCTGACCGCGGCGGATCTGCCACATCTGAAGCTCAAATGGGCGTTTGGATACGCAAATGTACCCGCGGCGCGCACCCAGCCGGCGGTCGCTGGCGGGCGCCTGTTCGTCGCCAGCGACAATGGCGGCGTGTATGCATTGGATCCGGTGACGGGGTGCACCTACTGGATGTTCAAGGCTCCGGCCGGCGTGCCGACGGCCCTGTCCGTCGCGCCATACCACGGTGCGGATGGCAGGTCGGGCTATGTCGTGTTGTTTGGAGATCGCAAGGCCAACGCGTACGCCGTCGATGCTCAGACCGGCAAGCAGGTGTGGTCGACGAAGCTCGATTTGCATCCCTCTGCCGCTGTCACCGGTGCACCGGCAGCCTACGAGGGGCGCGTGTACGTTCCGATCCAGGGAGTCGGCGAAGAAGGGCAGGGAATCCATGCAGCGCAGGGCTGCTGCACGTTGCGCGGGAGTGTGTCGGCGCTGGATATCGACACCGGCAAGGTATTGTGGAAGACCTACACCGTCCCGGAGTCGAAGCCGCGCGGCAAATCCGCAGCAGGCCTGCCGATCTTCGGCCCGTCGGGCGTCGGGATCTGGTCCTCGCCGACCATCGACGCGAAGCGCAAGCTCATTTACGTGGCCACGGGCAATGCTTATACGGATCCGCCGCAGCACACCAGCGATGCGGTGCTGGCGCTGGACATGGCCACGGGCGCGATCAAATGGGTAAGCCAGGTACTGCCCAACGATGTATGGGCCATGGGCTGCGCAGCCACCAACAATCCGAATACGGGTTGCCCCGCGACCTTAGGGCCGGATTACGATTTCTCGGCCTCACCGGCGCTGGCGCATCTGCCGGGGCGAGACCTGCTGGTGCTGCCGCAAAAGTCGGGCATGGCTTATGCGATGGATCCTGACCAGCAGGGCAAAGTTGCCTGGCAATACCGGGTCGGCAAGGGTAGCGGCCTGGGCGGTATGTGGGGCGCGGCCATCGAGGGCTCGCGGGTCTTCATCGGAACGGCCGATCTGCTTACCGAAGCCCCGGGCGGTGTACACGCGCTGAATCTCAAGGACGGCAGCCTGGCATGGGCCGTGCCGCGTCCGACGGCGTTGTGTGCAGGACAGGTCGGCTGCAGCACCGGACAAGGTGCCGCGGTGACCGCGATTCCGGGTGCCATCCTCAGCAGCGGGATGGATGGTGGACTGCGCGCCTATTCGACCAGGACCGGCAAGGTGATCTGGCTGTTCAACACCAGCCGTTCATTCAAGACGGTGAATGGCGTGAAGGCCAGCGGCGGCAGCATGGATGGTGCCGGACCGATCGTCGTCGGTGGAATGTTGTTCGCGAATTCAGGCAACGGAAGCCTCGTCGGACTGCCGGGCAATGTCCTGCTGGCGTTCGGCCTGGACTGATTCCTACCTCGGCACGCGCTGGGCCGGATCATAGAAGAACGTTTCTTCGGCGATTCGTTCACCATCCCAGCGCTGGTATGCCAGCTCTTCGATGTGCGTGGTCGTGCCGTCGTTCCATTGGAAGTGGAACACCCAGCGGATGACGACCCGATCGCCGTCCATGAAGACCGGCCGGATGCACTTTGACGTCACGGACCTGGCTCGCGCCATAACCTTGCGTTCGTTGGCCACGTGGGCATCTCGCCCCCGCCGCGGAGGCAATTGGTTCTCTTGCATCGAAGAGTCCACGGTATAGAACTCCTCGCACGCTTCGGCGTGGGCGTTTTGCTCAACGCGGGCTATGAAGCGTTCAAGCGTGTCAGGGGTGGGCATGCGCTTCCTCGGATTGAAAGAAAAAGCCCCGGTCGCAAGACCGGGGCATTCATCGCAGCATACTGCCTGAAGCAATCGACCGTTGCGCTCAGCCCAGCTGCACCGGAACGAAGATCCGCGCATCGCCGCGCTGGATCAGCAGCGCCACCGTGTTCTGGTGGTTGCCGACCATGTTGCGCAACTGGTTGACGTTGGTGACAGCGGTGCCGTCGACCGCGAGCACGACATCACCCGGTTCGATACCGGCACGTGCGGCGGCTCCCCCGACGTGATCGACCACCAGCCCGGAAGCGATACCGCTCTGGTTGGCCTCATCGGAAGTCAGCGGGTGTACCCGCAGTCCAAGCGTGGCGCCGCTGGTCGCGGCGGTCTTCACCAGTTCGGCCTTGCCCGGCACGCCACCGAGTTTTGCAGTGATCTCGAGGGTCTTGCCATCACGCGAGATCTTCATCTTTACCGGGTCCCCGGGCGCGGCCATTGAGACCGCCGCCGACAGCTGACCGGCGTCGAGCAGATCTGCATTGTTGTATTCCAGGATCACATCACCGGCTCGCAGTCCGGCCCGGGCCGCGGCGCTGTCCGGCTCGACCTTCGATACCAGCGCTCCGACCGGTGCATTGAGGTGGAACGACTTGGCCAGTGCCTGGTTCACGGGCTGGATGGTCACGCCCAATCGCGCATGTTCGACCTTGCCGGTCTTCAGGATCGACTCCTGGACATGGGTGGCGACTTCAATCGGTATGGCGAAAGACACGCCCTGGAAGCCGCCGGTATTGCTGTAGATCTGCGAGTTGATACCGACGACATTGCCGTAGGCATCAAACAGCGGCCCGCCGGAATTGCCGGGATTCACCGCCACGTCGGTCTGAATGAACGGTACCGACTGGTCATTCGGCAACGAACGGCCCTTGGCGCTGACAATACCGGCCGTCGCGGTCTCTTCCAGGCCGTAGGGCGCGCCGATGGCCAGTACGTAGTCGCCGACCTGCAACGTGCTCGAGCCGGTCATATGCACGACGGGCAGCCCCGTCGCGTCGATCTTGATGACGGCCACATCGGTCGACGCGTCCTGGCCGAGTACCTTGGCCTTGTATTCACGATGATCCGACAAGGTCACGGTCACCGTGGTGGCACCGTGCACGACGTGTGCATTGGTCAGGATCACGCCGTTCGGGCTGACGATGAATCCGGATCCGAGCGCATGCACGGGGGCCTGCTGCTGGTTGCGTGAATTGGGGGCTCCGAAAAAACGGAAGAACGGGTTGTCGCCGAACGGATTGTCGCCGTTGCCGCGGCCACCGAATTGCGGGGCGTCGCCCTGACCCTGGCCAGAATCATCGTCATTGTCATCGACGTCGCTGGCCTTCGATTCGGTGGTGATGCCGACCACCGCGGCGCGATTGGCCGCCACGATCGCACGGTAGTTCGGTGCGCCGATGAAGGGAATCGGGGTGGCCTTGCTGGGGGCGGCAATGGCGGCCGGTACCGCTGCGGCGGAGGTGCCGACGCCGGCGGCCGACAGACCGGCGATGCCGGCAAATATGGCGACCGCACCCACCGATGCGATCAATGCGGGATTCTTGACTTTCACGTTGGCTCTCCTTCCGGCGATAGCAGTGCTGATGAGCACCGAGGATGCGCGCCCAGCCTTAAGCCATCCTTAAGCGCCGGTCCCGGAGGGCTTTGGAAAGGTCACCACGACCTGCAGCCCGTGCGGGGCCGCATCGGCGAGCGCAACTTGCGCGCCATGGCGCTCGGCGATGGCTTTGACAATGGCCAGGCCCAAGCCACTGCCTCCCTCGCTGGCATCGGGGGCCCGGTAGAAGCGCGCAAAGGCACGGGGTCGGTCGCTAGGTGCGATTCCGGGTCCCTGATCCAGCACTTCGAGCACCGCCTGGCCGCCCGGATTGCGAAATGCACGCGCCCGGACAGTGGAGTCCTCGGGGGAGTACCGAATCGCGTTATCGAGAAGATTGCGCACCAGGATCTGCAGCGCCTCGGCATCGCCGGGCACGGCGACTTCCTGCGGCATATCGAGTTCGATTCGGATCCGGCGCTGCTGCGCCAGTGGCTGTACGTCAGCCGCGGCATCGCGTGCAATCACAGCCAGCGCGGTGGGAGCCGCGTTCACCGGCACGCCCTCCGGTTCATTGCGCGCCAGGGTGAGCATCTGGCTCACCAGGTGCGTCGCCCGATCGATGGCGGCGCGCAGCCGCGCCGTCGCCGCCGAACGCTCGGCATCATCGCGCGCCCGGTCGACCAGCTGCAGATGCAGCGACAGGGCCGTCAGCGGTGAGCGCAGCTCATGGGCGGCATCGGCGACAAAGTCGCGCTGGCTGGCGAACGCGGCTGCCAGGCGGCCGAGCAGGCGGTTGAGTTCCTCCACCAGCGGTGAGACTTCGGCGGGCAGGTCGGCCGCGGCGACCGGCGAGAGACTGTGAATGTCGCGATGCTCGATCTGGGTCGTGATGCTCTTGAGCGGACGCATCGCACGGGAAATGATCCAGGCGGCCGCGGCCGCCATCAACGGCAGCAGCAGCAGCAGCGGCACGATCACCCGCAGCGCCGCCTGACGCGCGAGCCGTTCGCGCACGGCCCAGGGCTGGGCCACCTGAATGACGCTGGTCTCCGTCTCCCGGGCATACACCCGCCAGCGTTCGTTCTGCACGGTCAGATCCGAATAACCCAGGATCGCGGTGTCCAGGAAGGGTAGTCCCGGAGAGGTAATGCGCCGGCCGGAGGATGCGTCCCAGATCTGGATGACGAAGTCAGAATTCTCGGGATTGGGCGGCAGCTCGTCCTCCGCCAGGTACGAGGCCTGATCGCCCAGCGACAGCGCCATCTGGCGCAGCTGGTAGTCAAACAAAGTGGAGGCTTCGCCCAGTACCCGTCGATAGGTGATGGAGCCGACGATCAGCGATACCACCGCCACCAGCAGCAGCAGGCCCACCAGCAGTCTGGAGCGAATGGAGCGCATCAGCGGGGCACGAAGTATCCAGCGCCGCGCTGGGTCCGGATGGCATCGCTGCCGAGCTTGCGACGCAAGGCGTGCACGTACACTTCGACCGCATTGCTCTCCACGGCATCACCGAAGCCATAGAGGCGATCCTCGAGCTGCGCGCGCGAGAGCACGGCACCGGGACGCAGCAGCAGCGCTTCGAGCACCGCGAATTCCTTGGTCGACAGCGTCACCGGCTCACCCGCCTTGTGCACCTCGCGCGTGACGGTATTGACGCGGATGTCATGGTGCTCGATCAACGCGTCCCCGCGCCCGGCACTGCGACGCAGCGCGGCGCGCATGCGTGCCGCCAGCTCGTCCAGGTCAAAGGGTTTCACGAGGTAGTCGTCGGCGCCGCTGTCGAGACCGGCGACGCGCGTGCGCACGTCATCGCGCGCGGTGATGATGATCACCGGCGTCACATCGCCCCGTTCGCGCAGCTGTCGCAGGACGGTGAGTCCATCCTTGCGGGGCAGGCCGAGGTCCAGCAGCACAATGTCGAAACGCGAATGGCTCAGGGCGCCGAGGGCCGCGACGCCGTCGGTCACGGCGTCGGTGACATGTCCGTCCTGTCCGAGTGCCGTGCTGACGGCCTCGGCAATCATCCGATCGTCTTCGACGAGCAGTACGCGCATCGGCGTACTGTAGCAAACTGGGAAATTCGGCCGCTCAGGCCTGCGTATTCACCAGATTGCCGACGGCGTTCATGCCCGACAGATCACTGGCGAAATTCGTCAGAAAGCCGGACAGCGATGCGTTGGCACTGCCCCCCATGGTGCTGACGAGATTCTGGAAGCTTTGCTGCAGGGAGGCGACGGAGGAATTGCTGGTGGCGGTGGTCGCGCCCGCGGTAGTCGTCGAGGAGTTCGGAGTGTCGACTTCGTCGATGAGGTCCTGCAGCGCTGCGCTCATATGGCCGCCGTGACCCCCATGACCGTGATGGCCGTGTGCGCCCGCCACGGCCGCACTCGTGCTGGCGGTCGGATCGGGACTGCTGGGGGTCGCCGCGCTCGTCGCGCTCGCCGCGCTCGCCGTGCCGGTCTGCTGCGACTGCAATGCGGAAACCAGGTTCTGGATGAAGGCCTGCATCGCCTGCTGCGGCGTCTGGGTGCCCGAGGCGGCGGTGCTGCTGGTGTCAGAGGCGCTGGTCGCACCAGCGCCGATCGCGGATGTCGCCTTGGCATCCGTGGTGGTGGATGTGGCCGAGGTGCCGGCCGCCGAGGTCGCGGCGGTGGTCGAGGTGAGGGCGCCCGACTGGGTCAGGGCCTGCATCAAGGCGTCGAACAGGCCGCCGGCCGGGGGCGACTGCGCAGCGCCAGGCGCGTTGCTCTGCAAAGGTCCGCTGGTGGTGCCGGCGCCCGAACTGGGGTTCGTGCCGCCGATCATGCCGAGCGGATATTGCTGGAAAATGTTGGCGATGCTGCCGATGCTCATGCTGGTCTCCGACGCCTCGTAGGTGAATGCAACGCTATTCCGAACTTTAATTTCGGAGTGAGCATTGCTTTGCACTTTGCACACGAATTTGCGCCGGCTGCGAAAACAATCATCAGCAACTATTGCAGGCTGGGGCACGGCACCGAAAAGCGGCAAACATGCGCCGCCGAACGGCAATCGATTGCCGCATCGGTTAGATTGGCAGCGGCCGTAGAACGGAGGTGGTCTTGGAACGCAATTTTCTGATTTTAGCGGCGGCCGTCGCGACACTGCTGTGCCACGCCGCAGTGGCCGCCGTCTCGGCCGCCTCGACCCCGGAACATGCCCAGTGGCCGGCGCTGGTGCAGCTTGAGCGCTCAGGCGCGCAGGTCAGCGCCGCAGCGATCGATTTGGACAATAACCACGTCCTGGACGAATTGCACGCGAGCACGCACCTGACCCCGGCATCGCTCACCAAGCTCGTCACAGCGGCGGCCGTGCTCAATCAGTGGCCGCCCGACAAGGTGTTTCACACCCGCCTGCTGACGACCGGCGCGATCGTCGCGGGCGAACTGCGCGCCGATCTGATGCTCCAGGGCGCGGGCGATCCCTCGCTGGATGATCAGTCCTTCTGGAATCTCGCGACCCAGCTGCGCGGCGCCGGGGTGACGCGCGTGCGCGGCCGCCTGATCGCAGTTCCGGCGCCGTTCGGTGCGGTGGCCTGCGAGACCCAGGACCGCTGCGATGCCAAGCAGCACAGTGATCGCTCCTACAACGCACCCCTCGGCGCGCTCGGCGTGGATTTCGGCAATTGGTGCATATTGGTGCGCCCGGGGCTGCCCGGGTCCGCCGCGACCGTGCAGGGCTGTGCGGTGAATCAGCTGCCCATCGCGGTAGCGGGCGTGATCCGCACCGTCGCCGCGACGGCGCGCCAGAGCTTCTGGGTGGAACGCATCACCGATGCGAACGGCGATCACCTGCGGGTGGGCGGCGATATCCCGGCCGGTCCGGTGCAGCAGCTGTACCGCGCGATGGCGGACCCGGTGCGCGGGGCGGGCCTGCTGTTCAAGGAAATGCTGCGCGAACTGGGGGTGACGGTGACGGGGGAGGTCGTCGCCGGTGCCGAAGCGCCGCCCGCGACGGCCCACGCGCTCGCCGATGTCGAAGGGCTGCCTCTGGGCGAACAGCTCGGACGCATGCTGCGTTTCTCGAATAACTATATTGCGGATGTTCTCACTCTCGATCTGGCGGCTGAGGCCTCCGGTACCGCTCCTGGTCAATTGTCGACGGCCGCGACAGTCCTCACGGATTTCGTCGCGCGGCTTGAAACCCCGGCGGCCCCGGCACCGCTCCTGCACAGCGGTAGCGGCCTGACGCCGGAGAATCTGCTGTCGGCGAACGATCTGGTCACGGTGCTTGCGCATGCGTACCGGGAAACGCGGCGCTTTCCGACCTACTACGGCGGATTGGTGGTGCCCCGCGATGCGCCGTTTGGCTTCCTGCGCGAAGGCAAGGACGCGTGGCTGGATCGGGTGGCCTTAAAAACCGGCAGCATGGACGTGCCGCACTCCGTCCTCGGTATCGCCGGCTACCTGCGCAAGCGCGAGGGTGGTTGGATCGCCTTCGCCGCCATCGTCAATGGCGGCGCGGCGCGCGCCCATATTCCGTTGCGCGAGGCTCTGCAGGCGGCGCGTGCCGATGTCGAGGACCTGCTGGCGAGGTACTAAGCCGCGACACTCATCGCCCCGCGCGCGGTCGCGCGGTTGACGGCCGATAGCACCGCGAGCAGCGACGCGGTGACGATATTGTTGTGAATACCGACACCGAACAGCGTCACGCGCGAACGAGTCGTGATTTCGACATAGGCGACGGCCTGGGCGCCGCTGCCGGCCGAGCGGGAATGTTCCGCATACGACAGCACGTCCAAGGGCAGTCCCAGAGCGTTCACCAGCGCATCGATGGGGCCGGAGCCGACACCGGTGAGCGTAATCGGTGCGCCGTTGCGATCGACCTGCAAGGTGATGCGTTCGCGCTCAGACCCGTCGGTGGTGGCCGCGAGCTGGTGTGACCGGTACACGAACGGTGCCGCGGTCTTCAGGTACTCGGCGCTGAACAGCGCTTCGAGCTCATCACTGGTGAGTTCCTTGCCGGAGGCATCGGCCGCGGCCTGGACCACCTGGCTGAATTCGATCTGCAACCGCCGCGGCAGCACGAACTGATGGTCGCGCTCGAGCAGGTAGGCGACGCCGCCCTTGCCGGACTGGCTGTTGATCCGCACGATCGAATCGTAGGTGCGGCCGAGGTCTTGCGGATCGATGGGCAGATACGGCACATCCCAGTGCGCCCCGGGCTGCAGGGCCTCGAATCCCTTCTTGATGGCATCCTGGTGCGAACCGGAAAAGGCCGTGAAGACCAGATCGCCGACGTACGGGTGACGCGGGTGGATGGGCAGCTGGTTGCAGGCTTCGGCACAGCGTGCGACTTCGTTGATGTTGGAGAAGTCCAGACCCGGATTGATACCCTGGGTGTACAGGTTCAATGCCAGCGTGACGATATCGACATTACCGGTGCGTTCACCGTTGCCGAACAGCGTGCCCTCGACGCGGTCGGCGCCGGCCATTACGGCAAGTTCGGCTGCGGCGATGCCGGTGCCCCGGTCATTGTGCGGGTGCACGCTGATGACGATGCTGTCGCGGTTGGCGACCTGGCGTCCGAACCATTCGATCTGGTCGGCGTAGATGTTCGGGGTGGCCATTTCGACGGTGGCCGGCAGATTCAGAATTGCCTTGTGCTGCGGTGTGGGTTCCCACACCGAAGTGACCGCATCGCAGACCTCGACCGCATAGTCCAGCTCGGTGCCGGTGAAGCTCTCGGGGCTGTACTGGAAGACCCACTCGGTTCCGGGCCGGCGCTCGGCCTCGCGACGCACGCACTCGGCACCGCGCACGGCGATGTCGCGGATGCCGGCACGATCGAGCTTGAACACCACGCGCCGCTGGGTCGTGGAGGTCGAGTTGTATACGTGCACGATGGCGCGGCGAACGCCCTCCAGCGACTGGTAGGTGCGGGCGATGATTTCGGGGCGCGCCTGGGTCAGCACCTGGATGATCACATCCTCGGGGATCAGATCGCGCTCGATGAGTTCGCGGACGAAATCGAAATCCGTCTGTGAGGCGGCCGGAAAACCGACCTCGATTTCCTTGAACCCGAGCTTCACGAGCTGCTCGAACATGCGGTGCTTACGTGCCGGGTTCATCGGTTCGATGAGCGCCTGGTTGCCATCGCGCAGGTCCACGCTGCACCAGGTCGGTGCCTGCGTGATGACGCGGTTCGGCCAGGTCCGATCGGTCAGGCCGATCGGGGCGAAGGGTAAGTACTTATCGGACGGCGTTTTCAACATGGGAGATCACCAGGGGGCGGGTTCCTAAAGCGTGCATGGGTGGCCGTCTTGATAGCGCCGACGGATAGCGCGATTGGATATGCGCCTAGCGGCGCAGGAGCAGAAGCGCGAGCAGCCCGGACGCGGCGGCGTCGGGCAGGGAACCGGAATTGGCGCGACTGATGTTCATGCCCTGCAACCCTAGCACTGGATTCGCTGGGAAAACAAGAGTCCTGCCGTGAATCCGCGGCCAGGTGCTATCTTTGCGCGCCCGCCCAGCTTACGGAGTTCGCACCATGTCGATCGTAAAAAGACTCGGTTCGGTATTGCTGCTCGGCCTGCTGCCCCTGGTGCTGTCCGGGGTGGCCCAGGCCGCCTTCGACAAGGGCGCCTCGACCGTCCTGATCACCGGTTCGAACCACGGCCTGGGGCTGGAGCTTGCCCGCCAGTACGCGGCCCGCGGCTGGAATGTCATCGCGACGGCCCGGCGTCCGGCCGGTGATCCGGGACTCAAGGCCCTCGAATCCATTCGTGCGGCCCATCCGAATCTGGTCATCGAGCAGCTGGATGTCACCGATACGGCGATGATCAAGGCGCTGGCCGTGAAGTACCGCGGCCAGCCCATCGATGTGCTGTTGAACAATGCGGCAGCCGTCGAACCGACCTTTGCCGCGGATATGGCGCAGGTGATGAAGCCCTATGACAAGATCGATTTTGATGCCGCGCGCCATGACTTCGATGTGAACACGCTGGGACCCATGCGGGTCGTGCAGGCGTTCGCGCCGAACGTGCTGGCCTCAAGAGGCAAGCGCATCGCGACCATCACCTCGATGGCGGGCTCGTTCGGGGCGCCGATGGCGGGTGCGATGGGCATGAACTACGGAGCGAGCAAGGCGGCCCTCAACAAGTACATGACACTGCTGGCCGTGGCCCTGAAGGCGCAGGGCGTGCTCGTGGGATTGTTTCAGCCGGTGTTCGTGGCGACCAAGGATGATGCCAAGGCGATGCAGGGGGCCACGGCCATCGGGCCGGAAGTGGCGAAGCTGATCAAGTGCATCGATGAGTTATCGCCGGCGACCAACGCCAAGATCGTCAACTTCTCAACGGGCAAGATCGACCCGTACTGACGCAGTCGCTTCAGCGCCGTCCGGGTCGCACCGGTGGCGCGGTCACCGCGGCGCCCGGAGTCTGCATCTGCAGCAGCGCCTGCTCGGCGCCATACACCGCATCCAGGTACGCGGCGCGGATCAGATGCGGCGCGATGTCCCGATAACGCGCATGAATCCACGTGGCCGATTCATAGGCGCGCGCGCAGGCCAATGCTGCTCCGGCATCACCGTCGCCGGCAACCAATGCATTTTCGACGAGCGGCGCCAGCGGCAGTTCATCGACGATTTTCGCCATCGGCATGCCCATCAGCACATCGAGCATCGAGAACAGGCCGGTGATGAAGTACGGCGCAGTCGGCGTCTGGCCGGCCAGTCGCGCCAGCTGTTCGCACATGTGCGCGCGCGCCATCGCTGTCACGAACAGGCTCGGCGGCCGGTTTTCGAGTTGCTGCAACGCGGCCAGCGAGCACAGCTGGCGCAGGTTATCCATGCCGAGCAGCACCAGTGCCTGGCGGATCGAATCCACCTTCTGCTGCAGATTGTAGTAGCTGGAGTTGATGCAGCGCAGGATCCGGTAGGACATCGACAGGTCCTGCGAAATCAGCTGCTCAACCTCGCGCATGGTGCATTCCGGATTCTGCAGTGTGGCGACCAGGCGCAGGGTCGCAAAACCATTGCGCGGCGCACGCTGTGAGTGGAATTGCTCCGGACGGTGCAGAAAGTCACCCTGGAAGCCATCGAACCCGAGCTGGCTGGCGTGTTCGAACTGTTCGATGGTTGCGACTTTCTTTGCAATGAGTTTCAGACCGCGACGGATGAGCTCGGGAGCCAGGCGCGCGAGTTCGTCGGTGGTGAACTGCGGCAGTGGCACCTTGACGATATCGACCAGGTCCAAAAGCGCAGGGGCGGTCAACTGTGGCGAGAAATCATCCAGGGCGATGTGGTGTCCGCGCTTACGCAGCGTACGAATGCCCTGCAGTACTTTCTCGTCAGCCACCAGATTCCCGGGAATTTCGATGATGACCCGATCCGGATGCATGGAGGCGGGCGCTTCGATGATGAGCAGTTCGCGCGGATAGCTGATGTAGACGGGCAGGGAACCGGCCAGCCGGTCCAGCCCGATATCGAGCGCGGCATCGGCGAGCATCCGCAGCGCGTCTTCTTTTGCACCATTGCTTGGCGCGGCCGGGTCCGCCCCGCTGTCGGCGTACTGCAGCTCATAGGCCACGACGGTCATGGCCTTGCCGTAGATGGGCTGGCGGGCAACGAGGGCGACGGAGACACCGTCCGGCGTCGCAGCGGCCACGGCGTTGATGTTCTGTGTCAGGTTCGTAGCCGGCATGGTTTTCATATGGCAAAGACTAGCCGGATCCCGGAAGCCCGCGCCGCGCACCGCCGCACAGCTTTGAAGTCTTGCTATGTCAAATGCCCCAGGGTGTGCGGTTGGGATTACACTGGCGCGCCTTCGATCTGTGACGTCTCACACACTTTTATGAAGTCCGACAAGGAGTGTCCATGACAGCACCCGTGCCCGAGGCGTCGACCACACCGCAGTTCTCGCGCGGCTATCGCGCATGGTTGCTCTTCATGCTGGTGCTCATCAGCGCGCTGAACCTCGCGGATCGTCAGGGCCTGGCGGCCTCCTCGCAAGCGCTGAAAGTGGACCTCGGATTCACGGATTCTCAAATGGGCCTGCTGCAGGGTCTGCCGTTTGCGATTTTCTACACTCTGATGGGGTTGCCGCTGGCGCGCCTGGCCGAGCATCGCAGCCGCACCCGCATCATCGCGGCCTGCGTGGGGCTGTTCGGAGTGATGGCCACGCTGTGCAGCACGGCGCAGGGTTTCGGGCGGCTGCTCCTGTGCCGCATCGGTGTGGGCATCGGCGATGGCGGCTTCGGGCCACCGGTGGCTTCGCTGGTGGGCGATCACTACCCGATGTCGCGGCGCGCTTCGGCCATGGCCATCATCTGGCTGGGGGCGCCCCTGGGGGTCGTCGTCGGATCCGTGATGGGCGGCTGGCTGGCTCAGCACTACGGCTGGCGCAGCACCTTCATCGTGATCGGCCTGGCCGGCGTGCTGGTTTCGGTGCTGGTGATGCTCACCTTGCGCGAGCCGCCGCGCGGCGCCTTCGATGCCGCGCGCTCCTCCCAGGGCGCACCGCCCTCCGTGCTCAGTGCCGCCCGCTTCCTGTTCGCGAAGCCCGCTATGCGCCAGACGATGATCGCAGGCGCACTGGCCGGCACCTCGATGAACGCCATCGGCCAGTTCCTGAATCCATTTCTGGCCCGCAACTTTCTCCTCGGGCCCGCCGAGGTCGGCCGGCTGCTGGGACTGATCGCAGGTGTCTCCATGGCCTCGGGTCTGCTGCTCGGGGGCTTCGGTGTCGACTGGGCCGGCCGCTTCGACCGGCGCTGGTCGGTGTGGGGTCCGGCCCTGGGACTGCTGTTGGCCGCACCGCTGTTCATCTTCGGATTCACGCGCGAGAGTCTGCCCGCGACGGTGATCGTCCTGATCTGCGCGCATGTATCGATGTTCGTCTTCTATTCACCGACGCTTGCGATAGCGCAGAACATGGTGGGCGCGAACATGCGGGCCTCCTCGGCCTTCGTGATGTCGGGCCTGGTTCTGGGCCTGGTCGGTATCGGCGTCGGACCCACCGTGGTCGGATTCCTGAGCGATCGTTTCGCGACCCACGCCTTCGCGGCCTTTCTGAGCAGCTGTCCCGGCGGTCGCGCACCGCCGGGTGCGCTGCCGATGCTGGCCGATGCCTGTCGCAGTGCCGGTGCCATCGGCATTCGCCAGGCCCTGATGGTCATGGCGCTGCTGTGCGTGTGGTCCGCCGTGCACTACGTACTTGCCTCGCGCACGCTGCGCCGGGACCTGGATACTCACTATCTGGGTGGCACCTGATCGCCCGCGCGTAGTCCGCGCACGGAGGCAAAGTGTAGGTGCGCACTGACTTCCGCGGCCATGAACCGTGCCTACAGTGCTCCGGCAGACCACTCATCAGGAGCAGGGCATGGCAGAGCAAGGCAAGAAGGACGGCGCCTGGACGCCGAAGGTGGAGGGCAAGCCGTTCTTCACCAAAAGCGCCGACCTCGAGCGCGAACTCGGTAAGGACAGCAAGACACCTGATATCGACATCGTCGATGAGGGGTTTGATGACGACGCGGAGGAATTTACTCCTGACGCTCCCAATCCTTTCATCAGGCCGTCAAAGTAAAGCCGGGCGAATGTTCGCATTCAGGCGGAAGAAGTTGCCCGGATCGTAGCGCCTCTTGATCCGCATCAGCCTGGTGATGTTGGCGCCGTAGTTGTCATCGACCGCCTTCTGATCGGCGACCGTGAGGTTGCCGTAGAAACCGCGGGTGAATGGCACCAGCCGGTCCCATACGCCATGAAGCTGGGCACGCTTTGCCTCACTCTGGCTCAAATCCTGCCACTCGGTAGAGATCTCCATCAGAAAAGGTTCGCGCCGATGGGCTACGGCGCTACCGCCGGGATCGATATCGGCCACGGCGCCGCCGCTGAGACTTAGCGCGATGTCGACCGCGTGTTCCTGCAGCAGTGCCTCGATCAGCTGCGGCGTGACACTCGGCACATGCGCCGTCTTCGCGTACTCCGCGGTATCGGATAGGGCTGGCCCATCCTGCGCGCCCTGCAGCTGCCGGTAGTCGCGGGGACGAACGTCATCGGTAACAGGCTTGGTCGCGGTATGGATGGCGTCCAGCAGCTTCCTGCCCTTGTTTGGGTCGCCGATAAAGCAGAACAGCATCAGCGGTCTGCGCGCACCCGTCGCGTCGGTGTGCATCGCCAGATCGAGCGCCAGTTCACGCGGAGCTCGTGCACAGACCTGTGCGTATTGTTCCAGCACCGCGCGCATCTGCGTGGGTTCATAGGTGAGGTAACCTGCAAGGACCTCGGGGCCCACCGGGTGCAGCCGGTATTCGAACGAGGTCACGACTCCGAAATTGCCACCGCCGCCGCGCAAGGCCCACAGCAGATCAGGATTTTCAGCCGCGCTTATCCGCAACAGTTTTCCGTCGGCGCTGATCAGATCTGCCGCCAGCACATTGTCGCAGGCGAGTCCGTAGAGGCGGGATAGTCGCCCGTATCCGCCCCCCAGGGTGAGGCCACCGACACCGGTGTTTCCGACCCTTCCCATCGGCGTGGCCAATCCGTACTGCTGCGCTTCCCAGTCCAGATCACGGTTCCAGGCACCGCCGGCAACCCGGGCGGTCTTTGCAAACGGATCCACCCGCACGCCGCGCATGGGCGACAGATCGATGACGAGGCCGCCGTCGCAGGTTGAGTAGCCCGCGAAACTGTGTCCGCCTCCGCGTACCGCGACGAGCAGCTCCCGCTCACGCGCAAACTCAATGCAGCGCGTCACATCCGCGGCCCCCGCGCATTGGGCGATCAGTGCCGGTCGGCGATTGAAACTGCGGTTCCAGATCCGCCGTGCCTGATCGTAGTCAGGATCGGCACTGGTAATGAGGCGGCCACGCAGGCGTCCGGCAAGATCCTTCGCGGCCGCTGCGGAGACCACCGACGGCTCGGCGCCGAAACTGCGCAGGCCGACCGGCAGGAGCGCCAAAGCTCCACCGATCAGCGTTGTCTTGCAGAAGTCGCGGCGCCTGATCGTGATCCCCGTGCTCACCGCGCCTCGCCTTTGGGCTGAGTCGCAGTACGAGCGATTCGTGCTGTGGGCAGACCCTGCCGCTGGCGTTCGCGGCGCAGTGAGGCGGCGCGGGTGAACAGCACCAGTGACGCCCAGGCCAGAAACAGCGCCACCGGCACCGCCGCGACCCACGGCCAGATGACGATGCAGATGGCGAGCAGCAGGGCGACGACGGCTACGACGGCGACGATCTTGGCCTCGGTGGTGGCGAGCACGCGCTGCTCGGTCAGCGCCGCACCGACCGTGCGTCCGAGCCGCAACGCGCCCGCCGCGGCGCGGCTGGCTCCGCCGCTGCGTCCTTCGGGTCCCTCCGGCGCCAGCGCCGCCTGCTCCTCTTGGCGGCGTCGGCGACGCAGCCGCCGACGCTCGCGGCGCAGCACGATCTCCGTGGATTGCGCGATGTCTGCTTCGAACATCTGTTCCATCTGGGTCGCAAAGCCTTCATCTTCGACCAGCGCATCCAGCTCATAGTTTCCGACCCAGCTGGCAATATTCAGATTGCTGGACCCGACGCGCGCCCAACGACCATCGGCCACGGCGGTTTTGGCGTGCAGCATCGAGCCTTTCCATTCAAATACACGCACGCCGCCTTCGAGCAGGGGCCGATAGCCCGCCTGTGACAGCGGCCGCAGTATCGAGATGTCTGAGGCGCCGGGCACCAGCAGCCGCACGTCGACCCCGTCCAGGGCGGCGGCGCGCAGCGCCTGAATATAGGGCGGGATGCCGGCGAAGTACGCGTCCGTGAGCCACAGCGTGCGGCGTGCCGCCGCCGCGATCAGCTGGTCCAGGCGCAATACGGCCAGCGTGCCAGGCGCGGTGGCGACAATGCGTACGGCGACTGTGCCCGCCGTGGTGAGCGGCCGCGGCGGCGGAGTGAAGGGTTCGAAGGCGGTGGGGGCGAGCGTCCCGTTCGTCCCGACCAGCGGTTCGCTGCGGTCCCACACTTCGGCGAACGCCTTCTCGATTTCGCCCAGCGCCGGCCCGCGGATCTCCACCCCCGTATCGCGCCAGGGCGCGATACCGCGCGCGGCATCGCCACGCCAGTGCTTGCCAACGCACAGGCCGGTGATGAATCCCACCTCGCCGTCGACGGCGAGCAGCTTGCGATGATCACGCTGCAGCCAGCGGATGGGATGGGCAGTGCGCGGCGGATTGAAACAGCGTACCCGCACGCCGGCATCGAGCAGCGGACGCCAGAAATGCCGAGAGGCCTTGCCAAAGCACCCCAGCCAGTCGTAGTTGAGGCGCACCTCGATACCCGCGCCCGCCCGTTCAATGAGCGCGGCGGCAAATTCCGCACCGACTTCATCCTCGTAGAAAATGAAGTTTTCAAAACACACATGCCGCTGGGCGGCGCCGATCGCACGCAGCCACTCGGGATAGTTGCCGGCCCCGTCCTGTAGCAGCCGCACGCTGTTGCCGGCCACCAGCGAGGCACCGGCCGCGCGGGTGAAGGCCTGGTCGAGCAGATCAGGTCCGTGCGGCCGGTCCATGGGTCATGCAGGTACGGTGCGGGCCCCGGCGCTCAGTGCCTGCTTGCGCAGCGCGGCAACCTTTACCGGCGCGGTCTCCACCAGGAACAGCGTGAGCACCGTTGCGATCACGGCGAGTCCCGAGGCGATCCACATCGTCACGGCCAGGTTGTTGTAGTAGTCCGCGACCCGGCCCGACAGCCACGGAACGAGGCCGCCGCCGATCAGTTCGCCCAGTCCCATCACCAGGCCCAGCGTCGTCGCGACATAGCGCGAGGGAATGGTCTCGGACGGAATGGTCGCCATGAACAGCGGAAAGGTGCCGCTCGCCGACCAGCCGAGGAATACCAGCGCGGCGAGCATCCATGAGGAGCCCTGGTAGTACAGCGCCGCGATCGGATAGAAGATGCCGATGAAGGTGAAGATGATCATGATCGGCTTGCGGCCGAAGCGGTCCGACAGGCCGGGCACGATGAAGGCGAACACCGCCGCCGAAATGCCGAGCGCGCCGACCAGCCACGAGGTCTCGCTGTGGGAGAGGTGCCGCAGGCTGCCATAGATTGTCGGCAGGAAGGTCCAGCCGAGGATCATCCACGGCACCATCACGATGCTGAGCAGGATGCAGATCCACATATTGCGATAGCCCATCGCCTGCGCGAGGGTCGAGGCGGCGGTGGTGGGCCGCGCTGCCACGTGCACCCCCGGATCGACATCGGCCACGGCAACCTGGGCATCCTTGGCAGGCTCGCGGACATACAGCCATACCAGTGCGGCGCAGATCAGCCCCGGTACGGCCGCCACGAAGAAGGCGCCGCGCCAGCTGAAGTATTCCGCGAGCACCGTGAGAATGACGGGACCGGCGAACGAACCGATGAGGTTGCTGCCGAGGTTCTGCATCACGCCCATGTTGAAGCCGCGGCGTGATTCGGAGGACTCGAGCACCACGAGCGACTGGGCGATGGGCAGGATCGGCCCTTCGGCCAGGCCCATCAGCATGCGCGAAGCCAGCAGTACGCCGAACGAGGGCGCCAACCCGGAAAGCACGGAGCACACCGAGAAGATCACGACGGTGATCAGCAGGATGGACTTGCGCCGCCCGAGCGCATCCGACAGCGTGCCGACCGCGAAGCCGGAAATGGCCCAGCAGATCGACAGCCCGGAGGACAGGGCGCCTATCTGCCCATTGGTCAGATGCAAAGATGTGGTGATGAACGGCGCCAGGTTGCCCATGGCGTTGCGGTCGAAGAACACGAAGCCGAACATCAGCGTCAATACGCCGATCATCCGGATCTCATAGGCCGCCTTCGGTGTCATTGGATCGATCCCCTCTTATATTTCTAAGTCTTTGCCGGGCACCCACCAGCCGTGGATGCCCTGATTCAATCGGAATGGCAGTTTCACGGTCGCGACCGCGCCGTCCTCCATGTGCTGCGTATCGACCACGACCAGGTTCGAGCGCCCCTCCAGCAGCACGTTGGAGATTCCGAGCAGGTAACCGTCGCCTTCGGGGGCACCGGCCGAGCGCGGCACGAAGCAGCACTCCTGCAGGCTGGAGGCATTGCCGACATAGAACGTCGAGGTCTGCCGTGTCTGCACGTCGAACTTCGTATAGCAGTTCACCGGGCGCGTCGGCGCATTGGCGAGACGCTCATCGATGGGTTTGGTGAAATCGATGGTCGGCATGAAGCCGTAGCGATAGTGCAGCGTGTGATAACGGTCATCCTGCCGCGGCAGGATCCCGACTTCACGCGGAAACAGGATTTCCATGTCGTAGGAGTCGATGTGCTTCTTCGACAGGTCCACCGACAGCCGCGTCACGCGTCCTTCGGCGGCCTGGCGATCCCACGGCTCGCCGTTGGTGTTCGGGAAGAACGGAAACTGGTTCTTCAGGCCCATGTCCATGTCGATGAAGATGCGCTCGCCGTCGGAGAAGGCGCCCATCACATGCGTGGCGCAGCGCTCGGGTCCCTTGAACCAGCGCAGGTCCTTGCCGTCGCCGCCGCGGCGCATGACGCCCAGCCAGGTCGGCAGATTCGGGTTCCACGCGAAGTGCACACCGCCGCGCTTCATCTGCGGCACATCGGTCGCCATGGGGATGACGAGGAATGCGATATGCGTTTGCGTGACCGCGAAGTCATGCAGCATGCCGACGTAGGGCACCTTGATCCACGCCTCCCAGGTCACCTGGCCGCTGCGGTCAATGGCGTAGACTGCCACATCATCGCTGGCCTCACCGCGCGCCTCGTAGCCGTACGCGATCATCTCACCCGTCTCGGGATCGAACTTCGGGTGTGCCGTAAAAGTCCTGCTGGTGAGCTTGCCGCCGAAGGTGTGGTAGTCATCGAGCGTCGCGAGCGTCACCGGGTCCATGAGCACCGGCGGACTGTCTTCCTTCAGCGCGAGCAGCTTGCCGGCGTGAAAGACCACATGCGTGTTCGCGGTGCCGCGGCTGAGGCCCTTGACCGCCTCATCGTCGGTGTACGGATTGCGGTACATGCCGAACAGCGCCTTGCGCGCCTGCGCCTGCGCCTTGAAGCGCTGGGTGCGGACGTAGCGGGTGCGCAGATCGACGTGGCCGTTTGCGATGCGGAACATCGCGACATTGCCTTCGCCATCGAATGGGATGTTGTTCGCGAACTTCGGTGGGTACTGGAAATCCGGCCCGACCCGGTAGAACGCGCCATCGATGTCACTCGGAATCTCGCCCTCGACTTCGCAGTCGCGGATATCGACTTCGCCGCGGAACGGGCCCGCGAAGCCACCGAACATCGGGTTCTTGCCAAACGTTACGGCCATGATAGCTACGCCACCTCCACGAGAATCTTGGTGCCTTCCTGGCGGTGCAGGCGCTCGAACCCCTGCTCGATGATGCCGCTGAAGGGAATGGTCTCGACCCACCCCTCCTGGGGATAGGCGCCCGCGGCCATCTCGGCGATGACCGACGGGAAGGCATTGCACGACAGCGCGACGCCGGTCACGCGGGTTTCGGACATCAGAATGTCCATGGCGCCGAGGGTCAACGGCCGGGTGTGGATGGCGACGACCACGACATTGCCGTCGACACGGGTGCCGCGAAACGCGGCATCAAAGGCCGCGGGCACCCCGGCGGCATCGACGGAGGCATGCGCACCGCGACCGCCGGTCAGATCCTTGACCGCCGACACCACGTCGACCTCGCGCGGGTCGAGCAGTTGTTTGACACCGAGGCCGCGCAGCACGGCGCGCCGGGTGGGGGAGGGATCCGAGAAGATCACATCGACACCGCGTCGCCGCAACGTGAAGTACACCCCGATCCCGATCGGACCGCCGCCGTGGATCACGGCGGTCTGGCCGGATTGCAGCTGACAGCGCTCGGCGGTGCGCCAGGCGATGGCCATCGGCTCCACCAGCGCGCCCTGCATGCCGCTCATGCCAGCGGGAAGCTTGTGTGCCATTGAGCGTTTGACGACGGAGTACTGGGCGAGGCCGCCGCTGTCGCGGTTGTAGCCGTGAAAGGCCAGCAGGCCACAGTGGTTGTATTGACCACTTGAGCAGAACAGGCAGTGGCCGCAGGTCTCGACCGGTTCGACGGCGACCCGGTCACCGATGCGCAGATCCTCGATGCCGGCGCCGACTTCGACCACATCACCGCATAGCTCGTGACCCATGATGACCGGATTGACCACGCCGGTCAGCGGATGCGGCTCGCTGGTCCGGGTCGTTATCGGGCCGTCATAGTATTCGTGCAGGTCGCTGCCGCAGATGCCGTTGTACAGCACCCGCAACTTGACCTGGCCCGGTCGGGTGACGGGCTCGGGGACATCCTCCAAACGCAGGTCCTGGCGTCCGTGATAAACCGCAGCGCGCATGCTCTCCTCCAGCCCCGAACGCTGCGGGGCGCGGCCAAGCTATGCTCCGTCAGCGGAGGCGTCAAGGGAGCCGGCTCACCCGGGCATCTGGGGGCCGAAACTCAAGTCCTTCTCGGACAATAGGCGGATGGGGACGCGCGCGACCTTCCAGGTCTCATCGGCATATTCGCGGATGGTCCGGTCCGAGGAGAAGCTGTCGGAACGGGCCACATTGAGCACCGACATCTGCGACCAGCGCAGGCCGTCGGCGTAGGCCTGGTCGACCAGTCGCTGGCAGTCGGCGTAGGACTGATAGTCGGCCAGCACCAGGTACGGATCCCAGCCGAGCAGTCCATCGATCAGTGGTTTGAAGATCTGGGTATCGCCGCGCGAGAAGAAACCGTCCTTGACCAGGTCGATGACCTGGCGCAGTTCCGCGTTCGTATCGTAGTAGTGGCCGGGATGGTACCCCTGAGCCTTGATGGCGTAGACCTCCGGAGCAGACAGTCCGAAGCTGAAGAAATTGTCCGCACCGACCTGCTGGGAGATCTCGATATTCGCGCCATCCTGGGTGCCGATGGTCAGCGCCCCGTTCATGCAGAACTTCATGTTGCCGGTGCCCGAGGCCTCCTTGCCGGCGGTGGAGATCTGCTCGGACAGATCCGCGGCAGGGTAGATGTGCTGGCCGGTCTTGACGCTGAAATTCGGCCAGTACACGACCTTGATTCGGCCCTTCACGGCCGGATCCTTGTTGACGATGTCGCCGACCGAGGTGATGAGCTTGATGATGAGCTTGGCGATGTAATAACCCGGCGCGGCCTTGCCGCCGAAGATGAACGTGCGCGGCTGCATGTCGTGGTGCGGGTCGGAACGCAGCCGCAGGTATAGCGCGATCACATGCAGAATGTTCAGGTGCTGGCGCTTGTATTCGTGGATCCGCTTCACCTGCACGTCGAACAGCGAATTCGGATCGACCGATACGCCGGTGCGGCTGCGGATGGCCTTGGCGAGCGCCGCCTTGTTGGCGTGCTTGATCTTCTGCCAGCGCTCCAGGAAGCTTCCGTCGCGGGCGAAGGCCTCGAGGCGGCGCAGGTTCGACAGATCGCGCACCCAGTCATCACCGATGACCTCGCTGACCAGCTGCGTGAGACCGGGGTTCGACAGGGCGATCCAGCGCCGCGGCGTGACGCCGTTTGTCTTGTTCGAGAATTTCTCGGGCCACATGTCGTAGAAGTCGCGCAGGACATCGGCCTTCAGCAGCTCCGAATGCAGCGCGGCGACGCCGTTGATCGCGTGACTGCCGACGCAGGCCAGATGGGCCATGCGTACGAAGCGGTCGCCGCTCTCGTCGATCAGCGACATGCGGGTTACCCGGTGATCGTCGCCGAAGAAGCGGATGCGCACCTCGTCCAGGAAGCGGGCGTTGATTTCGAAAATGATTTCCATATGCCGCGGCAGGATGCGGCGGAACAGTGACAGCGGCCAACGTTCGAGCGCTTCCGGCAACAGGGTGTGATTGGTATAGGCGAAGGCCTTGCGGGTGATCGCCCATGCGGTCTCCCAATCCATCGCGTTCTCATCGATCAGCAGCCGCATCAGTTCGGCGACCGCGATGGCCGGATGCGTATCGTTCAGCTGCGCGGTGAACTTCTCATGCAGCCGCTCGCGCGGAATACCCTGGGTCTTCAGGATCCGCAGCATGTCCTGCAGTGAGCAGCACACGAAGAAGAACTGCTGCTCGAGGCGCAGCTCCTTGCCCTGCACGGCCTCGTCGTTCGGGTACAGGACCTTGGTGAGATTCTCCGAGGAGACCTTCTGGTTGACTGCGCCGTAGTAGTCGCCACGATTGAAGGTCGAGAAATCAAAGGACTCGGTGGCCTCGGCGCGCCACAGGCGCAGCGTGTTCGCGGTGTTGACGTGGTAGCCGAGGATCGGCGTGTCGTACGGAACGCCCACTACGGTGCGCTGCGGCACCCAGCGCGTGCGCATCCGCTCGTGCTCGTCGCTGTAGTGTTCGGTATAGCCGCCGAGCTTCACATCGCAGGCCCACTCCGGACGCGCGACCTCCCAGGCATTGCCGAAACGCAGCCATTTGTCAGTCTTCTCGACCTGCCAGCCGTCGACGATTTCCTGCTGGAAGATGCCGAACTCGTAGCGGATGCCATAGCCGATCGAGGGAATCTCCAGGGTTGCGAGCGAGTCGAGGAAGCAGGCGGCGAGGCGCCCGAGGCCCCCGTTTCCCAAACCCGGTTCATCCTCGCATTCGAGCAGTTCGTCATAGTCGAGGCCCAGTTCGCTCATTGCGTGGCGCACGACCTCTTCGAGCCCGAGGTTGAGGATGTTGTTGCCGAGGTGCGGACCCATGAGGAACTCGGCGGAGAAGTAGGCGACCGTGCGCGAACCATGCTTGGTGTAGGCCTCGGCTGTGCTGATCCAGCGATGCAGCATCTGGTCGCGCACCGTGAGCGCGAGGGCGAGGTAGGAATCGTGTCGCGTGGCGAGTGTCGGAATCTTGCCGAGTACGTAGAAAAGGTTGGTGTAGAAGGCGTGTTTGAGCGCTTCGGTGCTCAACGGCGCGCCGGCGAGCGGCGAAGTCGCGTCGACGGGACGGTATTCGGTGCGTACGGGCAAACCGGGTGCGTTCATCGTTACGGGTGCTCTTGGGCGTTTAACGGCAAAGAATAGTATGCAAGTTTCGTGCGGGACCCAAGCATACTTGGCGGCTGGCCATGAATACCCCGACTCCATCACAGCTGTCACCGAGTCTTCTGCCGGCCCAGCGGCTGGATGCGGCGGGCCTGCCCCGGGTCGACAAGCGCGCGGTGCTGGCGCTGGCGTTGCCGCTGGTGGCCAACAGCGCGGTGCAGACCATCCTCAATCTCACGGACCTGTGGTTCATCGGCCATATCTCCACGACGGCACTGGCCTCCGTCGGAGCCGTCAACTGGCTGGTGGTGGCCGTGGTTTTGCTGCTGGCCGGCAGCGGCATGGCGGTGCAGACCAGCGTCGCCCAGTGCTACGGCGCGGGACGCTATGTGCGGGCGGCCCAGGCGACCTGGTCGGGCCTGTGGGGCATCCTGTGCGTGGTGCCGCTGTTCTTCGCCGTGGCGTTGTCGAGCCACTACATCCTGGCCCCGTTCGGCATCGGCCATGAGATCGAGGCTACGGCTACGCGCTTCTGGCTGCCGCGCGTTGCCGGCGCGCCGCTGGGGGTCGCGGTCTGGGGCGCCCTGGGCTTCTTCAACGGCATCGGTCGTCCACGCACGACCGTGGTCATCACCCTCATCATCACCTGCGTGAACGCCATCCTGAACAGGGTATTCATCTTTGATTGGGGCCTGGGCGTGGCCGGATCGGCCTGGGCATCAACCTGCGCACAGGGCATCGGCCTGGCGAGCACGCTGGTCGTATTCCTGTCGGCCCGCTACCGGCGCGAATACCGCACGCATCTGATGTGGCGCCCGCGCTGGTCGGCGCTGTGGGCGCAGTTTCGCCTGGGGTTCCCGATGGGACTGACGGGGGCCTCGGACCTGATCGGGATTTCGCTGTTCCAGCTCATGCAGGTACGACTGGGGGCCATCGACGGCGCGGCGACCCAACTGGTCATGGCCGCAACCGCCATCGCCTATATGCCGGGCGTGGGGGTCGCGCAGGCCGGCACGACGCTGGTCGGACAATCGATCGGCGCGGGCAGCCGTGCCTGGGCGATGCGGGTCGGCACCCACGTGGTCTTCATGGCCGCGATCCTCATGGGGGGCATCGGCGTGTTGCTGGCGCTCGCCGGTCCTTGGGTGTTGCCGCTGCTGCTGACTTCGCAGGATACGGCCACGGCGGCGGTGTTAAGCGAGGCGGCGGGGCTGCTGTGGTTCGCGGCGGCCTACCAGTTCTTCGACGGCCTCAATATCGGCAGCAGCCTGTGCCTGCGCGGGGCGGGCGATGCGCTGGTGCCGGGCGCGCTGGTGCTGGTGCTGTCCTGGTTCCTGTTCGTGCCGCTGGCGCACGCCCTGACGTTCGCGCCGGGAGGCGGGTTCCTGCATTTCCTGCCGCAACTGGGCTACGGGGCCCGCGGCGGGTGGATCGCGGTGGTCCTGTACATCATGATGCTGGGGTCGGTGTTGTTCGGCCGCTGGCGCCTCGGTGCGTGGCAGAGGATCCGCCTGTAGAACAACATCGCTAGCGGGCCTTGGCGAGCCCCATCCACTTTTCGAGCGGTTCGACGCGGTTGCGACTCACCGACAAGCGCGCGCCGCAGCGCAGCTGCACGGCGTAGTCACCGCCGGCCTCGCGCAGCAGCGTCTCGATCTGGTCCAGTCGCACGATCACCGAGCGATGGATGCGGAAGAAGTGCGTTGGATCCAGGCGCTCTTCGAGGGTCTGCATGCGTTCGCGGATGATGTAGGTGCGATCGCCCACGTGGATTTCGGCGTACGGGCCGCTGGCCGCGATGTACTCAATGGTCACGACCGGCACGACGCGTACCTGGCCGCGCATTTCGACGGCGATGCGCTCGAGATATCCCGTGGCGACGGAGTCGGACAACGCACCAGGAGCGGCGCTGGGCGCATTGGGGTTGGTGCCGTTCAGTACGGTGCGCAGCTGGTCGGACAGCTTGCCCAGTTCGGTCAGCCCGATCATCTTGCGGGCGCGCTGGAAGGCCTGTTCGAAACGCTCATCATCGAAAGGCTTCACGAGGTAGTCGACCGCCGCGACATCGAAGGCATCCAGAGCGTAGCGGTCATAGGCCGTCACGAATATCGTCGGCGGCATGTTGTCGGGACCGACGTCGCGTACGACCTCAAGGCCGGTACGCCGCGGCATCTGCACATCCAGAAACACCAGATCGGGCTTCAGGTTGCGGATGGCCTCGATGGCCGAATCCCCGTTGTCCGCGAAACCGACGATGTCGACACCTTCCTCGTGTCGCAGCAGATCCTCGACCCGCTGACGCCCCAATGCTTCATCGTCAACGATGAGGACACGCAGATTTGGCCCCGTCATCGCCAGGCTTCTTAAGCGGTGGCGGCTACTGCGGAGGTGCGCAGGTCATTCTGCGTGTGATAGGGAAGCGATACTTCGGCGATCAGGCCGCCGCCCTCGGCGTGCCGCAGGGTGAGGTCCTGGACCGGGCCGTAAAGCGCGGCGAGCCGCGCCCTGGTATTACGCAAGCCGAGGCTGTTGGCCGAAGGTGGCTTGTCGAGGCTGACTTCCGGCCCGTTGTCACGCACGCTGATGATCACACGTTCACCATCACGCTTTGCGGTGACCTCGACGTAGCCGCCGTCGCTCAGCTTGCTGATGCCGTGCTTGATGGCGTTCTCGACCAGCGGCTGCAGGATCAGATTCGGCACCAGCGCATTGCGAACGTCCTCGTCGGCGTGCATGTCGACCTGCAGATGCCCCTGGAAGCGGATCTGGATGACATCCAGGTAGCGCTCCGTGAAGGTGAATTCCCGCTGCAGCGGCACTTCCGGTTCATCGGCCTCATCGAGGGAGGTGCGCAGCAGCTCGCTCAAGCGCGCGATCATGCGTCGCACGCCACGCGGGTCGCGTTCGACCAGTGCCGAAACGGCATGCAACGTGTTGAACAGGAAATGCGGGTTCAGCTGCATGCGCAGCGCCGACAGCCGGGCATCGGCCAGCTGGGCCTGCAGTTGCGCGGCCTGGGCCTGCAGGCGCACGGATTCTTCGCGGCGGACCTGGTAGCGCCAGAAATAATTGCGCGCAAATCCAGCCGCCAGCACGGCGACGAAAACGATGAAATCGTTCACGAACCACAGCCGGCGCAGACGCGCCATCGCCGCCATGTCGGGGGTGATGGGCGTGGAGGGGTAGAACAGGTGCGTGCGCACGAAGCTGGTCGCCAGATCGATGACGATGGCCAACGTCAGACCGATCACCAGCAACATCAATCGCGTCGGCCAGCGGGTGCGCTCCAGGGGCAGGCGGCTGGCAACCCAGATGATTGCCGGAGTGACCGCACACCACATCAGGGAGTTCGAGAAGGTCACCATGGTCGCGGCAAAGGGCACGAGGGGCAGCCAGGGGCCGTGCCCGCGCGGCTCGATCAGATAATTGGCGGAAGTGAGGATCCCGATTAAGGACCAGAAGCCCAGGATCAGCGCCAGTTCGGTGCGGCTGAGGGGTCGGTATTCGGTCGCATCCATGCGTCCGGGCGCCAGGATTTCAGGCTTGGCACCCAGGCTGACCTGCGGCAGGGTGACGTCCGGGGCGAAAGCGAGGGTGCTGGCATTCATCAACAAAGAATAGGCCGTTGCGCGGCGTGCGAAAAGCCCGCGTCTTGAGAGGCACCGGCCGACCCATGAATGGTCGTCAAGGCAGGATCAGTGGCGGTCAGTCCGTGGGGGGCAGGGTCTCCTGGAGGGTCTGGTGGAATGAGGCCGGATCCTTGCTGCTGCGATCGTAGGTCCGGAGCACCTTCATGGCCTGATTTCGGCCTTCGCTGGCAACCTCGATCTTGACTGTAAGCTGCCGACCATCCGCGGACAGCGTGTACCGTTCCGTGACGCTCGGTCCGATCTGCGGATTGAGCCATACGACATAGGTGCGCCCCGACCAGCCGCTGACCTGGTCGGCCACCCCGCTGGGGACGGACACCACACTGTGCTCCCCGGGGACGTAGCTGCGCGAGCGGGCCGCATCGACGATGCTCAATCCGTTGTCGGATTGCTGGATTTTCAGCCATTGCCCGCCGAGCAGGGCGTTGGTCTGGAAGTCGATCGGGGGCCGATAAAGATTGCGTTCGTTGCGGTCACCGTTGCCGTAAAACCCGCTATTGCGTCCCCCCCCGGAGACATCGACGGGCGGCAGATCGGTCGTCGGGTCATTGATGACCTCCGGGGCCGGCGCCTCACCCGGAGCGGAGCCCGGTCCGCGCCGTCCCTTGTCAGCGCGGGACTTGGGCTTGGGCTGCACTGCAGCAAGAACCTTATCGTTATCGGAACTTAAGGTCGGGTTCAGCTCCCAAACCCCCGCAAGGCTGTAATTCGGTGGTGGAAGTTCATGCACACGTGGCCCGCTGCTGCAGCCGGCCACGCCGGCGAGGATCAGGCCACCGCAAAGGAGGGTCAGGTAGCGTCGAGGCGTGTGGGTCATCGCAATTGAGAGTGCCGATCGAGGCAAAAGTTTCAAAGGCTTGGCAACGTGCGAAAGACGTCGCGAAGGATTCTAGCGCACTCGAATGGTCGACCACTGCGCAGAATTTTCACGAGCGCTGGCGCGATGACGCATTGCGGTGCATCGTAAGTAGGCCCAAATGCTGCATAACCGTTATAGCGTCAGTAGACGGAGGTAATGGCGATGAGTACGCAAGAGGATCCGGTGCGACCGAAGGACTTCCTGGAGTCCTTGAGTTCCTTCAGCAGGCTGCACCGCTCACAGAAGTGGGAAGGCACATTCGCCGAATTCCTCACCAGCATCGTGGCAGCCAATCCCGCCGCATCCGCGCGCAGCAGTCACCAGTACATCTGGGACATGCTGCGCTGGCATGGTCACGGCCAGGAAGCCGACGGCGGTGACAGCGACAAGGCGCGCGCCCTGTTTCGGCGCGAACTGTTCGGTATCGATGAGCCCCTGTCGCGTGTCGTCGATTACTTCAAGGCCGCCGCCGCGGGCTCGGATGTGGGCAGACGGCTGCTGCTGCTGCTCGGGCCGCCGTCGGGCGGCAAATCGACCCTCGCAATCCTGATGAAGCGCGGCCTGGAGGAATACAGCCGCACGGAGGCCGGTGCGCTCTATGGCATCAAGGGTTCGCCGCTGCGCGAGAATCCGCTGAATCTGGTGCCGGCGAGCCTGCGCGCGGAGTTTCGCGAACGCTACGGCGTGGAGATCCAGGGTGAGCTGTCGCCCTGGGCGCGTGAGCTGGTCGAGCGGGAGTTCGAGGGTGATTTCGGCCGCGTGCCGGTGGAACGCATTTTCATCTCGGAGGCCTCGCGCGTCGGCGTGGGCACCTACGCGCCGCATGATCCGACCACCGCGGACATTGCCGATCTGGTCGGCTCGGTGGACCTGGCAAAGGTGGCGCAGATCGGTGATGAGGGCGATCCGCGCGCATGGTCATGGTCGGGCGCCGTTTACGCTGCCAGCCGCGGCATGCTGGAAATGATCGAAATCCTGAAGGTCAAACGCGAGTTCCTCTACCTGCTGCTGACCATGACCCAGGAGAAGAACGTCAAGGTGTCGCGCTTCCCGCTCATCCATCTGGATGAGACGATCCTGGCGCATACGAATCTCGCCGAGTTCCACAAGTTCCTGCAGGAAAAGGAGAACGAGGCGCTGCTCGATCGCATGGTCATCATCAAGGTGCCGTACTCGCTGTCCTATCAGGATGAGGCACGCATCTACAAGAAACTCGTCGTCGGCGCGCCGGCATTTCGCGATGTGCACCTGGACCCGCACGTGCTCGACCTCGCGTCCGTGTTCGCGATCCTGACGCGGCTGACAAAGCCGGAACGCGAAGGGCTGGACCTGGCGAAGAAGCTGCGTCTGTACTCGGGTGAGTCGGTTGAGGGCATACCGGAGTCGGAAGGCGCGCGCCTGAAGGCCGAAAGCAGTGATGAAGGCCTGACCGGCGTCAGCCCGCGCTTCGTGATCAACGCCATCTCGAACGCGATCACGCGCGGCAACACCCATAGCCTGACGAGCATGGAGCTGCTGCTGGCGTTGAAGGACTCGATCGACAGCGACGCGCGCATGGAAACGAAGCACAAGAAGCTGTGGATCGACCACCTGGTGACGGCCCGCAAGGAGTTCTACAACCGCTGGGTGAAGGAGGATGTGCATCGCGCGATGTTCGCCTCCTTCGAAGCCGAGGCACAGCAGCTGCTGGAGAAATATCTCGATGAAGTCGAGGCCTCGCTGGACCACCGGCAGGTCACCGACCCGATCACGGGCGAAACGCGCCCGGCCGATGAGCGATTCCTGCGCCAGGTCGAGGAGAAGATCAAGGTCTCCGATTCCGGCAAACTGTCGTTCCGGCAGGAAGTCGTGCGCAAGGCCATGGTCGCCTTCAAGACCGGCGAGAAATTCAATCTGGCGAGTCATGCGCGCATGCGCGAGGCCATCGAACAGTATCTGTTCGAGGAGCGGCGCGACGTGCTGCGCCTGGTGACCTCGACGGCGCGGCCGGATGATGATGCCCGGCAGAAGATCTCGGTGGTTCAGGAACGACTCATCAAGGAGTATGGTTACGATGAGCACAGCGCGAAGGAAGCGCTGAGCTACGTCACGACTCTTCTGGCACAGGAGTAACATGACCGCGAACAGCGACGATGCCAGTTCACTCGGACTCGCGAGATGGTACGACCTGTTCTCGCGCGGCGCACGCGACTGGCTGCGTCATGACGAGAAGGTGCGCGAGGCGGTGCGCGAACACCTGCCGAAGATCATCGCCAACGGCGAGGTGATCAATGACTCGACGCGCTCGGTGCGCGTACCGGTGAAGATGCTGGAGCACTACCACTTCAGATTGCGCAGTCCCGGCGATTCACAGGGCGTTGGTCAGGGTGAGACGAAGCCGGGCGATGTACTGGCGGATGCCCGCCCGGATCGGGGAGCGGAGAAAGGCAGCGGAGGTGAGGGCGAGGGCGGCATCCAGCTGATGCTCGAGATCAAGATCGACGACATCGTCGATTGGCTGTGGGAGGAGATGCAGCTGCCGAACCTGAAGGCCCGCGTGGGTCCCTCGGACGACAGCGACTGGGTGCGCGAGGGCTGGGACCGCCGCGGCGCGCGCTCACGACTGGACCGGCGCCGTTCGGTCAAGGAACTGGTGAAACGCCAGGCACTGGGGGGAGCGCCAAATTTCACCGATGAAGATCTGCGCTTCAGACAACTCGCGCGCCGCCGCCAGCCGGCGATCCATGCGGTCGTGTTCTTCATGCTGGATGTCTCGGGGAGCATGTCGGACCGCGATCGGAAGCTTGCGAAGACGTTTTTTTTCTGGGTGGTGCAGGGCCTGCGCCGCGAATACCGCTCGCTTGAGACCGTTTTTGTCGCCCATACGACCGATGCGTGGGAATTCGCCGAAGGCGATTTCTTCCAGGTGGCGGGCAGTGGTGGGACGGTGGCCTCGACGGGCCTGAACAAGGTTCGCGAAATCATCGATGCGCGCTTCAACCCGGCGCGGCACAACATCTACCTGTTCTACGCCTCGGACGGGGACAACAGCATCGGCGATCACGCGCCCGCCGCCGCGGCGCTCGACGATATTGCAACCAAAGCCTGCTTCGCCGGCTACGTGGAGGTCGCTTCCGGCCTGTCGCGCCAGCTGGCAACCGAAACCGGGCGCCTGTTTGGCGACGCGGCGGCCAATGGCCTGCCGGTCGCGAGCTTCGTCCTCGATGACTTTGAAGGCGTGTGGGCAGCGGTACGGCACTTCTTCAGCGCCGAAGCGAAGGCGGTGGAATGAATGCGCCGCCGACACCGGGCGGCGACTGGCGCAGCTACGTGCAGCGCCTGGAGGAACTCGCGGCGCGCTCGGGCATGAAATTCGACCCGGTCGAATTCGAAGCGGTGCCGGACGCATTCATGATGGAGATCGCGGTCTACGGGTTGCCGGTGCGCATGCCGCACTGGTCATTCGGCGTGCGCTACATCTACCAGCTGATTCAGCGCAACATGGGAAATTCACGGCTTTTCGAGGTCGTATTTCCCGGCAATCCGGGTCACGCGTACCTGTCCAACGGCAATGGCCTGGCGGAGAACGTGCTGGTGACGGCCCATGTGCTGGGACACGCCGATTTCTCGCACAACAACCTGCTGTTCAGGCGCTGCCAGGAACAGGTCAGCGAACACATCGTCGAACATGCGGCGAGCCACGCCCGACAGATCCAGCAGGCGATCGAGACCCATGGTCCGCAGCGGGTCGAGGCGGCGCTGGATGCGGCACTGGCGCTCGAGCAGCACATCGACATCGACCGGCGCCTGCGCCGCGAGTGCTATCCGCAGTTCCTCCCGGACGCGAAGACGCTGGTCGACGATGATTTCCGGCGCCGCTTCGCCTCGCTCGATCCGGCCGCGGCGCAGGGCGTGTTTGAAACGCGCAAACGCGCACCGGTGCCACCCCATCCGGAGCGTGACCTGCTGTGGTTCATCGCGAATTACGCGCCGGAGATGGAAAGCTGGGAGCGCGATATCTTCCTGGCGGTTCGCGAGGAGTCCTTCTACTTCTATCCGGTCTTTGCGACCCAGATCATGAATGAGGGCTGGGCTTCCTACTGGCATGCGCGGCTGCTGCGCGAAGCGGATTTCATACCGCCGGGCGCCTACGTGGAGGCGATCAAGTGCCATTCCGATGTGGTGCGGCCGATGGCGGCGGATCAGCAGATAGCCCTCGCGGTGAACCCCTACCACCTGGGATTTTCGCTGTGGGAGAAGGTCATCGAAAAAGAAGGCATGGATGCGGCGCGCCGTATCATGGCCGAGGATGACGACTTCGGCTTCGTGCGCAATCATCTCACTCGCGAAATTGCCGACGAGCTGGAGTTGTTCCGTTTCGCCGCGCGCAGTGATGGCCAGATCAGTGTGCTGGATCGGGATCTGCATGGCCTGCACGAAGCGCTGCTGGCGCCCAAGTACAACTTCGGCGCGCCGAACATCGCGGCATCGCGGCTGGACAACGACGGCTCGCTCGAACTCGAGCACGATCACGTGACCGACGGCCGTGGGATAGACGTGGACCGGGCGCGCAAGGTGCTCGAATACATCCGGCGCGTCTGGCGCCGACCCGTGACCCTGCATACGGTGGATCAGGGCGGAGCCTCGATGGCCCTGTCGGCGCTGTAGGGACCCTCCCCGGGTGGCAAAAAAAAGCCCCGCACGCGGCGGGGCTTCAAATCAACGTTTACCTAAGCGGATTTAGAGGGTGTATTTGAGATTGACGTAGAAGTTCCGCAACAGGGGGTCCGCCACGAGCGCGTTGTACCCGGCCGCAAAGTTGTTTTGCGATGCATTGCTGTACGGCGGATTCCTGTCGAACAGATTCTTGATTCCAAACAATACGGTCAGCTTCGCGATCGGCTTGACGCTTACATAACCATCAACGAGAGAATAACTGCCCACCATCCGCTGATTGCCGTTGCCATCCGGGTATTCATCGATGTACCGCGAGTAGAAGCGGTTGCTCAGGCCGCCACCGAACATCCCCTGCGGGCTTGTCCAGTCGACCCGCAGGTTATGCTGCCACCTGAACGCCGGCGGAAGTTCAATGATTTGCAGATCCCCCACCAGGTTGAGCAGCGGGCCGTTGTTGTACTGCTGCTGTACGAACTGCGTGATCGCGGTCCCTTCCAAGTCCTCGCGGAAAGTGCCGAACGGGGTGTGCTCGACGTATTGGATGCTGAGGTCGATCCCGTCGGTCGTGATCCGGCCGGTATTCTGATTGGTCCGCACTATGTAGCCGCAGCTCGCTTCCGTGTAAGGAAGGCAATTCGCGGCCTCGTTCACAGTCGGAGTGAGGCCGCCACTGTCGTTCGTGACGTAATAGTTCGAGAACGTGGTGGGATCACCGTAGATGGCCGAGGTCGGAATGGTCCCAATGGTGTTCTTGAGCAGGATCCTGTAATAGTCCAGCGTAATGCCCAAATCCCGGATCGGAGAGAAGATGACTCCGAGATCGAAGTTCTGCGACGTCTCGGGGGTCAGGGTTCGATTCCCGCCGCGCAAGGCCAGTCCCTGGGCATTGCAAGTGGTCGGTGTAAATTCCGCGTTGTAGGAGCCTGGCTGGCAGAACGGATTGCCCTGTCCGATGGTGCCGCTGCTGGAGGCTGCCAGGTAATTCGACGAGTACAGGTCAAAGAGCGTGGGCGCCCGGAAGCCGGTGGAGGCGGTTCCTCTGACGGTCAGGAAACTGGTCGGCTGGTAGCGCACCGCCACCTTCGCGTTGTTGGTCCGACCGAAATCGCTGTAGCGGTCCTCACGATCCGATATGTCGAGGTCGAGGGTCTTCAAGATCGGCAAGTCCAACTCGACGAAAAGCGCCTGTGTCTGGCGACTGCCTTCGACCGTACTGTCAGTCAGTCCGGTTGCGGCAGCCGTGAGGTCGTTATAGGGCGTCGTCGCGTAGGCGAAGCGTTCGCCGCCGAAATCGAAACCGAGAGCCACGGTCGCGGGCGTGCCCGCATTGAAGGCATCGCCCAGCGGGTGAGTGGCGTGGCCGTCGATGCTCCACCGTGAGTCCTCGCCGAGTGCGTATACGCCGTTTATGTAGGAGGAGTCGATCAAAGCCTGCCCGGCCGCACTCTGGGGGCCGAACGGGTTGATCAGATCGCTCAACACGCCGCCCGGGTCAAGCACGTCCTCATTGGGGTAGCCGCCGGTATTGCGGTTATCGTTCGTGTTCTTGCTGTAATTGAGGGACGTGGTGTAGTCCCAACCGGAGTTGGTGCCGGCGAAGGTCAAAAGAGCCCGCTGCTCAACGTTAATGGTGCCGTTGTAGCGGTTGTTGCCGGGGTCGGACCAGGCCGCATCGATCGGATCGGCCAGATCCGGCGCCAGGCCACCACAGTTCGCCGCGCCCCGGTCGCATGTCAGCTGAGCCGGTGTCGGGAAGTAGGGACTCGCCGGGTCCATCGTGAATTGGTAGAACATCGGCCCCGAATAACCGGTCGCAACGGATTGGGCATAGAAATATTGCAGCTGCACGGTGTTATTGCCCGGCAGCGCCTTGGTGAAGGACGCCATTCCGGAATACTCGCTGGACTGTGGCAGCAGATCCGTCGCAGCGGAATACCGGTAGGAGCAGTCACCGTAGTAGGTCGTCAGCTGCGGATTGCCCGCACAGGCCGGGTAGCCCGACTGGAAAATGTTCTGGTTGGCATCCAGTACCACTCCGGGCCACGATCCATAATAGTTGGTGTTGGTGACGCCTCGCGCCGGGTCAAACCCGTCGGCGGAAAATCCGCGCTGCGTTGCGCGCAGCTCCTGCTGCTTGCTGTAACTCGCCGTGAGCATGAAGTTATAGCCGTCGTTCATCAGATCGCCGTGACCAAACGTGAAATCCGCCTCGCCCGAGGCTCCGCCGGCTTTCTCCGGGTGGTCGAAATTGGCCTGGAACTCGGCACCCTGGTAGTTCTTCTTGGTGATGAAGTTGATGACGCCCGCGATCGCATCCGAACCGTAGAGCGCCGATGCGCCTTCCCGCAGCACTTCGACGCTACCGATAGCCGAGAACGGAACTCCGCTAAGGTCCACCGCATCGCCGGAGTTCGCATTGTTGGCCAGCCGCTGGCCATCAAGAAGTATCAGTGTGCGACCCTGGCCGAGATTGCGCAGGTTGGCATAAGTACCGCCCCCGGTGAACGTCCCGACGGATGACGCGACATTGATCACCGGAGTGCTGGAGGTCAGCGTGTTGAGCACCTGCTCCATATTCACGACGCCTTGGTCCTTCAGGTCGTCCGTCTTGAGGATTGTGATGGCTTCCGTAGTTTCGGCGACGGACCGCTTGATCATGGTGCCGGTGACGATGACCTCCTGCAGCGGCGCGTTTTCATCGCCGGTGTCGGCGGGCGCCTGTTGCGCCTGGACTGCGGAAGTGGCTGCGCATAGCGCGGCCAGTGTGGCCGCGTGTACGGCGGCGCGAATCAGGGGATGCGAACGATTCGCTGCGTGGTTTCGACGGTTCCCAAGTTCTGACATGGCAGAAATCTCCAGTACGCGACGATCCGACACTCAGTGGTGCAACT
>DASYER010000142.1:0-10399 GCA_036498905.1 Steroidobacteraceae bacterium | reverse complement strand
GGTGAGGATGCGCTCGGAATCGACCAGCGCCTTGGGGCAGCCGAGGCTGACGAAGCCGACTTTCGGGATACGGGGCATGCTTTAAGGACCGGACAGGGACGGGGGGCGGATTCTACGGGATTCCGTCGCCGAGACTACTATCCTGATTAATCGGTCCGCTCGAACGGCGCACATTATGCAGAACCGCGAACAGCGCCAGGATGACCACGGGCATGACCAGCCAGGGCCAGATGGCATTGCGCCGCGGGCCGGCGTGGCCCTGGGCGGAGACTCGCTCGGTTGTCATGGGGCTGGAATCTACCCGCGCGGCGCGGGCGCAGCAATGGCTGCAGCGATAGCCTCGCCAAGCCGGCCCGGACTGTTGCATAGTTCTTCGTGAGGGCCACAATCCGGCCTGAAATTGATGCGGTGTGACTTTGGTCTTCGATCGAGCGTACTACCAGAAATTCTACTTTGATCCGCGCACGGCGGTGACCACTCAAGCGGAGATGCGCGCGCGGGCGCAGCTGATCGCGGCGTATGCCGGACATGTGGGCCTGCCCGTCCGCCGCATCCTCGATGCCGGCTGCGGTACGGGCATGCTGCGTAAGCCCCTCGAGAAGGCGTTTAGCAAGGCGCGTTATGTCGGCCTGGATGTGAGCGACTACCTGTGTGAACGCTTCGGCTGGGAGCACGGCACCGTCGACAGCTGGAGCAGCCCGACTCCATTCGATCTGGTGATCTGCTACGACGTGGTGCAGTACCTGGATGATCGCCGCGCCGCGCGCGCCCTGACCAACCTGAGCCGGTTATGTCGTGCGGTCTTGTATTTTGGGGCGCTGACCGCGACGGACTGGCGTCGCAACTGCGATCGCCGCCGCACAGATGCCGCGGTACACATGCGCGACGGCAGCTGGTACCGCACCCGATTGCGGCGTTACTTCCACGAGGTCGGCGCGGGATTCTGGCTGCGCCGGGGCGCGCCGCTCACGGTGTGGGAACTGGAGATGGCGGGTTGAATGTGCAGACGAAAACTGTGCGCTTCACGGGGCCGGTGCGATCGGTGTCCGGGCCTGGCCGTGGTGGCCTCACGCTGCTCGGGCAGCTTGCGGAGGCCGATGGCACATCGACTCCGGCACAGCTCTCGCTGATAGGCGAGCCCCCGCAGCCGCTGCCGGCGGTATTGAATGATGTGACATTTGAAGCGTTGTCTACGCCGCAAATCGTATTGCGCAGCGGCGGGCGCGAATGGCATATCGACTGTGTAACCTGGCAGTTGCACCGCGACGCCGGCGCGTCGTTCTACGCGGCAATCCCGCCGCGCCTGGCGCCGTGGACGCGGCGTCTTGCCTGGCGCCTGCTGCTCGGTACCGCTGCGACGGCCCCGGGACGCTGGCTGCTGGTGCGACGCGGTCGGGCAAAACACTGATCGGCCGCAAAGCTGCGCGGGAAAGTCAAGTCTGACCCGAAGTTGGCAATGGGGCGGTACTTCGGCGAAGATGGCTACCAGCAATTCGCCCGCCGCAACAAAACGTCACAGCTTCGATCAAGAAAGACGGCAGGCTGAGTGTCTGTCGGATGAGGGAACAACATGGCCGTTGAGAGTCAACGCCCGGCGCCCGATCGAGGGGCTGGCGGCGCAGCCCGGGATCGATCGAATTCGCGGCGTGGCCGCTCCAGAATGCTGGACGCGTATCTGGGCGATATCGAATACCTGATGCGCGAGCGCCTCTGGGCCGAAGCGATACCGTTGGCCCTGGCACTGCCGCACATCTGTGTGGCCATTGGCGATGTGGCGCTGCGCAGCTCGCCCGACGAGTACCTGAAGTGGTGCCAGAACTGGGTTCGACCCTCGCGCACCGACACGACGGCCACGGTGCCGACGGCGGATGCCTTGTTCCGCCTGGCCCGATCCCGTTCGGAAGTACTGGACGATGAGTCCGGCACGGTCGTTCCGGAGGCGGCGCTGCGCCAGCTGCGCTTGCGCAGACTGACCCGCGCGATGCCGTTGCGTCGCAAGACCGCGATCAGTGAACTGGTACGAATCGATGCCGCGCAGGAGCCGGAGCGCGACGCTGCGCTCGCACTGGTTGACGCGGTGCGCCGCTGGTACGCCGACCGCGGCGCACTGGATGCCACGGTGCAGAGCAACCTGGCGCGTCTCGCCATCCTGCGCTGAGACGACGTGTCGGCCCGGCGCCTCGAGGGCCTGCTGACGCAAAGCGCCCAGATCCTTCCGCATGAACGCCGGGCGGTAATGCTCGCATTCGCCTGCAACTTCCTGTTGCTGGCCAGCTACTACATTCTCAAGCCCGTACGCGACACCATCGCGACCGATTACAGTGACCAGCTGCAGCTGCTGTTCACGGGCACCTTCATCGGCACCATCATTGCCGCTCCAATCTATGCATGGCTGTCGGCGCGCGTGCGCCTGAACCGGCTGTTGCCCGGCGTATTCTGGTTCTGGCTGGCGAATGTCCTGCTCTTCCAGGTGCTGTTCAAGATGGCGCCTGAGAATCGCTGGATCGGTGGCGCCTATTACGTGTGGTTCAGTGTCGTCAATCTGTTCATGATTTCGGTATTCTGGACGCTGATGTCGGATCTGTTTCTGCCGTCCCAGGCCACGCGACTGTTTGCATTGATCGCCGCCGGCGGCAGCGTCGGCGCCATCGTCGGTCCTTTGGTGGTGCGGCTCGCGGTGCGCGCGGTCGGCCTGGATGGGATGCTGGTCGTCGCGGCGGGCGGATTCGTGGCAGTCATTGCGCTGGTGCATCTGCTGATGCATGAAAAGGAGCGTCTGCGCAGGCTCAGCGGGGGAGGCCAGCCGACGACCCTCGATCATGATCTCGCGGGCGGCGCGCTCGATGGCTTCCGGGAGCTGCTGCGTTCGGCCTACTCGCGTCACCAGGCGGCCTTCATCCTGCTGATGACCTGGGTCAACACCGTCGCCTACTTTCTGCAGACCGATGTCATTTCCAAGGCTTTCTCGGATGATGCCGCGCGCGCCGTCGCCGTCACTGACATCTCACTGGTCGTGAACGTGCTCGCCGCGCTCATCCTGCTGTTCGGTCTGGGGCGCTATGTCCACCGCTTTGGCGTCACCGCGGGGCTGATCCTCAATCCGATCATCATGATCATCGCGTTTGTCGCCCTGGCGCTTTCCCCCACATTGCTGATGATCCAGGCGCTGCAGGTGATCCGCCAGGTTTCCCAATACGCCATCGCCCGCCCTACCCGAGAGATGTGCTTTACGGTGGTGTCCCAGGCGGATCGCTACAAGACCAAAAACGTCATTGACGTCGTCATGTACCGATTCGGCGATCTGAGCTCGGCATGGATGGTAACCAGCCTGCGCGCCGCCGGTCTGCGGGTCGTGGGCTCGGCCGCGGCCGGATTCGGGATTTCCATAATCTGGGGCGTGGGCGCGGTGTTGCTGGGCAGACGCTTTGAGGTACTCCGGGCCGAACAGGCCGCGGCGCAACAGGTTCCAGGCGCGGCACAGGTGTAATACCCGGTCGCCCCCGGCCGGACCGCTTCAATCCGACACGCCGATTGGGCTATAGTCGCCGCGCCTCAAGCTCCCGCCGGTTCGAGATTTCAACGATTTCCGTAAGGTTTCCAGGATGCACCATGACTCAAAATAACAATCAGTCCCTGCTCGCTGGAGCGCTCAAGTCGATGGCGGGCGTCGAGCCCCACGAGATCGCGGCCGTGATGCTGAGCATGCTGTACTTCTTCTTCCTGTTCGGCAGTTACTCGGTGATCAAGCCGGTACGCGATGCCATGGGCACCGTGTACGGCATCAAGCATCTGAACGAACTGTTCACCGGCACCTTCATTGGTACCCTGATCCTGGCGCCGCTGTATGCGGGCATGGCCTCACGCATCAAGCTGTCCAGCTTCCTGCCATGGGTGTACGGCTTCATTGCCGTAACCATTCTCGGCTTCTACATGCTGTTCACGGGCGGCAAGGTGTCGGATCGCTACGTGGCTGCCGGCTTCTATATCTGGGTGAGCGTGTTTAACATGCTCATCATCTCGGTGTTCTGGAGCTTCATGGCCGACATCTTCTCGCGCACCCAGGCGAAGCGGTTGTTTGGCTTCATCGCCGCGGGCGGTACGGTCGGCGGCATCACCGGTCCACTGATTGCGACCTTCCTCGCGACGCGCGTGGGAAATAACGGCCTGATGCTGATTTCGGCGGCCGGATTCGTCGTGACTGCGCTTCTGGTCAAGGCACTCGCCGGGGCGCGCGATAAGCTGGTGGCCACCTCGGGCAGCGAAGCGCAACGCACCGACATCAACCACCGCCTCGGCGGCGGCAACCCGCTGGATGGCTTCATCCTGCTGGCAAAGTCGCCCTACCTGTTGCTGATTGCGGGCTTTCTGTTCCTGATGACCTCGATCTCGACCATCGTCTATACGCAGCTGGGCGACCTGATCACGAAGGCCTTCACGAACCACGATCAGCGCACGCAGATGTACGCCACCATCGAGCTGGTGGTAAACAGTCTCGCGGTCGTCATCCAGCTGCTGGGCACGGGACGCATCATCAACCGCTTTGGCGTCAAGTTCGGACTGCTGCTGAATCCGATCATCATGGTATTCGCATTCCTCGCGATCGCCTTCTCACCGATACTGCTGATCCTGGGCAGCCTGCAGGTCGTGCGGCGCGTTGCCGAGTACGCCGTTGCGAAGCCGACCCGTGAAATGCTTTTCACGGTGGTGGACCAGGAAAGCAAGTACAAGGCGAAGAACGTCATCGACACGGTGGTGTACCGCGGCGGCGACCTGGTCGCCTCCTTCGCCAGCGTCGGAGTGCTGAAGGGCTTCGGCGATATCGGTCTTGCGGTCCTCGGCGTGGCGGTATCGCTGGTGTGGTTCCCGATTGCCTGGGCGCTGGGCAGGCGTTATGAGAACGCGCGCAACGCCGAAGGCGCGAATGTCGCCGCGGTGCCCGTGGGTGGGCACTGAGGCTCGCCAGGCCTACCGTCCCGGTGGGGCGGGGTGCAGTGAGGCCATGTCGATCACGTACCGATAGCGCACTTCGCCTTTCTCGATCTTGTGATGGGCGTCGTTCAGCTCATCGATGCGAATCACCTGGATATCCGGCGCGATGTCATGCTGGGCGCAGAACTGCAGGACTTCCTGCGTTTCTCTGATGCTCCCGATCAGGGAGCCCGCTACCTCCTTGCGATGCAGGACCACTTCCATGTTGTCGATGGGATCGAGCGGCTCGAGGCATCCCACCACGCAGATCGTCGAGTCGCGCCTCAGCAGCTTGATGTAGGGATTGATGTCGTGCTTCTCCGGGATCGTGGAGAGGATGAAGTCGAAGCGCGAATGCGCTGCCGCGAACGCCGCCTCATCACTTTCCAGAATGGCCGAGAAGCCCAGCTGGGTCGCCTCTTCGGCCTTCTGCCCTGAGCGGGTGAAAATCGTGACCTGCGCGCCCATTGCCTTGGCGAGTTTTGCGCCCACGTTTCCCAGACCACCGAAGCCGACGATGCCTACCTGCTGGCCCTGCGAGACGCCCCAGCGCTTCAGTGCGGAGTAGGTCGTCACTCCGGCGCATAGGATGGGTGCAGCCGCATCCGGATCCAGGGCCGAGGGGATTTTCACCACGAAATCCTGTTTGACCACGAGCAGGTTCGAATAACCGCCGAAGGTGTTGTCACGTCCATAGATATTGGCGTTGCCGGGTGCCGCATCGGCGGGAACCATCGGACCGTTGTAGGTCGCAAGCCAGCTGTTGGGTGACTCGCAGTAGTTTTCCTGACCGGCCCTGCAAGGACCGCATTCCCCACAGCTGTCGATCATGCATCCGACGCCGACCAGGTCGCCGACCTTGTGGAGCGTCACGCCGCGCCCGACCTTGGTCACGCGACCGACGACCTCATGCCCGGGCATGCACGGATAGATGGTGTTGTGCCATTCGTTCCTGACCTGCTGGATGTCCGAGTGGCATACCCCGCAATACAGCACCTGGATTTCGACTTCCTGGTCGCCAGCCCCCAGTCGCTCGAACTCGAAGGGCTTCAGATGGCTGAAGCAGTGTTTGGCGGCATAGCCGATAGCCTTGATTCTCGGTCGCACCAAAGTGTCCATCGGCTTGCCTCTTCATGTTCAGCGCACGGGTGTCGACTTCAAGCGTGCAAGAGTCGCCAGGATCGCTCGACCGGCGAAGCCCGCGGGCCATTGTCGGAGCAGCCCCACGGTTGACGTGATGAAGATACTGCCAGTCCAGCTGAAGCACGGCGGCCCGCAGTTCGTGGGACCTTCTACCTACGAACGGATTTCCTGTTTGCCTACAGAAGGAGTTGTCATCGCTGTCGCAAAGTGCCGACATAGAGCAAAGAATGCGAGTGCGAGGAGTCGTCATGTCACTTTCCCAAGAATCCCTCAGCCTCGAGGAGGCCCGCGTGATGATTGCTGCGGGCGAGAAAAAGGCCTTGGACTTAGGCGTTGCCTACAACCTCGCGGTGGTCGATGCAGGTGGCAATCTCATCTCGCACATCCGCATGGACGGCGCCTGGCTCGGCAGTATTGATATTTCCATACAGAAGGCGTGGACCGCGCGCGCCTTCGACATGCCGACCCAGGACCTCGCCAAAATGGCGCAGTCCGGAAAGCCGCTATTCGGCATCAACAGTACCAACCACGACCGAGTCGTCATCTTCGCGGGTGGCATGCCCGTCAAGCGCGGCGAAGTCGTGATCGGTGCAGTGGGAGCCAGCGGTGGCACGGTCGAACAGGACGAGAAAGTGGTGGAAGCGGCAGTGACGGCGTTCCGGCAGGTGCGCCGATCCGCAGCCTGATCAGCTTGGCCCGCACCACAGGGAGGGACAATGATCACGCATCTGCCGTACTGCGGAACGCCACCTTCACCCGAGACATTGCTGTTCCGTTTCAACCTTGATCCTGTGCTGATCGGGTTACTGGCTGCCGCTGCGCTGATGCATCTGTGGTACCTGCGGCGCCGTGGGGGGCGCGCTCTTGCCGGCCTAGGGTGGGCGATCACAAGTCTGGCGCTGGTCTCGCCGCTGTGTGCGTTGTCGGTATCGCTTTTTTCGGCGCGCGTGGGCCAGCACATGGTGCTGATCCTGTGCGCCGCGCCACTGCTCGCGTTGGCCACACCGCCGGTCTCATTGCGCTGGGCACGCCGCGCGCTATGGCTGGCGACCTTCACCTTTTTCCTTGCGCTATGGTTCTGGCACATGCCGGCCCCGTACGATGCCACGTTCGAGAACACGGCAATCTATTGGGCGATGCATCTGACGCTGTTCGGCAGCGCGGTCGCGCTGTGGCGCGCGCTGCTGCGCTCGCCGCGCGAGATCGGTGGGGACGTCCTGCTCGCCGGTGCGTTGACGTCGATGCAGATGGGCTTCCTGGGCGCCATCCTCACCACGGCGAGTCGCGCGTTGTACTTCCCGCATCTGGCGACCACGCAGCTTTGGGGACTGACGCCGCTTCAGGACCAGGCCCTCGGCGGGGTGCTCATGTGGGTCCCCGGCATCCTCCTGTTCCTGGGTGCCGCGATCTATGCCCTCGGCCAACTGCGCACACTGGCCGAACGTCCGAAACCGGCATGAACGCGAACACGCTGACGCCGCTGAGCTATCTGGATGCGGCCGGTGCCCGGGCCGACTCCATCTTGCCGCTGACCTGGTACATGCTGATCGTCTCGATCCTGGTGTGCGTGATCATCGCCTGGATCCTGTTGCGTGCCGTGCGTGCGTCGCGCGCCAACGGTGGGGATGCGGAAACACGTGCCGTCGGGATCGAGGCGGGCGCCAGCGGTACGGATTGGATTCGCAATGGCCTGCTCATCTCCAGCGTGCCGCTGCTGGTGGCCCTCGTGTGGACCATGGTGACGCTCGCGGCCGTCTCGGGGCCACCGGCGCACCCGGCACTCACCGTCGATGTGGTCGGTCACCAATGGTGGTGGGAAGTGACCTATGACGGCACGCCGCAGGCGCAGACCTTCACCACCGCGAATGAAATCCACATCCCGGTCGGGCAGCGCGTGCTGGTGAGACTGCATGGCGCCGATGTGATCCACAGTTTCTGGGTGCCGAAGCTCAGCGGCAAGACCGACATGATCCCGGGCCAGACGAACCTGAGCTGGCTGCAGGCACGGGCGCCGGGGGTCTACACCGGCCAGTGCAGTGAATACTGCGGTGAGCAGCATGCGCACATGATGGTGCAGGTGGTGGCGCAGCCGCAGGCCGAATTCGCACAATGGCGCCAGCAGCAGCTGCAGCCCGCGACGCCGCCCAACGATCCGGCCAGCGAGCGCGGCGCGGCACTGGTCGAGTACCGCTGCGGTCTTTGTCACCAGATCCGCGGCACGAATGCCGGGGCCCACAATGCGCCCGACTTGAGTCATATCGCCGGACGCCGAACGTTGGCAGCGGGACTGCTGCCGAACAATCCCGGCACGCTCGCCGCCTGGATCGAAAATGCGCATGGCCTGAAGCCCGGCAACCAGATGCCTAATCAGAATCTGACCGGCGATGAGCTGACCGATGTGCTCGCGTACCTGGAGTTGCAGCGATGAAGAGCGCTGACCTGCGCATTCCTGATGTCGGCGTGGACTCCATCGCGCACCAGTCGCGGCTGCTGCAACTGTGGGAAACCAAACCGGGCCTGATGGGATTCCTCGGTTCGGTGGACCACAAGCAGATCGGCGTCCGCTACATTGTGACGGCCTTCGTGTTCCTGGTCCTGGGCGGCCTGGAGGCGCTGCTGATGCGCGTGCAGCTGGCCGGCCCGGACCGGGCGCTGCTCACCCCGGCGCAGTACGACCAGCTGTTCTCGACGCATGGCATGACGATGATCTTCCTGTACGCATCGCCGGTGCTGTCGGGATTCTCGAACTACCTGTGGCCGCTGCTGCTCGGAAGCCGCGACATGGCCTTTCCCCGCCTGAATGCCTTCGGCTACTGGGTGTATCTCGCCGCCGGCATCTTCTTGTATGTCGGCTTCCTCACCGGCAACGGGCCGAACGACGGCTGGTTCAACTATGTGCCGTACGCGTCGCGCACCTACAACCCCGGATTGAACGAGGATTTCTATTCCCTCGGAATGGTGTTTCTCGGCATTTCGACCAGCGTGGGTGCCGCCAATTTCATCGTGACGGCGTTTCGCACGCGCGCACCGGGCATGTCCCTCGACCGGCTTCCGATCCTGGTGTGGGGCACGCTCACCGCGAGCTTCGCGAATCTGATCGTGGTCCCGGCCGTCAGCCTTGCATTCCTGATGCTGTGGATGGACCGCCAGTTCGGGACCCAGTTCTTCAACACCGTCGGGGGCGGACAGCCGCTGCTGTGGCAGCACCTGTTCTGGATTTTCGGCCATCCGTGGGTGTACGCGATCGTATTGCCGGCCATGGGCATGGTGTCCGATGGGCTGCCGGTGTTCTGCCGGCGCCCGCTGGTGGGCTATTCGCTGGTCGCGGTCTCGACGGTCGCGACCATGATCCTTGGATTCGGCGTGTGGGTGCATCACATGTTTGCCACCGGTCTGCCCGGTATCGGGCTGTCCTTCTTCTCGGCGGCCTCCATCGCGATCACCCTGCCCTCCGCGGTCGCGGTATTTGCATGGCTTGCCACCATCCGCCTCGGCAAGCCGGTGATCACGACGGCCTTCCTGTTCTTCTCATCGATGATCATCCTGTTCGTAATCGGTGGGGTATCGGGTTTCATGACCGCAAGCGTGCCGGTGGACTGGCAGCTCACCGACACCTACTTCGTCGTCGCGCACCTGCACTACGTACTCATCGGCATCAACGTGTTCCCGGTGGTCGGCGCCATCTACTTCTGGTTCCCCAAAATGCGCGGTCGGCTCATGGATGAAAAACTCGGGCGCTGGAACTTCTGGACGATGTTCGTCGGCTTCAATCTGTGCTTCCTGCCGATGCACCTGACAGGCCTGCTGGGCATGCCGCGCCGCGTCTACACCTATGCCCCGGACATGGGCTGGACGACTCTCAACCTGATCACGAGCATCGGTGCGTTCGTGTTCGCGGCGGGCGTGCTGTTGCTGTTCGTGAACATTGCCCGAAGCTGGTCGAGGGGCAAGATCGCATCTGCAAATCCCTGGGACGCCCCGACACTGGAGTGGTCGGTATCCTCACCGCCACCGCCCTACAATTTCGCGCTGATACCGACCGTCGCCTCGCGGCACCCGCTGTGGGAGGGCCGTCTCGGTGCGTTCGAGCGCTCCTCGCTTGAACGCGGCATGCTGCTGGACTCGGGCAAGGAGACCCTCGGCACGACGCCGCTGGATGCGCACTCGGACATGATCCTGGAAATGCCGGAAGATTCGCTGGCGCCGATCTTCCTGAGCCTGGGCCTGGCGGGTGCCTTCGCCGGCCTGATCCTCAAATCATGGATCGTGACGGCGATCTTCGGCGTGG
>DASYER010000141.1:0-5844 GCA_036498905.1 Steroidobacteraceae bacterium | reverse complement strand
GGATGCCGAGGTCGCCGTTTCGCGATCGACCTTCGCGCATCACATGCGCGATGCTCGCTTCACGATACCGACGCCTGCGCTCCTGGCCAAGGTGGTCGACCTGCTCGAAGGCATCCCCATGGAGGATCGAGACACCAAGGGAGACGTCTACGAATGCATGCTCGGCAAGATCGTGACCGCTGGGCAGAATGGCCAATTCCGTACACCTCGACACATCATCGAATTGATGGTCATGTTTCATGGCTACGACTTCGACAACACGATGCTGCGCATCGGCAGCATGAACACGCTGCTGCACGGCGTGGAGAACCCCGCCATCGCTTAGCGCGATTCGTTGGCGCAGGATCATGCGGATGACGTCGCGAGTAGAGCTTGATCCTGGCCAATCCGCCCTTTGCGGGCAATCTCGACTACGAAAACACGGCCAAGGATCTGCTGCAGATCGTCAAGACCAAGAAGACCGAGCTGCTCTTCCTTGCACTGTTCCTGCGTCTACTCAAAACCGGTGGGCGCGCCGCAGTCATCGTGCCCGACGGCGTGCTCTTCGGAAGCAGTACGGCGCACAAGGAATTGGCCGAAAGCTGGTCGAAGAGCAAAAGCTGGATGCCGTCATCAGTTTGCCAGGAGGCGTCTTCAAGCCCTATGCGGGTGTAAGTACAGCAATCCTCATTTTCACAAAGACGATGAGTGGAGGAACCGATCAAGTGTGGTTCTACGACATGAAGGCCGATGGCTGGAGCTTGGACGATAAGCGGCAACCGCTGGTGCCCGAAGCCCGACTGGCTTTGCGCGCGTTTTGGACGAGGTGCGAGCCAGCTGTCTGAAGAAGAACATGCAAAGAGCAATCTGCCCGATGTGCTCGGCCGCTGGATCGAGCGTGATGGGAGCGAGCTTGAACGACCGCGTTCAGCCCAGAGTTTTTGTGTGCCAAAAGGAGATATCGAAGCGGCTGGCTACGACCCGAGTATCGGAAGGTACCGGGATATCGTGCACGCGGATGTTGCGCATCGGGCGCCGAAAGAAATCATCGCGGAATTGAAGCGAATGGAGAGCAAGATCATTGCCGACACACAGGCACTTGAAGACTTGCTGTCGTGAGTAGTTGGAGTGCAGCAATGGTGGGCGATCTCGTAGCGCAAATGGCGACCTGGAATCCATCGCGAGCTCCTGCTGACAAGATGTTCTCGTATATCGATCTGGGCTCCATCGACCAGGCCACGAAGCAGATCGTCGATCCACGTCGAGTGATGTGTGGCGATGCGCCGAGTCGTGCGCGTCAGCTGGTGTCGGCTGGCGATGTCCTTGCCCTCGGCGCCAGGATTCGTCATCGGAACGCAATGGCATCCCGAGCACGAAGCAACGGCGAATCCTGACTCGCTCAAGTTGTTCTGCGCGTTTGGCAACGCCGCACGCGAGTATGCCGAGTCGCGCGCGCGGCCCGCATGACGTCGCCTATTCCACCGAGATCGAACTGACGCGCGCAAGGACGAGCCGCTCAAGGGCCGGCCGCGCGCTCACCGTCGACGACGGCTGAGCTACCAGCTGATCGCTCGTCTCAGGCAGTGTCCCTGCTGCGGAAGAGCAAGCGCAAAGCTTCTCTTATGTCGCCTTCCGGATGAGTTGATGAGAGATCGCACTTCCCATCGTGGCACTCTGATGCCGATCGCCGCAACCCTTCACGGATCACTGCGGCCAGTTGGGAAAGGGGAAGTCCCTTCCATTCAGTAAGATGAGCTTGACGCCTTCAATAGAAACCCTGCGATCACGGTAGCGCATTTCTCTGCGGCAGCCGAGAGCGTCTTGCCGCGCAGTGTGACCACGCAAATCTCGCGCTTCAATCCGGCTGGACGTATTGCCAAGGTGCTGTAACCGACCCGCCCCCCTTCGGGGATACAGATGGACGGCAACACGGTCACGCCCAAGCCGGCAGCCACCATGTTCAAAAGCGTCTGGTGATGCGCCACTTCGACCGTTGGATGAAAGTCCAGCCCCGCACTGCGGAACGCCTGTTCGACACTGATACGCACTGCCGTATCCCGCGGTTGCGCCAGTTGGTCGTATCGAGCGAGCTCTTGCAAGGAAATGCTTTTTCGATTGCGCGCTGCTGCTTCGGGAACTACCGCGACGTACGGATCGCTCAGGACGCCGGCGTAGTGCATGTCTTTGGGGTTGCCCATCGCTGGCGCGATGGCAAAGTCGGTCACCTTTTCACGAAGATCGTAGTGGATCTGGCTCGCCGAGCCCTCGTGCAGTTCCAGGGTGATGCCCGGATAGTCTGCTTTGAACGCAGCGAGTGCGGCGGGTAGGCGCAGGCTGGAAATCGACGGCACGGCGCCGAACGACACGTGGCCTCGCCGCAGATCCGAGCGTTCGTGAAGCTCTTTTTTCAGACCATCCAGTTCGGAGATCACGGCACGACAGCGGGCCATGAGCAGGCGCCCTTCAGGGGTCAACGTCACGCGACGGGTGGTGCGATCGAAAAGTCGCGTACCCAGTTCCTGCTCAAGAAGCTGCACATGCGTGCTCACCGCGGTGGGCGAACGGCTGAGCCGTTTGCTGGCCCCGGAGAAGCTCTCCAGCTCGGCCACGGCCAAAAAGGTCTCAATACGGCGCAAATCCATTCTTCGCTTATTCGGGACAATGGTTCCGATATTACTGATTGTTCAAACAAGTGGCGAGTGCTTGAATCTGGGCCAAAGGAGACAACGATGGCAATTGAGTTTCGCCCCCTTTCGTATGCGCTGGGCGCTGAGGTGCAAGGCGTCGACTTGCGGGTGCCCTGCAGCGACAGTCAGTGGAGAGAAATCCACGATGGTTTTCTGAAGTACGGGATCCTGCTGTTCCGCGGGCAACAGATCACGCGTGAGCAACACATCGCCTTTAGTCGTCGCTTCGGCGAACTGGACCGACACGAATCCCTGCCCGTCGATCGCGACCCGACCCATCCGGAACTCCTGATGGTCACCAATGATGCGAAAGCCGACGGCGGTCCGTCCAACTCGCGCTACACCGGTCAGATGTGGCACTCGGACATGTCGTTCACGCTGGCCCCGGCACTGGGCTCTTTGCTGCGCGGGCTGGATGTTCCGCCCGTGGGCGGCGACACACTTTTCGCCAACATGTACATGGCATACGACACGCTCTCGCCCCGATACAAGGATCTGATCTCGGGCCTGTATGGCGTTCACCACTCGGAGCGAAAGAAGTCCGATTTGTCCGCGCAGTGGGAAGCTGAGAACCGCCGCCTGAACCCGCCGGTGGCCCAGCCGGTCGTGCGGATGCATCCGGAAACCAAGCGCAAAGCGCTGTACATCGGCGAGAAGGTCAAGTCGTTCGAAGGCATGACGTCTGAGGAAAGCGGCCCGATCATCAGCTTTCTGATCGCGCATGCCACGCGGCCACACTTCGTTTACCGCCACCAGTGGACGCCAAACGACCTGCTAATCTGGGACAACCGATGCACGTCCCATCTTGCCTTGGGCGACTATGACCCGAAGTATCGGCGGCACCTGGAACGCACAACAGTGCTGGGGACGCCTTCGGGGCATGTGGCCAGCCTGGAGGTGACGGCATCATGAACATCTACTCGCGCCGCCAGGCCCTTTCTGGCACCGCTGCGCTCCTGTGGGGTGGACTTCAGACTTCAAACACGTTTGCGCAGCAGGCCTATCCTTCGCACACGATCAGGCTGCTAGTGCCTTTTGGCCCTGGGGGATCGACCGATTTGCTCGCCCGCATCGTCTCGGTCCCGCTTGCAGAGCGACTGGGCCAGGCAGTAGTCGTGGAGAACCGCCCCGGGGCTGGAGGCAATATCGCCGCGGACTTGGTGGCCAAAGCCCCGCCCGACGGCTATACGATCGTCATGGGATCGATCGGAACGCACGCGACCAACTCGCTCATCTACACCAACATGCCCTTCGATCCGGTTAAGGATTTTGCTCCCATTGCCATGGTAGGCGTAGCGACGCTCGTGTTGGTGGTGCACCCGAGCCTGGACGCGCACAACGTCAAGGAACTGATTGCGTTGCTCAAGGCCAATCCCGAGAAATACAGCTACGCTTCTGGCGGAGTGGGCGCTTCTCAGCACCTGGCCGCAGAGATGTTCAAGTTCAAGGCCGGCGTGTCAATGCAGCATGTGCCGTACAAAGGCAGTGCGGGTGCACTTGCGGATTTGCTCAGTGGTCGCGTGCCGATCATGTTCGCCGATTTGCCGCTGGTCCTCGCCCACATTCGAAGTGGATCTCTCCGCGCACTGGGCGTTGCCGATCCGCAGCGTAGCCCCCTGCTTCCCGAAGTACCTACGATCGCCGAGGCGGGTGTTCCGGGGTACACGGCGACGGCTTGGTACGGCCTGTTTGCACCGGCCAAAACCCCTGTAAGCGTGCTCAAGCGCCTGGACACCGAGATCGAGGTGATTCTGAAGAAGCCCGCAATCAGGAAATCCATCTCGGAACTCGGCGCCACGCCGGGCGGACCTGCAGGCGCTAAGTTTCGGGAATTTCAGGCTTCAGAAATCACCCGATGGCGAGAGGTGATCAAGTCTGCCCACATCAAGATGAATGGCTAAGGGCGCCGATGGTCTTATAGCGTGAGCGTGAGCGCGAGCGGCGCATGCGGGGGTTTCGCGCTCCCGAACGCACGCACGCCTGGGTTCACACCGGAGCGGTGATCGAAGCCACTGCGCCGCGCGGTTCCTTCGTGATGCGCGGCGGTTCCAATGCCGTCGATACGGATTCGGGACACGCTACCCGGTCGATCAACGTGGAGCCTGCGCTCGGTGATCCGCCGTTGGCAACGGGCTTCGTTGCGCTGGAGCTTCCGCCGCCCGCACCGGCGCCCGTGACTGCGCAGGAGATCCGAATCGAGGAGGTGCCCGCCGACTGGATGGAAGAGACCGTGCGGGTGGCGAGCCTGTGCACGTTCTCGCTGGAGGAGCTGAAGTACGAACACCCGCGCGAAGTCGTGCCCGAGGGTGCGACGCCGGCGTCGCACCTGCGCAAACTCACGTATGAGGGCGCGAAGCGCCGGTAACGTGCTCGTGGTCGGCGCCGACCGCGTGGCCAAGACCCCGGATGCCCAGCACGTGCTCAACCTGATCTGGGACCGCTTCTACGAACACGACTTCGCGCTCAACACGGTGACCATGGCTGCGATGGTCGGGCAGCGCTACATGCATCAAGGTGGCGGGCCACTTCTTCGAGCAGCTGAAGCAGGGGAAGATCTTTGCCTCCTATTGCAGCGTTTCCAGCATGGCCTACCTGCCGCCGCGCGCCTACTGCGAGCGCTCGTTCTCGCCCTGCGACGACTGGGTCGAGGCCGGCAACGAGGGCGTCAGCACGGCCACGATCAACTTCGTGCGCGACCTCGACCTCACGGATGTGCCCAAGGCCGCGTAGCGCCTCGAGCCCGGCACGCGCGTCAAGGTGCGCTTTGCGCAGGAGTTGGTGGGACGGGCCACGGACTTTCACTACGTCCTGGCCTGATCCGGCCGCCCGACCTCTATATATTCAGCGCCATCCACAACCCAGGCGCGCAAGCGGCGAGCCCTCTCGATTCCTTGCTATGACGCTGGCCCGCCTTCCTTTCAATATGCTCGACGGCCTGCAAAAGGCCGGCATGGATCTGGACGAGGTGGCGGCGCTGGCCGGCCTCGAAGCCGAGGATCTCCGAAAGCCGCTCACGCGCGAGCAAGCCGACCGCGTTTTCGTCGTGATGTACGAGAAAGCCGGCAATCCCGCTGCAGGTCTCGCCGTCGGGCTGCAGCCGATGCGCCCGGAATTGTTCGGCGTGGTGGGGTTCTCCGGGATGCTGAGCCCGAATTTCGGTGCGGCCCTGGTCCGCATC
>DASYER010000140.1:0-20010 GCA_036498905.1 Steroidobacteraceae bacterium | reverse complement strand
TTGCGCAGCACCGGCACCGGAAAGCACAGCAGCAGCCGCGGATCGCCCGCGGCGGCGGCGCGGCGCTGCATGTCCTCGAAAATGCTCTGCGCGGAGTCGCTGCGGACCGGTTTGCCGCAACACTCGCAGAACAGGCTCCCGCCGCGGGCGAACAGCAGCTTCAGATGATCGTTGAGCTCGGTCATCGTGCCCACGGTCGAACGTGAGGTGCGCACGGGATTGGTCTGGTCGATCGCGATCGCAGGCGGGATGCCGCTGATCGAATCGAGCTGGGGCTTGTCCATGCGGTCGAGGAACTGACGCGCATATGGGGAGAAAGTCTCCACGTAGCGTCGCTGCCCTTCCGCATACAGGGTATCGAACACCAGGGAGGACTTTCCGGAGCCTGAAACGCCCGTCACCACGACGAGTTCGTTCAGGGGAATGTCCAGGTCCAGACCCTTGAGATTGTTCTGGCGCGCGCCGCGGATACGAATGAAATGGCCCATTTTGCCTATATTAAAGAAGCGGCGGCGCGCGCGCAGGCCTGCCGTGCATACAGTATGCTGCTCATAGAGATGCTGTATGGGGACGGTTGCCATGGCTTTACAGGCCCAGCCCGATGTCCTGTCGCTGATCGGGAACACGCCGCTGGTATCGACCAGCAGCTTTGATACCGGCCCGTGCGAATTGTTCCTGAAGCTGGAGAACCAGAATCCCAGCGGATCGATCAAGGATCGCGTCGGGCTGTACATGATCGAGGCGGCCGAGCGCGAGGGGCGCATCCAGCGCGGCGCCACGCTGATCGAAGCGACGGCCGGCAACACCGGCCTGGGACTGGCACTGGTCGCGGCCCGCAAGGGCTACAAGCTGCTGCTCGTCATCCCCGACAAGATGAGCCAGGAGAAGATCTTCCACCTCAAGGCCATGGGTGCCGAGGTGGTAATGACGCGCTCGGATGTGGTCAAGGGCCATCCGGAGTACTACCAGGACAAGGCCGCCTGCATCGCCCGGGAGACCCCCGGCGCGTTCTACATCAACCAGTTCAGCAATCCGGCCAATCCCCAGGCGCACGAGGAGACGACCGCGCCGGAGATCTGGGAACAGATGCACCACCGGGTCGACGCCATCGTGTGTGGGGTCGGCACCGGCGGCACGCTCACCGGCCTGTCGCGGTTCTTCGGCCGCACCGCCCCCTCCGTCCAGATCGTGCTCGCCGACCCGCAGGGCTCCATGCTGGCCGAATACGTCAAGAGCGGGGTAACGCACGCGGCACCGCGTTCCTGGCTCGTCGAGGGCATCGGTGAGGACTTCATACCGGATGTGTGCGACCTGTCGGCGGTGGGCCACGCCTACACCATTCCGGACGCGGAAGCCTTCGCGGCCTGCCGGGCGCTGCTGCGCCAGGAGGGCATTCTCGCGGGTACCTCCAGCGGCACCCTGCTCGCGGCAGCGCTGCGTTACTGCCGCGAGCAGACCAGCGCCAAACGGGTCGTCAGCCTGGTGTGTGACAGCGGCAACAAGTATCTGTCGAAGGTCTACAACGACTATTGGATGATCGACCAGGGGTTCCTGCAGCGCGAGCGCTTCGGGGACCTGCGCGACCTGATCGCCCGGCGCCACTGGGAGAAGGCCGCGATCACCGTCAATACCGCCGAAACGGCCCTTGCAGCCCATGGACGCATGAAGCTGTACGATATGTCGCAGCTGCCGGTGATGCGCGACGGGCAGATAGTCGGCATCATCGATGAGGAGGATCTGCTCCTGAAGGTGTTCGACCATCCCGAAGGCTTCAATCGACCGGTGGCCGATATCATGGAAAGCCATCTGGTGACGGTGGCACCCGATGCCTCGCTGCCGCAGCTGCTTGAGATCTTCAGGCGCGGCATGGTGGCCATCGTGATGGACAAAGGCGAGCTGCTCGGGCTCATCACCCGTATCGATCTGTTGAACTGGCTGCGTCGGCGCCTGTAGGCGGGCGCGTTGAGAATTTCGGAGTAGGCAAGTGAGTGATTCTGGCAACGGGCGCAAGCTCGACTTCGGCACCCGCGTCATCCATGGCGGGCAGCAACCCGATCCGCTGACCGGCGCGGTCATGACCCCGATCTATCTGACCTCCACCTACGTGCAGGACAGCCCCGGGGTCCACAAGGGCTTCGACTACGCGCGCACGCGCAATCCGACCCGGGATGCGCTGCAGGCCGCGTTGGCGAATCTCGAGAACGGCACGGCCGCGTTCGCATTCGCCTCCGGCATGGCCGCTTCCGCAACGATCGTCGAGCTGCTCGATGCGAACTCCCACATCGTCGCCTCGCACGATCTGTACGGCGGCAGTTATCGACTGTTTGAAAAGATCCGCAAGCGCACCGCGGGACTTGAAATCAGCTTCGTGGACCTGGCGCAGCCTTCCGCCTTCGAGGCGGCCCTCCGTCCGAACACGCGCATGGTGTGGATGGAATCCCCGACCAATCCCATGCTGAACCTGATCGACCTGGCCGCCGTCGCGCAGCTGGCGCGCAAGCGCGGGATCCTCAGCGTGTGCGACAACACCTTCGCGACCCCCTACATCCAGCGCCCCCTGGACCTGGGTGTGGACATCGTCATGCACTCGGCCACCAAGTATCTGAACGGACATTCGGATGTTCTGGCCGGCGCGGTCATCGTGCGTGACGCGGCGCTCGCCGAACAACTGAAGTTCCTGCAGAACGGCCTCGGCAGCATGTCCGGCGCCTTCGACAGCTTCATGCTCCTGCGCGGCATCAAGACCCTGGCGGTGCGCATGGAACGGCATTGCGCCAATGGACTGCGCGTCGCGCAGCATCTGGAAGCTCACCCCGCCATCAAGTCCGTACGCTATCCGGGCCTTGTCAGTCATCCGCAGCATGAGCTGGCGCGACGGCAGATGCTGGGTGGCTTCGGCGGCATCATCGCCGCCGAGCTCAAGGGGGATCTGGCCAATGCACGCCGCTTCCTGGAGCGCTGCGAGCTGTTCTCTTTGGGCGAGAGCCTCGGGGGCGTCGAGAGCCTCATCGAACACCCCGCCCTCATGACCCATTCGGGGCTGCCGACGCAGATGCGGGCCGAACTGGGCATCAGCGATGGGCTGGTGCGCATTTCCGTCGGCATCGAGAGCGTGGCCGACCTGGTCGCGGATCTGGACGCGGCGCTGGGATAGGCCCAAAAAGCGCCATTTGGGCAGCAACGGGGCGCAATGCGTATCATTGCCGCCATGCAAGCCGCACGCGACATCGCCACCTATCGCCGCTACTGGGCGTCACGCTTCGGCACCGCCCCGTTTCTGCCCATGTCCCGGGCGGAAATGGACCTGCTCGGCTGGGATTCGTGCGACATAATCGTGGTGACCGGCGACGCCTATGTGGATCACCCGAGTTTTGGCATGGCCATCATCGGCCGGGTGCTCGAGGCGCAGGGCTTCCGCGTCGGCATCATCGCCCAGCCGGACTGGCGCAGCGCCGAGGCCTTTGCGGCCTTAGGCAGGCCCAACCTGTTCTTCGGTGTGACCGCCGGCAACATGGATTCGATGGTGAACCGCTACACCTCGGACCGCCGCGTGCGCAGCGACGATGCCTACACCCCCGATGGCGTCGGCGGTAAACGCCCCGACCGTTCGGTGATCGTGTATGCGCAGCGCGTACGCGAGGCGTTCAAGGATGTGCCGCTGGTGATCGGCGGCATCGAAGCCTCACTGCGGCGCATCGCCCATTTTGACTACTGGTCTGAAAAGGTCCGCCGCTCGATCCTGCTGGATGCGAAGGCCGACATGCTGGTGTACGGGAACGGCGAGCGGCAGATCTGCGAGATCGCGCATCGACTCGCCAAGGGCGAGGACATCGGCACGATCACCGACATTCGTGGCACCTCCTTCACGCGCAAGGGGCTGCCCGAAGGCTGGGTCGAGATCAACTCCACGCACCTGGACGCACCGGGGCCGTTGAATCCGCCCGTCGATCCCTATGCGATGGAACCGACCGGGGCCCGCGCACGCGAGCCCGCGGGCGACACCGCCACGGCCGCCAGTGCGCCCCGCGAGCAGGTCGTGCGCTTCGTGCGACGGGTGAACAGTGCGGATCGCGGCAACAGTGTCATCCGCCTGCCGGCCTTCGATGAGGTCGTCGCCGATCCGGTGCTCTACGCCCATGCCTCGCGGATCCTGCATCTGGAAGCCAATCCCGGCAATGCGCGGGCACTGGTGCAGCGCCACGGGGACCTTGATGTATGGCTGAATCCGCCGCCGATTCCGCTCACCACCAAGGAGATGGACTGGGTGTACGAGCGGCAGTATCGCCGTCAGCCGCATCCGGTCTACGGCGAGGCGAACATTCCGGCCTACAAGATGATCCGCTTCTCGATCGCGATCCAGCGCGGGTGCTTCGGCGGCTGCACCTTCTGTTCGATCACCGAACATGAGGGTCGCATCATCCAGAGCCGCTCGGAGGATTCGATCATCAAGGAAGTGGAGGCCGTGCGCGATTCGGTGCCGGGCTTCACGGGAGTGATCTCGGATCTGGGCGGCCCGACCGCGAACATGTACCGCCTGGCGTGCAAGTCGCGCGAAATCGAAAGCGCCTGCCGCCGCCCTTCGTGCGTGTTCCCCGGAATCTGCCCGAACCTGAACACCGATCATTCGCCGCTGATCAAACTGTATCGTCGGGCGCGTGAATTACCGGGCATCAAGAAGGTGCTGATCGCCTCGGGTGTCCGCTATGACCTTGCGACCGAATCCCCCGAATACGTGAAGGAGCTGGCGCAGCACCATGTTGGCGGCTACCTGAAGATCGCCCCCGAGGCGATCGGTGAGGGCCCGCTGTCGAAGATGATGAAGCCGGGAGTGGGCACGTACCACAAGTTCAAGGAACTCTTCGACCGCTATTCCAAGGAAGCGGGCAAGGAGCAGTACCTGATTCCCTACTTCATCGCCGCCCATCCGGGGACCTCGGATGCGGACATGCTCGAACTGGCGCTGTGGCTGAAGGGCAATGGCTTCCGCGCCGATCAGGTGCAGGCCTTCCTGCCCTCGCCGATGGCGACCGCGACGGCCATGTATCACAGCGGCAAGAATCCTCTGCATCGCATCAGCCGTGACAGCGAGGAAGTCATGATTCCGAAGGGCCTGAAGGTGCGCCGTCTGCACAAGGCCTTCCTGCGCTATCACGATGCCAACAACTGGCCGATGCTGCGTGAGGCGCTGCGGCGCATGGGCCGCGCGGACCTGATCGGCAACGGCAAGCAGCAGCTGGTTCCGGCCTGGCAACCGGCCAACACCGCGGGGGCGCAGGAGGGCCAGCGCCATGCGGGCCGACCTTTCCGCACCCAGCATACGGGTCTGCCGCGCACGCCCAGAATTTCCGGCAAGGCCAGGCGGCCAGGCCGCGCGGATCAATGATGGGTTCCGTCGACCTTGGCGCTGCGCGGGCCTCGCGCTGGATACTCGTGACGGGGGGCGCATTCATGGCGCTCGCGACCATCTGCGGAGCGCTCGGCGCCCATGCGCTGCCCGGGCGTCTCACACCGGCACAGCTGGATATCTATGACACCAGCGTCCGCTTCCAGTTTTTCCAGGCGCTGGGCCTGCTGGTGCTCGGTACCGTCGTGCGCGCGGGATACTCCGACGGGCTGCGCGCCGCGGCGTGGCTGCTGGTCGGCGGCATCGTGACCTTCTGCGGCAGTTTGTATCTGCTGGCATTTCACATCACCCTCGGCGCACCGCTGGTCGTGGGTCTGACCACACCTCTGGGCGGCATTTTGCTGATCGGGGGCTGGGTGATGTTTGCCGTGGCTTCCTGGCGTGCGCGGCGCGCGGCTTGAGTGCAGCCCGTGCAGCCCTCCGGACTGCCCATCGAGACAGTCCTTGGCGAACTGACCGCTAGACTCGCCACCGCATCCGCCGTCGTCTTGCAGGCGCCGCCCGGTGCGGGCAAGAGCACCGTCGTGCCATTGGTCCTGCTGGACAGCGCCTGGCTGCGCGGCCGGCGCATCATCATGCTCGAACCGCGCCGGCTCGCGGCGCGGGCCGTCGCCGCACGCATGGCGCGCACCTTGGGCGAGCCGGTCGGCCGCACCATCGGACAGCGCATGCGCACCGACACGCGCGTCTCACGTGACACCCGGATTGAAGTCATCACCGAGGGCGTACTGACGCGGATGCTGCAGCAGGATGCGGCCCTGGAAGGCGTCGGCCTGGTCATTTTCGATGAATTCCACGAGCGCAGCCTGCAGGCGGATCTGGGGCTCGCGCTGACTCTCGATGCGCAGGCGAATCTGGCGCCGGATCTGAAGCTGCTGGTGATGTCGGCCACTCTCGACACCGACGCCATCGCCGCCACGCTCGGCGGCGCACCGGTGGTGCAGTCGCTGGGGCGCAGCTTCCCCGTGGCCACACGCTACGCCGGCAGTGCCGCGCCGCTGCTGCCCGGCCCCTTTGTGCCCAACGCTGAAACCGTCGAGTCGCTCACCACGCGCATCGTGCGACGCGCATTGACCGAGGAGGCCGGTGACGTGCTGGTGTTCCTTCCCGGCGCGCGCGAAATCCGGCGTGTGCAGTCACTGCTGCAGAACGGTGCATTGCCGGCCGGCACCCGGATCCTGCCCCTGTACGGTGAGCTGCGGCCCGAGGAGCAGGATGCGGCGCTGGCACCGGCCGTCACCGGCATGCGCAAAGTGGTGCTGGCGACGAACATCGCCGAGACCAGTCTCACCATCGATGGCATTCGGATCGTGGTCGATTCGGGGCTGGAGCGCCGGGCCATGTTCGACCCGGTCACCGGTATGGGGCGGCTTGAGACCGCGCGCATTTCGCGCGCCTCGGCCGAGCAGCGGCAGGGCCGGGCAGGGCGGCTCGAGGCCGGCGTGTGCTATCGCCTCTGGAGTGAGGGCGCGCAGCGTTCCCTGGCGGCGTTCAGCGCCCCGGAGATTCTGCAAACCGACCTGGCAGCCCTCGCGCTGGAACTGGCCGCATGGGGTGCCATCGATGCGGGGACGCTCACCTGGCTGGATCCGCCGCCGGCCGCCACTTTGGCCAGCGCGCGGGATTTGCTGACACGTCTGGATGCGCTGGATGAGAAGGGCCGCGTGAGCGCACATGGCCGCGAAATGGCGCGTCTGCCGCTGCATCCGCGACTGGCGCATATGATGATCGCCGCGCGCGATCTGCATTGTGTGCCGCTGGCCGCGGATCTGGCCGCATTGCTGTCGGAACGTGATCTGCTGCGAGCAGGCGCCGGCGGTGATGCCGACATACGCTCGCGACTGAGCCTGCTGCATGGCGAGTCGGAACCGGCCGGCGTGGAGCGCGGCGCACTGCAACGCGCCCGACGCCTCGCCGCGGATCTGTTGCGGCAGTCCGATGGTGCAGGAGAGGCTCAATCAGGACTTGAAGGCGTGCTGCTCGCGATGGCCTATCCGGATCGCATTGCCCGCAAACGACCGGGCGCGGATCAGCGCTTCGTTCTGGCAAACGGCCGCGGCGCGCAATTCGCCCAGCCGCAGACCCTGTCGCAACGCGAGTTCATCGTCGCCATCGACGCGGACGATCGGGACCGCGACGCGCGTATCACACTGGCCGCGCCGCTCTCACGCGAGGATCTCGAAGAATACTTCTCGGCACATCTTAAGGCGAGCGATGAAGTCCTTTGGGATGATCGCGAACAGGCGGTCCTCGCCCGCCGCGTCACGCGTCTGTTTGGACTTACGATCGATGAACGGCCGTTGCGGGACGCGCCGGCCGAAGCCGCCGGTGCCGCGATGCTCGAGGGCATCACCAGGCTCGGGCTGGAATGCCTGCCGTGGAGCGCGGAGAGCCGGGAGCTGCAGGCGCGCATGGAATTCGTGCGCGCCCACGCCGCACCGGCGGTGACTGCCGATTGGCCCGCCGTGGATGAGGCTACGCTCAGCGCTGATCCGGGAAGCTGGCTTGGGCCATGGCTTCCGGGCGTGACCCGCCTGCAGCACCTCTCGCGCCTGTCCATGAGTGAAATTCTCCATGGCCTGCTCAGGCGCGAGCAGCAGCTGCGCCTGGACGAGCTTGCGCCGACGCATTTCACGGTGCCGACCGGCTCGCGCATCCGCATCGACTACCGCGATGAGCTCGCACCGGTCGTCGCCGTGCGATTGCAGGAGGTATTCGGGCTGCTCGCATCCCCGCGGCTGGCCGGAGGGCGGGTGCCGGTAACGTTCAAGCTGCTCTCCCCGGCGCAGCGGCCGGTGCAGATCACGCGCGATCTGGCGACCTTCTGGCAGGGATCCTACGCGGATGTGCGCAAGGACATGCGCGGGCGCTATCCCCGGCACTACTGGCCGGAGGATCCGGCAGTGGCCACGCCGACCCGGCGTGCGAAGCCCCCCGGGGGAGGCAGACCGAAGGGCTGAAGGCTCCCGCCCCGCATCGCGGCATGCGATTATGAGGAATGCAATGGGGAGACGCGCAGGAGCAGCTGTCGGCACAGCGGCTGCGGGAACTCATGCTCTGGCATGGGACGGACGAAGGCAACCTGCCTCCGGCGGCGACTCTCGTCAATCTGTCGCGCGACACCATCGCGGCCTTAGGCCAGCTGCAGCACCTGCGCGCCGAAGTGGCGACGCTGCGCGCGGCGCTGGCGCAGCTGTTCTGGAGCTGCGACTCCAGTGCCGTACGCACCAGTGTGCTCGCCGTGCTGGGTCCGCCACCGCCCGGTGAAGCAAAGACCGAGGAGCCGGCGCCGGTAGGGTGGGCTCCCGCACCTAGTGGCCTGCCAATGCCGCAGGGCGATTCAGGCCATGCGCGCCCACTTGACCAGAGTTGCGATGCTCGGCGGCTTGCCATGCATGAGTAGCGCGATCTTGAACACCTTCGCGGCAAACCAGATCACCAGCGCGGAGGCGACGCAGCTGATGAGCAGAGTCGTCCACACCTGCCAGGCCGGTGGCGGCGCGCTCGATGCCACGCGCGCAATCATGGCGAAGGTGTTGATCGGCGGGATGAAGCTCATCGCGACGCTGAACGAGGAGTTCGGTGCCGCACCGATGATGGGCGTCATGGAATAACCCACCACCATCAGGATCATCACCGGTCCCATCAATGACTGGGCCTCGGCCATCTGATTCACCGCCGAGCCGATGGTCAGCATCAACGAACCGAACACCAGGTAGGTGACGATGTAGAAGGCGAACACGTAGACGATGAGCATCGGATCGAGCAGGGCCGCCAGGGAGAACTGCGCCAGAGACAGAAACGCCATCAGCAGGTACACGGCGGTCATCGTCAGACCCAGTCCCAACTGGCCCAGTAACTTGCCGTACATGAGCTCCAGCGGCGAGACCGCCGCCAGCAGTACTTCGATGACCCGATTGGATTTCTCCTCCACGGTGGAGGTCATCAGGCCCTGGCCGCCCATGATGACACTCATGAAGATGAGAATGCCGCAGGCGAACGGCAGGAAACGCGCCACGCCGCGCGAGCCGGAACGCTCCCCGGCCGGGGAGACCACCTTCGAATCCGGCTGCATGACCTGTTGGGCATTGGCAATGGCGGCGGGATCCTGGCCGATGTTGCGCAGCCGCGCCGCGATCAGCGCGGCGCGCATGCTGTCGCGCAGGGTGGTCTCGGTGTTGTCATCGATACGCGACGATGTATACAGATCGAAATTGCCGAATGAGGCGGAATCGGCGCGCCGCGTCACGGCGTCCGGCCGCACCACCACGATGGCGAGATGCTGGGGTGTCGCATTGCGCGGCTGGATGAGCCAGGACTTGTGGCTCGACACGTCGGTGTCCTCGGGCAGCGTGACGAGCGATAACTTGGGAATCGGTGGTCCGGCCGCAGGAGTCGGCGAGGGTGTGGTCTGTGGCTGTGCCGGCGGGGCGGCCGGGTTCTGGCCCACCTCCATCGAGCGGCGCAGCTCGATGGCAGCCGGTGTCACGGTCCGCTGCAACTCGACGAGGACCTTGCCGGTCGGATCGATGACGCTCACCTCGCCGGTTATCTGCGGGCTGTGCGAGGTGAGAATGCGTGGAATCAGGACCACGAACAGCAGGATCATCACGGGCATCACCAGCAGGCCGATCAGGAATGCGCGCGAGGTGATCGTGGCGCGGAAGTCGCGCGCGGCGACCAGTCCGATGTGGCGTAAGGAAACACTCATAGTGCGGCTCCAGTTTGGGACAGACCCTGCAGGTGCGTGCGCAGAGCTTCGTGCGATTCGGTGCCGGTCCCGGCTTCGCTGACCAGGCGGATGAAGACATCCTCCAGACGGATGCGGGCCAGCTCAATGCGTGCCGGGGCGACGACTGCGGCGATGGCGCGTACCGCGCCGCCCGGATCGGTACCCTGCGCCAGCCGGATCTCACATCCCTGGTCGTTGAGCTTGACGTTCTCGACACCTGCCACGCTCTGCAGCACCAGCAGATTGGCCGAGGCGTCCAGAGGTTCGAGCAGAATATGCCGGGTGTCGTACTGGCGGCGCAGGCCCGACATCGGTTCATCGAGCACCTTGCGTCCCTGATGGATCATGACGATCTGCTCGCACAGCTCCTCGGCGTGCGCCATCACATGGGTCGAGAAAATGATGGTGGCGCCGCGCTGATGTTCTTCGGCGATGACTTCCCGCAGCAGCCGCACGCTCAGCGGATCAAGTCCGCCGAACGGTTCATCGAGGATCAGCAGATCGGGCTCATTGACAATGGCCGCGACGAACTGCACCCGCTGCAGCATGCCCTTGGACAGATCTTCGCACTTCTTGGCGCTGACGTCCGAGAGCCCCAGCCGCCCGAGCAGCCGGTCGGCACGTCCGCTGGCCTGCGCGCGCGTGCGTCCCTTGAGGCAGCCCATGTAGGTCAGGAATGCGCCCACCGTCATCTTCCGGTACGAGCCGCGCTCCTCGGGCAGGTAGCCGATGCGATCCTTGGCCGAAAGCGCCGAGCCGTGCCCCAATACGTTGATCGTGCCGCTGTCCGCAAACAGTATCGACATGATCATGCGAATGGCGGTGGTCTTGCCCGCACCCGATGGTCCGATCAGACCGTAGGTCGCCCCGCGGGGGATGGTGAGGTCCAGCGATTCGATCGCGACCTTTTCGCCAAAGGTTTTGCGGACGTTCCGCAGTTCGATAGCTGCTGTCATGACTCCCTCTTACATCGGCTTGAAGCGAAATTGAAACGCCTGGCTCACCGGCAGTTCCTCGGTACGACCCTTCACGGTGAGCTTCGTACGACCGTCGTCGCCGGTTTCGATACGATGGATGGCCCCGGCACGCACGATCACGCTGCGATGGATCTGCCAGAACGCCTCCGGATCCAGTGCTTCCAGCAGCTCGCGCAACGGCGTGCGGATCTGCACCTCATCGTCCGGCGTCACCACGCGCACGTACTTGTCCTGCGCGGCAAAGAACAGCACCTCGTTGATGCTGAGCACACGGGTCACGTGACCCACGCTGCCTGTGATCCAGCGAATTCCGGCATTGATGCCGAAGGCCTTCTTCAGATCCCCCGGGGCCTCGGCCAGACGCTGCTTGAGGCGCGCGATGCTCTGCGCCAGCCGTTCGCGCCGGATGGGCTTGAGAAGGTAATCCACCGCCGCATGATCGAAGGCGTCCAGGGCATGAGTCTCATAGGCCGTGGTGAATACCACATGGGTGGCATCCGCCGCCTTGGCCACCTCAAATCCGGTCAGTCCGGGCATGCGGATATCGAGGAAGGCGATCTCCGGCTGCTGGCTGGTCAGCGCCTCCAATGCGGAAAGGCCATCCCCGCATTCGGCCACGACCTGCAGCTCCGGCCACAGTTCGCCGAGCAGTTCGCACAGCCTGCGCCGCTGCGGTGCCTCATCTTCAGCGATCAGTGCGCGCGGATGGGTCACGCCGCGACCTCAAAAGGAACGCGGATGGTCGCGACCACGCCGCCGGCCGTGCGGTCCTGCACGGTCAGCGAGCCCTTCGCACCGTACCGTGCGAGCAGCTGATCGCGAATGTTGGTGAGGCCCGTGCCGGCCGCGGCGCTGGCACGTAACCCGGCGCCGGTATCCACGACCGCGACCACCAGCTGTGGCGCATCGGTGCGCGTCTCGACCGCAGCCCCGATCGTTATCTGCCCGGCACCGGTGCTGCGCTCGATGCCGTGTTTGATGGCGTTCTCGACCAGCGAGATCAGCAACAGGGGCGGAAACGCATGCTGCTGCAGATCCGCGGCGACATCGATGAAGAAGGCGAACCGCTCACCCATGCGCACTTTCATGACCGACAGGTAGCTGCGGCACACTTCGAGTTGCTCGGCCAGAGTCGAGTGCGCGCTGCCCACGTCGGTGCGCAACTTCGGCAATGTGACCCGAAGGTGATCCACGAGCGCTTCCAGCGTGGCCTCGGCGCGCGCCGGGTCCTGGCGGATCAGGCTGTGCACGGAGGCTAGGGTATTGAAGAGAAAATGAGGCTCGACCTGCGCCTGCAGAACCATGAGCCGCAGATCCGATTCGTGCTTCTTCTGATTCACGGCGGCGAGTTCGCGCGCATGGCGGGTGATCTGCCACCAGCTCTGCTCACGATAGAACGCGATGAGCCCGGGACCGCCGCCGAGCATGGCGAAGATCAGGAACTGCGCGCTGCGCGTGGTCAATACGAACATAAGCGATGGATGCGGCCATTTCGTGGGATCGTATCCGGGCATGATCGCCATGTAGCGCGGCAGGACCACCGCACGCGAATACACTTCGGCCACGTGCTGCTCCATGAAACTGAGGCAGATGCCCAGCAGGATCGCCGCCGGCACGGTCACGCGCGCAGGCGCAAGCCGATGCCGCGCCAGCGTCGCCAGTGCGGGGCCGGCTGAACCGATGACGACCCAGGTGGGAACGCTGATCGCGACGCTTTGCCAGCCCAATCGGGCGTCGCCGAGTTCGAAGCCAAGAAGACTGGCTTCGAGCAGTCCCAATCCGGTCATCAACGGGACGAACAGCATGCTGCGCCCCAGCAACCACGGCGCGCTGAATATCGGAAAGCGCCGATAGCCCCCGAATGGACCGGCGGCATGGGCAACGATGTCGGATGGCAGCGGTTCGCGCAGCGAGTACATGGCCGGATCATAGTACCGCGGCAGGCGCCCGGCGCTGATTGCGACCAACGACGCCGAATTTGCGATGAAGCCCCATAATGGGTGAATGGACAGAATACTCGAACCGGAAATCATGGACGGCGAGGCGGAGGCTGCGGCCTATGCGCGTGCCGATTTCTCGGACTCAAATCAGGCGTACGTGGCCGATGTGGTGAAGAGCTTTCCGGCGCATTTGGCGCAGGTGGTGGACCTGGGCTGCGGCCCCGGGGAGATCGACATTCGCCTGAGCCGCGCCTCCCCGGCGAGCCGGATCATCGGTGTCGATGGCAGCCGTGCCATGTTGGCCATCGCGCATCAGGCGCTGCGCTCTGCCGGGCTTGAGGGAAAGGTGAGCTTCCTGGCGCAGCGCCTGCCAGGGGTCGCGCTGCCGGATGGCAGTTTCGACCTGGTCCTCTCCAAGGACATGCTGCACCACCTGCCCGATCCCCAGGTGCTCTGGAGCGAGGTGCGTCGGTTGGGCCGACCGGGTGCGGCCGTGTGCGTGATGGATCTATGCCGCCCGGCAACACCGGCGGCGGCGCATGAGATCGTCGAGCGCATCTCGGGAGCCGAACACCCATTGCTGAAGACCGATTTTTACAACTCTTTGTGCGCTGCGTTCACGGCGGATGAGGTACGCGCACAGCTGTCGGTCGCGAAACTGCCGCTCGCCGTCAGCCAGCTGACCGAGCGTCACCTGTGCGTCAAGGGGCGCTTACCCGGATGACGGTCTTGCCGAATGACTCGCCTTTCTCCAGGGCCTCAAAAGCCTTGGCTGCATCATCGAACTCGTAAACCTTGTCGATGACCGGCTTGACATGATGGGCATCGACGAACGCGTTCAGCGCTTCAAAGTCGGCACGGGAGCCCACGTAGATTCCCGAGGCCGTGAGGTTCGCATTCATCAGCGTCGTCACCGGCACGTTACCGCCGAAACCACCGAGTCCCCCGATGAGGGCGATGTGGCCACCCGAACCGAGCGTGGCCAGGGCATGCGACACTGAGTCCTTGCCGCCGACCTCCAGGATTTCCTGCACTCCGGCGCCGCCGGTGAGCGCCAGCACCGCCTTCTCCCAGGCCGGATTCGTGAGGTAGTTGGTGCCGCCCACGGCGCCCAAGGCCTTGGCCCGCACCAGCTTCTCATCGTGTGAACTGGTGATGATGGGCTTGGCGCCCTCGGCAACGGCCAGTGACAAGCCCAGCAGCGAGACCCCGCCGGTGCCCTCCAGCAGCACGTAGTCCCCCGGCTGTATCTGTCCGCGAGTGAACAGTCCGTTCCACGCGGTGACGCCCGCGCACGGCAGCGTTGCCGCCTCCTCGTAGCTGAGAGTGGCGGGTATCTTCACCACCCCGGATTCGTCCAGCACCACGAACTGCGACAACATGCCGTCGATGAATCCTCCGAGCGCGGTTTGCGCGACGTTTGCGGAGGGCCGGCCGTTGATCCAACCCTGGAAGAAAATTCCAGCGACGCGATCGCCGTTATGAAAGCGGGTGACGCCTGAGCCGGTCGCGACGACTTCACCGGCGCCATCCGAGACCGGCACGAGGCTGCGACGCGTACCGACCGGATACTGTCCATGCAATACAAAGATGTCGCGCCGGTTCAGCGAGGTCGCGTGTATCCGGATCAGTACCTGGCGAGCGGCGGGCCGTGGGACCGGAACTTCGACCTTCTGCATGGTGAAGGGTCCCTGTGCTCCGGAGCGCACGAACTGGTACTGCTGCTGGGTGGCCGGAAGCTGCGCCGTTGCCATCGACGCACAGCCCGCCAGCCCCGCGCAGCACAGGACTGCCACCGCGGCAGTGGTTCGAATCGTCGCCAGGCGCCTCGCGGCGTAGAATGCAGTCATAGAGTTTCCGTAGAGGGTTGCGAATATGTTCCTGCGCTACTCGCTGGCGTTGGCATTGTGTTTGACGGTGGCAGGATGCTCAAAGCATAGCGCGATGCCGGCTTCGGCGTCAGGTGCCGTGTCGTCCGCCAGTTCGATATCGTCCACGAGCGCAACATCGTCCAGCAGCGCAACGGCTGCCGCGCCGGCGAGCATTGCCTGGTACAACGGCAGCGTCGAGTCCGCATTCGCGGCCGCGCAAGCTGCGGACAAGCCGGTCTTTCTGTACTGGGGTGCGCAGTGGTGTCCGCCGTGCCATGAGCTGAAGGCCACCGTTTTTTCGCGCCCCGATTTCATTGAAAAGCTGAAGTTGTTCATTCCGGTGTACCTGGACGGCGATGATCCGGGCGCGCAGAAGTGGGGCGACAAGTTTGGCGTCACCGGTTACCCCACCGTGCTGGTGCTGCGCGCCGATCACAGTGAACTCGCGCGCATCTCCGGTGGCTTGGATCTGAGCCAATATTCGCAAGTGCTCGATTCGGTACTCGGTGACGTGCGGCCCGTCGAGACGATTCTCGCAGCCTTGAAGTCCGGAGGCGCGCGACCGCTTTCGCACGATGACTGCCATCGCCTGGCCTACTATGGCTGGGATCTCGCCGACGAGGTGAACGCCAGGTCTTCGGCCCTGGCGACAACACTTTCGCAGGCGGCCGCCCGCTGTCCGGCTAATACGGAAACGGATAAGGCGCGGCTGACAGTGACGGCAGCCAGCCTGGCGGCGGATGGAGAGGCTGAAGCACTGGCCGCCGGCAAATCCCCGGGTCAGCGTCTGGATCGACTCATCGGCCAGGTGGATGCAATTCTCAAGAACCCGGCCTTGGCCAACAGCATTGCCGATGCGATTGCCGATCTGGATGAATCCTTCTTTCAAGCGGTCGTGAGGACGCACCCCACCGATGTCGCAGGCTGGGACCAGCGCTACGCGAGCGTGATGGACGCCGCCGCCGCCGACTCACGCTTCTCCGTCGCCGATCATCTGTACTTCCTGGATGCGCGGCTGACGGCCACCAAGGCGCTCGATCCGCAGCACCGGATTGCGGCGCAACTGGGCGTGCAGGCTCACCAGCGCATCGATGCCGCACTGGCGGGCAAGTTGGATGAGCATGCCCGGGCAAGTGTCGTGAACGCGGCGTTGAACATCCTGGATCTGCTCGGCGATGATGATCGCGCCTACGCCATCACGCGCGAGCAGATGGCGCAATCGAAGTCTCCGTACTACTACATGCTCGATCTGGCTTCGCTGGAGGAGAAGCATGGGCATCCCGATGCGGCCGTGAACTGGCTCGCGCAGGCGTATGCACAATCGCAGGGCGCGGCCACGCGATTCCAATGGGGCACCGACTACCTGTTGGGCCTCATCCGGATGAAGCCGACCGATGATGCGACCATCCGTTCGGCCGGCCTCGAAGTTCTGGGCGAACTCGCCGGTCCGGATCGCATTTATCGCCGTACCCGGGACCGCCTGCAGCGACTCGATCGTGCTCTGGAGAAGTGGAACGCCAAGGGCAATCACGCGGCAACCATTGCCGCCTTGCGAGAGCGTATGGCCGGCATCTGCACCCCGATCCCCAAGACGGATCCGGCGAGCGCCAGTTGCCGTGGGTTCCTGGCCGGGAGCGGAACGGCACGAACCTGACCCGGTGTGCCTCTTGGAGCGGCCGGGCGTGGCTAATCCAACCGCATCAACGCGCCGTTCGCACCGAAAGCCAGATGTGGATACAGCCTGGCGTAGGAAGCCCAGGTGCCGGCTGCATCGCGCCGTTCGCTGATGTCGCCGATCAGTTCCATCTGGCGGCTGCGGCAATCGGCAGTGTTCGGTACTGAGAATGTCAGTGCCTTCACATACTCGATCTCAGCCTGCTGTTCCGCGGGAGTGCCATAGGTAACCTCCGTCGCCAGCGTGCGGGTCACCGCACCTGCACCGTTCACCCAGAAATGAATCTTGATGTGCGCGAGGTTGGGCTGCTGCACGCCATTCACATCAACCTGCGGCATTGCGGGTGGCGCCAGCAGCAGATGCGGGTGGCAGGACGCCAGGGTCTGCTCTTCCTCCGCGGAGAGAGAGTCGGACAATGCTCCGGGAATGTCCGGGATGGCGATTCGCTCGTTCACGGCGGGTGGGGGCGAACGGGAGGCGGTATCGGGAGTTGAGGGCGGATTCGCTGCGGCGATCAGATGATTCTGCGTTTCATGCGCCGCTGTCATGGGGACGATGTCACGCGAGGGTGCCGGCGTGTCCAGTTCCGCCCAGCAGATCACCCCCGCCGTCGTTGCGAGTGCCGCCACCACAACGGTCGTGCGCCACAAGGGCGCGCGGCGCCACAGCGCTGCGACGCTGCCGCCGGTATCGGCTTTGCTGCGATCAAGGTTCGACGGCTGCGGCACGCGCAGTACTCCCCTAGCCCTTATCCCGGACGTACAGGTCCCGCGACACCGAGCCCGATGCCGGGACGGCGATGACGTGGCCGTCCTGCTCGGTGAGCCTGATCTGCTGGGCGCCGGAGCGCTTGGCTTCGATCAGGGAATCGGCAATGGTTTCCTCGATGGTCCGCACCAGATCGCGCGAGGATGCGCTGGCGCCGGATTTCTGCTGACGTCGCACGAGGTTCAAAAGCAGTTCGGGCGCGATGCCACCGACGGTGACGCTAAGTCCGTAGTTGCCGATCATCGCCTCGATCTCCAGCGCTCCGACACGCGCGATATCCAGGCCCTCCAGCTGCCGGAAGACGAAGATCCTGTCAATACGGTTCAGCAGTTCCGGCGCAAATCCCCAGTCGCGCAGCGCGCGCGTTGAGGCGCTGCGCAGCTCGTCCGCATCGGCGGCATGTCGCACGGACAGCTCGGTAAGGACTTCGATGGCGGCATTCGTCGTGAGCACGAATATCGATTGCACGGTTGATATCTGCTTTCCATCCGAGGCTTCGGTGATGAAGCCATCGTTCCAGGCGGTTAGGAAGTTCTTGTGCACTTCCGGATGCGCCTTCTCGAATTCGTCCAGTAGCACCAGCGCATCCGGTGTATCCCGCAGCGCGCCTGTCAGCTTGCCATAGGTGTCCGATCCGACGTAGCCCTTGGAGCTGCCGAAGAGCTGCGTGGCAGCCGCCCCGCCGCGGGCGAACTGCGTCATGTCCAGATGGATGAGCTTGCGAGAAAGGCCCGATGCGAGCTGTTTGGCAAGATAGGTCTTACCCGTGCCCGGAGGTCCCGCGAACAGGAAAACCCCGACTGGTTTACCGCGCTGTCGCAGCGCGAGGCGGCGTCGGATCTGCGCGGCAACGTCATCACAGACGACATCCTGGCCGATGACCGTCGTTTTGAGCGTTTGCGCGAGTGCTTCCGCGTCCACGTAGGTAGGCTCGACCTGCTTGCGCAGTTCGTCCTCCAGCACCTGACGGTTCGTGAGTCGATCCAGCACATCCATGATCCAGCTCCGATGGCCCTTTGGCCTCAAGCCCCGGGCGGCCTGTCGCTCGTGGCGCAGGCCGATCAGCACCACAGCCCACAACAGCAGCGCGACGAGAAGAACCCACTGCCAGCCGTGCGCTACCGAATTCGCCGCACGGGATAGCCATCCGGCGAATGAATGCACGAGCAGCGGCACCTGGGTGGAAAACTGCAGCAGCGCGATGACCACCATGACGAAGAACATCACGGGCATCAGGCGAGTCAGTGCACTCATGAGTCGCTGCATAGCCCTGGCATTTTCCCTGATGCGTGCCTGTGCGGTGGGACGGGCACCACAGGTTCTTAAGTCAACTGTGCGCGTTCTCGTCTTAGAACATCACCGCGCCGGCCCTGTCGCGTTCGAAATGAGAGGTACGTCACAGGTGCCGGGACCGGTTCAGTTGCAGTTGAGGTAGCGAGTTCGCACCAGCTGCCAGGTCGCGGCGGCATCAAACGCAGGCTTCAGGGCATCCAGCTGTGGAGTCACGGTCAACGAGTTGGCGCTATGCATCACCATGTAGTCGGGAAAGTAGGTCGGGTAGCCGATCCGGTGCGTCTTCTCACACAGTGCGGCGAGTGACTGCGGGCTCGCATGCAGGGCCTGGATCGCGCGCGCGAACGCCTCGCGCTGTTTCGGAGCGATGCTTTGCAGGGCGTTCATGAGAATGTCCTGTCCAGTCTGCTGCCCGCTCTTGTCCCTGACACGTTCTGCATCGAACTGACTATCGAGGCCCGCGAGCACGAAGAGTTCGATCGCCCGCTGGTACTCATCGTGTTTGACGCAATCCGCGACTCCGAGATACAGCACCGGGGGACCGCGACCGTTGGCCGTTATGGCGAGATTGGTACACGTGGCGGGCTGCAGATTCGACCCGCGCTCGATCACCAAAGGCTGGCCACTGCCGGAGCGGGCGGTGAGAACGGTCGGGCTGCGCGAGGAGGCGGCCGGTCGGGCCGGCGTGGAAGCCGGGGCCGGAGCGGCGGAGGCTTCGGGGAGTCTAAGAGCGGTACGGCACTTCGCCGTGACCTGCGCCAGTTTTGCACGTTGGATATCCAGGTCCGGTCGTGCTCCCGCCTGTGTGCGGATCCAGGCATTGAATCCCTCGGCCGCACACCTGCGCGCCACGCCCTCTAGAGTCGCCTGCATCTGCGGCGGCATGTGATTCGCAGCAGGCGGCGAGGGCGGGCTCGGGATCTGAGGTTCGGACGGCGGTATCGGTTTGACCACCTGCCTCTTGGCGTCCGCTCCACATGGAGTATCGGCGAACACCGCTGAACCGTCCGGCGCCGTGCAACGGTAGATTTCCGCGTGACACAGTGATGCGAAGAGCACGCAGGTGATGAACACCCGCGCCATCGAATGCATGACAGGCCTGTAGGCGACCGGATGCGGACTCATGCGTCAAGTTCATCACAGGTGCGATTTGCGAACCTTGATGTAGTCGATGAAAGCCCGAGCGGCTGCGAAGCGGCCCGGAGAGGGTCTGTATACCGGGGTGCAGCCCCGCCGACAGTGGGCCCTTCCGATCAATACGGCCGGTCTTGAGCGAGCAGATCTCAGCCGGTTCGGTAGCAGCGCCAAGGGCCCAACGCGCTCGGCTATAATCGCCCGCGCTACGGTGCT
>DASYER010000139.1:0-6529 GCA_036498905.1 Steroidobacteraceae bacterium | reverse complement strand
GATCGCGATTGATCTCGGTGCGGCGCGCATCGCCATAGGCCTCGCGCATCTCAATCAGTTCCTCGCGAACCACCTGCGTGAGCCGCTCGGGTCTGGTCAGGATGTCGGTGAGATCCTGGATCGCCACCAACAGCTGCTTGTATTCATCAATGATCTTATCCTGCTCCAGCCCCGTGAGGCGATGCAGGCGCATGTCCAAAATGGCCTGGGCCTGCACGTCGGAGAGCCGGTAGCCCTCCGCCGTCATGCCCAGCTCCGGCGCAAGGTTGGCCGGCCGCGTCGACAGCGCACCGGCGCGGACCAGCAACTCCGGCACCACCCCGCCTGCCCATGCACGCGACAACAGCCCCGTTTTCGCTTCAGCCGGCGAGGCGGCGGCGCGAATCAGCGCGATCACATCCTCAATGTTGGCGAGGGCGACGGCGAGGCCTTCGAGCACGTGGGCGCGGTCACGCGCCTTGGCCAGATCAAAAATCGTCCGACGCGTGACGACTTCACGGCGGTGACGGATGAAGGCATCGAGCATTTCCTTCAGCGACAGCAGCTTCGGCTGACCGTCCTGCAGGGCCACCATGTTGATGCCGAACACCGTCTCCATCGGTGTCTGGGCATAGAGATTGTTCAACACAATCTCGGCAACCTCGCCGCGCTTCAACTCGATGACTACGCGCATGCCGTCCTTGTCGGACTCATCGCGCAGCTCGGAGATCCCGTCGATTTCCTTGGCGCGCACCAGATCCGCGATGCGCTCGAGCAGCCGCGCCTTGTTCACCTGGTAAGGCAGCTCGGTGACAATGATGGCCTGGCGGCCCTTGCCGTCGATGTCCTCGACATTGGTCCGGGCGCGGATCGACAGGCGGCCGCGACCGGTACGATAGGCGGTGGCGATTTCCTGGGCGCCGTTGATGATGCCGGCGGTGGGGAAATCCGGTCCCGGAATATGCTGCATCAACGCGGCCAGGGTCAGCTGCGGATCCTCCAGCAGCGCAATCAGGGCGTTGATGACCTCGGTGAGGTTGTGGGGCGGTATGTTCGTGGCCATGCCCACGGCGATACCGGTCTGCCCATTGATGAGCAGGTTTGGCACGCGCGTCGGCAGCACCGCCGGCTCGCTCTCCGACTCATCGTAATTCGGCGTGAAATCGACCGTTTCCTTGTCGATGTCGGCGAGCAGTTCGTGCGCGATGCGCGACATGCGCACTTCGGTGTAGCGCATCGCCGCCGGAGCATCCCCGTCGACCGAACCGAAATTGCCCTGGCCGTCGATGAGCATATAGCGCATCGAGAACGGCTGGGCCATGCGCACCATCGTGTCGTACACGGCGCTGTCGCCGTGCGGATGGTACTTGCCGATCACATCGCCGACGATGCGCGCCGACTTCTTGTAGGGCTTGTTGTAGTCGTTGCCGAGCACCCGCATGGCATACAGCACGCGGCGGTGCACGGGCTTGAGCCCATCGCGTACATCAGGCAGCGCGCGACCCACGATCACGCTCATGGCATAGTCAAGGTACGACTGCCGCATCTCATCTTCGAGATTGACGGGCAGGATTTCGCGCGCGAATTCTGTCATTTAGTCCGAAGGCTTTTAGGCCGGCACAAAGTCGAAATTTTAGCATAATGCGGCGGCGTTCACCCCATTTGGACAGGAGCTTGCAAACATGACCGTACCGGGAGGCGAACCGGGTCCCAAGGGCAACGCAGACCGCGCGGAAATCGGCAAATTTGATGCCATAGCCCATCGATTCTGGGACCCCGATGGGGAGTTCAGGCCGCTGCACCTGATCAATCCGGTGCGGGTGGGTTACGTGGCCGAGCGTTGCCGGATCAAAGATGCCCGGGTGCTGGATATCGGCTGCGGAGGCGGCCTGCTGTGCGAGGCCCTTCAGCAGCTGGGGGCTCAGGTTACCGGCATCGATCTGGCCCCGGCCATGCTTGAAAGTGCACGACTGCATGCGGCCGAGCGCGGCATCACGATTGACTATCGATTGCTGTCGGCGGAGGCCCTTGCAGCGGCCGAACCGGCCTCCTTCGATATCGTCACCTGTATGGAGATGGTCGAGCATGTGCCCGATCCGGCCAGCATCGTGCGCAGCATGGCGACTTTGCTGCGACCCGGCGGCGCCGCGTTCCTCTCCACCCTGAACCGCACACCGCAGTCCTTCATCCAGGCCATCGTCGCGGCCGAGTACCTGTTGCGTCTGCTGCCCCGGGGCACGCACGAGTATGAACGGCTGGTGCGTCCGTCAGAGCTGGCACTGTGGGGGCGCACCGTGGGCCTGACGCTTCAGGACGTGCGCGGAATGGCCTTCGATCCGTTCACCGCCCGCGCCAGCCTCAGCCGCGATGCCAGCGTCAACTATCTCGTGCACTTCAGCCGGGAGGCCGCAGGCCCTTGACCAGGGTCGGTAGCAGCTCCGAGACCGTGGGGTGAATGGGCACGGCCCATTGCAGGGTCGTATACGGCTGGTCGGCATTCATCAGGTCAAGCACGCCGTGGATCGCCTCATCGCCGTTCACGCCGAGTATGGCCGCGCCGAGGATGCGCTGGGTGTGCGCGTCGGCGATGATCTTCATGAAGCCTAAAGTTTCGTTCTTCTCCACGGCGCGCCCCACGCGGGTCATCGGGCGGGTACTGACCAGCAGCGGCCGACCGCTGCGCGCAGCCTCGGTCTGCGTCATTCCGACCCGCCCCAATGGCGGATCGATGTAGAGCGCGTAGGCGGGAATGCGTGCGCTGACCTTGCGGTCTGCCGCGTCGAGCAGGTTCGCAGCCACGATTTCGAAATCGTTGTAGGCCGTATGCGTGAATGCACCACGTCCATTGCATTCACCCAGCGCCCAGATACCTGCGACATTGGTGCTCAGTGCGTCATCCACCTGAATGTGGCCCGAGGCACTGCAATGCACCCCGGCCGCGGCAAGACCCAGGTCATCGGTATTGGGCCGGCGGCCGGTCGCCAGCAGCAGATCGGTCCCCGAAATTTCGCTCTCGACTCCCGCGCTGCGCAATCGCACCGTGATGGCACCCTCGGCGTTGCGCGCGACCCCGACCACGGCCGTGCCGGTATGAATCTTCACACCCTCGGCTTCGAGAATTTCGCGGATCGCCTGCGAGACATCGGGATCTTCGCGCGTCGCAACCACCGCGGAGCGCTCGATCACGGTCACCTCGCTGCCGAAGCGCCGATACATCTGTGCGAACTCCAGGCCGATGTAACTGCCGCCGAGAATGATCAGGTGCTGCGGTACTCGATCGAGTTCCACGATCGAACTGTTCGTCAGGTACGGCACCCCTTCAATTCCGGGAATGTCCGGCACGATGGCACGCGACCCCACGTTGATGAAGATCCGCGGCGCGCTGAAGGCACGTTCGGCGACGCGCAGCTGGGTCGCACTCTCGAAGCGCGCCTGACCGCGCACCACCGTGCACCTGGGCATCTGTTGCAGCCATTGTTCGACACCGTGCCGCGCGTTCAGCGTAACGGTCGCGGCGCGCTGACGCACTATGTGCATGTCGATGCGCACCGCACCGATATCGACGCCGTACTGTGCGGCGCGCCGCGCCAGCTGGGCCGCGTAGGCGCTGGCCACCAGCGTCTTGGTCGGCATGCAGCCGGTGTTGACGCAGGTACCTCCGAAGAGTTTTCGCTCAAACAGGCACACGCTGTGACCTGCGGCCGTGAGGCGCTCGGCCAGAGGCGGCCCGGCCTGACCGGCGCCGATAATGAGCGCGTCGAAACTTTCGGTGCGATCCACGGTGGCGCTCCTGATGGAATCAGGGCGTGATGCTGACGCCCTTCCAGAACGCCACGCGGTCGCGAATTGCGGCGGCCGCCGGGCTCGGCTGCGGGTAGTACCACACCGCATCCTGATTGACGGCGCCGGCAACCCGCAGCGAGTAGTAACTGGCCGTGCCCTTCCACGGGCACACGGAGGTGGTCGTACTGGGTTGCAGATATTCCTGCTTGAGAGCAGTGCGTGGAAAGTAATGGTTGCCTTCCACGACTACGGTGTCGTCGCTGTCCGCAATCACGACGTTGTTCCAAATTGCTTTCATGCTAACCTTAAGCTGAGTTGACACGATCAGACTGGCGTCTTGGCAGACTAGCAAGCCGCCCACAAAAAGCCACATGATCTCCGGATTGGAATTGACGCTGATCGGCGCGGCGTTGCTGGTCGGGGTTGCCTTCGGCTACCTGGCTGCCCAGCTGCTGGCCGGTCGGCACCGCGAAAACCAGTTGTCGCAGCTGGTCTCGCCCCTGCAGGCGGCGCTGGAAGCCACCCGCACCCAGGCCCAGCGGCTCGATGCCGAGCACCGTGAGACCGAAGCCAACCTGCGCGGGCAGATCGAGCTTTTGGCGCGCGGCCAGGCTGGCCTGGCACAGGAGACGCGCAATCTGGTCACGGCCCTGCGCCGTCCGGAGGTGCGCGGGCGCTGGGGAGAACTCACCTTGCGCCGGGTCGTCGAACTTGCCGGCCTGGTCGAGCAGTGCGATTTCACCGAACAGGTCCAGGTCAGCGGCAACGGCGGCATTTCCCGACCGGATCTGATCGTCCATTTGCCGAACGAGCGCGAACTGGTGATTGACGCCAAGGCGCCGCTGGATGCGTACCTTGCCGCGCTGGAAGCGGCAGACGACGCCAGCCAGCGCCAGCACCTGCACCGCCATGCCCAGCAGGTCGCGGCCCGTATCCGCGAGCTGTCGGCCAAGGCCTACTGGTCGCAGTTTCCCCGCGCGCCTGAATTCGTCATCCTGTTCATTCCCGGCGACCAGTTTTTATCGGCCGCTTTGGCGGTACAGCCGCAACTGATCGAGCAGGCGCTGGCCGAAAGCGTCGTGCTGGCGACGCCCTCCACGCTCATGGCCGTGCTCAAGTGTGTGGCCTTCTGCTGGCGGCAGAACCAGGTCGCACTCAATGCCCAGCAGATTCAGGAACTGGGCGGGGAGCTGCACTCGCGGCTGGCCACTCTCCTCGGACACATCGCGAAGGTCGGCCAGCGTCTCGGCGGCGCGGTCGAGGCCTTCAACTTCGCCGCGGGATCACTGCAGCGGCAGGTACTGCCCCAGGCCCGACGCCTGCGGGATCTCGGGGCCAGCGCCGATGCGCCGCTGGAGGCCCCCGCAGACATTGATGTCCTGCCGAAGGACCCGAAGGCGTGAAGGTGGAATTCGAGGGCACCGCGCGCTACTTCGCCTGGCTATACGCCGGCGGGCGCATGCAGGCAATTCTTAAGCCGCTGTTCGGCATCGAATCGGAAATCTCCGCCTCGCTGCAGCCCGGTCTGGAGCACAGCGTCGCGCATGTGCGCGTGGGCTGGTGGGCCGAGGAGGCCGCGCGACTGCGCGGTGGCCACGCCCTGCACCCGCTGACCCGCGCGCTGCTGGCGCAGCGCCCCGCCGGCGCCCCCATTGATATTGCCGGGCTGGTCGATATCACGACCTGGGATCTGGCCTCCGCCACCTTTGAATCGAAGCTGGAGCTGGCCGGCTACTGTGACCGCTGGGCGCGCGCGGTGCCACAACTGGCCGCGGCATGGGCCGCCCCGGATCTGCCCCCCCCTCTCGCGCAACAGTTCGGCCGGGGCATCGGAGTCGCGCTGTGTGAACTCGACATGCTGGTGGGCCTGGAGCACTCGGCACGCCTGGGACGACTGCGCATTCCGCTTGAGGAATTGCACGCACTCGGCGTCGCGCCCGAGGCCCTGGCGCACACGCCGTGGCCCCCGGCTCTGTGCGATCGGCTGCGCACGCGCCACCGGGAGCTGCGCGGAGCGCTCATCAGCAGCTGCGACGTGCTGCACGCGCCCAGCCATCGCCTCGCATTGCGCGGCCTGCTGGTGTGGGCTGCTGTCATGCACCGGCATTCCTTGCGCGCGGAACTCGCCCTGCCGCATTCCTGGCGGCGCAGCCGCTGGCATGGCATCGGCGATTCACTGGGCGCATGGCGCGCGGCCCGCCGCGCGCTACGAGCCCCATCAATCAACCTGCAGGCAAAATCCACGGAACCTCCATGAGCGAGAATTTTGATCCACGCACCGCCCCGATCGCCACAGACGAACTGCAAGGCCGCGTGATCCTCATCACCGGCGCCAATTCGGGCATCGGGCGTGCGGTAGCGGTCAGCTGCGCGCAGCATGGCGCGACGGTACTGCTGCTCGGACGCAATGGTCGGCAGCTCAATGATGTGCACACCCAGATCGCCAGCGAGTGCGGGGCCGAGCGCACCGCAATCGTCGAGTTCGATCTGGAAAATGCCCTGGCGAGGGACTACGACACGCTGTTCACGGCCATCGAGCAGCGATATCAGCGCCTGGACGGCCTGCTGCACAACGCCGGAATGCTCGGACAGCTGTCACCGATCGAACACTACGACGTACCCACCTGGTGTCGGGTACTGCAGGTGAATCTGACCGCGCCGTTCGTGCTGACGCAGATCCTGCTGCCGCTGCTGAAGTGTTCGAACGATGCCTCGATCATCTTCACCGCCAGCCAGGTCGGCCGGGTCGGCCGCGCCTACTGGGGCG
>DASYER010000138.1:0-17512 GCA_036498905.1 Steroidobacteraceae bacterium | reverse complement strand
GATCGGACCGCTTGTTCGGCCATGTATTCTTTTACTTGGTCCTCATTATGCTAGGCGCGAGCACCGGATTGCTCGCTTTGGTCAATGACTTCATTCATCTCTCAGCTGCACAGTCCTACTGGCCCGCCCTGCCGGTGGTTTCATGGCTTGTGGGCTCGTACATCCTGCAGGTGTGGGGAGATTACTTCCGCTTCGGCTGCTTCTACACTGCCAACAACCGGTACATTACATACTCAAGTATTGCGACAGTTGTGGTTATTACAGGGCTGTATCTGTATTTGATCCCTCAGCAAGGCGCTCTGGGTGCCGGCAAGGCAATGTTCATTGCTAGCTTCGTGCGCTTTGCAACGATCTACTTCTGGGGCCAGAAGCTTTTCCGCATATCCGTTCCCTGGACGCGAATCGTTGGTTCCATAGCCTATTTCTCCGCTGCCCTATACATCATTACGCTGATACCCCTCGAAGGAGTCGCCGCAATGTTGGTAAAGGGCTTAGCGGCGGGCATCGCGTGCATCGCCGTATTTGCAACCCCGCTGATCGATCGAGAACATCGCCGCGCGCTCTACGGTCAACTGGCATCGATTACGGGGCGTTCGAAATAGCACTAGAGCTATCTCGTAAATGCAGGCAACCTGGCAGTCTGTTTTCTGAGGAAGTCCCGAATCGCGTCGGTGCGTCGCTCCGTGTACATCGAGAAGAGATAGCCAACTGCGTACACGATAGCGACGACGACGGCTACTCTGCCCACACTGACAAGAGAGGGTTGCTCCAAAACATGCCAGCCCAAATGACGTTCTCCCATCGCCACGATCAGCAACAGCACGGGAAAATGGAATAGATATATCGAGTATGAAAAGCCCGCTGCCCAGCGGTGAAAATGTTCAAAAGGCAAAGCACGGCTTGCTTTGCTGAACGAAAGCAGCGCTACGCAGTAGCCGCAGCCAACCAAGAAGTCGCGGCCGAACGCTACCCATACCGTTCGTGGATCCAACATATCCGCGTTCTGAGCCGACAACGAAACGATGATCGCCGCCGCGAATATGGCGCTACCAATTCTTGGATCGAGACTGAAAGATGTCCGCCTGCTCAGAAAGAAAGCGCCCACCCCCATGAACCAGATACTCATCCACATGAGCATCGTGACTGGCAGCATCAATATAAGAATCACCAGGAACGAGATCAGGATAGCGCGCAACCAACCCTTGTATAGAAGAGCCGCCGCGGAGAACGAGAACAAGCAGTAATACCACCATTCATACGCCAAACTCCAAAGTGGCCCATTGCTACCCAGACTCGTCACCCAAGTGCCTTGAAGCATCAAGAGGTTTCCGATGTAGGTCATTGCATTGAGCCGCATCCCGACATCGTCCAACGAGCCGATATGATATTGACTGACATTCTCATAGAGACCGGCATGATCGAACCAGTGCATCCCCACATAGTCGATGGCATACCCGATCGTCAGCGCCGGCACGAGAACGGTGTAGATGCGCGCAAAACGGCTGATAGCGTAGTCGGTCAAGTCCGGTCCGCTCTTCAGCCATCGATTGAGCGTGATACCGCCGACGAGATATCCGCTGATGACAAAGAAGACCATTACCGCGCAATGACCTAGGCTAGTCACGAGATAAAGGACATCTGTTCCAACGCCAGGTGCCGCTGCTCCTGCGCTACCGACAATCAGAAAATGCGCCGTATGTCCGAGGACCACCAAAAAGGCCGCGGACCATCTGGAGAAATCCAGGAATAAAGACAGACTACGATTCATGAGTCCAGCCGAAAGATCAGGTAACTATTGGCCTGACACAGAATGACATTGGAATCGAAGCGCCCGATCCGCACTCTGTTATCTAGTCCCTGCTAAGCAAAAGAGCGCGTCGTCGACGAATCGAGACGAGGTACCCAAATGGCCGGGGCAATGCGGTCAATTGCGGAGCCCGGCAGACCGGGCACCCAAAGTCCTCGATTGGTGGAGACCACCGAGGAGTCATCGTCACCGGCATCCCTACTGAGCATTTACGTTCTCGGGCGGATTGGGCCGTTTAGCCGAAGCGTAGCAGCCGATTTTGTTCGTGCTAACCACCAGATTGTCAAAATATCGACTCTGATTACGTGCTGCGCCGTCGTTCACCCAGCCCTCCAGAGTCAGCGCGTTGATTCCATAGGAGGTGTAACCGCCGCGCCAGTTCAGATTGCTCTTGTTAGCCTGCAATTGATCGTCGATCCAGAATTCGAAAGTACCATCCGAGGCGCCGGGAGTATTCAGTTTCATATGCACTTCGACGCAGTACCATTTCTCGCGATTCTCCGGAGCATAGACCTGCACCTTACCGTCCGCCTTCCCCAGCCATTTGAGATTCGGGAAATCGTTCCATCCGGTCGTCACTACCGACGAACCAGAGACACCCGATGCCGGATCCAAACCCATACCTAACGCATTGTCCTCCCACAGATGACCAATAGCGGCCTGCGCCCAATTGGATGATACGAACACTGTGGCTCGAGTCACCTTGAGCGGCTGACCAACCCAACCGGGACCTGTCTTCATGTAGAAGCGCCAGTACACGTCGTCGAAATTGCGATCCGTATATCGTTTCGGCGAGACCGGAGTCTTGCCAAAACTGAGCTTGAGCCCACCCGCATCCTCGACACCCACAGCGTAAGAATTGCGCAATGCGTGCGTGCCGCCGTAAGCGGTCTCGCTGACCACACCGAATCTTCCACTGGCTCGGTTTACGTCGAAGTAGTTCGTCTCCAAGGCGCTGTCCGATTCGAAATCGTCACACCACAGCCAAGTTGGATGCTTCGTTTGCCAGTCGCTGCATTCGACATCCATTGCATGCGAGAGATTCGGAAGCACGGATGCTGCGAGCACAAGAAGCGAATACCATGGATTCATTGGAACCACCTCAACTTTTCCGGTTCATGCATTTCTAGGAAACGCGGAGTATCGAATGCCGATAACTACCGCTGAGCCACGAGCGCCATCTGCGATTACTGGAAATCCGCCAGCATTTCCGTCAGAGCGTTCTTCCGGCCGGCCCACTCCGATTCGAGCAGACCCTTCAATCTCGCGATTTGGGCGCGATACGTTTCGTAATCGTTCATCAACGCACGAATACCGTTCGCGATTCCGACGGCATCGTTGCTGACGTAAGTTCCTCCCATCCGGAAGTAGCTTCGCAAAGCCTTCGAGTCCGAGAGAACAAAAGGAGTGCCAACCGCCACTGACTCGTACGCCCCGCAAACCAAGCAATCCTGCCGGGTCGTAAGATCCAGCACGAAATCACAAGTTGTCAGAAGACGTTCGTACTCCTCGTGAGGCACGTAACCGGTAAGAATTACGTTTCTCGGTACGTTGCTGCCATACCCAATCTCTCTTCCTTTGCTATTGCCGGTTACAAGAAAACGTATATCCGGCAACAATTCCGCTGCCTTGAACACTTCGAAGTAAGGCTCGTCGGCAGCCCAAGTGCAAATGAACAGCCCGGTGATCGGTAACTCGCCCAGAACTTGGGTCAACTCACGGCGTGCTGCAAGGTCGGGAAGAGGGTCCGGCAGAACAAAAGGTCTTCCGCCGACGGCGCGAACGCGCTCTGCCAGCCCGTCATTTGTCACAATTACAAGGTCAACCCGTTTCAACAGCCAATCGGCCAAGCGTTGAAGCATTGGGCTACCGCCCTCAGACGGATAGACCCCTGCGTTGTGCGCATCCATAACAAGCCGGTATCTGAGTACCGGACGCAGGACAACCGCATACAGCACAAGCACGAGCGACGGGTTCTGCACAAACACGATCGCGCTTCGCCATCGCCACAACCAGATAGACGTCCTCAAGAGACAGACAAAGTATCGCTTGTATCGATTGCCAGTAATGTTGAGTTCCAATAGCTGAGCATTGAGCCGATTACTCATGCTTCTGTTTCGCACCTGCCGTTCCCAGGTAATCCACAGCGGCTTATTGCTATCAGCTACGTGACTCATGGAATAGTCCACACACCCAGTCGATCAACCACTACAGATGAAGAATTGTCGGCCGACAATCAGTATGGGTTGATTCCTTGGAGAATCAGACCGCTCGACTGACGAATCGAAACGTCCTGTTGTTCTGGCTAGGAAATTCCGAGCACATCCCACGGGACGCAACGAACCCCGACCTCGTCGGATGCCGCACAGATGCTTTACACCCAAGCATCACCGCCGGACTGATATCGGCCCCTCGGGGACCTACGCGAAGCGAAGAGAGATGGAAGTAATCATCTCCTCCGCAACCCTAAACGACGCATGCGCCCCTATGATCGCTCATCGCTCGTGAGCGACACCTGGCTTCTTCGCAGAATGGTACTAACACCAGAACAAGACGCTTGGGAGAAGCGTCTTGTCAGGGGAGCTACGCCGCGATGCGGTCACTACCGCCTAGCGATCACACAATGCATGTCCCGCTAAGCGCCGGCTGGACTCATTGCAACGAAACAGCGCTGGGGGCCATTGGCTTGGTCCCATTCACGAAGTTTCCTTTGATATCCGTGGAGGCTGGCCAACCATCGTAAGCAACACGTATATCGCGGTAATCGCGTGACATGGAGTAGCTGCCGCCAATCGGCTGATAGAACTGACCAATGCCAAAGTTGTCGATGGGACTCTCACCGTTCGCGCGGTTGTAGACATTCTTCAGGTGAAAAATCTCTTTACCGTCGTACTGCACGATGATCTCGCCATTTGGCGTATTGTCGTCATTGAACTTGATGTAATAACCCCATTCATGCCAGCTATTATCAATAGTCGGTACCGTTGATACTTTCGTAACCACGGTGGGCGCCGCACGACTCAACGTCGTACCCCCGGTCGTAACTCCCTTGAAACTCCACTCGACGCCAGCGTCATTGCTGCCGGATGCACTGTCCCCGTAGTAAACACCGTAGTCAGTGCCATAGCCTGCGAGGCCGAATGTCGTATTCGAGTAACTATTGGGATAGCCCTGTCCGAATATCTTGAAATGCTTCGGGCCATGAGCCACACCACCGTTCTGGCGACACCACATCTTCACGTATATCGCCGATCGATCGCGCTCCGCCAATTTGTGGTTCAAACCGTAGTCATGAGCACTGTCGAACTGAATTCGAGCAAAGCCCGTTGAACTGTCGGTTTGCCAGGTCGTGTACGAATTGCCACTGGTGTTGGCGCTCCAGTTTGAATCGATTCCGCTTGTCAGCCCTCGATATGCAATTGTGCCGTCCGCAGATGCGTGCGTAGAACAGAAAATTGCTGCGGCGGACATCGCGAGCGCGATGAAATATTTGCGATCTGATTGCTTCGAAAAAATCACGACTTCACTCCTGCCGATTCGGCGTTGGCACCGACCTTGACTTGACCGGATCTGACTATAGACCAGTATCTCGCCATGAGCGTAAGAGTCTCCATTCGGCAACATGCAATTAGCTGAAATCAGGGAAAATCACATAGCGTTATGGGAGTCTGACCGTGCCGAAATCGTGCCCCGCCACATAGGGATCTGCAGATGCAAATACAACGGTGCATCAGATGTTCTGAGCGTAAAGATCCATATACCTGTCGATCATCGCGTGCATGCTGAAGCGACCTTCGACCGACTCTTTCGCCCGGCGAGCCAATTGCCCCGCAGTCGCAGGGGAATCAAGTAGAGCAGAAAGTCCTGCGCTAATTGATTCGTAACTTCCCGCATCGACCATGACTGCATCCTGCCCTTCGCTGACGATCTCTTCGGGCCCCCCACACCGTGTCACCACCATTGGTAGCCCGGTGGCCATAGCTTCAACGGTAGCGATAGAAAATCCCTCAGACAGGGAGGACAGCAGGAAGAAGTCCAGTTGAGAAAGAAACGCGGCACTGTCTTTCACGAAGCCGATGAAATGAACTCGATCGCAGACCCCCGAGTCAGCCATCAACGTTCGCAGATCACCTATGAGATGCTCCTTGATATCGCCGCCGATGACGAAATGCGCCGACGGGTGTCGTCTCGACACTATGCCGGCGGCGCGAATGAGGTATTCGTATCCCTTCGCCGGATGTAGATTACCCAGACTGCCAATCAAAACGGCGTCACCAGGCAAGCCAAGCAGCTCTCGCAGTTCCTGACGAGACGATCTTCCGTAACGCTCAAACTCAATGCCATTGTAGATGACGGTCGTCTTGCGTGGGTTCAGCAGGCCCTCTTTGTGAATTGCGTCACACAATCGCTGCGACACCGCAACGAACCGGCTGACACCCAGATTCATGATCTGGAACTTGAGCCAACGCAGGCGTTCCTCCGGACTTACATCCACCATGCCATGGAATGTCGCGATCACGGGCTTGTGGGCTATCAGCCCCGCGAGCGCACAGTAAACATTGGACCCCAATAGATGAGACTGAATGAGATCGACCTTTTCGGCGCGAATAATCCGCACCAGACCACGCACGAGCCGCCAGTTGAAGGCGCCCTTGGCATCGATGATGATTGGCTGCAGGCCACGACGCCGCAGTTCGTCGGTGACCCACCCCGGGCCGCTGACTACCGTAAGGGAGCGATAGCCCCGCTTGCGCAGCTCATCAGCAAGCTGGGCGAATACCGTTTCGGCACCACCTGGCTCGGTGGAATCGATGACATGCAGAATGGTTTTCATTGTTCTCGGACAAACTTAGGTCACGCGCCGTAGTACCGGACGCACAGATTCAATAGACTGCGCTCGGGCAAACCCTCCGGAACCATAGCTAATTCCATGCACACAGCAGCCATGCAGGCATCGGCGCCCGGGCTCAAGAATACCTTGAAGGAGTCGGCTCAGCGCGTCGCCAGCCGGTTCGGCCCCCATCGGTACGGCAACGGCAGCCCGAAACTGTGGATCCTGATGTATCACCGCATTCTGCCGGCATCCGATCCACGGTTTGCGTCGGAAGAGCCCGGGATGATAGTGACGCCCGATACCTTTCGCCAACATTTGCGGCAGCTCAAAGAGCTGTTCACTTTGCTGCCGTTGGCGCAATGGATAGAGCATCGCAGAAGCGGTAAGCAGCTGCCGAAAAGGTCCTGCGCCGTGACCTTTGACGATGGGTGGCTGGACAATTACGAACACGCCCTTCCGATCCTCGAGCGCGAACAGGTACCGGCGACTATTTTTGCGGTATCGCACATGATCGGGACGCGACGCGAGTTCTGGCCGAATCGAATGGCGAGAATCGTCGCAGCAGACCCCCAACTGAATCATCCAGCCTTGCAGTGGCTGCGTCCGTTCTCCGGAAACTTGGCAGCATCGCCCGGTTCGCGGGACTGGATCGCCGCACTCATCAACTCCTGCAAACGCCTCTCGGACGACGAGCTGAATTCACGCCTGGATGAAAGCGAGGCGGCTCTGATGCTGCCGCCACCTCAATCGCCGGCGCTGCTCAGCTGGGATCAGCTGCGCGACATGCAGCGCTCCGGACTGGTGAACGTGGGTTCGCATACCTGCAATCACTATCGGCTGGTCGCGAATCTGGATGCGCAGACGATGTCCCGGGAAATCTCCGAGAGCAGAAGGATGCTGGAGGAACAGCTGGGAACACCCATCACCCTCTTTTGTTATCCGAATGGCGATGCGAGTTCGGCCGCGATCGAACTGGTGCGCCAACACTACGCTGCCGCAGTAACCACTCGTCGGGGAATCAATACCAGTACTGTCGATGACTACACTCTGGCACGAATCGGTGTGCACGAAGACATCACTGGTACTCCGACCAGCTTTCAGGCGCGGCTGTCGGGCTGGCTATAGCTGGCTTTTTATTGAGCGAGCACTGCGGCGGCGCTGTCGATGTCCTGCAAATTGGCTTGCTGGTGCGTCGGTAATGTAAGCAGTCTTGACGCAAAGGCGGCGGCGCCCTTGCATTCGCCTGCCATTTGCACCTTGTTACCGACACCGCTGACTTGTGCGAGCGGGACACGGTACATGGCGCTCGCTCCCAAGCCCGCTGCGTGCAAGCGTGCCAGTAATGTGTCGCGTATCGAAGCATCACGGCACAACACGGGATAGCGCAGCAAGCGGCCGTTGCGTTCCGCGGCCACCGACACCGAGGCTACCATCGGAGATCGCGACAATGCCGTCGCCCACCGCGCCTCGACGCTGCGCTCGTGACTGAGATAGGCGGCAACATTCGCTGCCAGAATGCTCGTACGGGCTGCGTCGAGCGCAGCAATCTGAGTCAGCGGCTTGAAAACAGTTCGCCCGAGAGAAAATGCGGGATTGCGGTTGATCAGCCAATACCAGCGTCGGTCCAGCAATTTGTTGAACACCCGCACCTTGAGCGGAAACAAGGATCCGGATGCCGGCGCCGGACCGATGAGGGAGCGAAGAATTGCCAGATCGCTGCCTGCACGCACGAGCAGTGCACCGCCACCCAGCAAACTGACGGGCTTGCCGCGTCCGAAGCTGAGGCAAACGAGATCACCGACCAGCCGACACCCGTCCGCCGGCTCGGGAAACCATTGGGCATTGTCCTCGATCAACAGCGCCTGTGAGCGCGATGCGAGTAGGTCCTTCAGATCGCCTAGTCGCTCGCGGATACCGAGAAAATTCACGGCAACCACGGCGACCACATCCGAAGTCAGTGCCCGCTCGAGCGCGCTCAGTGAATAGCCAGGATCGTCGGCTTCGATATCGACGAGCACCGGTCGCAGCTGCGCGAACTCAGCTGCAGCGACCAGGTCAGGGCATCCGTAGGCAGGCAACACGACTGTCGGCGCCAACACATGCGCACACCTTGCGCGAGCCATCATCATGGCGAGCGCAAGAGCCGCCGTTCCTGAATTTACCCAACTCGAACCGTATCCCTGAAACTCAGGAAGCGGTGCCGAGTCTCGCAACAGGACAGCATTACCCGTTGGCGGCAGATCCCCGCGACGACACCAGCGAGCCATCATGGAGTCCAAGATTGACGAACGGTCATAGGTTTACCCGCAGCACCATGGCATTCTGAAGCAGCGATGCGCATGGGCAAGAATCCCGGAGGTACCGACCTGCGAGCAGCGCTCCACGATGGTGAAAACAACGGCAAGCCGATAAAGTCTGCTGCAGCTAGAATGAAAACCGGAGCGTGAAACCTTTCATTGCCAAAGTGCCCTACACCGGCTGTCAATTGCGGCCATGGCGCGCTGATTAGCAAAATATTCCTCTTTCCGGCCGGTGCTTCTCTGGCACTTCGCCGGCATTGTAGTGCGTGAGAACCAACTTGTCGCGAAGCGCCCAGAGACTGAAGTCACTGCACATCGCATCTGGCGACCTCTGGGCCGGAGCAGAAGTGCAATTGTTTACGCTACTCACTCAGTTTGCGAAGGGCGCTGGAATCCAGCCGCATGCCGCACTGATGAACGATGGCGAACTTGCCCGACGGCTGCGGGCGCAGAGCATCCCCGTCACGATTTTCGACGAAACTCAATTTAGTGGGCTAGCGATCCTGAGGGGTCTGCGCAACCTCATGAGGGACTTTAAGCCGGACATCGTACATACGCATCGCCAGAAGGAACACGTTCTGGGCTCAATCGCCAACCTGTTAGCAACCCGCAGCAAGAGCGTTAGAACCTGCCATGGCGCACCGGAACACAAACCGCGCGGGTTCGGCAAGCTACACAAGCGACTCTTCTATACGCTGGATCTTTGGTGCGGCAGATTTCTGCAGCAGCGAGTCATCGCGGTCTCCGCAGCGCTTGGTCAAGCCCTGAGCGCCGACTTCCGGCCGCAGCACATTTCGATCATCGACAATGGAGTGGATGTGGAGGCAGTTCGCGCCTCGATCACGCCTGTCGATTTTCGCACCCAAGCGCCGAACTGCATCCACGTCGGAATCGTTGGTCGACTGGAAAAGGTGAAACGCGTCGATCTGTTTCTCGAAATGTGCGCCCTGCTACAGAGGGAAGCACCGGCAAAAGCATGGCGCTTCCATGTCATAGGCGAAGGCTCACATCGCAAGAATCTGGAACGCTGCGCAAATGCGCTTGGAATTGAAGGTGTCGTTACTTTCCACGGACACAGATCGGACAGCGTTGCCTGCCTCGCCGCGCTGGATGCGCTCGTGATGTGCTCGGATCACGAAGGCATGCCCATGACTCCGCTGGAGTCCATTGCCGTCGGCACGCCTGTGGTGGCTCATGATGTTGGCGGCCTGCATGACATTCTATCGGGGCAAGCCGGCGGCATTCTCACCAATGATCATACCGCCGCGGGCTACGCCCACGCTTTGGTTGCGCTTAGAGATACTGACCAAGCGGCGGTAATCGCGCGTGGCATGGCACGTATCCTCAAGGATTTTTCCGCGTCGGCGAATGCTGAAAAGACCGCTGCCTTGTATCGGTCCCTGGTCTCGGATGGCCCTAGCAATATTGGCGTGCCATCCGATCGCATAAATAGATGAGAAATATTATTCAATTTATTGATTTTTATAAATAAATAATAAAATTATCAAACCTCCTCAGCGACATATTGCGCCACTCTGTAACCATTCCATAACTTCACTATCACCGTTCCATCACATCGCGCCCTCAACATTTGCCGGCCCCGATTCCTCCCGCGATCCAGCGGTGCATTTAGGGAAACCATGGCTAGCAAACCGAACCTGTTCATCATCGGTGCAATGAAGTGTGGAACCACCTCACTGCACAACTACCTCGACGCCCATCCCGACATCGCGATGAGCGAGAACAAAGAACCGGGCTATTTTGTAGAAGAGCTAGGTTTACGAAACGGCGAACGGTGGTACCAAGAGCTGTTCGCAGACGAGAACCACTGCCAGTATCGAGGCGAATCGAGCACTCACTACACCAAACTGCCGCTGTACTCGGGCGTGCCCGAGCGCTTGTTTCATTTCAATCCGAATGCCCGCCTCATCTACATCATGCGAGATCCTTTTGAGCGGGTTATCAGTCATTACTGGCACGCCGTGCGGGACATCCATTTCGGTGGTGAGTTGCGCCCCCTCATAAAAGCCGTAAGCGAGCAGCCGGACTATCTTGCGTTCAGCGACTATGCGCTGCAGTTACAGCCATATATCGATCGCTTCGGCAAAGATGCCGTGCTGACCCTTACGTTCGAATCACTGATAAAGGCGCCGCAGGCCGAGCTGAATCGGATCTTCGACTGGTTGCGATTGCCCAGGCAGACGATCGGGAACGCAGCTCAAACCGCTCATAACCAGAAGCCCGAAGTCATTCAGGGAGTCGCTGGCGCCGGTATCCTGAACCGTATTCAATACTCCGCCACGTGGGATCGGATCGCCCACCTCGTACCGGTGGGCTTCAAGGACTGGGCCCGGAAAATTGCCTACCGGAAGGTCGATGACGATGAGGTCAGCCGGGACGTAGCCAAGCTCAGGGCGATCGTTCTGGAAAAACAGCAGAAGCAGGTCGACACCCTGCGTCGCCTGTTGGGCCGCGATTTTCCCGAATGGTCTGTTCAGGGCACCTCCCCTGCCCGCCAAACGACCCCTGCGGGTGTCGGCGCTGTCCAGGTCGATTTTGCATAATATCTACAGGCCTCTCCGCAATAGGAAGTACGACCCAGTGCGTGGGAGGTGAGATTCGATATCATCGGCGCATGAAACTTCTACTCAGAAAGGTCATGGTCGCTGGTTTGGCGAATCGGGCCTCGGCCGCACTACTCAAGCCTTTGTGGGATGGGCGGGCGTCCGTTTTCATGCTGCATCGGCAATATCATCCCGAGCGCGCACTCGACGGAACGACAAACGAATGCATCGCCGGCACCATCCAGGCGCTGCGCCGTGCTGGAGCTCGGATGGTATCGTTGCGTTACCTTTTCGAATGCGCTTCGCAGGGACGCGATCCCGAACCAGGCTGCGTCGCGTTTACTATCGACGATGGTTATCTCGATCAGGGACTGCTTGCTCGAGAGTTTCTGCGCCACGATTGTTCCGCGACAATATTTCTAGTGTCCGGATTCATCGATCGTCAGCTTTGGCCATGGGACGAACAATTGGCCTTCAGCGTGCTCAACTCGAAAACGACCTCTTTGCAACTGCCTGAAGTGCCTGGCCCGATCAGCCTCGACTCGCTGGGGCAGCGTCACACCGCGATCGATCAACTCCAGCAATACTGCAAAACCATTCCTTGGTCGCAGGTACAGCCGTTCCTGGACAGGCTGTGGTCGCACCTGGAGTCCCGTCCTCCGGACAATCCCCCCGAAGGTCACCGGCCCTTGAGTTGGGACGAAATCCGCGAACTGGAAGCGGCTGGCATCGACTTCGCGCCGCATTCCGTAACTCATCGCGTCGCCTCGCAACTCTCCTCAGCACAATCACGCGAGGAAATAACCACCTCATGGAATCGTCTGCAGTCGGAATTGCGAACCCCCCTACCGGTTTACGCTTGGCCGACCGGACGGACTGTGGACTTCGGCCCTCGCGAAACGCAGCTGGCTAGGGAGCTGGGGTTAATGGGCGCCGTTTCCACCAACGATGCTTATGCCGATTTCGGTCGCGTTCAGAGGACTGCCAGCGACATCTTCCGCATTGATCGCTTTGCGTTCGCGCAGAACATCGACGTGAACCTGCAGTACGGCACGGCTATCGAACGCCTCAAGCAGAAAGCACGCACATTTCTGCAATAGAGTTCTTCGCAGCCGGGATCGGCGATTGTTACCGATCTCCTACCAGGGCAATCCCGGACTGATCAACGGCCCGAGTCTATTCGCGATCTGCACTGGCATTCTCCGCCATACCTGTGAAAGCAGATCGGTCACCTTGCCACCGCCTGAGGATGCGTGAGCACCATCGTGCTTGGCATGCTTCTCCCATCGATGCCAATGCAGTTGCACCGGCTCAGCGCCCCACTGCTTCTTGAACTTATAAGTGCCGGCATCGATGGTCGAACGACCGAAATCGAAACTGGAACATCCCTGACCAACAACAAAGGTCAGCACTTCCCAGTAAAGCTTCATGTTGAAACCCAGAGGCTTTGCTTCACCAAGACATGCCGCCCAAGGGATCTCGGCATGGCCGTTATACGTCACGACAAATCCTGCGGCAGCCGGCTTACCGCGGCAATCCACGACGATGATCCGGCAGTACTCCGGGAATCGTCGCAGCAACGCCGGAAAGAATTTGCGCGGATAGACCGGTGTACCCAGATCTCGCATCGTGCTGGCGAAGACTGCATAGAAATCATCGACGAGCTCTACTCCGCCGATGCGCACGGCGGGCTCCTCGCGATCGGCCCGTTTAGCCTGTGAGCGCAATTTCGAACCCAACTGCTGCGAGAGCTTGGCGAAGGTATCGGGCAACTGCAGCACCATAGAGACTTTGTCGGTGCGCCGGATCCAGTCGCCTGGGCGCGGCTGCGCGTCACGAAACTCCACATAGGAACATCCCAGCTCCTGCCCCAGTGCTCTCCCCCGCTGCATCATCTCCGCGGCGATGTCATCACCCGCGCAGAGAGCACCGCCGTAATTGAAGAACGGCAATGACGTTGCAAAATTCCCCAGCAACAAGCTCTTCTGCTGCACCATCGGCAATACACCGACCAGCGTCCCGGCAGCATCGCGCGCTTCTATGAAAAATACCGGGTGCCCGAATACTTCGCGAGCAAGAAGCGCCCACCCGCTGAGCAGATAAACGCTGGCATCCGGGTGTGCTGTTACAAACTCGTCCCAATCAGCACTGGGATTCGAAAGTACGGCAATGGTCCGGGGCAGAGCCCGGTCGGCAGCGGGGATCACAATCAGTGAGCAGGAGTGAGAATCGGGTCGATGGCGTCCGTTGCGATGGAGGCCGCCTGAATGGATTCCGGCCGCAGCAAACCCATGCCGGTCAGCACGTCATTCATGGTCGTGAAGCGGAAGTCGGCGATCAGCGTACGCAGTCTTGCCTCGCAGCGGCCGATGTTTGTGTAGTGCCGAAATCGCGACAGCGCACTGGTCTTGATTCGTGGCTGCCCGGTGTCGATTTCCCACGGATGCAGATAGAACACGAACGGGCGCCGCATCTGTTCGTTGAGCTTGCCCAATCCGGTTCGCGTCACCGCATACGGCAGCAACCGGAAATAGCCGCCACCCGACACCGGTACGCGCACGCCCATTATCTTTGCCGTCGACATCGGAAATTCGACGATCGTTTTGCCGTTCGGCGCGGCAATGCGCGAAGGCGCTTGCGGCGCATCGGGTATTCCGTAGACGTCGTGCTGGATCGGAAAGATGCTCGAGTCGTACCTGAATCCGAGATCGCACAGCACGTCCAAGGCCCATAGGGATTTCTTGGTGATCGAGTACGTCGAAGCGCGATAGCCATAGACCGGCACGCCGACGATATCCTGCAGCAGCGCTTTCGAGTCGCGTGTCTCGACAAGAAACTCGGCGGGAGTCTGGTTGTAGACCAGCTTGTGGCTCATGCCATGGCTCGCGACCTCATGGCCGCGACGATGTATCTCCCGAACCAGCTCCGGGCTTCGCTTGGCAACCCATCCGAGCACGAAGAACGTGGCCCTGATCGCCTTCTCATCGAACAGATCGAGCAGCCGTTGGGTGTTACCCACCGCGCGGTATTCCATATCGTCCCAACGGGAACGATCGACCGATCGTGCAAGCGCCGCGACATGGAAGTAGTCCTCCACGTCAACGGTCATTGCATTGACAATCGGTCCAGGTGCGTTCGTCACGGCTGACTTCCCTGGTCGACCGGGAATTGCGGGCCAGCCATCGCGGTGCGAGGCGTACCGCGGCCGTAGGCAATGGAGAGCCAGTAGCGGTTTTCGGTCGAGTCGTTAAGAGGCACGTCGCTGGAGCGTTTGAGATAGTCGTAGGTAGCGCTCAGCGATACGGCCCGGGAGAGCTGCCACGTGAAGCCCAGGCCAGCGCCGATATCGTCGTAATCGGTATCCTGTAGCTTGAAATCTGCGTGATCGTACAGAGCGTGGAGGTCCAGGGAGGTTCTTGGCGACAACTGACGTCCAACCTGCGCGCTGATGGACGTGAGAGTCTGGTCCAGCGTGCCGGCGTCTTTATAGGACTGGTCCGACCATGATCCGTACAGGCCGAACTTGGTGCGATTGCGGGAGAAGTCCCAACCCAGGGTCACGTAATCGTTGGTGAATGGCTGTGCCGTTTGAATTCCCGGCGTCGCGCCCAGACCGATACCACCGACACCTTGCATGCTCGCGAACGCACTCACCGAATTCGAGAACTCCCGCCCGACTGTAAGAGTGGCCGTGGACGCTGCGGACACACGGCGCGTGGCGTTCAGGCGTAACAACAAACCGTCCTCGGCTTCCGCAGCGGCATCCCGATCGATCCGCGTATATCCCAAGTCGACCCCCAGCTTGGTGCGCGCGCCCGTTACATCGTAACGAACGAACGCTTCGTCCTGGTCGTAATCGGCATTGAGGGCCGCCTCATCGTACTTGGTCTGCGCCGAACGCACGTTCAGTGAGACATTGCTTGCGCTTGATAGTGAGCGCGACAGGGTCGCTTCGCCCGACACCGTATCGAAGTCGAATGGGCTTCGCTCATAGGTTGCCAACGAATAGCGCGCGCCAAGCCGCAGCCGTGTCTGCGATCCGAATGCGAAGGTAACGTCCGGGCCGGTTGAGAAGGAGTTGATATTCTCCCGGTTATCCGGCGTCTCCGGCGCAAACGGATCACTCAGCGACTGGCCGAAATTATCCGATATCACCCACTCGAAGCGCTGCGGCACCAAGGCGAACCGGGCATTTCCCGCGAAACTGCCGACCAATTCGGAATCGAATGTATTGTGCAGATACTCATCGTAGGCAAGATCCCCTACGGCATCCAACTGCAACCGCGAACTCTGCTCGGCCAACGAAAAGCGCAGCCCTGCCGCAGCAATATCTTCGTCTTCTTCGTCCGCCGCGGTCCGGCGAATGTTATCGCTGTGTCCCAGGCCCAGGTTGGCCTGATAAGCGAAATCCACTGCGCGCGCTTGCGGTGCGCCTGCGACAAACGCAAACACCAATGTCGCCGAACACGCACCCGTATGCAGTAATTGACTGCGCCTCATGACTTTCCTTCCATTCTTGTTTTCAACGCACACCCAGCGACCAACGCAGAGCGTCGGCGGACGACTATCCGCCGACGACGGCGGGCGCCTCATCACCGTACGATCCGTATCCGTAGTAGCCGGTTGATGGCGCCAGCTCGCTCTGATTCAACACCAGGCTGATGGGCTTTGCATCGTCGAGCAATTCGATGGCGTCCAGCACCGCCTTGCGCGCCGTAAACTGTGCACGCACAACCATGACTACCTGCCCGACCGCATGGACCAACGCTCTGGACTCGGTAGAAAGCAACAGCGGCGGCGAATCGAACAGCACAATCCGCCTTGCGGCCGTGGAACTGAGTTCCTCCACCAACTCTGTCATCCTCGAACTGGCCAACAATTCGGTAGCCGTCGCAATTTGACGGCCAGCGGGCAGGATGCTCAGCCCCGGAACGTTGGTGGGGAGAATGGCACTTTCGGCGGACAGATTTCTATCGACCAATAGGTCAAGCAGGCCGCGATCGGCCCGCAAACCGAAAATACGGGATACATGCGGCTTGGCAACATCGGCATCGACCAGCAACACTTCAGTGTCCTGTTCCAAAGCCATGCTGAGCGCGAGATTGATACTGGTGAAGGTTTTTCCTTCACCGGACAGAGCGCTCGCCACCATGATCAGGTGGCCATTGGCGATTGGAGTACTGCTCTTACCGGTCGCCGACGCAATGAGCGGTCGCTTGATCTGCTGATACTGACTGGCGATGAGCCGTTCGAGATTGACCGGGGGTAGCAGCTCAATAGCTCTTAGTGCGTCCCTATCGATCGCAACCACACGACCGGAGGGATTCCAGACTTTCTTCTCAGCGATGGGAACGGATGCGACCTGTTTGATCGTTTGCTCGCCACGCGATCGAACCTCGTGCGTCACCTGCTGAGGTGCGCCAGGCGCCGCCGACAGGCCCTGCGCTCGTGATTCCTGAAGCTTCTTGATCGCTCGCTCTACGAGACTCATAAACTTCCTCAGGCTCCGGGTGGCGACAACAGGCGCACGCCATTGCGGCTCAACAGCAAAACAATTGCACCGACTACGAAGAGCGCCACAACGGCGGCCGAATATCGCCAATACGCCTTACGTCTCTGCTCATGCTGGCGATCGAGCCAAGCCATGCTTATCGAGCCCAATACCTGCAATCCGGTCTGCTCGCTCAGGTTGCGAGCAGAGACGAATACAGGTTTGAGTTGATGTAGAAGGAATGCGACGCCACCGCCGGCCGCCAGCGCCAGCACCAGCACGGCGAGGATCAATATCGATCGCAATGGAGACACCGGTTTGAATCCCGCATTTGGGGGCTCGATGACATCGAATCGCACCGAGCCGCTGGAAGATGCCTCCTCTCCCAGCCGTGATTTCTCTAACCGGTCGACCAGCGCTGTGTAACGCGCCTTGGTCACATCGTAGTCACGATTGAGCCGCGCGTACTCAGCCTCCACCTGCGGCATGGTATCGAGCATTTTGCGCAATTCCGCG
>DASYER010000137.1:0-25720 GCA_036498905.1 Steroidobacteraceae bacterium | reverse complement strand
TGACTGCTGTCGATCGGATTCATGATTTCCGAAGTAGGTCTTCCGATAGGGTAACCGAAGTCATCTCTTCACTTTCATACGGCGCCCGCGGGGCCCACCGGATCAGGCGCGCCACTTCGCAACGGTCGCCAGCAGCTTCGTGACCGCCGGCGTCGCGTTGTGAACACCGGTTGGGTCCTTCACGGCCGGTATCAGCCCCTCCGCCAGCTTCTTCCCCAGCTCCACGCCCCACTGGTCAAACGAGTTCACGCCCCAGATCACGCCCTGCGTGAACACCTTGTGTTCATACAGCGCGACCAGTTTTCCCAAAGTCATGGGATCCAGGCGGCTGAACAGAATGAGTGTGCTGGGCCGGTCACCGACATGCACCTTCTGCGGCGGAATGTCGGGGCCGTTCTGACCGTTCATGAACGCTTCGGCCTGCGCCAGACAGTTGGCCAGGGCCAGATTCTGATGGTGCTGGTCACCACAGGAGGAGTTCACCGGCGCGATGAAGTCCAGCGCGGCGCGCATCGTGCCCTGGTGCAGCAGCTGAAAGAACGAATGCTGGGCATTGCTGCCGGGTTCTCCCCAGATCACCGCCGCCGTCTCCCAGCTGATGCGCTCGCCGTCCTGGGTGACGGACTTGCCGTTGCTCTCCATTTCCAGCTGCTGCATGTAGGCGGACAGACGCTTGAGCCGGTCGTCATAGGGCAGCACGGCCAGGGTCGGAAGTTTGCGGAAATTGATGTTCCACACTCCGATCAGGCCCATCAGCACCGGCAGGTTGTCCGCCCACTCCGTGGTGCGGAAATGCTCATCCATCGCATTCGCCCCGGCGAGGAACTGCTCGAAATTCGTCTTGCCGATGGCGATGCCTAAGGCGACGCCGATCGATGACCACATCGAATAGCGACCACCCACCCAGTCCCACATCTGGAAGCGATAATCCTTGTGCACGCCGAAGGCGTCCATGGCCTTGTGGTTGGTGGACACGGCCGCGAAGTGTGAGGTGACGACGCCTTCGCCGAGCTTGCCGACCAGCCAGGCGCGCGCGGTCTTGGCGTTGGTGAGCGTCTCAAGCGTGGTGAAGGTCTTGGAGGCGACGATGAACAGGGTGGTCGCGGCATCCGCATCCTTGAGCACATCGTACAGGTGGCACCCGTCGACATTGGAGACGAACTCCACGCGCGGCGCGCCGGTGGTGAACTGCTCCAGAGCCAGCACGGCCATCGCGGGCCCTAAGTCCGAACCGCCGATGCCGATATTGACGATGAGGGTGAAGGGTTTGCCGGCGCTGCCGACGATGCGGCCGTCACGCACGCTTTGCGCGAAACTCAGCATGCGATCACGCTCGGCGATCACCTGCGCTGCAATGTCCCTGCCGCCGATCGCCCCGCTACGGGGCTGACGCAGGGCCACGTGCAGCACGGCGCGGTCCTCGCTGCGGTTGATGTGCTCGCCTTTGAACATGCCCTCGATGCGATCGCGCAGGTGCACGAAATCGGCCAGCGCATACAGTTTGTACAGCGCCTCCTGGTCGATGCGCTGGCGCGAGAAATCCATCGACAGGCCCAGGCTCGAGCGCGAGAAGCGCGCGTAGCGACCCGGATCCTGCGCGAACAGGTCCCGGGTGTGCAGCGCACTCAGGCGCGACTCGTGCGCGGCGATTTCGCCCCAGATGGGCGTCAGGGGTCCGGGAGTGCCGCTCATGCGTAGAACCCCGCGATGTTGTCGACGACGTATTGCAGTTGTTCATCTGCCAGTTCCGGATAGATCGGCAACGCCACCGTCTCCAGCGCGGCCGCTTCGGAGTGGGGAAATGCGCCGGCGGCATGACCCAGGTAGGCGAAGCATTGCTGCAGATGCAACGGCACCGGATAGTAGATCTCCGATCCGACCTGGTGTTGCGTCAGATGCTGGCGCAGCCGGTCGCGATCACGCACACGGATCACATACTGGTTGTAGATGTGTCGGCCGCCCGGCACGGCGTAGGGAGTGCGCACCGCATCAGTGAGCTTCGCCCGGGCAAAGGCGCCGTCATAGAAGGCCGCGTTGCGTTGGCGCGCGGCGGTCCACGCATCCAGATGCGGCAGCTTCACATTCAGCACGGCCGCCTGGATTTCATCGATACGAAAATTGCCGCCGATCAGCGCGTGATAGTACTTGGGTTTGCCGCCGTGAACCCGCAGCACGGTCATGCGCTCGGCGAGCTTCGCGTCCTGGGTCACGCACATCCCGGCATCGCCGAAGGCGCCGAGGTTCTTGGTCGGGAAGAATGACAGACAGCCGATGTCGCCGAGACTGCCCGCCCGATGCCCCTGCGCATCCGCCGCACCGATCGCCTGCGCCGCATCCTCGATGACGCTCAGGCCGTGGCGGCGGGCCAGGTTCAGCAGCGGCTGCATGTCGGCGACCTGGCCGTACAGGTGCACCGGCATCAACGCCTTGATGATGCCTCCCGTGGCCTTGTTCACCAGCGCCCCGCCGCGCGCCGCGCAGCCCTGCGTCAAAAACGTCTCGACCGCGGTAGGGTCCAGATTGAATGTCACCGGATCGATGTCGCAGAAAGTCGGCCGCGCACCCATGCGCGCGATCGTGCCGGCGGTGGCAAAGAATGTGTACGGGCTGGTGATGACCTCGTGCCCAGGTCCGATTTCCAGCGCCATCAGCGCCAGCAGCAGCGCATCAGTGCCGGAGGAGACCCCGATACCGAACTTGCACTGACTGTAGGCGGCGACATCCTTCTCCAGCTTCGTGACCTCGGCGCCGAGGATGAAGCCTTGGCTCGCACAAACCCTTTCGATGGCCGCGAGGGCTTCGGTCTTCAAGCTGGCGTACTGCGGCTTCAGATCCAGCAGGGGTACTTGCATGGTGGACATCGTTATCGCGGTGGCAAAGCGTGGCGCAAGTCTAATCGACTCGCACGCGCTTCACACATCAGTTGCCGGCCGCACCCGTCAGCCACAGACAACGGCCCTTGCTGGCCTTGTCGATCAGTTTCAGAAAGGCCTGGTGCGCGAGTTCCTCGTCCGGCGTCGCCGTGACGACGCGCAACGGCACGCTCGGCCGCACCAGCGCTCGGTCGGTCGCCCGCTCGTCGCGGCTTTGGGCAGCGCCGCTCTCCCCCAGGCGCAGCGCGACCTGCCCGCCGGTCATGGCCAGGTACACCTCGCCCAGCAGCTGCGCGTCCAGCAGCGCGCCATGCAGCTGCCGCCCCGAATTGTCGACGTTGTAGCGCTTGCACAGCGCGTCCAGGCCATTGCGCTGCCCCGGGTGCATCTGGCGCGCCAGGCTGAGCGAATCGACCACGGTGCAAATCGAGGCCACGGTCACCGGCTCCCCGGACAGGCGCGCGAACTCCGCGTCCAGGAAGGCCACATCGAAGGCCGCATTGTGGATGATGAGTTCGGCGCCGCGCAGGAACTCCACCAGTTGCGCTGCGATCTGCGCGAACTTCGGTTCCGGTTCCAGGCGCGCGCGGGTGATGCCGTGGACCGCCAGGGCGCCCTCGTCGATATCGCGCTCGGGATTGAGGTAGCGGTGAAAGTGCCGGCCGGTGGGTCGGCGACTGACCAGTTCGAGGCAGCCGATTTCGATGATGCGGTGGTCCTGAGCCGCCTCAAGGCCGGTGGTTTCAGTATCCAGGATGATCTGGCGCATTCGCTTACACCGCCTTCGAGTGCGTAAGTTCAGCCCGCATCGCATCGATGGCGAGGTTCGCGAGTTCATCGACGCGTTCGTTACCCGGATCGCCCGAGTGACCCTTGACCCATTGCCAGCGCAGCGTGTGCTGGCCGGCAAGCTGGTCCAGTCGCTCCCACAGGTCCTGATTCTTGACCGGCTTGCGATCCGCGGTGCGCCAGCCGCGCGCCTTCCAGGAGGGCAGCCATTCGGTGATGCCCTTGATCACGTACTGGGAGTCGGTCTGCACCGTGGCCACGGTCGGCCGCTTCAATGCAGCAAGACCCATGATCGCGGCGGTGAGTTCCATACGGTTGTTGGTGGTCGCGCGCTCCGCGCCGGACAGCTCCTTGCGCGTGTCGTTCCAGCTCAGCAGCACGCCCCAGCCGCCCGGTCCCGGGTTACCGCGGCAGGCACCGTCGGTGTGGATGGTGAGTTCCGCCGCCATCTAAGGCTGCTGCCGCGTGGTCGGCTTCACCAGCTGACCAATGACGGCGGGCTGCTTCTCGCGCAGGCGCGGACGGATCGGGGTCAGGGCACGGACGCGTTTGCGGGCTTTCAGCATCCAGGCCCCGGCGGGCAGGGGGTTGAACCAGCTGCGGCGCAACAGGGGCGAATGGTCCGTGACCGCGGCCGGGGCGGCGGCGCCGTTGCCCCAGGGATTGCAATGCAGATAGGCGCGCGTCGCCACGATTTCATAGCCCAGCAGCACCAGCCACTCGCGCACCCGGCCGGCCGACAGAATGCGGCGCATGCCCGGTGGGAACCCGGCGCGCGAGCCGTGAGCCCGTATGCCCCACAGGCTGAAGGGTTGGAACCCCAGGACCACCAGCTGCCCCTCTCCGGAGAGCACCCGATCGACCTCCCGAACGATGGCATAGGGGTCCGAGGCAAACTCCAGGGTATGGGGCAACAGCACCGCGTCGACGCTGTCGCGGCCGATGGGCAGCGCGGACGGCCTGGCAATGATGTCGGCCTCACCGTTGAGGGCCGTCGGGGCCACGACGATCTTGCGGCGGGTGCGGCAGCCGGCCAGCAGTTCACGGCCCTCCCCCCAGGCGCCCACCTGCAGGAATTCCCAGCCAAATACGTCCTCCAGCGCCTCGCCCAGAAGCTGAGCCTCGGCAGTAAGAAGGGATTTACCCAGTGGCAACTGCCAAAAAGCACGTAGGGCTGTGGAGCGGTCAGACACGGTGAGCAAGTATCCGTGAGTTATGTGAGACGGGACAAATTAACAGTAGCCATTTTGTGAAGTTACCAGTTACAGTCCAACTCAGAAATACGTACGTTCGTGTCCCGGGGGGCAAGTCCCACGGTAGACCGACAGATTCTTTCGAACATACGACGATGTAGCGTCCCAGCGTCCCACTACCCTCGCTGGCCGCCCGATGACTATGCCATCTGCCTCGTGAGGGACCGGACTTTGACTTCGAACGTACTGCGCCGAGCGCTTCAGACCCTTATCACCGGCGCGATTGTCACCCTGACCGCCTGCTCCACCCCACCGATGGTTCAACCCGAGCCCATCGCGCTGGAAGCCGTTGCGGTCCTGCCCGTCACCCAGACGGCCTCCAGCCCCGCGGAAGCTGCGCCCAGTACCGCTGACGCGCCGGTTGCCCAGGCCGCGGTGAAGCCGCCGCTGCGCCCGGCCGATTACAGCGATCTGTTCGACCGGATCCGCGCCGGGTTCAAAATTCCGGATTCGGACCACCCCGCCATCGACCGCGAGCTGGAATGGTATGCCGGCAATCCCGACTACCTGGGTCGCGCCTTCAGCCGCGCGGACCTGTACCTGTACCACATCGTCACGGAGCTCGAGGCGCGCGGCATGCCGCTGGAGCTGGCGATGCTGCCGGTGGTCGAAAGCGCATTCGAGCCTTACGCCTACTCGCATTCGAGCGCATCGGGTCTGTGGCAGTTCATCCCCGGCACCGGTTCGCGCTACAACCTCAAGCAGGACTGGTGGTATGACGGTCGCCGCGACGTCATGGAATCCACGCGCGCTGCCCTGGACTACCTGCAGGCGCTGAACACCGAATTCAACGGCGATTGGCTGCTGGCCATCGCCGCCTATAACTGCGGCGAGATGAATGTCGAGCGCGCCGTGGCGCGCAATCAGGCGGCCGGTCTGCCCACCGACTTCTGGAACCTGAAGCTGCCGGCCGAAACCCGCGCCTACGTGCCGAAGCTGCTCGCCATGGGGCGGGTGGTGGCCCATCCGGAACGCTACGGCCTGTCCTTCAACAAGATTCCGAATCAGCCCTACTTTGCCAAAGTCGACACCAAGGGCCAGATATCGATGCACGTGGCCGCTGAAATTGCCGGCCTCACGGATGCGGAACTGTATGAACTGAACCCGGCATTCCACCGCTGGGCGACCGACCCCTCCGGCCCCTATTCGCTGCTGGTTCCCGCCGACACCGCCGAAGCCTTCCGGACCAGCGTGATCCAGCTCACCGATGACCAGCGCCTGAACACCAAGTCCTATGCCGTGCGCCGGGGCGATACAGTGAATCTTGTGGCCCGACGCTTCCACACCACCGCCCAGGACCTGCGCGAACTGAACAACCTGCCCAAAGGGGCCCTGCTGGTCGGCACCGCACTGCACGTGCCTTCCGAAGCGAACCTGTTGCCGGCCAAGGCTTTGCGCGCGGCGGCGCTCGTCGACGGCCGTGAGCATCGTTCCCGCCGCCAGCGTTCGCGAGTCGTCGTGCGCCGCGGGGAGACCCTGTGGGCCATCGCACACAAGCACGGCGTCGATGTGAATGCACTGGCACTGATGAATGGCATGCAGCCGGACGCGGTCCTGCGCACCGGCCAGCGCCTGCGCCTGGCCACCGCCTCGGGCACCGCGCAGGTCAGCGTGGACGACGAGGAAGCCGCGCGCGCCGGCAGTTCCAGGGCGCAGGTCGCCGACAGTCACGCCCTCACCCATATTGTCCACGCCGGTGAGACCCTGTTCCACGTCGCGCAGGAATACCACGTGAGCGTCGCACAGCTGGCCAGCTGGAATCGCCTCAGCAAGACCAAGCTGCTGCCGGGACAGAAGCTCGTCATTCACGCCTCCGCCCCTTAGACCGATGGGTTTTCTCACGGGCAAGCGCGCCCTCATTGTCGGCGTCGCCACGGACCGGTCCATCGCCTGGGGCATCGCCCAGGCCATGCAGCGTGAGTGCGCCACCCTCGCCCTCTCCTATGCCAACGACAAGTTCAAGGAACGGGTCGTGCCGCTGGCACAGACGTTAAACGCACTCACCCTGCCCCTGGATGTTTCGCGCGATGCGGACATCGACGCCGCCTTCGCGTTCATCGCCAAGGAATGGGGCTCACTGGACATTCTGGTGCATGCCGTGGCGTTTGCACCGCGCGAAGCCCTCGCCGGCAGTTTCCTCGAGAACACCTCGCGCGAGGCCTTCCAGATGGCACACGATATTTCCAGCTACAGCCTGACGGCGCTGACCCGTGGCGCGGCGCCGCTGATGGCCGGGCGCCAGGGCGCCGTGCTCACTCTGTCCTACCTGGGAGCCGTGCGCAGCCTGCCCGGCTACAACGTCATGGGATTGGCGAAGGCCAGCCTGGAGGCCAACGTGCGCTTCCTGGCCGCGGATCTGGGTCCGCGGGGCATTCGTGTCAACGCGATTTCCGCGGGGCCTGTGAAGACCCTCGCGGCGGCGGGCATCGCCGGGTTTCGCAAAATGCTCGCTCGTGTCGCCCAGACGGCGCCACTGCGCCGGAACGTGACGCTGGAGGATGTCGGAAACGCAGCCGCGTTCCTGTGCTCGGACTTGGCCGCGGGCATCACCGGGGAAGTCACTTACGTGGACGCCGGCTTCAACACCGTGGGCATGAGCTTCCCCGAGGATGATGCCGCGGACTGAGCGGCCGCGCCTACTGCTGGTCGAACACCTCGATGTTCTTCTGTACCTTGGCCGTCTTGCGCGCCTGTTCAACGTAGGCGCGCGCATCATCCTCGCCGTACTGCAGGGCCAGCTGATGCGTCTGGGCCGCCATCTGCTGCGGGTCAGTGGGCGCCGGAGCCACGCGTACCGCCATGATACCCAGCACCAGGGCCGCACCATCAGGTTGCGGCAGGGCCTCATACAGCGGCTGGTGCTCGCCCGGCTTCACCGCCTTGAACGCGGCATCGCGGATCGGCGCCGGCACTGAAGGATCCTGGCGCCCCACGAAGCGCGCCGCATCGGCCGTGACGCCCAGCTCCTTGGCCACGGCATCAAAATCCTTACCCGACTGCAAGTCCTTGACGGCCGCTTCGGCCGCCTTCAGCGCAGCCTGTGTGCCCGACTCCTTACGCAGTGTCGCCACGATCTGATCGCGCACCGTGGCCAGCGGCTTGGGCATCGGCAATGCGTGCGAGAGGTCCTTCACCAGCACCAGTCGATCGTTATCCAGCACGATCGGTCCACCGATCCGATGCTCGCCGAGCACGGCATCGCCGAACACCAGGTCCTGCAGATCCTTGGAGGAACCCAGATCGCCGCCGCCGGTGCTCTTGAGGAATGCGGGGACGGCGCCCAGCGTGAGGCCAAATTCCTTGGCGAGGGAGTCCAGCGTCTGGCCCGACTGATCGATCTTCTGCTGCAGCTGCTCCTGAATGTCGCCGAACTTGTCGGCCGCGCGGTCGTGACGCAGCTGCGTGAGCACATCCGCGCGCGCCTCCTCGAAGGTCTTGCCCTTGGCCGGGTCGATTTCATCCAGACGGATGACGTGATAGCCGTACTTGGTACGAACCGGGGCGCTGATGTCACCGGTTTTCATGGCGAACAGCGCATCACCGAACGGACCTTCGAGACTGGTGCGCTCGACCAGGCCCAGATCGCCGCCCTGGGCTGCCGAACCGGCATCATCCGATGACTGCTTGGCCAGCGCCTCGAAATTGCCGCCGGCTTTCAACTTCGCCTCGATGTCCTGCGCCTTCTTCAAGGCGGCCGCATCATCGACCTTCGCGTTCACGGCCACCAGGATCTGGTGCGCACGGCGCTGCTCGGTGGAGATGTAACGATTCTTGTTCTTCGTGTAATAGTCCTGCAGATCGGCATCGCTCACCGTGATCTGCGCGGCCACCTGAGCAAGAGTCAGCTGCGCGTACTGCAGATTCACCGACTCGGGGGTCATGAACTGCGACTTGCGCGAATCGTAGTAGGCCTGGACGGCCGCATCCGAGACCTGCGCGGCCGCCGCGTACTTCTCGACCGGCAGCAGCGCGTAGCGGATCTGGCGTTCCTGGTCATTCAGGGCGTGCAGGCGCTCCACTTCCGTGGGCGTGATGAACTGCGAGAGCTGGATGCCATCCTCCAGTTCGCGCCGCTCCAGCTCGCTGCGCAGGTCGTTCGCGTACTGCTCCGGGGTGATCCCCGCCTGCGCCAATCGCGACTTGGCGACATCCGCGTTGTACTGACCGTCGAGCTGGAATGCCTGTTCGGCGCGCACCGCGGAGCTGAGCTGCTGCTGCGAAACGCGATAGCCCAGATCCTTGGCCCGATCGGTGATCAGCGCACTGCGCACCGCCTGTTCGAGCAACTGGTCCTCCAGCACCGAGCGCTGGCCGGCCGGCATGTCGCCGCCGAATCGTTGCTGCCACTGATTCTGTTCGCGCTGCCAGGCAGAACGAACATCCTCATAAGCAATCGTGTGGCCATTGACCTTGGCGGCATAACTGCTGCTGCCGAAGTTCAGATTGGCAATGCCGTAAGCACCCCACGCCGCGAAGATCAGTGCCAGCGCACCGAACACCGTGTACGTGAGCCACTTGTGGCCCTTTAAGCTATCACCAATTTGTTGCAGCATCTCTTCGGGTCTTTAAGATAGCGGACGGACGTAAACTGTCACATAACCCAATATTTCTATTAGATTATTTTCCGGATCGGTGGCCGCATACCCCGGAAATACCCCCGACCCGTTGACTGTTTGGCGTCATCTGAAAGTGGGGATTCAGCTGCCGCCATTATAGCAAACCCGTACGACGGGGATTGGGAGCTACCGATAGCCCTTGGTCATGTCAAAGTGCGCCCTTCTCGCTACAGTGGACTAAGTTTAGTTTAGTCGAGTATCGTTATGAAGACCGTGAACATTCACGAGGCAAAGACCCATCTGTCACGGCTGGTGGAGGAAGTCGCCGCGGGCGCGCAAATCATTATTGCCAAGGCGGGTAAGCCGATGGCGCAACTGGTTCCCATTGCGACGCCCATCCGCAAGAAGCATCTCGGGCTACTGAAGGGCAAGATCAAAGTACCGAACGACTTCAATGCTCCGTTGGACGATGAAACGCTGTCGACATTTGAAGGACGTTAGCGATGCGGGTGTTACTGGATACGCATCTGCTGCTTTGGGCGCTCGCCTCGCCGGCAAAGCTCTCGAAGCGGGCGCGACAACGCATCGACTCCGGCGAGGTATATGCGAGCGCCGCTTCAATTTGGGAAATCAGCATTAAATGCGCTCTGGGCAAACTCGCCGCAGATCCCGCTGAAATCCTCGCCGGTATAGAGCCGGCGGGCTTCAATCTCTTGCCGATCACGGGCAGCCACGCGGCGAAGGTCGTGCAGCTTCCCCCCATTCACAAGGATGCATTCGATCGCCTGCTGGTGGCACAAGCGCGATGCGAGCCGATGATCCTCCTGACGGATGATGCCGTGTTAGGCGGCTATGGAGACTTTGTCGAAGTCGTTTAGCTCACCAACGGCTCGATAAAATGGCGGAGCGGACGGGACTCGAACCCGCGACCCCCGGCGTGACAGGCCGGTATTCTAACCAGCTGAACTACCGCTCCAGCTTTTGGGGAGCCGGATTGTACAGGGCAAATTTGCCGGATGCCACGCAACTTTAGCCTTGACAGCTGCAGCATTTACGGCTGCCAACCGCCGCCCAGCGCCTTGAAGACACCGATCTGATCCTGCGCCACGGCACCATCGGAGGCGGCCAGTGCCGCATCGGCGGCCACTGCGGTCGATTCAGCCGTGAGCAGATCCAGATTGCTGGTCGCCCCGGCCAGGAACTGATCGTGGGCCATATTGAAGGCCTGCTGGGCGCGGTCACGGGCGATGCGCAGTTCTTCACGACGCGCCAGTTCTGCGGCATATGTTGAAAGCGCCTGATCCGTCTCCTCCAATGCCTGCAGTACGACGCCATCGAATCGCGCCACGGCCGCCTGTTCGCCGGCGCGCGCCTGCTTGATGCGCGCGCGCACCGGTGACTGGTTGGGAAAGCTCCAGCTGATCCGTGGGCCAATACCCCAGGTCAGTCCCACGCTGTCCGCCACGTCACTGACCTGCGTACCGATACCGCCGTAAGTGCCGAGCAAGGAAATACGCGGATATAGGTCCGCGGTGGCCACCCCGATGCGCGCCGTGGCGCCGGCAATGCGCCGCTCGGCCTGACGCACATCCGGGCGTCGCGCCAGCAGCGAGGCACCATCGCCCACCGGGATCAGCGTTGTCAGCCGCGGCGGCACCACGCAATCCTGAGCCGCCTGCGGCGCCCCGCCGGGCGGCCGAGCGAGCAGCTGCGCCAGCTGAAATAAAGCCGCCTGGCGCTGTCCGGCGAGGGGCGGCAGCGCGGCGCGCACCTGCGCCAGCAGGGCTTGCGCACGTACGACATCGAAATCGGCCGCGGCGCCGGCATCGCGCCGATCGGTGGTGATCTGCGCCTCGTGCGTCACGACGTCGATCGAATGCCGCGCGACCGCAATCGCCTCCCCCAGCGCGCACACCTGGGCGTACGCGCGGGTGGTCTCGGCGGCAACCGTGATCTTCACGATGTCGCGCGCGGCGAGCGCGGCCTCGGTATCGGCGCGCGCCGCCTCGATGCCACGTCGCACATGCCCGAACAGATCCACCTCGTAGGACACATCGAGCAGGGCGTCGTAGAACCCCAGGGTCTGCGGCGCGTGACCGCCGATCTCCAGGATCTCATCGGTCACCGCATCCCGGCCGCGTTCGGTCCCGACACCGAGCTGTGTCTGCGGATACCGTCCGACCCGTGCGGACTCGAGCGTGGCGCGCGCCGCGGCGAGATTGGCCGCGGCCACCGCCAGATCGGTGTTGGCGCGAAACGCCTCCTGCACCAGATCGTTCAGCGCCGGGTCCTGGTACAGCTGCCACCACTGCTGCGGCGGCTCGCTGCCCATGGCCTGGGCCTCGCGCGTCCCCAGCAGCGGCACCTGCGTGCCGGGCACGGGTGGCGGCGCGTGATAGTCCGGCCCGACGGTGCAGCCGGCGAGGCATGCGAAGCACAGCACTGCGAAGGTTTTCATGGCGCAGCGTCCGCGCGCCGCCGGAAAAAAGGCACGTGGGAGGCCGGGCCCCGCGGCGCGGCGCGGCGGGTCACGATCAGCATTACGGTAATGGCCGTGGCGCCGGCCAGCACCACGAAGGCGTCCATGATTGCCTGGGTGACGGCGGTGGCATGCACGATGCCGTTGAGCACCGCCGCGCCGCGCGCGCTCGCCGAGCCCGGATCGCCCGCGCGGGCGGTCGCAGCGCCGTAGGCCTGTATGCGCTGCAGGACCTGGACGTCACCGACCTGCACATGCTGGCCGAGCAGATTCGAGGCCACCTGCCCGCGTACGCGCAGCAAGGTGGTGATGAACGCCAGACCGACCTCCCCGCCCATGATGCGCGCGGTCTGCACCGCGGCACCGAAGGTCAACGCGTCCTGCGGCCGCAGATGCAGGATGGCGAAAAACACCGTGCCCGATAGCGCGAGACTCTGGCCCACGGCCTGCACCAGCTGCGAGGGCAGGAACTGGTCGGTGCCCCAGTTCGGCGTCAGTCCATGCGCCACCATCAGGCATCCCACGCAGATCAGTATGAAGCCACAGGAGGCCACGAAGCGCGGGTCCACGCGGCGCATCAGGTAACCGGCCATAAAGCAGATGAACAACTGCGGCATCGCCAGCCAGATCAGTGTCTGTCCGACTTCAAGTGCCCGGTAGCCGCGTACCGTGATGAGGAACTGTGGAATCAGGAACGCCGTGGACAGAATGGTCAGACGCAGGAATCCGACCAGGATCAGCAGCCGCGGCAAAGGCGCGGTAAAGGCGACGCGCAGGTTCACGGCCGGAGCGGCGGACAGGCGCTCGTTGGCGAAGAAGCCCACCAGCAGCACCACCCCAGCGCCGAGCAGGCCCCATATCAGCCCGGAGTGCTGCCAGTCGAGCCGATTACCCTGATCGAGCGCCGCGTACAGCAGTCCCAATCCGACCCCACCGCTCACCAGTCCGAACCAGTCCGGCGGCGGCACCCCCGAGGTGATGACTTCGGGGCGCGTACCAACTTTCAGGCAAAACCACATACCCAGCGCCAGCGGTACGTTCTGCCAGAAAATCCAGCGCCAGGACAGATGCTCGATATACCAGCCCTCGAGTGAGGCGGAGACATTCAGCGACACTTCCAGATTCAGCGCATACAACGCAATGCCGTACGCCCAGGCCTTCGGCGGCATATTGCGCAGAATGAAACCCAGCGTGAGCGGGATGAAGCACCCGGAGGCCAGGCCACCGACAAACTGCAGGCCGAGCATGGTCTGGATATTCGGCGCATAGGGCTGGATCAGGCACACCACCGCAAACGCCACGGCCGACTCCATCAGCACGCGGCGGGTGCCGTGCACGGCGCCGAACCAGATCGCGGCGGGTGCGACGAACATCTGCGCCACCGACTGCGCGGTGGTGATCCAGGCCCCCTGATCGAAACTTGCATGGACCGCACCGCGGATGTCGGCCAGTCCGAAACTCGACAACCGCGAGTTCACGGTGGAGATGAACGTACCCAGCAGCACGGCGCCGAGGCCCAGCCACGGGATCCGCGTGTCCTCTTTCACCGGGCGCCACGCGTGTCGACGGTGGCCACCACCGACATGCCGGGTCGCAACCGATCGAGCAGGCCGTCGGCATCGACGACCGATATCTTCACCGCCACGCGCTGCACGACCTTGGTGAAATTGCCGGTCGCATTATCCGGTGGCAGCAAGGCGAACTGTGAGCCGGCGCCGGGCGCGAACGCGAGCACCTTGCCGCGCAGCGTGTGCCCAGGGAAGGCATCCACGGCGATGGTCGCGGGCGCCCCGACGTCCATGTGCGTGAGCTGCGTTTCCTTGTAGTTGGCCAACACCCAGATGCGCGGTAGTGGTGTCAGCGTCGTGATCTGGCCACCCACCCCGACCAGCTGGCCGGGCTTCAACTGGCGCTGAGCGATGATGCCGTCTTCGGGTGCGACTATTGTTGTATAGCCCAGATTGATCCGCGCCACATCCAGCGCCGCCTGCGCTGCCGCGAGCGCCGCCTGCGCCTGCACTTTCTGGGCATCGAGCACCAGCAGCTGATGCCGGGCCCCATTCGCCTGTGCGCGCACCTGCCGCAACTGCGCGTCCAGCTGTGCGGCCGTGGTCTTGAGCTTTTCGCCGGCCTCGGCGGATGAGGAGCCGGTGCTCAGCAGTTTCTGCTGGCGGGCCAGGTCGCGCCCGTTCTGTTCGACACCGGCCTGCGTCGCGGCAATGGCGGCCTGGGCGGCCTGCACATTCGATTCCTGCAGACCGCGCTGCGCCGTGATCGTCCCGATCTGCGCGGCGGCCGCGGCCACACTGGCGGTCAGCTGGGCCACCGCGGCCTTGTAGTCATCATCGACCAGTTGTGCGATGAGCTGGCCCTTATGGACGTGGTCGTAGTCCTGAACCGGCATGTCGCGGATATAGCCGGACACACGGGCGGCAATGGGTGTGAGATCGGACTGCAGATAGGCATCATCGGTGCTCTGCCGCCGTTCATTGGTTTCCCAAATACGCCAGCGCGTGGTAATCACCAGCAGCACCGCAAGTGCGAGCAGGAAAATGATGGCGCGCCAGATCCAATCCGGCGCCGCCCTGAACATTGCCCACGGGTCTCTTGCGGACATCAGCAAAGCTCCAGAAACAATAGTGAGCTACCGTTGTACGCATCATGATCGCACGCCTGTCGATCGGTCCGGATCGAATCAATATCGCCATGTTCTTCGCCCTGGCAGCGTGGGGTTACACCGTGGGCGCGGCCGCCGAGCGTTACCAGGGGAGCTGGGCCCTGCGCCTCGGCGTGTTCGATCTGTCCGATGTCCCCAACAGTGAGCATCTGGAACCGGGCTTTCATGAGTTCCCGAGCATTGTGGAGCTCGAAAAACGCTACGCGATTGCGCAGCGCAGCGGCAAGGTCATGGCGAAGCTCTTCGACACTCGCGGCCGCATGGGACTGCTGGAGCAGGCGCTCGAGGTGGCTCGCAACGATGCGGCCGCCGTCGATATTGCCGCCGTGCGCGGCTATCGCAGCCGGCTCGGTGCCGATCTGAACATCGAACAGGCGCTGACGGATGATCTGGGTGCATTCGCGCGCTTCGGCAAGTCCGCCGGCAATGTCGAGGCCTACGAGTTCACCGACATCGACCGGACCTTCTCCCTCGGGCTGTCGCTGAAAGGATCGCACTGGCGGCGCGGCGGGGATACGGTCGCAGTGGCGGCCATCGTCATGAGATCTCGGCGGCCCGCCAGCAGTACCTGGCGGCGGGCGGCCTTGGAATCCTGGTCGGGGACGGGCAGCTGCTGCATGAAGGTCCGGAGAAAATCATCGAGACCTACTACAAGGCGGCCGTTCTCCCATTCGCGCACCTCACCTTCGACTATCAATGGATCAAAGACCCGGCCTACAACCTTGACCGGGGCCCGGTGTCTGTCTTCGCCCTACGGATTCATGTCGATCGGTAAGAACCTTATCCTTAACAATCAATAAGTTGTTGAATTTAACACTACACTTGTCCTACATCGGTCGGCGAATTCTGACGACAAGCGGAGGCGCCGACTTCTGAGCGCGGCGGCGCATCTGCGCCAGTGTGCCTCCCGTACCTTTGGGAGAACTCCAATGTCGAAAGTTCTGTCCGTGTTAGTACTGTCTCTAGCGGTGACAAGCGCGGCCAACGCGTTTGAACGGACGCCGCCCTGGGCGCAGCACCAGGCGGCAAATCACCAAACCAACAGGGATGTTTCGCGGGCGAATGCCTCGGACGCGGCGGCGGACCCGCCGGCAGCAGCACCGGAGATCGATCCGGGCAGTGCGATGAGCGCTCTGACGTTGCTGGCAGGAGCCTTGGTCATGGTACGTGGCCGTCGCAAGCGCAAGGAGGAATAGGACCGCGCTGCAGTTGCGCCAAAGATGGCGCGGTAAGTCCGGTCTGCGGCAACGCAGACCGGATTTGTTCGATTGGTGGGTGCTGACGGGATCGAACCGCCGACATTCGCCGTGTAAAGGCGACGCTCTACCAGCTGAGCTAAGCACCCGGTGAGGGTGCAATCTAGCACGCGCCTCTAGGCGAGGAAATTGGTGGCCGCGACGACCGCGCCGCCGACCGCGGCAAGTATGCCGATGATGGGAAACAAACGCTTGCGGGCCAGGAAGTACAAGGACGTGAGCACCAGGCCCAGTTCCAGAAGCCCCTCTCCGAGATCCAGCCGCAATCCGCGCGCCTCCTCGTGCGCACTTTCGGCCTCACGGGCCTTGGCTTGCTGCTGGATCGGAGTCGCTTCGGAGGCATAACGGTCGCGCTCCTTGGCGTACTGGTTGCCCAGGGTCTGGGCCTTGTCCGCCCTTGCCACCTGGACTACGCCGAGCAGGCCCGAGGCCACATCCATCAGGTGCTCCCGCTCCTTCTTCGCCTCGTAGAACGCCCACTGGTCGTTCGCTTCGGTGCGGTGGATGACCGCGGCGGTATGAGCACGGTGCGAGGCGATGGTCACGAAGGCGAGCACGATGCCGATAATGCCGACCATCACGCTGACGCCCTTGGTGAAGGCATCACCGCCGCCTTCGTGTGAGGTATGAATCTCGACTTCAGCCATGAAGATCTTCCGTAGGAAAGGGATAGCCGGCGACTTCTTTCAGCGAGTCCAGCACGATATGGCCCAGGGCGCGCAGATCCGCCGTCGGCTGGGTCATGTCCGGCACCTGGATGACAGTCATTCCGGCGGCGTGGGCCGCGCGCACCCCGTACTCGGAGTCCTCGATCGCCAGGCAGGCCTGCGGATCAACGCCCAGCTGCGCGGCCGCCGCAAGGTAAACCTCGGGATCGGGTTTTGGCCGGCTGACCTGATCCGCACCGATGACCGCCTTGAAACGCTCCAGCAACCCGGCCCGGCGCAGCTTCTCGAGCGCATGGGCAGTGCCGGAGGAGGTTGCGATGGCCATCGGCAGCCCGAGCTGGGCCACGGTATCGAGCAGCGCCACGGCGCCCTCCTTCACGGGTGCCGGGGTGTCCTTACTCAGTCGCGTGAAATGCCCGCTCCAGGCCGCGAAGAACGCATCGGAATCGAGCGTGGGGCCATAGCCTTCGCGGATGACACGGCGGGCAATCGGTTCGGCGGCGCCCACACAACGCAGCAGCAGATCGGTGCGTGGGCTGACGCCCAGCTCCTCGCAGGTCGTGAAGAAGGCCTCCTGCGCGACCCGCTCGGTGTCCAGCAGCGTGCCATCCATGTCGAAGATGACCGCGTCGAAGTGCTTCATGCCAGCCGTTGCGAGGCACTCCGGCGCAGCCCCGCGGATGCGGGGTGCGCCAGGTGCGCTATCTGCAGGCCTAATGTGCCGATGAGGGCTTAAGACTGCGCCGACCGGCGCGGCGCGCCGGCTTGGCTTCGATCGGGGCCGCCGGCGTTGCCGCCACCAGCGGTACCGGCTGACTGACGAGGGCAATCTGCAGCACCTCATCAATCCATTTCACCGGCTTGATGTTGAGATTGCCCTTGATGTTGTCCGGGATCTCGGTGAGGTCCTTCACGTTCTCATCCGGGATGAGCACGGTCTTGATGCCCCCGCGATGCGCGGCCAGCAGCTTTTCCTTCAGGCCCCCGATGGGCAGCACTTCCCCGCGCAGCGTGATTTCACCGGTCATCGCCACATCCGATTTCACCGGAATACGCGTCAGCGCCGAGACCAGCGCGGTACACATGCCCACACCGGCGCTCGGACCATCCTTCGGCGTCGCCCCTTCGGGCATATGCAGATGGATGTCGTTCTTCTGGTAGAAATCCTGCTCCAGACCGAGCACCTGGCTGCGGCTGCGCACGACCGTCATCGCCGCCTGGATGGACTCCTGCATCACCTCGCCCAGATGGCCGGTGTGCTGCAGCTTGCCCTTGCCCGGGACGATCGCCGCTTCGATGGTCAGCAGTTCACCGCCGACTTCCGTCCACGCCAGGCCCGTGACCTGACCGATGCGGTCGCTGTCCTCGGCCTTGCCATAGCGGAAGCGCTTCACGCCCAGGAATTTCTCCAGGTTGCGCGGCGTGACCGAAATGGCCTTCTGCTCCTTGTCCTCGAGCAGCAGCTGCTTGACCGACTTGCGGCCGATCTTGGCGATCTCGCGCTCGAAGTTGCGCACGCCCGCCTCGCGCGTGTAGTGCCGCACGATATCCAGCAGCGCCGGGTCGGAGACCTTCAGCTCATCGTCCTTCAGCCCATTCGCCTTCATCTGCTTGGGCACGAGGTAGCGGCGGCCGATGTTCATCTTCTCGTCTTCGGTGTAGCCCGGCAGACGGATGACTTCCATGCGATCCAGCAGCGGACCTGGAATGTTCAGCGTATTGGCCGTGCACACGAACATCACCTCGGACAGGTCCAGGTCGACCTCCAGGTAATGATCGTTGAACGTCGCGTTCTGTTCCGGGTCGAGCACCTCCAGCAGTGCCGAGGACGGATCGCCACGGAAATCCATCGACATCTTGTCGACTTCATCGAGCAGGAACAGCGGGTTGTGGACGCCGGCCTTGGCCATGTTCTGCACGATCTTGCCGGGCATCGAGCCGATGTAGGTGCGCCGGTGGCCGCGGATCTCGGCCTCATCGCGAACGCCGCCGAGCGACATGCGCACGAACTTGCGGTTCGTGGCGCGCGCAATGCTCTGTCCCAGCGAGGTCTTACCGACGCCCGGCGGGCCGACCAGGCACAGGATCGGTCCGCGCAGCTTCTCGACGCGATGCTGCACGGCCAGGTACTCGACGATGCGTTCCTTGACCTTCTCGAGGCCAAAGTGATCTTCGTCCAGCACGGATTGGGCCTTGCCGATGTCCTTGAGGATCTTGGTGCGCTTCTTCCAGGGCACCTTCACCAGCCAGTCGATGTAGTTGCGGACGACCGTCGCCTCCGCCGACATCGGCGACATCATCTTCAGCTTGTTCAGTTCGGCGCCGGCCTTCTCACGGGCCTCCTTGGGCATGCCCGCCTTGGCGATCTTCTGCTCCAGGTCCGTGAGCTCGTTGCCGCCCTCGTCCATTTCGCCGAGTTCCTTCTGAATGGCCTTCATCTGCTCATTCAGGTAGTACTCGCGCTGCGACTTCTCCATCTGCGCCTTGACGCGGCCGCGGATGCGCTTCTCGATCTGCAGCACATCCATCTCGCCCTCGATGGCGACCAGGATGTGTTCGAGGCGCTTGCGCACGTCCAGGATTTCCAGGACCTTCTGCTTCTCGCCGAGCTTCAGCGACATGTGCGCGGCTACGGTGTCGGCCAGCCGACCCGCATGGTCGATGCCCGCCAGTGCGGTCAGCACTTCCGGGGGCACCTTCTTGTTCAGTTTCACGTACTGCTCGAACTGCGAGATCACCGAGCGACCGAGCACGTCCATTTCACGCTCGTCGTAGGTCTCCCCGTCCGACTGCGTCGTGACATCGGCACTGTAGTAGTCGCCGGCCTCGAGCTTGTCGATACGCGCGCGATCGATACCTTCCACCAGCACCTTCACCGTGCCGTCCGGCAGCTTCAGCAGCTGCAGGATGGTTGCGATGGTACCGATGCGATACAGGTCCTCGACCTTCGGGTCATCCACGTCCGCCTGCTTCTGCGCGATCAGCATGATGCGCTTGTCACCGTGCATGGCGACATCAAGCGCCTGGATGGATTTCTCCCGGCCCACGAACAGCGGGATGACCATGTGCGGATAGACAACGACGTCCCGCAATGGCAGTACGGGCACGCTTTGGGCGGTGGCTGCCGCAGGGATGGTGGAGACCGGTTCGGTCATGGTGTATTCCTCGCTGATGCAAAGGTTAAGGCATGCACGGCGGCGGCAGTGCCGGGCAGACCTGTCACGTGTCTAATATAACGGGGAATTGGGGCTTCGCCACGTCGTTTCAACGTAGCGGGTCCACACATTCTTGAAGAGGGCAGTCGACACCCGGCCGGAAGGGGTGGCCGGAGATGCGGTCAGCGCGCAGGTCAGTGCGCGCTGCCGGAGGCTCGTCGCGGTTCTTCTTCAGTTCGATATACCACGTATGGCTTGGACTGACCCTCGATGACGGTCTCATCGACGACGACCTTCTGCACATTCCGCAGCGTCGGCAGGTCGTACATCATGTCGAGCAGCGCCGTCTCCAGGATGGTGCGCAGGCCACGCGCCCCGGTCTTGCGCTGCATGGCACGGTGGGCTACCGCCCGCAGCGCCTCTTCGCGGAACTCAAGCTCGGCGCCTTCCATCTCGAACAGGCGACGGTACTGCTTGGTCAGCGCATTGCGCGGCTCGGTGAGAATGGAAATCAATGCCGCCTCATCCAGCTCATCCAGGGTCGCGACCACCGGCAGACGGCCGACGAACTCCGGGATCAACCCGAACTTGATGAGATCTTCCGGCTCCACATCGTGGAACAGGTCGCTGCCATGGGGGCGGTCGCGCACGTCGCGAACTTCTGAAGTGAAGCCAATGCCACCCTTCTGGGTGCGGTTCTGGATGATCTTCTCCAGTCCCGCAAATGCCCCGCCCACGATGAACAGGATATTGGTCGTATCCACCTGCAGGAATTCCTGCTGGGGATGCTTGCGCCCGCCCTGCGGCGGAACCGAGGCCACCGTACCCTCGATGAGCTTCAGCAGCGCCTGCTGCACACCCTCACCGGAGACGTCGCGGGTGATGGAGGGGTTGTCGGACTTGCGCGAGATTTTGTCGATCTCATCGATGTAGACGATACCCGTCTGGGCCTTCTCCACATCGTAGTCACACTTCTGCAACAGCTTCTGGATGATGTTCTCGACATCCTCGCCGACGTAACCGGCTTCGGTGAGCGTGGTCGCATCGGCGATCGTGAACGGCACGTTCAGCAGCCGCGCCAGGGTCTCCGCCAGCAGCGTCTTGCCGCAGCCGGTCGGCCCGATCATCAGGATGTTGCTCTTGGTGATCTCGACTTCGTCCTTGCGGGGCGTGCCGGTGCGGCTCTGCAGACGCTTGTAATGGTTATAGACGGACACGGACAGCACCTTCTTGGCACGGTCCTGGCCAATGACGTACTCGTCAAGGACCTTTTTGATTTCGTGCGGCTTCGGGAGCTTGTCGCGGGCACGCTCAGCCCGGTCCTCGAGCTCCTCGCGGATGATGTCATTGCACAGCTCGACGCATTCGTCGCAGACGAATACCGAGGGCCCGGCAATGAGCTTGCGCACCTCGTGCTGGCTCTTCCCGCAGAACGAGCAGTACAACAGTTTGCCGTCATCGTGACGGCCGCGGGAATCTTCAGTCATTTAGCCCTCGTGCTGCATTGGCGGCGCAGGACAAACCCCTACGACAGGGGCAATTTCTTTATAGCACGCGCCTGAGGCCACAGGCAAAGCAGTGGCGCCACGCCTGTGCCGCGATGTGCTGTCGCTCTCAGTATTGGCGCTTAAAGTCATTTAAGCGCACTGGAACCGGGCGCCGACTCACCCCGTTTCTCGAGAATCTTGTCGATCAGGCCATACTCGACCGCATCGGTCGCACTCAGGAAGTTGTCCCGGTCCGTGTCCAGCTTGATCTTCTCCACACTCTGGCCGGTGTGCTTGGCCAGGATCTTGTTCAGCCGGTCGCGGATGCCGAGGGTCTCGCGAACATGGATCTCCATGTCGCTTGCCTGACCCTGCACCCCGCCTAGGGGCTGGTGAATCATCACGCGGGCATGCGGCAGACAGTAACGCTTGCCCTTTGCGCCCGCGGCCAGCAGCACCGCACCCATGCTGGCAGCCTGACCGGTGCAGATGGTGCTGACATCCGGCTTGATGAACTGCATGGTGTCGTAGATCGCCAAACCCGAGGTGACGACGCCGCCCGGGGAGTTGATGTAGAGGTTGATCTCTTTTTCCGGATTCTCGGATTCCAGGAACAACAGCTGGGCCACCACGATGTTGGCCATGTAATCATCGATCGGGCCGACCACGAAAATCAGTCGATCCTTCAGCAGCCGCGAGTAGATGTCATAGGCGCGTTCACCACGGGCCGTCTGCTCAACGACCATGGGAACCAGATTCAGGGCACGCTCATTCATGTCGCAGCACTCCCGCTGGTGACTTCATTCTGGCCAAATCCCGTCAGCTCCCGGAACGAGGCAGGCTGGTCGGTAACGCTGGCCTTTTCCACTATGGCATCAATTGCCTGATCTTCAAGGACCGCCGACTCAATCTGGCGCATTGCCTCCGGATTGGACAGGTACGAGCGGCGCGTCTCCTCAGGATTCGGGAACGAGGCCACCAGATCCTCCACGCGGGTCTGCACCCGCGAGCGGTCCAGGGTCAGCGACAGGCCGCGGACGATCTCGCCCATGATCATTCCCAGCGCCACGCGCTGCCGCGCCGCATCGAGGAACTGCCCCCGCGGCGGCAGCTGGCTGGCCTCGCGCGCACCGGCACGGCGGCCGGCATCCATCTGCATCTGCTGGGCGGCATCCTCGACCAGCGCTTTGGGCACTTCCAGGGGATTGTTGCGGTACAGCGCTTCCATGACCTGGTTGCGGACCCGGCCGCGGACCACCGAGGTCATTTCCCGCTCCATGCTGGCCCGCACTTCGGTGCGCAGTGCATCAATGCCACCCTCTTCCACCCCGTAGGCGCGGCAGAAGGTGTCATCGACGGGCGGCAACACCTGTTCCTCGATCTTTTTCACCGTGAGCTTGAACTGGGCCGTCTTGCCGGCCAGCGCTTTGGAACCGTGGTTTTCCGGGTAGGTGATCGTGACTTCCCGGGAATCGCCCTCGCTGGCCCCCAGGGCCGCCGCATCAAATTCGGGGAGCACCTGCCCTGCGCCGATGACGAAGGGCACATCGCGCCCCTGGCCGGCTTCAAAGGCCTCACCGCCGACCGTGCCGTCGTAGTCGACCGTCACGCGATCCGTCGCCTGGGCGACCCGGGCGACCTGGGTGAACTCGGGGCGCTGACGGCGCATGGATTCGATCATGGCATCCACATCACCCTCGGTGACCGTGGCCGTGGGCCGCTGGATCTGGATGGCCTCGAACGGGGCCACCTTGACTTCCGGCATCACCTCGAACACCGCCGCGTACTTCAGATCCGATCCCGGATCCAGGGCGATGGGCTCGATGCGCGGGCCGGCGGCCGGAGTCAGCTGCTCCTTGGAGACCGCCTCGGCGAACGACTTGCGCATGATGTCGCTGACGACCTCGGCGCGCACCTGGTCCCCGAACTGCTTGCGCACGACCATCAGGGGCGCTTTGCCGGGACGGAAACCCTTCAGGCGGGCGGTCCGGGCGAGCTGCTTGAGCCGGGTTTCGATTTCGCTGGTCACCGCCTGGGCGGGAACGGCAACTTCCAGGCGGCGCTCAAGCCCACCCATTGCGGTCAAAGATACCTGCATACCACTAAAATCCTGTTTTGATACGTACCGGCCTGGTGCGAAAGGAGGGACTCGAACCCTCACGGGTTTCCCCACTGGAACCTAAATCCAGCGCGTCTACCAATTCCGCCACATTCGCCTGCAGTTGATTAAGGTCAGCCGGGCCGCCGAGTATAACGGAAGCGCGCGGCGGATCACCCCAGGGTGCGGATCCGTGCCAGCGAATACTGCGCCAGCGTCGGCGTTCGCGGGTCGCGCGCCAAGGCCATTATGACAGCCGGATCGACCGGTTTGGTCAGGTGCAGGTCAAATCCGGCCTGGGCCGCCCGCTCCCGGTCCTGCTGCTGACCCCAGCCGGTCAGCGCCACCAAGGTCGGCCGCAGCCGACCGTCGTGATGCTGGCGCATCTGCCTGGCCGCCTCGTACCCGTTCAGACCGGGCAGCCCGATGTCCAGCAGCACGATATCCGGGGCGAAGCGCGCCGTGGCCTCCACCGCCGCGAGCCCGTCATGGGCCAGCTCGGTGTGATGGCCGTCCGCCTGCAGCAGCAAACTGAGGCTCTCGGCCGCATCCACATTGTCATCGACGACCAGCACCCGCCGGGCGTGCGGCAGCTGGGGCTGCGCCGGCGCGATATTCGCAGGGGCCGTCGCGGCGCCGGCCGTCAGTGGCATGCGAATTTCGAAGCAGCTGCCGTGTCCGAGGCCCGCGCTGCGCGCCTCCAGTGTGCCGCCGTGCATGCTCACCAACTTACCCGCGAGGGTGAGCCCGATGCCGAGGCCGCCCTGAGCACGCGCAAGGTGGCGGTCCACCTGGGCGAACATCTCGAAAATACGCGGCAGCATCGATTCGGGAATGCCGATGCCCGTATCGGTTACGGCGATCAATACTTCGTTGTCGACCTGCGATACGGCCAGGTCAATGCGCCCGCCGGCAGGAGTGTACTTGGCGGCATTGTTGAGCAGATTGAGGAGCGCCTGCGCCAGGCGCGTGAGATCCGCATCGACCACCAGCGTCTCGGTGGGCAGTTCTACATTGAATACGTGGCCCGAGGATTCAATCAGCGGCCGGCTCGCTTCGACCGCATGACTGACGACCTGCGCGACACTCACGCGCTCGCGCCGCAGATTGATGCGCCCGAGAGTGATGCGCGACACATCCAGCAGGTCATCCACCAGGCGCGCCATGTGGCGCACCTGGCGGTCGATGATGGCGCGCGCATTGGTTCGCGTGGTGGTGTCGGCACCCAGCAGCTGCACTGCATTCATGATGGGTGCCAATGGATTGCGCAGCTCGTGAGCGAGGGTCGCCAGGAACTCATCCTTGCGCCGATCCGCCTCGCGCAGCGCGATTTCGGCCTGCACCCGCTCGGTGATGTCGCTTAAGGCCAGCACCACCCCGCGCACCTGCCCGTCTGCATCCAGATCCGGCCGATAGCTCGCCAGCAGATGCCGATCGCCTAAGTTCGCCAGTCGCAACGGCATCTCATCACTGACCGTCTCACCGGCAAAGCCGGCATCCAGCGGCTGTCGAATGGCCTCGTAGGCAGCCGGGCCGCACAATTCGGCGTGGGTCCTGCCCAGCGCGGCATCGGCGTCGAACCCGAATGCATCGGCATACCCGCGGTTGACAAACCGATAGCGTCGCTCCAGATCCAGATAGGCGATGAGCACGCTGACCGAGTCGGCCACGACGCGCAGAAAATCGGCGTTGCGCTGCGCAGCATCCTGGGCCAGCCGCCGCTGGGTGACATCCGTGAACACGACCATCAGGCTGGTGCCGGTTGGCACGACGCGCACGTCCAGCCAGCGCGCAGTCACCGGGCCGAGCAGTTCGGCGCGGGCCGCCACGCCGCTTGAGAGAACCTTGCGAAACAAACCGTCGACCGTGCTCGCCACGCCGGCGGGGAACACGTCCCACATGATCTTGCCGAGCAGCTCCTGCGGCGGCTTGTTGAAGTATTTGAGCCCCGGACCATTGATGTGCGTGAAGCGCCATTGCGGATCCAGGACGAAGAAGCAGTCGGTGACCAGATCCAGCATCTGCACATCGCGCGCATGGGCTTCGCGCTCGCATCGTGAACGGCGCACGTGCCATGCCCCGAGGGCGATCATGACGGTACACAGAATCGCGTACATCAGCACCGTGACGACGGAACCCGGTTGGCCGATCGCCGAGAGCGAACCCGGTTCGCCGAACAGTGTCACGGTGCTCACGAATGCCAGCACCGCCGTGAGGATCGCGGGCCCCGGGCCGCCCGTCGCCAGCGTCACGGCGACCGCGCAGATCATGAACGCGGTGTTGTGCGAGGGTCCCACCCAGGGCATGAGCAATGCATGCAGGGCGATCATCGCCATGACCGTCACTACTGCAGTGCCGTAGTCCTGAATCTTCCTGGTCCGCATGGGGTTGGTCTTTTTCCTGAGCGCGCACGATACGTCTATTGCGCG
>DASYER010000136.1:0-29907 GCA_036498905.1 Steroidobacteraceae bacterium | reverse complement strand
TTGCTTTGTCTCCCGGCGACTGGGTCTGGCGGCAATGCTGTATGTGGTGTGCCTGATCTGTTTTCCGAGAGCCTACCTTGGGTATCACTACCCGACGGACCTGCTCGTGGGCGCCACGATTGGCGCGGTGTGCGCCTACGTTTTCAATCTGGAAGTCGCGCGCCGCTGGCTCGCAGCTCCCGTGGTTGCATGGGAGCGTTCGGCGCCACGATGCTTCTATATGGGACTCTTTTTCCTGACTTTGCAGTTTGCGACGCTTTTCGACAGCCTGCGTGGTTCCGCATTGGCTGCATACCACTTAGCCGAGAAGGTTCTCGCGCACCGCTAGCCCTGGCGTCAAACGGACAACCAGCCTTCCGGCTGATACGATCCTGTCCTTCATGACTATCGTTACCCGCTTCGCGCCCAGCCCCACGGGGCTGCTGCACATCGGTGGCGTCCGCACGGCGCTGTTCAGCTGGCTGTACGCAAGGCGCTACGGCGGGCGCTTCATCCTGCGCGTGGAGGACACCGATCGGGAACGCTCCACCGAGGAGGCGGTGCAGGTCATCCTGGATGGCATGCAGTGGCTGGGCCTCGCGCATGATGAGGGCCCTTTCTATCAGACCCGGCGCTTCGATCGGTATGCCGAGGTCCTCGGCCAGATGCTCGAGCAGGGCAATGCCTATCACTGCTACTGCAGCAAGCAGGAGCTGGAGGATATGCGCAACGCCCAGCTGGCCCGCAAGGAAAAACCCCGCTACGACGGCCGCTGCCGGCATCGCACCTCGCCCGTCCCCGGTGTGCAGCCCGTGATTCGCTTCAAGAACCCCCTGGACGGCGAAGTCGTGGTGGAGGACCTGGTCCACGGTCCAGTCGTCTTCCAGAACGCCGAACTGGATGACCTGATCATCGCCCGCTCGGACGGAACGCCCACCTACAACTTCTGCGTGGTGGTCGATGACAGCGACATGAACATCACCCACGTGATCCGCGGGGATGATCATCTGAACAACACCCCGCGACAGATCAACATGCTGCGCGCCATCGGCTTCACACCGCCCGCCTATGCCCACGTGGCCATGATCTTAGGCCCCGACGGCGCCAAGCTGTCCAAGCGGCACGGTGCCGTCAGCGTGCTGCATTACCGGGAGGAGGGCTACCTGCCCGAAGCGCTGCTCAACTACCTGGTGCGCCTGGGCTGGTCGCATGGTGATCAGGAAATCTTCAGCCTGGCCGAACTGGTGCAGCTGTTCGATATCGCCGATGTCAACAAGGCGGCATCGGCGTTCAATCCTGAAAAGCTGCAATGGGTCAATCAGCAGCACATGATGCGCGCGCCGTTGCCGTATCTGGCCGGAGTACTGCGCGAGCAGCTGCAGCGACTGGGCATCGAAACCGAGGATCAGGCGCTGCTGGAGGGCATTGTGGCCGCCCAGCGCGAGCGCGCGAAGACCATGAAGGAGATGGCCGAGAGTAGCCGCTACTTCTTTGCTGTCGAGGTCGAGATCGACGAGAAGTCCGGCCGCAAGCACCTCGGCGCAGAAGGAGCAGCCACCCTCGCGCGACTGCGCGCGGCCCTCGAGGCACTCACTGATTGGTCGGCGAGCGCGGTGCATGGAGCGCTGAGCGCAGCGGCCACAGACCTGGGCGTGGGCCTGGGCAGGGTCGCCCAGCCCTTGCGTGTGGCGCTGACCGGCACGGCTGTCTCGCCCCCGATCGATGCGACTGCGGCGCTGATTGGACGGGATCGGGTGCTGGCGCGGGTGGATCGGGCGCTGCAATGGGCGGCCGCGACTGGTCTTTAATTGCGACCCTGCGCAGGCGTGCAGCAGCTCCCAACTGCCGGCCAAAACGCGTGCGTTAGGCAGGAATTCTGGTATTCTGCGCGCCCGTTCGGGGTGGGCGCCTGTTCAGGCCGTTCGCTCCCGAAAGACGTATCTTTACCGGGTACGGGGCCATAGCTCAGCTGGGAGAGCGCTTGCATGGCATGCAAGAGGTCGACGGTTCGATCCCGTCTGGCTCCACCATAAAAATCAATAAGTTAAGTACGATCTCGCCCCCTTGCTTGAGTTTCTGGGAGCCCCGGTGCACCCTCCCCGAGGCGATGGGTGAGGGGACGAGATAGTGGGAGGCCGGGTACGGCAGCTTGAGGGCATTCAGTACCTGCGCGCGGTCGCGGCACTGATGGTCGTGCTGTTTCACCTGAACACCCATGGTGGGCCGCTGCTGAAGGCCTTCACTGCCCAGTTTGCATCAGGCGTCGACATCTTCTTCGTCGTCAGCGGCTTCATCATGCTGATCACGAGTCAGCGCGCAACCCCCTTTTCCTTCATGGCGCGACGCATCATTCGCATCGTGCCGCTGTACTGGCTGCTGACACTGGCGACATTCGCGGCCGCGTTTCTGACTGCGCACCGACATGCCCCGATCGAACTGGTCAAGAGCCTGCTGTTCATCCCGTACCTGGATGTCCACGGGTCCGGCATTGTCCTGCCGATCATCCCGCCGGGCTGGTCGCTGAACCTTGAAATGTACTTCTATGTTCTCTTTGCGGTGACCCTGGCGGCGCCGCTGCGGCGTTGGGCCGTTCCCATTCTCGGCGTGGTGTTCGTAATCCTGATGGCCTTGCACGATGAGGTCATGGCGCGCAGCAACATCGCAGCCTTTTACTTGCAGCCGCGCATTATCGAGTTCTGGGCGGGCATGGCAATCGGGTGGCTCTACCTGAATGAGCGGATGAGCGCCGCACCTGCGATCGCCGCGGCGGCCGTTGTGGTTGGGTTCACTGGGCTGGTGGCCTTTGGTCTGCCCTTTCAGGTGCCGGCGGTTCTCCTGGTTGCCGGCGTCGTCAGCCTGGAGCGGGCGCAGCGCGTGCCGCGGTGGCCGATTCTCGGATACTTAGGCGATGCGTCGTATTCGACCTACCTGACGCACGGTGCGGCGCTGGAGATCTTTTATCTGGCATGGCGCCATTTGCATCGGCCGGAAGACGTGCTCGGCGAAGTCGCTGCCCTGGCCGCTGCGGTGGCGGCTGGCCTTCTTTGCTACCGATACGTCGAGGCTCCACTAGTGAAAGTGTTGCACCGACCGCGTCCCGAAGGACCGGTCACGAAACATGGCAGTGCCGAGGAAGTTGCAGCGGCACCGGTACCGGCAGCACCCATCGGCGGGTGAGACCGGTCATCTATACTCAGGCGTCGGCGACTTTCTGCTTGCGCCAGGCGCGGGACACGCGCAGCGCGATCTGGTCGATGCTTTCGAAGTACCGGGCCGCGAGCAAAGTCACGACGATGCTGATGATGAACGCCAGGAGGCGCGCGGGCAGTGCGCCGACCCGCGGGGCCAGCACCAGGAGCGAGAAGCTCCCGACGCCGAAAATAATCGGCCAGTGAGTCAGGTAAATGGGAAACGACAATCGACCCAGCACGTGCAGGCGCTCATGAGCGAGGAATTTACGGATCGGCTCGCATTGCATGATTCCGACCGTGAACAGGCTCGCTCCGTACACTCTCATCAGATAGTCCGGCTTCGCTAATGGGCAGGGCGGAAGGAACTGGACCTGCTGGGCACAAAACTGTACGACGAACGCGGGGCTCCAGAAATGACTGGTGAGGCACACGCCCATGCCGATGGCCGCGGCTAGCGCGGCGCCCGCCCAGGGCACCAGCAGCCGCTTGCCGCCGATATCAAACCGTGCGGCGACATGGCCGACGAGGAAGCAAATCATATAGGTTCGGCCAAGAATGATCGTCGCCAGTATGAGCAGCGTCCAGGACCTCGCCCGAGCCACGAGAAGCACGAGGATTGAGCCGTAAAACTCGACTGATAACGTCCACAGGGGCGTTACATACGAATCTGGCATTGACGCCAATGAGCCGGCCGGGAACCCGAACCACTGAACTATGGATGAATCCTGGAAACCCAGGAAAATGCCATTGATGACGGCGTCTTTAAGAAACCACAGATTGGCGGCAGGTCGCCAATTCTCTGCAAGCCACCATGACTTCGCGATCGGGCCGGCCGTTAGATTGTCGCCTCCAAAGAACTGAAACAGGATTGCCGAGAAGCAGCACCCGGCGATGGCCGGAATCGCAAGCCGCAGAAACCGACTGCCGATGATCGCGCCGTGGGTGGCTCGCGACTGGGCGAAGACGGGGGTCAGGACATAGCCGCTCAGAACAAAGAAAATGCAGACGGCGGATGCACCATCGAACAGGAAAAATAGGGGCGACGCGGCCAGATAGCCCATGAGCTTGCCGGAGGAGGGGGACGCAAAGGCAATGCCGATGAAGAATGCCAGCATCGAGTGCGACAGCAGCACCTGTACCGACGCCAGACCCCGCAGCGTATCGAGATAAGCGATGCGCCGATCACTGCTCTTCGAGATGCTCGGGGAATCCTGAACTACCACCTGATCAAGCACCTGACATCTCCGGGCCGCCCTGACGATCCGGGTGGTTTTGAGGAAAGCAGTCACTGGTGCGGATGATATTCACCGATTCAAAGCGTCGCGGTAAACGTCCTCGAGCCGGTCGACCGTATTTGCCCAGGGGAATCGCGCCGGCACGCTCTCGGCGGCGGACCCGAGGCTGGCGCGCAGGTCCGGATCGACGATCAGTTCCCGCATGCTCTGGTACAGGCCTTCCTCGTCGCCTTGGGCGACGATGAGTCCGTTTTTCCGATCTTCGACGAGTTCAGGGATGCCTCCGGACCTGAATGCAATGACGGGACGGCCGGCGGAGAAGGCCTCGAGGAGAACCAGTCCGAACGTCTCCTGGAACATCGAGGGCAAAACAAACACATCGCTCGCAGCATAGTAGGCGTCAATTTCGACCGGCGGAACGATGCCGAGCATGAAAGCGCGTTTACGGGCGATTGCCGGAGCAAGAGTATCCAGAACCTGTTGTTCGGTGGTCTGCAGCCCCTTTCCGTCCAGCCATCCGCCTTCAATCCACAGTTTGCTGCCGCCCGCGATGGCCAGACAGGCGTGGGGATTCTCATCAGAAAGTCTCGCGAAGGCTCGAGCCAGATAGTCGACCCCCTTCTCCGGCCTGATCGCTCCTGCAAACAGAAATAGGACGTCCGTTTCCTTCAAGCCGAGTTTTTGCCGGATGCGCTGTCTTTCATCTCTGCGCTTCTCGGGGAGAAGCACTTTCGAGCCCACTCCGCCCGGTACTCTGACGATATTTGCAGGAGCAGCGTTCGAACCGGCCTGGCTGTGGGCCAGGCGCAGTCGACCCACGACAAATTCGCTCACGGCGATCTGCGCTGAACTCTTGCCGACCTTCGCCCAGTACTCGGGCGCGTCCTCGGCAAATTTCGCGGCATCCCGGTTGTCCAGAGGATTGTTGTGAAAGTGCATCACCTTCGGGCGGCCAGCGAAGTACCTGGTGTTGAGATATTCGTGGAGGTGTATCAAATCGAATCGGCCCGACTGAATCAGCACGGCCAGCGGCAAATGTGATCCGCTGATTTTGCCGAATGAGCAAACCCGCATCCAGGTATAGGGCGCGAGATGCACCAGGCGCACCCCCTCCCAGCTTCCCTCCCAGTATTCCTCGGCATTCGATGCAACCGTCACCTGGTGGCCGCGCTGCGTTTGGATTCTGGCGATTTCAAGAGCCGATCGCTCGGTACCGCCGGTAGCGTCAACCATCGGACGCTTCGGCAATCGACCGATCCCGAGAAAATGAAGAACCTTCACAGCGTAAGACCTACTTTGAAGACAATGAGAACAGGCCAAGCGGCCGAACAGCTATTTCCGCTTTGCACCAAAACAGTGCGAAGTCTGATCGAAGATCGCCTGGAAGGCGCCCTGTAGATCGGGTTTCCCACGCCTCGAAGCCTAACGTGCAGGTTCAAGCCGTTACTGTGGCGCGTGTCTAAAGATTTCCCTGTTATTTCTATGCGTTAGCCAGGTTCGGCAAACACGCCCAGTCAGCTTACCTTGCACTGCGTTAACGCCGCCCTGAATCGGGCCAAGGCAGGGGGGAGCCGGCCACGCAAACCGTGCGTTCAATCGCAGCCGAATACATGGCGTTCACCTATGTTCTTGAATTCGGAGGCACAATACTCCCCGGCACGCCTGCAAATGCCATCCATGATTATCCATTGTTTTGCCGCGGCACACGCGGCAGGAATCGTGTCAGCTTGATCGACATTTCCATCGTCATGGCGACCTATCGTCGCCCCACGAGCATCGTCGAGGCCATCCGGAGCATTCTCGATCAGCGCGACGTTCGGGTCGAGATCTTCGTCATCGATGATTGCCCGGACGGCTCTGCCGAATCCGTCGTCGTCGGGATCGGCGATCCACGGGTTCACTACAGGCGCAATCCGAACCCCTCAAATGGTCGGCCGGCGATTCCGCGCAATGTGGGTTGGCCCCTGACCCAGGGAGAGATCATTCACTTTGCGGACGATGATGACCTCGTCCCGGAAGGACTGTACGCGGACGCCCTGGCGCAATTTCGTCGCTTTCCCAACATCGGCCTGATGTTCGGCAGCATCGAGGCATTCGGTGAGCCTTCGCAGCGATTGGTCGACGAACAGGCGCTTTTCGCGCGCGCCGCCAAACGCGCATCGCGCCTGCAAAGACTGCACTCGGCGCGGTTGTTCGCCGCGAATCTCCTATTCCGCGATCTTCTGTTCGTTGGCGGTTCGACGCTGATCCGGCGCCGCTGCGTGCAGGCGCTCGGCGGTCTGCCAACAGGTGCGCAAATTATGGAGGACGTCGACTTCCTTGCGCGGGCAACCCGCCGGTTCGGCGTCCGTTACCTGAATCGTCCCTCTCTGTACTATCGGGTCTGGCCATCAATAATGCACAGTCAGACGGATCTTCAGGGCGCTATGAATCGCAGCTATCGGCAACTCCATGCGGGCTACCGGGAAACCTTCGGGACATTCGATTTCTACGTCCTGAAAATAACCGCGCGCACTCTGCTCAGGTTTGTGTAGGGAGCGTCAGCCGAGGATTCTGTCCTGCACGCCTGGCTCGTATAGGCTCGATACGCGGACTTCGAAAAACAGCTCATTGGCGCGCACGGCCTGTCGAAAATAGTCGAGACGTCCACCCGTGATCGTCGCCTTCAATGCGCTTGCGAAGCTGGCCGCGACACTGTGCACCGAGCCAGCCTGTATGTCCGGGCGCAGATCAATCATCGCATCGAGGGCCATATGCTTGCGTGCCTGCATCTGCGGGTCCAATGGGTTGGAAACAATACCGTCGAAGAATATGCCGTCGACTCCAGGTGGTAACGAAACCAGCTCGCCGGCGTTGCCAAAAGGATAATGGTCGCTTGAGACGAAATGATTCGTGTACAGCAGCAGGGAGCCATGCCGCCAGTCCAGATTCTTCAGTGCCTCGAAGAGGGCGACCGTCGACAGCTTGTGATCCGGATGCCAGTCGAGCCGCGGATACGGCGTCACCAGAATGTCAGGCTGAAGCGTCTTTACCAGATGTTCGAGATCTGAAACCAGATTGGCCCAGGTCGCGCCGCGCCCACGCCGCGGTTCAACAAGCCCCGGATCGTGGAACTGACCAAAGGCATCGAGGAACTGCGCTTCGCAAGCCATCGATTTAACCGCGGTTTCGGGCCGATCCTTCATTGCCGCCAGCGTGCCATCGAAGAAACCCAGATTGGCCGTTCGATTGATCGCCAGGCCTCCGAGCATCGGAACGGTCACGCTGTTCCAGGCCCGATTGCGCCCCTTTTCCAGGTGCGCGGCGGAATCTCCAAATCGTCGAAACGGTCCAGGTTCTCCGGCTTCTCCGGCCGTGAGCGTTACAACATATGCATTGCGATCAGCGTAGAGGCCGAATGCCGCGATTTCCGCGTCATCAGGATGGGTGCCGATCACCAGGATCTTCTGACTGGCCGGGTCCACGGCGCGCGGCAAATAGTGCAAGTCTACGGCCTGATCGATGATCTTCAGGTGATGACCGCGCAGTCGCAGCGTCGCTTCGCCTTGGACAACGATCGGGCTGAGGTCGATGTAGCGCGAGCCGGCAGCGCCCCGCTCAAGCGGCTGCCGAAACCGCCACTGCGGTTGCCCCAGTTCCATTTCGATGCAGGGTTCGAACCATCGTCCGAGCAGCGTCGAGCGAACGCGCAGTTCGAGCAGGATTGCCCCCCCGGGCGGCGGTGGTGCAATGACCAGGTTCCCATTGACTATGCGGCCGCTGATTTGCGATGCACCTGAACGTGAAAAATCGTAGCGCTGGTCCGTACGGACTTTGTACCGGTAGATCGAAGCGCGTCGGCGCCACGCCTTGAGCAAGACGAACAATGCAGCCACACAGCAGGCTGCCAGAATCAGGGTCGCCAAAGTGATCAAGGCAGGCTTAAATTGTTGTTGGCAATGAATCCATTGTCGTTGGGCGGAATCTTACCCCATCGGGGCTGCCTGGTACCTCGCCGCAGTCGCGGCGCTGCACCCGAGCTGAGGGTCCCAGGCGTATATAGGTCCTGTGAGTCCCACATCACTAACCCTCGAGCTGTCATCGCTACCGGCTGAGCTGCAAAGCAGGCAGGTGGCCGACTTCGACTTCACGGCGGCCCGTGCAGGGGACGTTGGGGCCTTCGTCCGCCTGGTCCGTCAGCACCAGGCGCGCGTCTTCAGCCTGGCGCTGCGTCTGACCGGGCGTCGGGAAGACGCCGAAGAGCTGGCGCAGGACACCTTTCTGGGACTGTACGGCCAGCTGCGAAGCCTGGAGTCGGCCCTCCATGTGCGCCATTGGGTCTGCCGCACCGTGACCCATCGATCCATCGATCTATTGCGCGCACGGGCCCGTCGGCCCCAATCCCGATCCCTCGACCAATTGATGCTGGAGGTTCCCGTCGAGGATGTCGGCGGGGACCCGCTGCTGCACCGGACACTGCGCGCCGTATTGCTGCGCCTGCCGGAAATCCCGCGCGCGGTGGTGATCTTGCGCTTCCAGGAGGACCTGGATCCGCTGGATATCGCCGCAATGCTGGATCTGCCCCTCAACACCGTCAAGAGCCACCTGCGCCGGTCATTGGATTGGCTGCGCGGGCAGGGACTGGAGATGCCCCGATGAATGCGGACGATGCCAAGCCTACAGATCGGCTTGAGAGAGCACTACAGGCGAGCCTGCGGCCCGTGGATCCTGGTGCGGATTTCACGACTGCGGTTCAGGAGCGACTCGCCCGAGCCGCGCAATACCCGGCGGTCCACACCGCGCACACCCCATCAGTTCGACCGCGCTGGCTGTTCTCGACTGCATTGGCGTCGGCGGCGTCGATCGTCGTCGCATTGGCGGTGGGGTGGCAATTGCAGGACCTGCAGGCTGCCCGGCACGCCGAACTGGTTCGCCTGGAGCAGGCGCGCCTCAAAAATCAGTTACTGGTGGCCCTCGAAATCACCAGCGAGCGGCTCGGCCAGGCGCAGCGCCGTATCGAACAGTACCAATCACAGGAGAAGAGCTTATGAGCCTCATGTTGCGACGCAGCGGCTGGATGGTGGTCGGCCTATTGCCCGTGCTGGCAGCTGCCCAGGCCGGGAAGCTGGTCATTCCCGATTTCGGGGATCTGGCGAAGAAGGCGACCGGCTCGGTGGACATCACCCTGGATGGCGAGATGCTCAAGTCGGCCAGTCACCTGATGGGCGGCGCGGGCGGCCGCAATTCAGGCGACAACGATGTGTCCTCCCTGGTGGCTGGCCTGAAGGCCATCACCGTGCGCAGCTTCACCTTCGACAAGCCTGACATGTACTCGCAGCAGGCCGTGGACAGCGTACTGGCGCAGGTCGATGTTCCGGGCTGGCAGAAGGTCGTCTCGGTGCGCGAAAAGGGCGAGCGGGTCGAAATTCACATGCGGCAGAATTCTGAAGACGGCGGCTTGCTCATCGTCACCGAGGAGCCCAAAGAACTGACCATCGTCAATATCGCCGGCAAGATCAACATGGATCAGCTGCGGCAACTGCAGGGTCATATGGGTGTGCCCAACATGCAAGGCATCGTCGGGGCGGCCGCACCTGCGGCAGCGCCAGCGCTGCCCGCGGCGCCGGCGGTTGCACCCCCGGCACCGCCCGCCCCTGCCGCCCAACAGGCCGCCCCAGCGGCACCCGTTCAGCCGCGCGCCCAGCGCGGGTGACTACCAGCGCAGTAACGCATTCAGCTTGTTGGCCGCCCAACTCAATTTAGGCCTCGCCCACGCAGCGTGAGGCGAAGGGCGCTGCTGTAGCGCCTGCATCTTGGCCAGGTACTCGGTCCCGAAAAGAACCGGGTGGACCATCCGGGCCGTCGGCACGCCGATGTCCAGGCAATCGCCGTTCAATGGCGCTCCGTAATAGTAGGTGTCGTGCGAATAGAACACCGGCCCGAAGGCATTGAAATCGCGACTCACAAAGTTGCCATTCATCAAGGTCGTGGCCACCAGCGCTTCATCGTTTGGCCAAAGAATCCGCCGGCTGATGCGTTTGCCATGCTCGAGTCGCCGCGCAAATGCGGCGTCGATGGCGCGCGTTGAAAGTCGGGTCACCGGGAAGAGACATCGATATGCCAGGACGTCTCGGGCCCGCGCCGTGTTGCGCCAATACCAGGAAGGGTCGGCGCGCATCAGTCCGCCGGCGAGAAAATCCACTTCAGGTTCGCCGGCGAAGAACTGAAAAAAATGTGCCGGATCTGCGCCGTAGAAGCGCACATCCGCCTCAATCAGCCAGAACAACTTGGCATCAGGAAATTGGCGGCGGGCCAAGTAATACCCGTAGTCTCCGCATCGCCACGCAAAGTCAGGGGGGCAGTGCAGGCCGATCGCCGAACAGGTTTGTGGTGCGATCCCGATCGCGAACCGTGCTGCGGATTTCACCTCGCCATGTGCCGCATCGACAATGAGGATGGCGGGATGACCGCTGATCGCCTCGAGCTCATCCGCGAACCTCATGACGGTACGGCTGATCTGGCTGGTTCGGATCAAAAGATAAGTTGACACAAAGTCCCGCGCCGTATTTCAGTGTGTGGCAGTCCGTTTACGCCAATGTGGTTTGTTTATTCGATTTGCGATGATGGTGCAACCGTCGACTCGGATTTGTCCTACGCGCGCTGTGGAGCACGGCCGCTAGCGGGACATCATTGACAGCTTCGGCACTGAATCAGCGCCTTGATGGAGTCTTTCGCAATTGAAAAAGCTCGGTAGCATCGTAGGGCGAATGGGCCGTCTCGCGGCCGATTGCGCCGGTGTGCTCTTGACGTTGGCCGCGCGTAAGCGGGGCGCAGACTTTGGCCGTCGCAAGCGGGTGACGTTCGTCCAATTTGGCGACTATGAAGAAGCATACCGGCGCTTCGAGGGCGGCGGCGCGGAAAACTACTACGCGCAAAAATACTCAGTTGATTTCGTCGGCTCGCTGCCGGCTGCGCCCGACATAGAATCCGTTACGGTGATTTGTGTTTCCTCGCAGGCCAGATCGACTGTGCTGTCAAATGGCGTGCATACGGTGGGACTCGAGCTCTATCCGCAGGATCGCAGCCCGCGTGTTCGCGAACTACTCGATCTTGTGACGGCGATTAATCCGACGCATCTTCTTGTGATGACGCCGTGCATCCCGTTGATCGCCTGGGGAGTGCGCGCGGGCTGCGCGGTGCTTCCGATGCTCGCCGACAGCTTCAGAGTCAAGAGCATCAAGGCCGCCATCGACTACCGGCTGCTGAGGATTTTGTTCAACAGCGGGGCGATCGAGTTCATTGCAAATCACAACCTCGCCGCCTCCCTGGACTTGTGCCGCATTGGCATTGCGGCAGCCAAGGTTATTCCGTATGACTGGCCCGCCTTGATCTCTCCCCATGATTTTGCGGCCAAGGATGCCGCGCCATCAAAAGCAGTCTTCCGGCTGCTTTACGTAGGGGCTGTGATTGAGTCGAAGGGGGTGGGCGATGCCATCGACGCGCTAGGGATATTGCGCAATCGCGGGCTCAATATCATCTTGACGATCATCGGTCGTGGCGATGTCGAGGCATTCAGGAGCACAGTGGCGGCCCGGGGACTGCGGGAATTCGTGGAGTTTCTCGGCAACCAGAGCCACTCGCAGGTGGTCAATGCCATGCGCAGCCATGACGCTGTGGTGGTGCCGAGTCATTGGTCATACCCCGAGGGGCTGCCGATGACGTTATTTGAAGCGCTGTGTACGCGCACTCCGCTGCTGACCTCCAATCATCCGATGTTCGCGCTGAAGATACGTGACGGGTATAACGCGCTTGTCTTCCCCGAGCGCAATCCTGAGGCGTTCGCAAGTCGCATCGAGGAACTGTGGAAGTCGCCTGAAATGTATTCCCGGCTTTCAGCCAACGCCTTGGCGGCGGCGGACGCTTACCTATGCCCGTTGAAGTTTGCCGAGCTCATTTCGGCGTTTCTTGGCTTGAACGAATCCATCGATCTGCGCAAATTCTCACTGGCTAACTTCTATCCGGAGTATCTCGAAACAGCGTAGGAATCAGCCGACGGCAGTGCCGGAGGGTGGATTTGTAGGGAATTGGTCGGTAGGCGCGCGCTCCCCGCGCGTTGCAATTCGCCGACATATGTAAATCAATGATTGAAGATGCGAGACTCGGCCCGACGTGTGGCGCGACTGGTCTACCTTTGGCTTGGGCGAAGCGTGCCGTGAAAAGGGGTGCAGACCGTGGAAGCTGTTCATGAATGGGATGTCGCCGAATAATCTGCCGGTCACGGTGGCCTATTTGATTTTGGCTCACGGAAGCCCGCGCCAGCTCGCACGCCTTGTCAACACGCTTCCCGCGAGTTCCCCGGTTCTGATTCATTTCGACCAGCGCGCGCCTGATGCTGTGTACAACGAGGCGCGCCGGCTGTTGGCCGCGCGGCCGGGACTCCACTTCGTCAAGCGCGAGAGGTGCTGGTGGGCCTCGTTCGGCATCGTTGAGGGCACGATCAATCTGGTTCAGAGCCTGAACGCTATGGGTATTCCCTATGACTTTGCAACGCTGTTATCAGGGGCGGATTACCCCATAAAGTCGAATTCTGAAATCGCCAGCTACCTGTATACAAACAGAGGGGGTGAGTTCATTGAATCCTTTCTTCTGACGGCGCCGAACCGCTGGTCGCAGGAGGGGGGATACTCGACATCGCCGCGCAGAGTGCTCGGGCGGCACATTCACTTCCGTTCGAGGATGGTACGACTGCCGGGAATGCGTACCATGCCCGCGGGCCTGCAGCCGTACGGGGGCTCGCAGTGGTGGACACTGTCACGGAACGCGATTCGCCACGTTGCCGAATTCATCGAGCGTGCACCGGAGACTGTCTCCTTCTTCAAGGGATGTTTCGCCCCGGACGAATCCTTCATTCAGACCATCGTGTCCAATTCGGCTTTCGCGCAGCGCGTAACCGGGGATAACCTCAGAATCGCAATTTGGGGCCGGCCACTTCCGCCGTATCCGGCGACCCTCACCATGGATGATCAGGATCTGCTGCGCTCATCCAGCAGGCATTTCGCGCGAAAGTTTGATCCCCAGGTGGATTCGCGGATTCTCGATCTGCTGGATATGTGGCGCCTGCAGCATGATGAGGATGCGCTGGTAGGCGATAGTGAAGCAATGGTCCGACAGCTGTCTGCAAATACGCACGGCCAGTCGGCGCAATGGAGGCCGCCCGGACGTTGATCAACCCAGAGGCGCCCCTGGCGAGGCAGCGGCAGATGTCGGCTCGGGAATGGTGCTGATGATCCGATCGCGCAGGACAAACTTGAATCGCACCATTTGTGCAAATACCCGCGGACCACGCACCAGATATCGCCAGGCCAGTCTGCGCGGATTCTGCGTCAGTCTGTACAGCCACTCAATGCTCGCCTGTTGCATCCACATCGGCGCGCGCCGCTCCTTGCCGGTGAGGAAGTCGATCGATGCACCGATGCACAAGGCCAGTCCCCGGGCCCGACCGCGCTTTTGCAACTCGTGCGCGATGATCTCCTGCTGAGGAGATCCGACCGCAAGGAAGCAGAAGCGAAATGGGCTCAGTTTCTCTATGTAGTCGAGGCACTCCTCGACGGCCGCGGCATCCTTGATGAATCCCATCGGCGGATTGTGGTGATGCAGGTCATGCAGCTGGTACCGCTCTCTCAATGCCTGCACCTGGGTCGGGTTGGATCCGATGACAAGAATCCGATCGGTGTTGGTTACAAGAGTTGCTAGGACTGCGGCAGTCAGATCCGACCCCGTACACACGCGCGGGCTCATGCCCTTCACCAGGCGCAGCAAGCGGCTCGCAAACCGGCTGTCCAGCAGGACATACGTCGCGGCGCCATAACAGTCGCGAAATTGTGGCTGTTCGTGAAAGCGAATCAGATGATCGACATTTGGTGTGACCACGAAGCCATATCGCTGCGAACCGAACTTTGCCGCTACCGGCAAAAAATCGGTGAGGTCATAGTCGTCGAGTTGAAGAGTGAGCGCGCCCAAGTGATTTGAGGTACCAGAGAATTAGTAGACGTTCTTGTTCTGACCGACAACGATCGTTAGCGTCCTGACGAGGATCTTCAGGTCCAGCCACGGCGACCAATGCCGCAGATACTCGAGGTCGTAGCGGACACGCTCGGCCATCTTCTCAAGGACTTCCGTTTCCCCACGCAGGCCGTTCACCTGTGCCAGCCCCGTAATCCCGGGACGCACTTTGTGGCGAATCATATAGCCGCTGATTAGTTTGCGATACAGCTCGTTATGTGCAATGGCGTGGGGCCGCGGGCCAACCATGCTCATCTGGCCCTGAATTACGTTAAATAACTGCGGCAGCTCATCCAGTGATGTTCGGCGAATGAATCGGCCGACCGGGGTAACGCGTGAATCGTGTTTCGTCGCCTGTGTGACGACGGCGCCATCTTCGGTGGCGGTCATGGAGCGGAACTTATAGACGAGGATCTCCTCGCCATTGAGGCCATAGCGCCGTTGGCGGAACAGGATCGTGCCCTTTGACGTAAGCTTCACCGCGGCCGCAACAACGAGCATCACGGGACTGGCCAGCAACAGCGCGACGCCTGCCAAAATCAGATCGGTGACCCGCTTGAGCACTGCGTCCGTGCCGTGAAAGGGTGTGTCACAAACGGACAATGCCGGCATGCCGTTGATTTCCACGAGGCGGCCCTGGATCAAGTCGAAGGCGAATGCGTCCGGCACGAAGAAAATGGATGCCGTGGTATCTCGCAAGGCGTTAATGAGGTCACTCATGCGCGGGACGTTGCACAGTGGCAGGGCGATGTAAACCACGTTGATGCCGTGCGAGCGCACGTAATCCGCGACGTTCTTGCAGTTGCCCGCAAACTTGTTCGGTTCCAGATCCGCAGGAAGCCGATCAGCGCTTCTGAAGTCAAAGTAGCCGAAAAATCCCGGTCCCGGCAGCCGCCGCGCAAGTTCGAAGCCGACTTCATTGACCCCGATGATAATGTGGCGCGGTGCCGAGGCTCCATTCGCAGCTGACCAGTGGGCGCGCAGTCGCACCACCTGAGTGGCCGACAGCAGCAAGGGAGTGACGATGAACCAGGTCAGGATCACCTTTCGCGGCAGTCCGGCAGAGAAGTCGAACGCAAAGGCCGCGAACAGAAGGACTGCAACTACCGCCGCCCATCGCAGCGCCAGGCTCGCAAATGTCTGCGAAGTATCCGAAATGGAAGTGCGTGAGCCGTGAATGTCGAGGCCGTTGAACAGCTGGCCGATGATGATGAAGGCGAGCGTTACGTACGCTCCCAGCCCCGGTGTCAGCTGTTCCCCGTAGGCATATTCACAGCCCAGCAGTGACAACAGAACGATCGGGGGATCCAGTTGCTTGAGAAGCGCGACAGCCGCAGGCTCAACGTTGCCCAGGCGTACGCGCCTTTGGTTGATTGATCCCGCAACGGTAGACATCAAAAGCCTCTTCTGGAACTCATGGCCGGGACCGTCGGCAGGGCGCAGGTTCTTGAAGACATTTGCCCGCAAGTCAGCCGCTTGATCGTGTATTGCGCGATGCAGCGAAGGGCTGCAAACCGCTCGCGGTCCAGTCCAGGCGCCACAACGGCCTATTCTTCCGCGTCGCGGGCCTGCCGGGATGTGATCCAGCGCACGCTTTCGCGAGCTAGCCCCCCGGCCTTGCCGGGGAGGCAAGGCACGCTGTCATAAGGTCACTGGGTTGGGCCCGACGCCCGGTTATGAGCTTCGGTAAGGGAGAGCACTGCAAAGGCAGTGGCGGCATCGTCCATGAAGTGACGCGTCGTGCTGAGATATCCCCGCTGTCGATTCGGGGAGGCGGCCTGCCAGCGGCCGTTCCAGGAGCTTTGGTGCCTCGCAAGCCAAGACAGTCCGCGCCGCAGCCGTGGGTCATTGAGGGGCACACCCGCGTCCTGCAGTGCAAGGGTAATGATCCCCGTGGCGTAGCCGTCACTATCCGATATGGGTGCGCGGCCATCGCGTCGCTTCCATTGCGGGATGAGGGCGGCGAGATTCCAGCCGCCGTCGGCGCGCTGGTGCAGCCAGATCTCTGCGACCAATGCCTTCTGCCGGTCCGGCGTGATCAGCCCCGGCAAGTGTCCGGCCGCCCACAGCACGTCAACCCGGCGCAACAGCGACTGATCCGGATAGGCCCGGTCGAGATATTCGCGCAGCAAAGCCAATGCCGGCTGAATGGCGGTTTGCTCGCGGTAGTCATCCGGGGCCACGCCAATGGCCAGGGCCGCGAGCGTGGCGCCATAGTAAACGGAGTCGCCGGTCTCCCAAGGTGCCTCGTCGAAATTGAGCCAGGGCCAGCTGCCGGCCTGCGCGCCCGATGTGCTCTGCAGGGCCCACATATCATCCAGGGCGGCGCGCGCTGCGGCGCTCAGGTGTCCCTGCCGTGCATCCTCGTCGGCCAGGATAAGTGCGTTCAGAACCGCTTCGGTCGCCTTCGAGGCCGGCGCCTGCTCATGATAGTAGGGAGGCAGCTGCGACCATAACCGCACCCGCTTGAGGACATTCGCCTCCAAGTCAGCCTGGGGTGCCGGCACACGCACTTCGCCCAAAAGAGCGGCAAGACGCGCACGAGCCAAGGCGTAGGGCAAGGTCGTATGACAGGAGACGCAGACGGTCCCCTGGGCGCGCGCGGCAGGGGGCCACTTTTCCCAACCCTGCGCCCGATCGTCCAAGTAGTGTGCTGCCGCACCGGGGCTCCACTGCAGGGTCGAGTGAGGGCTGCAGCCAGCCAGCAGCACGGTCGCCCAGACTCCACATATCGCAAGTGCGCGCTCAAGCGCTATATGAGTCGATCGCGGTAGGCGCTGCATGATTATTGGAGCTGGTTGGCCGCGCTTTCGTGCCGTTCAGGTGGGGTTCTCAAGACTGAATGCGGCGTTTTCATCATCGTAGGCAAAGGCCTCCGCATAGCGACCCAGGCTGATCATTGCCCGCAGCGTACGTTCGGCGTCGTCCTCGCTCATGTAGTCCTCGAGCTCGTCCGAGAACCGGCTCTTGCGCGCGAGGTGCGTCGGCCGCTCATCCAGGACCCGGCGGATATGTGCAGCCAGCGGCACGTAGTTCAGCAGCTGGCGCGAAAAAATGCGCTTGCGTTCGTCGGGCTCGGAGTTGGCGAAGGCATTGCCCAGTTCGGTGAGGCGGATGTCGCCGCCGGCAACTTCGGCAAAACGCATCATCTGCAGCGTCTCTGCGACAGGGAACAGTTCGTCGATCTCCATCTGCAGGTCCGAGGCGATCTTCGGCAGGTCCGCGGTCCCATAGAATGGCGCGCCCGCCACGGTTTCCATCAGACCGGCGAGAAGGTTCGAGGAAACGTGCGGCAGCACGGTGCCGATTCCCTGTCCCGGGAAGCGCTCATTGCGCGCGTGAGTCTCACCGGCCAGACGCGTGGTCATGACGACGTAGATGCTTTCCACCAGGGCGCGGAAGGTCGGATCGAGACGGTTGCGCGGCTGGGGCAAGGTGACGCGGATTTCGGTGAGGATGCGCCCGGGGTTGCTGGCGAAGACCAGGATGCGGTCGCACATCAGCACCGCCTCCTCGATGTTGTGGGTGACGAGGATGACCCCCTTGATGGGCATCCGGCCTTCCGTCCACAGGTCCAGGAAGTCGGTGCGCAAGGTTTCCGCGGTCAGGACATCCAGCGCCGAGAACGGCTCATCCATCAGAAGGATATTCGGATGCACGACCAGCGCGCGCGCGAAACCCACGCGCTGACGCATGCCGCCTGACAACTCGCGCGGATAGGCGGATTCGAAGCCGTCCAGTCCGATGAGGTCGATCGCCGCCAGGGCCCGGCGCCGGATCTCAGGCGGTGCGACATGCAGGGCCTCCAGGCCCAGCGCCACATTTTCGTAAACCGTCAGCCAGGGAAAAATCGCGAAGCTCTGGAACACCATCGAGATCCCCTGCGCGGGGCCCTCGATCGGCTTGCCCAGGTACGACAGCGTCCCACCGGTGGGGCTGGACAGACCGGCAATACAGCGCAGCAGCGTCGACTTGCCCGAACCGGAGCGACCCAACAGTCCGACGACTTCGCCCTCATTGATCGTGAGGTTCACGCCTTCCAGGACGATGTGCTGGCCCTCGCCGTCGGGCTTCGGAAAGGCTTTGCAGACGTCCTTGACCTGCAGCAGTGGCGCGATATTCATGGCAGTTCTCTAGGCGAGCCGGAAGCGTCGCTCCGCGTAATAATACAAGGGTCGCCAGAACAGGCGGTTGATGACGATTACGAACAGGCACATCGTCACCGTTCCGAGCACGATGCCGTGAAAGTCACCGGCCGCACTGGCTTCGGCCAGGTATGCGCCGACCCCGTGGGCGCTGACCTGTGTGGATCCCCAGCTGGTGTATTCGGCCACGAAGGCCGCGTTCCAGGAGCCACCCGAGGCGGTGATGGCCCCCGTGACGTAGTAGGGGAACACGGCGGGGAGGGCCAGCGTCTTCCACCATTGCCAGCCGCGCAGGTTGAAGTTCTGCGCCGCGTAGCGCAGTTCCCCGGGAATGGACGAGGCGCCGGCGATGACGTTGAACAGGATGTACCACTGGGTCCCGAGAATCATCAGCGGACTGAGCCAGATGTCGGGTGTCAGCTTCCAGCGGACAATGAATGACACCACAAAGGGGAACAGCAGCTGGGCCGGGAAGGCCGCCATGAACTGTGCTGCCGGCTGGACGAAGGCCATGACCCGCGGCCGCAGGCCCACCCACACGCCGATGGGTACCCAGATTAGGCTGGCGACGGCAATAAATACGAATACACGCACCATGGTGATCAGGGACAGCCCGCACACCCTCAAGGCGTCCGACAACGTCGTATTGGCAATGAGGTCGGCGGCGATGCGCCACAGTCCCAGGGCCACGATGACGATCACCAGAGTCAGGAAGAGCCGATCCCGCCCGGTATAGTCCGGTGCCGGCCCGGCGTGCGCGGTGGCGGGTTTGGCGACGGGGAGCTTGGAACTGCTCCAGCGTACCGCGGCAAAAAAGCCATCGGTGATCAGGGACAGCAGCCGCGAATGCTGCATCACCGTCAGCGCCCAGGAGGAGGGCGGCCGTCCGGTGGCGTCCTGTTCGAACTTCAACCGGTCGGCCCAGGCCACTAGCGGGCGAAACAGGAGCTGGTCATAGAGAATGATGACCACGAGCATCGCGGCAATCGCCCAGCCGATGGCGACCATGTTTCTCTGCTCGATCGCGACGGCGATGTAGGAACCGATGCCGGGCAGTGCCAGGGAGGTGTGGCCCACCGTAAGCGCCTCGGAGGCCACCACGAAAAACCATCCCCCCGACATGGACATCATGGTGTTCCAGATCAGGCCCGGCAGCGAGAAGGGCACTTCGACCTGCCAGAAGGTCATCCAGCCGCTCAAGTGGAAGGAGCGGGCGGCTTCGCGCAGTTCCTGCGGGACGGTGCGCAGGGACTGGTAGAAACTGAAGGCCATGTTCCAGGCCTGAGAGGTGAAAACCGCGAATATGGCGGCGAACTCGGCCCCGACCACCCGTCCGGGAGCCAGCGACATGAAGAACACAACCGTGATCGAAATGAAGCTCAGGATCGGTACCGACTGCAGGATGTCCAGGATTGGGACCAGCAGCTTCCCGGCCCGGGCGCTTTTCGCAGCCCAGGTGGCGTAGGTGAAGGTGAACACCAGTGAGACACCCAGAGCCGCGAACATGCGCAGGGTCGAACGGGCCGCGTAGAAGGGCAGCTGCGCGGGGTCGAGAGAAATGGGGGTGGCCTTGAGCTTGGCCAAAGGCTCCAGCAACCCGCGGCTGGCTTCCCCGAGTGCCACGACCAGGCCCAACACTACGACGAGCGCGACCGCATCCCAGCGCGTGGCCAGCTCACGTACAAACGCAAAAGGTTCGGTTCTCTTCATCGCGCAGGTGCGTCCCGTTTTCCGCAGTTCGTCCGGGCGTCAAACAGCCGCGCATTGGACCACTAACCTGTGACAATCGCCACCGAAAATATGGCCCGACTCCATGGGTTTTCTCCACGTCGCGCGATGGCGACTGATGGAGGCGGTTTGGGGATGCGAATCCCCGCACAGAGTAGTGCTCGGCAGCGATGTTATTCTAGGCCGAGTTTTGGGATTCCTATGGAAATTGCCGGCCGTGATGATGTCTAGCCAGGCTCCGATCCTGCGTGCGCGCGAGGTGTTTCACCGTTGATGATCGCGGCACCTGATTCGGCGGTCGAGGGACGGCTGAAGGCGCGCGTGTGCATCATCGGCGCCGGCGCCGCCGGCATCGCACTGGCCTGTGAGCTCGACGGGGCGGGGTTTGACGTCCTGTTGCTGGAGGCGGGTGGCCTGAAGCTGGCCGAGGAGCTTGCCGACTACTATCGCGGCTCCGCCACGCCGCCGCACCCGGACGCCGCGCAGTTTCGACGTGTGGTCTTCGGTGGAACCACCGGGGTCTGGGGCGGGCGTTGCATCCCGTTTGATCCAATCGACCTGCAGGTACGCGATTACGTCAGCCACAGTGGCTGGCCGATCGGTTACGAGGAACTTGCAAGCTTCTATCCGGCGGCCATGAAGTACTGCGACGCCGGACACTTCGACTTTCAATCGGCAAGTGCGTTGCCGCAGCCGACGCCGACCATCCCCGGCCTCACGAGCGACGATGTCATCGCCGCCGGTGGCATTGAGCGTTATAGCCTGCCCACAAACTTTGGCGCGCGCTATCGAAAAAAGATCCAGGAATCGCGCAATGTGACCGCGCTCCTCGGGCTGCGTTGCGTCAGGCTGGTGCGCGCACCTGGTGAGATGCGGATACTAACCATAGAGGTGGCGGACAAGGCCGGCCAGAAGTTCACGGTCAATGCGGATGTGTTCGTGCTCGCGACCGGCGGCATCGAGGTCCCGAGAATGCTGCTGTTCTCCGATCGCGAAGGATCAGGATTTGGCAATGCGGGCGATGCCGTGGGCCGCTACTACATGTGCCACTTCGAGAACAACTGCGGCAGACTCATCCCCGCCCCCGGAAAAGTGGCCTTCATGTTCGAGCGCACCGTGGACGGAGTGTATTGCCGCCGTCAGCTGCGCTTCACTCCCCAGGCACAGCAGCGGCATGGCCTGTTGAATACCGCATTCCGGCTGCATTTTCCGAGCTATTCGGACGCCAGCCATGGCAGCTCGGTGATGTCCACGATCTATCTGGCGAAGTCGGCGCTGATCCCTGAATATCGGGTGATCCTCGAGCACGGCCTCGAAGCGCAGCCATCACCGGCCCTGGCGCACGTGCGCAATGTGGTTCGGGGAATACCCCAGCTGCTGGAGTTCGCCGGCGACTACATTTTTCGCATCAAGCTGGCGCGGCGCAAGTTGCCCTACACCCTGGTGCCGAATGCCGACGGCAGCTATCCGCTCGAATTCAATTCGGAGCAGACTCCGAGCGCATCAAACCGCATCACGCTCACGGGCGAGGCGGATCGGCATGGGCTGCCGCGCGTGCAGGTGGCGTGGAGATTGAGCGAGGCCGATACCGATTCGGCATATCGTGCATGCCTTTTGCTTCAGGACTCACTTCACACCCGCGGTGTGTGTCGCCTCGAGTTCGACACCGAACGGCTGCATCAACGAATCGGCCACTCTGTGCCGCTTGGCGGCCACCATATTGGTACCGCTCGGATGGCCGCATCGCCCCGTGACGGCGTCGTGGACAGCAATTGCGCAGTATTCGGGCTGACAAATCTGTTCATCGCCAGCTCGGCCGTGTTTCCGACCAGCAGCCACGCCAATCCGACCCTGACGATCGTGGCGCTGGCGGTCCGATTGGCGCGGCACCTGCGCGAGCGCCTGGTTACCCCTTAAGCCGCTCGCGCGGCTCAGGTGCGACCGCCGGAGAGGAACCACGCCGCGGTTTCGGCAAGTCCGGCGTCCAAATCGCGGAAGCGCAGGCCGAGTACTTTTTCGGCTTTATGGGAGTCGAGCTGGATATGGTGACCGCACAGCCGCGCCAGCCAGGGCCTGATCGCTTCGGAATGCCGCCACGGATTGGCCCCGCGCAGCACCGCCTCGGCGGCCTTGAGAGCCGGCCCGTAGAGTTTCAATTCCAGCAGCAGCCGTCCGCTTGATATTCCGCGTAGCGGCAACGCCCCAAGGGCTTGGGCATAGCGATAAAAGTATCCATTCCAGGTCGGAGGCTGGGGATTTGCCAGATTGAAGGCCTGACCGCCGGCCTCAGGCACCTGCAAAGCGCGCAGCACTGCGGCGGCCACATCATCGACGTGCACGAGATTACACAGGCCCGCACCGCGGCTTCCCAAGTCACCCAGGCGCCGCTGTATCAGTAGGCGCGCGATGCGATCACTCCACCAGGTGCTTCCGGCGCCGTACACGATGCCGGGTCGCAGCGTTACTGTCCCAGATTGGGTCATGGTCAGAGCGTCGATGGTGGCCTTCGCCTGACTGTACGCACCGAAGTCACCGCGCAATGGCGCGGTTTCATCAACCGCTCCGGTGACCGATCCGTATGCATCCATACTGCTCAGGTACACCACCCGCGGCGATGTCGGTGCTCGAGCCGCGGCATTCAGTAGCGCTTCGCCGCTGCGGATGATCTGCTGCGCCTCACCACTGATGCAGCTGACCACCGCGGACACCGAACCAAGGGCGGCCTGCAAGGCGCCCACATCAGTGGCATCCAGGCGCATGCGCGGCACATCCACGTCCAGAGTGGTATTGGCGATGCTGCGGCTGGCGGCAATGGGACTTGCCCAGTCGGTGGCCGCAAGCGCCGCCACAATCCGCCGGCCTATGAATCCGCCGGCGCCAAGGATCAGGACAGGTTGTCGGCTCAAGCGTACTCGCCGTACCGCCAACCGATGAGGGCGGAGAGCTTGCCGAGGTTGGCCGATGCCTTGATCAGCCAGGCCGCAGCCCGATGCCGGCCGAGCGGCAACGACACGACGGCCAGCAGGATCGCCACGAACAGTTGCGCCAGCCAGCGCCCCGTCATGCCGCAGCGATGCATAAGATTGACCTTGTGGTATCGACCGCCCATGGCCAGACGGGCGAAATGCTGACCACCACTAAGTGCGCGCTGCAGCAGCCAGCGCAATGACAAGCGCTTGGCTTCCACCGGCTCCCAAACGAGAGCCTCGTCGCACCATATGATCCGGGCCTGATGCTTATCGCGAAGGCGCATCAGCATCTCGCCATCTTCGCCGGTCGAGAGTTTAAATACGGGGTCGAAGGGCCCCGGCTCCGCACGTAATGTCGAACCGCGCACCAGTACGTTGCCGAAGCGCAGATTTGACGGGGGCACCACGGTGCCGCTGGGCAGGTGTGGCCAATCATAGAACTTGCCGCGCCGAATCCACCGCGGGGCACTGTCCGGTATCTGAGGTTCCACCGGGGCGAGGATGCAGTCGGCCCCGTACAGCTGGGCAGCTTGCAGTAGTTGGCGCAGCCACCCGGCAGGCGCCCGTTCGTCATCATCGATGAAGGCCAGCCAGTCACCGCTCGCCAAATGTACTGTTCGGTTGCGGGTCAGGGAGATGTTGCGTTCCGGCTGCACTTCGTAGGCAAGCCGCAGGCGGTAACCCGCTGCAATGCGGCGGTCCACGACCGCGCGCGCGCTGCCGGCGGCATCGTTGTCGACGATCACCACCTCATCGGGCAGCAGCTCCTGGCGCTCGAGGTCATCGAGCAGGGCATTCAGCCGATCAAGGCGGCGAAAGGTGGCAATGCAAACTGAGAGTGTCACGCGCCCGCCAAAGACCGGAGTTCAAACCCTGGCCAATGTAGCCTACCCGCGCGCTACAGGCGATATGTCGCGTTCCTAAAGTGTGACCCGAATCGCGCAAGTTCTGCAGCTGTGGGCTCGGTCGATGCGGCTGCACAAGTGAACCCGGTCGGGCATAATGGTTCGCTATCCGCCTGCATATTCATCAAAGTCCGGTGGCCTTTCAGCTATGACCACGACAAAAAGAACTCACTCACTTGCCCCCTATCGCTCCATTCAGTGCATTGCGCTGACATGTGTTCTGTCAGTCATCGCGCTGGAACCACGAACCGCCGCTGCGAAATCTGATTTTGTGCCGTATGGTGACATCACGGTAGAGCACAATTCGAACGTATTTTCCGCTCCGTCGACCGGCATTGCGGGAATTACCTCGCTCGGTGACACCATCAGCGAGTTCGTTGCCGGCGTTAATAGTGACTTCGATTGGGGGCAGGACAGTTTGAAGGTGAATGTGGAGGGCCGGCACTTCATCTACGATCACTACAGTTACCTCGGGCACAGTGAGTATACCGCCGGAGGTGTCCTCGACTGGCATCTTGGGCCCGTCGTCGAATCGGAACTGTCCTATACACAGACGCACGATGCGGCAAATTTTGCGGACACGCTCACAACGCAGCTGGAGCTCAATACGTCCAAGACGGGAGAAGCGCGCTTTCGCATTCTCGTGACGCCCGAATGGCGCCTGCAGCTGATCCCTAGAGAGCACGAAGAGGATATGCCGCTACCGGGATTTCCGGATTTTCATTTGCGCGAAACTTGGGGGTCCGCGTCGATTGAGTACCTGGGGGTCTCCAAACTGACAGCGGGGTTGCAGGCTGACTATGTCAGCGGTGAGTACCGCGGCATACCCGATGCAACCCGGTATCACCAGGAAGCTGCGGAATTTACCGCCACATACAAAGTCACCGATAAATCGGATTTTTCGGGGAACGTCGGCTACACGCAGCGGACGAGTTCGCCCAACGAGAGCGGTTCGATCGGATCGGTGCCGGGAGCGCCTGGTAATGCCGGTGACATTGGTGACTCGGCCACTCTGACGGGGCAGTTTGGTTACCACCTCAACTTGACGCCCAAGACGGAAGCAACCTTGGCAGTATTTCGTAATATCGACAGTTACGTGGCCGGCGCAAACAGCGAGATCGGCACGGGAGGTTCGATTGGGCTGAAGTGGAGCCCTGATTTCCGCTTTACCTTCGATCTGAGCTATCGGATAGAGCACGATGCGATCGCGGGTGACGTCGTGCTGGAAAACGTCACGGATCGAAGCGATCGACTCAATAGCGCAAGATTCCAAGTCGCTTACACCGCCTTGCGGTGGTTGAAACTCATGGCCTTCGTCTCGCACGACGATCGCAGCTCAAATTTTGCTGCGGCCGAATACGTGGACACGATCGTCGGAATTCAGTTCGACGCGCGGTTTGAGTAGGCGCTCAGCCGCTTGAGGAGCCGCTCTGGCGGCGCAAATGGTCGGCCAGGCGGATCGCGAGCGCGACAATGGTGAGAGTGGGATTTGCCTGGCTGGATGTCGGGAACACCGCGCCACCGGCGATGTAGAGGTTCTCCGTACCATGAACCCTACCGTTGGCATCCACGACGCTTGTCCTGGGATCGTTGCCCATACGGGTGGTGCCCAAATGATGTCCGCCGTAGGCGCCATAGCGCGCCATCTCCAGCTCGATTGCTGCAGGGTCGTATTCGAAGGTCCCGACGCCGCTGCGTTGAAGTTCGGCCGCGAAAAGCGCAATCGCCTCACGAACAGTAGCGATGTCAGCATCCGTGTAGCGCCAGTCAATCAGCAGCTTTTGCAGGCCCAATGCGTCTTGATCCGAGGTCAGTTTGATGCGACTGGCGGCGTACGGAATCTGTTCGGCGTGGAAGTCGAGACTGTAATGCCCGGCAGGCGAACGTACGATGATGGACGGGAACTTCCGCGCCGCCAGGAAGCGATCCCGCAGCATGTGGTGCCCAAACGCGATTACCTCCCAAGGAGCGCTCAGCACATTGCCTGCGTGGGCCATCCAGGTGCGGAAGTTGCTGTGCTCCTCCGCATTCAGACGCTTGCCGTACTCGTAGGATATCAATCCCTTAGCGAGCTGCAGGGCAGAGAGTACCGCAGAGCCGTGGATTGGATCGGTGATGTTCCTGTGGTGCAGGCGGGCGATGAAATTACCGAGTCCCAGCCGCCGCTGGCTGGCGGGACTTAAGGCCAGACGGCGGCGACAGTAGACACCGTCATCCGATACGTCATAGCCGTGCCAGATATCGGCGCCTGAGTGTTTCGGTCGCAGCACCCCGATGGTGCCTGCGACGTGGCACATGTAATACCGGCCGACCACGTCGTGACTGTTGCCGATTCCCTGAGGCCAGCGATCGGTATTGGTCAGCAGCAGACGTGGGATCTCAAGTCCGCCCATAGCGAGAGTGACCTGTCGCGGGCGCACCGTGAAACCCTTGCCGGCGAGGGTGCGGATGCTCAGGGAGTCCACCACGCGTGAATCGGCCTGGAAGTGGATTTTCGTTAGATTGGCGTGCAGCAGTACCCGCACATTCTGCGCCTTGCGAAGTGCCGTACCGTAGCGGACACCAAAATCGGTGGGACAGCTGAAGCGTTCGAGCGAATCGGTCGTAAAATGATCGCTGTGAAATCCGGGGATCATGGGCGGCAAGGGTCGAGCAAAGGCCTCGCTCGCGCGGTAGCGAAACGCTCCGAGTTCGCACACCTGGTTGGCGCGTATGTAATAGGGGCCGAGGGTTGCCAGATCAATGGGCCATCCCGAATGGGGGATATAATCCCGTGCCTCAAAATCGATCGGGTCAAAGGGTGCAGAGCGTCCACCCCAGATAGTGGTGCTACCGCCGAAGCGCCGTTGCCGATATCGGTCGGGTGGGCTGTGCAGTCGTTCATCAACGACCTCGCCTTCGTACAAGCGTTGAGTCGAATCCTCTGCTTGCAGACCGCCGGATTCCAGCAGCAGCACATCCAAGCCTGAATCGGCCAGTTCCAGCGCCAGGGTGATGCCAGCGGCGCCTGCGCCGACGATGCAGACATCGGTTGCGAGCGTGGCGCCGTCATTCAGATCCAGGGCGTCGTCGAGCATGATGCAGCGATCAATCCGATTTAGGGGCTCAGGTTGCAGTTCGCCCGGTCACGGACGCCACGAGCGAGAACTATAGCAAATCCTCACATGGAGCCTGTGGTCGAACAGCTCCCCGTTACTGTGACCGAATCGCCAAAACACACCAGGCGGGGATTGGATTCATTGTAATCGCGAAGTCAAGACCCTAGGATTGTAAGGGGAATACTCTCTACCTGGGAGTTGCCGAAATTTGCGTTCACGTGCTCTCTCGAGCAGGTCGTCCTTGTGCACATAGTTGTTACGCTGGTTCTGTGGGTCATTGCCGTACCGGCCGTGTTGTCGTGCCTGTACCTTCTCGGATTGACGCTGCTGTCGGCGCGCAATGCCGTACCAAGCCCATCGACCCGTCAGCTGCGCTTTGATCTCATCGTTCCCGCACACAACGAAGAAGCCGTCATTGCCAATATCGTCAGCAGCCTGAAGGCTGTGGACTGGCCGGCCGACCGGTTTCGGGTGGTCGTGGTGGCGGACAATTGCACGGATAAGACAGCCGCAATTGCACGCGCCGCCGGCGCCCAAGTCTTGGAGCGAACTGACCGCGAAAAGCGCGGCAAGGGTTACGCATTGCAACTGGCTTTCAAAGCAAGCCGGGAGCACAACTGGGCGAACGCCGTGGCCGTGGTTGATGCCGATGCCCAGGTGTCCGCGAACTTCGTGGAAGCGATCGCCTGTCGCATGGAGCGCGGCGAGCATGCTGTTCAGGTTCACTATGGAATATCCAATACCAATGCCTCCTGGCGAACCCGGCTATTGAGTATTGCCAAGGCGGCCTTTCACATGGTGCGGTCGCGGGCCCGCGAGCGCTTGAAGCTGTCGTGTGGGCTGCGTGGCAACGGCTGGTCGGTGACTCACGATTTGTTGGAGCGGGTGCCGTATTCGGCCTTCTCGCTGACCGAAGACCTCGAATACGGGATCACGCTGGGCATAAACGGCTACCGCGTGGCTTATGCGGACGAAGCGCATTCGGATGCCGAGATGGTTTCAGGTGAAAAGGAGTCACGCAAGCAGCGTCAGCGCTGGGAAGGAGGTCGCTTCGCGCTCGTTCGCAGCTGCACGCTGCCGCTGCTGGCTGTGGGGCTGCGCCGGCGTAGTGGCGTATGTATTGATCTCGCCTTGGATTTAATGGTGCTGCCACTGTCGTACGTGGCGCTGAACGTCGCTGTCCTGCTTTGTGCCGCGTTCGCGGCGGCCCACAGCGTGGGCGTTGGCTGGATTTGGGTCGCAAGCGGCTGTGCTGCGGCCCTGGTGCTTCATATTCTGCGCGGGTGGCAGCTCAGTGGGTCTGGCTTGCAAGGATTGCTGGATCTGGGACGAGCACCGGGCTTCGTGTTGTGGAAGGTTGTCTTGATGCTCCGCGGCGGTACCTCCAAGGAATGGGTTCGCACCAAGCGAGAAGGATCGTAGACCCTCAGGGGCTACCGCGCGCCTGTTGCAAAAACCAACGCGCGGTCTCGCCGATGAACGCGTCCGGATCTTTCCAGGTCAATCCGAGGGCCGATGCGGCGGCGCGGCTGTCCAGGCGAATGTCCTGGGCCATCAAGCGCAGCAGCGAAGGTGAGATCGGTGGGGGTAGGAAGCCTGTATTAAGTCCGGCGGAGCGGGCCAGAATCTCCGCAATTTTAAGTGGCGGAGCCAGCAGCTTTGTTTCAATGCGCAGCCGTCGCCCTGTGAGGCGCCGCACCGGAACCGCGCCAAGCGCAATGGCGTAATGGGTCAGGAAGTCATTCCAGCTTGGCGCATTGGCGACCGCCAGATTGAACGCCCGCCCATCTGTGTTCGGGTCCAACAAAGCTCGCGATATGGCTGACACCACGTCATCGATATGAACGAGATTGCAGCAGCCGTCACCCGCGGCGCCGAGATCCCCAAGCCGGCGCGCACACAGGAGGCGCGCAATACGCACGCTCCATTGTTCACATTCGGGGCCGAATTCACATCCAGGACGGAGAATTACGGCATGCGGGTACTTGGAGACTACGCTTTCCGCGGCAACTTGGGCCCGGGAGTAGGGGCCCAGATCGCCAATGAGCGCAGCAGACTCGCCAATCAGTCCTTCCGCGCTACCGTACACCGTCATGCTGCTGAGATGGATGATCCGCGGCCGCGGATTCATTGTGCTGGCAGCTTCAATCAAGGCACTGGCGCCCGCCACGATTGTGTCGGCATCCCCGGCGCCGCAGTTGACCACGGCCGACACTCCCCGCAGGGCAGAAGCAACCGATTGCGCGTTCGTCGCCTCGATAACGCGCTTTTCGAGGTGGGCACTTGCCGGGGAACCCTGCCGGTGCAAGCCCAGGATCGGCACGGCCGAGCCGCTCGCCTGTAAGGCGTCGACGACCCTTCGGCCTACGAATCCCCCGGCACCTAGCACCAGAATTGATGGTTTCATGGGCGAGCTAGGATACAGAGGTCAGCTTGATCGTGGCCGCAGGGCCAAGGAATATCGCGGCACAGTTGTTGCTCATAATTATGTAAAATATCTGCGATGGTGGCGGGGCTGCAAATCACTTCTGCGGGCTCCCATCGAATGTGAGCTTATTCGAAGCGCTGGCAGGCGGTGGTGGGGCAGAATGTCGGCTCCAGGGTGTGATCTCAAAC
>DASYER010000135.1:0-26815 GCA_036498905.1 Steroidobacteraceae bacterium | reverse complement strand
GCCACACCCTTCTTCATGCAGTAGTGCCGAAGCTGTGAACGCAGGTGCCCGCCGGCCATCTGCACGCTGGCCTTGTAGATCTCGAGCCGGTCCTCATCCGCAGGAGTCCGGGCGATGTGTTCGGCCACCGTGAAGTAGGGGGCAAGTTCATCGGTGGTGGGGCTTTGGGCCAGCGCAATCAGCCAGCGCGCATCGCGCACGAACACCGGCTGCTCAGCCGGTGAGCTCTCCCACAGCCGGTCGAGCACCGCTTGAATCTGAGCGAGGCGGTCGCCGGCGCTGCTGGATCCGCCATCCCATACCCGCATACTCAGCAGTTCGAGGTCCCGTATCACATACGCATTGAACAAAGTGTGTGCGTAGTGCGCGCGCCCACTGCGACCCGGCCACCGAGTCTGCCGCCACAGATGAAAGCCGCGCACCATCATCGTTCCCGGATCGACCAGGTCGTTATGCATTCCGGGCATCGCGCTGGGTCTGAATCCCATCGCCCAATGCGCGTCTTTCAGCTGACCCCGAAGTTGCGACTGCTGCGGGGTGATCGCCGGAAGTGTAAAAAAGCAATCTTCGAAATGCCGGGACAGACCGGCAGCGTCCTGCAGGAATTCGCTCGGGCTGCGCTGGGCGTTCAGCAGCCCCTGTATTTTCTCGACGATTTCATCGCGGTGAGCTAGAAACGCCTGCAGAAGCTCGACATGCGCCCGAAACGGCACCTCGCCAGGGCGTTCGCCTGCCACCACTCTTCCCCACCATGAATCGCCATCCAAAATGGTGCCTGAACCACCTCGGACTGGGCAAGTTCATGATCTTACCTGACGGCGGTGCGCCTCATCTTCCCGGCAAGACCGATCACGGCCAGTCCGCTCAACAGCAGCGTCAAGCCCGGGGGCAGCGGCACCGGGGAAGGCGCGAAGGACACGCCCTTGAATTCGGAGTCGGCAGGCGCCGCTTCCAGCGTCGTGAAGGATTCGCCGCTCGCCTGGCTCGCTGACGTATCGGCCAATGTGTCGGTAATGCCGTACAGATAGGTCTGGTCGGTATCCCCGAGCACATAGCTGGTGGCGAGCAGCTCGACCGTATTGCCCACGACTTTGCCGGCAAGTCCGTACAGACCGCTGACACCGTGCTGATTGGCGATATTCTGATCGTCGTCGTTCTGAACCAGGTTGAGCCCGCCCGACAGCGTGTAATCCAACTGCCAGCTGCCGCCGACCAGGCTCCACTTCTGCAAGCCGCCATCGCCGGGATTCTGTACGCCCAGGGTACCGCTGCTGCTGCCATTCTTCGGTTCGCCGGAATCGGCGACATAGAGCGTGGTGGCGTTGGCGTAGAAGAAATTCTCCGGGCTCAGGTAGGCGCTGCCGCTGCTGTGGTTGATCGAGTTGCCGTTCCCGTTGGACAGCGTGACAGCCCCGTTGATCCCGGCGAGCGCGACCGGTTGCTGGTTCAGGGCGGTGGTGGGCAGACCGCCGCCGGTCGCGGTGAGGGTTCCGATGCGATCGATATTGAGCCCCTTGCTGGCCGTACCCTCGGTCGAATCGAGGCTGACGGTGAGTTGCCCATTGACGATCTGAACGTCGCGGGTGTCCTGGTTGAAGGTGCCGCTGCTCTTGCTTGAGGTATCCGCTCCGGTGATCGCAGTCGCAGTGTTGGCGCCGAGGTGGGAGACGTAGAACACCCCGCCGGTGAGATCCTTGTTGCCCTGGCCGGAGATGTAGAAGGAAGTGCCGTTCTGGGTATAGACACTGCGCGGGTTGTTCTCGCTGTACACACCGGTGATGGCCGTGGTGGTGTTGATCGAGCCGTTCGCGCCGATCAATGCGATGACGCGCGAGATGTTGGCGCCGCCGAGGCCGGTATTGGGGGACTGCGCCAGCGCCGTGCCGCTACCGTTGACATCGAAGCCGCTGTTGTAGGCATTGGCGTTGGTGCCATAGCCCATGATGGTGAGGTACTGACCATTGCCCGACAGCTGCAGTGTGCCCTCGGAGGAGGAGCCGTACTCACTCGAGAAGGCGCTGTTGCCACCGGCGGTCGAGGTCTGCGGCAGCGTGAGCGTACCGGCGGCGGTTGCCGAGGAAGTGCCATTGAGCGCGTACTGGAACAGGGTCAAGGGTGCCGCCTGACCATCGGCGTAGGTTCCGGTATTGCTGCCATTGCCCAGGACCGATACGACGATGTCGTTGGGATTGAACGTGAAGGATTGGGCCTGCACGGGCTGCGCGTGTCCGAGGGACAAGGCTACGGCGGCGACAACGGTAAGCGCGCCTCGGACAACGACCCAGTGACACGGATTCAGCATGACTAAAGGGTTCCTTCGTCAAAGTGCCCGATAGTGGCGCGCCGAGTTTTCAGTTTTCTTACCGTTTGATGACGCGACGTCACCTCCGTTCATGCAAACGTCAACGCACTGTCACAAGCCCCCGGCACGCTGCAACCTGCCCGAATTCAAGGGTTCGATTGCTTTGGGGAAATCAAGATCATGCTGAATCAGACTCTCGCGCGCGTACTGCTGGGGGTGGGCGTACTGGCCGGCGCGGCTTCCAGCGCCTACGCGGATACCATTCCGGACGTGCGCATCACCGAATTCATGTACAAGAACGAGAACAGCCCGGGCGAGTTCATCCAGTTCACGAATCTGGGTACGACCGCCGTGGACATGACGGGCTGGAGCGAGGATGCGGGGACCAAGGTCGGCGTGCATTCGCTGTCCAGCTTCGGGGTTCTGCAGCCCGGTCAATCCGCCATCCTGGCCCAGGCGACCCAGTCGGCGTTCGACAGCGCGTGGAATCTGGCGTCCACCGTTCCCTACGCCATCGAGAACAGCTCCGACAACCTGGGCAACGGGGATACGATCACTCTGTTCAACGCCAGCGGCGCCGTCATCGACAACCTCGTGTACGGCACCTCGCCGAGATCTGACGGCGTGGCCGTGGTTCCCGGCAGTGCTGGCGCGGTTGGCACGAACGACTACACGGGCTGGGTGCTGCTCAGTGCCGGCCAGGACGGAGCATTCCGCGCCAATGGCAGCGGTGACATCGGCAGCCCGGGCTTCAGCTCGTTTGCTCCCTCCCCCGTACCGCTGCCGGCCGCGGCATGGCTGCTGGTGAGCGGACTGGGTGTGCTCACCCCGGCGTTGCGTCGGCGCAAGGCCGCGCAAACGCAGCTGGCGTGATGCCCTCGTCCCACTGACTGATTTCAGTCGGCGGGGCGAAAGCCGAGATTTGCCACCTTGCCGTCGGGCGCGAGAGCGATGGTCCAGTCCGTCCTGGCATGCTCGAATGTGACTTCGAAGGTATCGGCGCCATTCGGCCCGGCCCTCTTGAACTTCAGGGACTGCAGCGCGCCGAATTTTTGCAGCTGCGCGCTGATGGCGGCATCATTCTGGCGCGCGGCGGCGGCGAGGCCCGGCGCCATGGCATCGAAATCGGGCATGCCGCTGGCTGTGCTTTCGAGCATGTGGCGCAGCGCCGCTTCGGTGCCCGGGCTGGCCTGATGGTTTCGGGTGCGTTCATCCAGCGCCGCCTGGATCCTGGTCTGTTCGGCTTCGTCGGCATCCCTGATGGGCTTCTGCTGCGCAAAGTAACCCGGAGTCAGACGCGCGAGGTCGACCAGCTCAAGGCTGTTCGAGCTGAAATTCGTCACCAGTAGAGTCTTGCCGTCCGCCGTCACATAAAGCTCGCGAGGAAAAAGTCCGGCCGCGACGCTGCCGATGACCTTGAATGTGAGCGGGTCGATCACCGATAGCCATTCGCCCTTGCGACCCGCCAACGCGAAACGATTCGAATCGGCAGTCACGACATGGCGGCCGGTCACCGCGACACCGACGGGTGATCTTCCGGCGATCACGCTCCCGATCAAAGCCTGGGCCGGATCGCTGACCAGCTTGGCCGTGTCGAACACCAGCAGAGAATCTGTTCCGCGCGCGGTGACGAAGGCGCGCGCGCCATCCTGGGAGAGCGTGATACGCACGGGGTCGCAGCCGCCCGGCACCCTGGTCAGAACCGATCCCGCCGGATCGTGAGCCGCTCGCGCCACGTCCACGACCGTCAGCAGACCTTGGGGAGTGGTGCCACCCCTGCCGCCCTCACCGGGACAGTTTGCGGGCGCCTCATCCGATCGGGCCATTTCGCTGGTCGTGTACAGTCGTCGGCCATCGGGTGAGAACACCAGACCGACCGGGGCAATACCGACGGCAATGCGGCCGATGGCATTGACGTTGCCGGCACGCAGCTTCGCGAGCTCGTAGGTCGAAATCGATGCCGTGCCTTCGTCGCTGACGAATACCAGGCGGTCATCGGGCGAGATGGCGACATAGACGCTCTCTGCAGATTCCTGCGCCCCGAAGCCGGCCTGATCCGTCGCCTCGGCGAGCGGCTTGCCGTCTCCGGCCAGCAGCCGATCGGTATCGAACAGCAAAAGGCCGCTGCCGTTGGCCGCGACCAGCCACTTTCCGTCGTGGCTGAGGGCCATTCCGGCGACGCCGCCCTGACTGGGCACCGGGAAGTCCCGTACCAGCGTTACCTTGCCGCCCGCGCGCTTGAGCACGGCAATGTGTCCGGGCGAGCTGCGATCCCGCTGCAGGCTCATGGATACAAAGATTGAGCAGCCGTCCCGCGTCGGGATGGCCGAAAAGGGTCCCCCGGGCAAGCTCACCGTACTGACGACATCCGCGGCCGCTGCGCCACAGGACTGGGCCGCCCGCACGGCGGCGCATGGCATCAGCACCAGCGCAAATACGGAGGCTGCACATGCGACACAGATTTTGGTACTCATAGGCTGTGGACTTCAGCGCGCCTGCAAAAACAACGCATCGATCAGGGTCCGCATCTGCGCGGCTGCCCCGGACAGCTCCTCGATCACCGCGCGCGCTCCCACGGGAAGCTGCTCGCCGAACTCGTCCAACACCCTGCGCGCCGCCGCATCGATGGAACCTATGGGTAAAATAAGGTCGTTTGCCACCGCCGTGCAGGCTGCCGCCCGCTGCGCGAGCTGCGCATTGAGCACCCGCAAGGCGGCTTCGTTCTCGCGCAGGCGTGACTCGACGGCCTTCTGGTCGCGCAGATCGCGCAGGATGGAAGTCAACAGCTTCAGTTCTCCGCCCCGGTCGCGGTGGGCCACCATCGTCTGCCATACCGGGATCTCGGTTCCCTGGCCGGTCTGCAGGCGTACCTCGCCGCGCCAATAGCCGTTGCGCAGCGCCTCGGGAACGATCACGTCGTTGCGAAACTGCAAAGCTTCGGGGGAGTAGGATTTTGAAATGTGCTGGTCGCGAAATTCGACCAGCCCGGTATCTGTGGGCTCATGGGTCGCGTAAGCGGCCTGATTGATGTACACGGGATTGCCGTCCAGGCCGACCGTCACCACCGGGTCCGGCAGCACTTCGAGGATCGAGGCCAGCATGCGATTGCGTTCGGTCAGCTGCGCGCCCTCGTCTGCGTACAAGGCCAGCGTCACGAAGTCCGAGAGGGTTTCGACAAAAGCCAGCTCGGTCTCGTACCAGGAGCGCATATGGCCGACATGCTCGTGGCAGATGACGCCGATGGTGCGGCCGCCGCGCACGATGGGCGCATCCAACATCGAGGCGATACCCAGCGGCCGCAGGTAGGAATCGGCCAGTTCGCTGGTCAGCGGATCGTTCACCGCATCGTTTGCGACGACCAACTGATCTCCGGTCAATGCGGCCTTGTAGCGCGGACAGTTCGCCAGGGAGAGTACCGAGCCTTCCAGATGCATGTGGTCAATGCTGGTGAAGCGGTCGGCAGCCACCAGCGACTCGCCCGTTACATCAAACATCCAGATGCCGACGCGCGCCACCCCGAGTGCGCGGGCGGCCCGCTCGGTCATCAGGTGATAGACGCGCTGCATATCACCGGCCCTGGCCGCCGGCATGATTTCCGCTAGCAATCCGATGGCGACGGGACGGAAGTGATCCAGGTAGCGGTTATGCAGACTCCAGCTGCGGTCACGGATCGAGAGGAATACACCTTGGTAAGTGCCGGCAGCGTCATGCAGAGGCTGCCAGGATGCGGTGACCCAGATTACGGAACCATCCTTGCGCACGATCCGGACCGGCAGGTCGTTGCCCGGTCGCTGCTCACCGACGAAATGATCGAACAGTTCGAAGGTGATGTGATCATCCTTGGCCACCAGCGGCCAGGGAAAGCGCTGCATCTCGCGGCATTCGCGCGCGCTGTACCCGGATATTGCCGATCCGGCCTTGTTGGTCCAACGTAGCGACTCGTCCGGGTTGATCCACGAATCCCAGTCGTAACCACCTTCGGCGATCAGCCGATAGTCATCCAGCGAGGGTTCACCGCGCACGTTCGTGCTCAACGTATCCTCCCCGGCGATTGCTGCCAAAGTTCTGCGCCGCGGCCGGAACGATAGCACTGGCCGATCAGCCATAGGTTACGTAAACGGAGGTGGCGCAATGCAGCACGGCGGCGGCGCGCATATCCCACATATACTGTAGGTGCACATGCAGCGGATCAGCATCAAAAGCGGTGTCGCGATCGTCCTCGCAGCCGGCACGCTGGTGGCCCACGGGGCGGTACCGCGGCCCACGCCGGTGCAGATCCGGGTCAGCGCTGCGAATACGATTCCGAAGATGCGCACGATCCGCTTCGCCGATCGTTACGAGCTACGCAATGCCACCCTTACCGACCTGATCCTCAGCGCCTGGGGTGCCGGCGCGGCCGATGTGATCGGGGGACCAGAATGGCTCGACACCGATAGATTTGACGTGCTCACCCGGGTCGCGGTCGATTCAAACCCGGAGCAGCTCAAAACCATGCTGCAGGGATTGCTGCGGGATAAGTTCGCGCTGCGCGTCCACACCCGCAAGCAGCGCATGGCCGCTTACACGCTCACGGCGACCAATGTCTCTCAGCTTCGGCGGGGAAGTGTATCGGGAGCATCAGGCTGTGAATTGAAGCAGAACCTGTCCACCGCGCCCGGCGCGACGCGCCCGCCCGTGACACTGACGTGCACAAACACAACGATGGGCGCGCTGGCGCAAAACCTGTCGGATCTGCGCGAAGCATCGGGCTATCTGCTGGGCTATCCGGTACTGGACCGCACGGGGCTTGCCGGTATCTGGACTTTCAGCGCCAGATGGACCCCGCGCAATGCGCTGCATGCGGATCCGGCAGCCGCGCCCGGCGACACGATTTTCGAGGCGCTCGAGAATCAACTCGGGCTGAAGCTGAATCTGACGGCAGTGCCCGCGACGTTCATTGTGGTCGATCGCGTGAGACGGCCGAAGGTGGCGCCATCAGCCGATTCCGCCCCACATTTCGAAGCCGCGGACATCAGGCCGACTGATTTGCACGACTCCGCCGAGCCGTGCGGCCATATCGACATCCAACCGGGTGGCCAGGTTCATATCAACATGACACTGCGCTCGGTGATTCTGGAATCCCAGGGAGACTTCAATACCCATCAGATCATCGACCACTCGAATTCCCTGGATGCGCCTTGCTGGCAGATCCGTGCCACAGCGCCGACGCGACCGGATGCACCACGGGGTTTGAGCGGACCGGAGTGGAATGGCGTGGACATCGGCTCACTGCGGATGATGCTGCGTTCCTTGCTGGAACAGCGCTTTGGCCTCGCCACTCACACCGAGCGGCATCCGGTCTCCGGCTACGCGCTCGTCGCGTCACACCCGAAACTAAAACAGTCCGACGGGTCGAATCGGCCCGGATGCAGGGAGGGTCCGTGGGCCGATGAAACCGGACCGACCTGGCGTGACCCGCGCTTGACGAACCCGCTGGCGTCGCGACTCATCAGCTGCCGCAACGTCACGCTGGTCCAGTTTGCAGCGGGCATGAGTCGACTGAAGGCCAGTCTCGGAGGTCCGATCGTAGACGCGACACAACTGCCCGGAAGATTCGACATCTCCATCAACTTCAGTCCGGGCGCATGGTTCGAGGCGTCGGGCCCCCGTCAGCTCATTTCTGTGTCCGAGGCGTTGCGCACGCAGCTCGGACTAGACCTGCGGCAACATGAGGTTCCATCGCCCGTACTGGTCGTCGATCATATTGAAAAGCAGCCCCGCAGCGCAGATTTGGGCCTGTAGGCGCACACTGAGAGAGCCTCACGCTATCCGCCTCTGTCTGGCGGAAGGCCCCTCGACCAGCATTGACGCGTAACTTCGGCAACATGCTGCCGAGACAGAGGAGGCGCCAATGAAGGTGTCAATCAAACCGATCGTTGCTGCCGGCGCATTGCTGGGCGCCGGTCTGTTGAGCGGCTGCATCAGCAGCTCCAGTCCCCCGGCGCCGCAGAAGACGACCGTGGTCGTGCCGGCCCGCGACTCGACGACCGTCGTGTGTCAGGACGGGACCAAGCCGCCCTGCAATTGATGGCGCAGACGGGTCAACTGCTGCCACAGCTGGCCGGCAAAGATGACTCCTCTGGCGCGCACACGCTGGCCGCCGGCCCGCAGGGCCTCGGCGGCCCAGGTATTACAGGTGTGCAGCGCCGAGTACGCTTGTAGAGCCGGATAGTAGGCACTGTCTGGGTACGGGCCGGCCGCGAGTGGCTTCAGGGGCGAGTCCGGCATCGAGGCGCGGATGAAAGATTGAAGTGCGCGTGTCTGATCCGCATTCAACTCAAGCCTGACCACCTGCGAGGAGCCGAATGCGAAATCGGGCGGGTCTTTGATCGCGGTGACGAGCAGCAGTGCAGGGCCGGGCCACAGGGCCCGCAGCAGCAGCGGGGCCGTCTTGCTTTTGGTAAGCAGATACCGGCGATCCCCGAAGCCGAAAAACAGGTACTTTGCCGAAGCGAATTCGCCCTTCACCGGCTGCAGCGACGGATCGAGATCCGCGGCGGCGAATCCCACATCAATGTGCCACTTGCGCCTGGCGACATAAACGCTGACGGGTCGGCCGACCGCCTCGCTATGAACGACCGGCGCGACAGGGGTCGCACAGCCGAGAAGGCTCAGCATGGCGAAGAGGATGCACAGGCGGACGTTCACGGACGCCGGGCGTCGCACCGACGAAACCCGCCCTCATTGCAGCGCTTTGAGAACGTCGTCCGGTACTCCGAGGTTGTCGGGTTTGTCCCAGCCGGCTTCGAAGTACTTCTCCCACACCTGTGCCCAGGGCCGGCCGTAGTAGTCCACGAAATCCGGATCAGTCTTGCCGAGCTGCTTGGGCCGGCCATCGACGTTCTTGATGTTTGATAGGCATTCAATGAAGGTGTGGCGCGCCTTCGGATCATCCGGCGTCGCCCGCCGCAGAAAACGGTCCCTGACGCGCACCGGCTGCAGCAGTGCCTCCGGATCGTAGAAGACGGCTTCTTCATCCAGGCCGATGAATTTGCCGGCGGCATCATACGCCGGCTTGAAGGTCTCCACGGCCTCGAGCTTGCCGCTGTTCTCGAACATCGTGTGCTGGCTCCAGGCCTGTACGTTCGCGGTCCAGGCCACCAGGGTGGTTCCGTCCCAGAAGCCGACCGTCTCGCCGTACCACTGCGGAACCTTCTGCACGTGAGTCTTGCCGATCAATACCTGGCGCAGGAAATTGTCCGCGATGCCGGACAGGAACTGCACCTGGTAGGCGGTCATGGTGAGCTGGAACTGCGAACCGCGCGAGGGCCAAGCCCACCAGCGGGTGAAGCCTTCCGGATAGCAGAATTCGGCGTTCCACTGCTTCGAATTGTCGACGCTCTCATGGTAGAGCATCTGCACGTAGCGCTGCTGATACTGCGGCGTGAGCAGCGATACGATGGTGGAGGCCTGATTGATGCCGCCCCAGAACCAGCGCTCGCCCGTCAGTCCCAGCCGTGCGTATAGCGCCGAGCCTAAGCGGTCATGTCCGACGAGGCCGGTCTGATCGGTGGCCTTCTGATCACGGTCATAGTAGCCATCCCAGTCCGGCGTCGTGGCCTTCGTGTAGACCGTCGGTCCCCCATGGGCCTTGGCCGCGGCAAGCAGCGCCGCGTAATGTTCCTGCGCCGTCTTGTATGGGTAGGGGCTGACGATGTTCCGGCGCGCGTAGTCAATGCTGCAGTCGCCCCAGGATGCGGTGGTGGGCGGGTTGACTCCGATGCGCCCGCTCTCCCACAACGACTCGACCAGTTCGCGGGGCGAATTGCAGCGGTAGTAGCGCGGGTCCGCCCAGGACTTCTCATCCTTGTAGAAATTCTTCGAGGTGAACATATCGATCGGCAGCGGTTTGACGCCCGGAGGCGGACCCTGAAACGGCGGGATCTTGCGGGTCACCTGGGTCCCGAGTCCCGACCCCAACCCCTGCGTGGCACCCGGCGGTGCCCCGGGGATCTGAGCGAGCACCGGCCATGTCGCAACCGCCAGCGCGAGCGCGGCGCAGGCCGCGCGCAGTTGCGGGATGGATTTCATGGGCTTGGTCCTGGCGCGCTCGAGGGTGCGCTTGAAGGCGAGTTGTTCAGGAAATCATCGAAATTCACGGTCGACACCGGCGCTTCCTTGGCCTGCGCCCCGGTGGTCGTGAATCCGATCACGCGGCCCGCGAGAATGATTCCGAGCCATAAGGCGAGCGACACGGCGGCGGTGATCCTGCCGGCTTTTGGCGCCGCGGGGGCCTTGTCCCAGCTCTCGACTGTGCGCCCGGCCGTGAGATGAAAAACAGCCATGTTGATGCCCGCCAGGGCGAGCAGCACCATCTTTACCTGAAACGCAGTGTTGTGGGCGTAGACGCGGGCATTGGTGACGAACATCAGCGAGCCGGTGATGGCAGAGATCGCAAACGCACCCCAGGTGAGCCGCAGCAGCTCCGTGGACATGCGCGTGAAGGGCCGTTGCGTCGATGCGATGCCCAGCGCGCGCAGGTCGACCACGAGGATGGTGCCGAATACCACACCGAGGGCCATGACGTGGACGGATTCGAGGAACGGGAAATAGTACAGCGAACCGCGCAGGCTGTTGGCGACGCCGGAGTCTTCGAGACTCTTCAGGAATGCCGAAAAATCCACGCTCAAGTCACGCCTTCGTCGCAGGCGAGAGGTGGCCCCAGATGTGGTCGTAGGCGATCAGTCGCCCGAGGATGATGATGCAGCCCCATAACACGAACGTGAGCACGGCCGCCCACCGCACCGCGGGCCGCTTGCTCAAGGTCTGCTCCCAGCGCGCTCCATGCTTGCGCACCGAGGCCTGGAAGGTGAGGAACACCAGGACCATCACTGCCACGCAGGCCATCTTCAGCCAGAACGAGAATGTGATGAGTTCGCGGACCGGCTCGGCGACGATCAGCAGCGCCCCGCTGGCGAGCAGCAGGCACAGGGCACCGCTCAGCCACGGCCCGAAGCGGCTCTGGCTCTGCAGCAGGGTCTGATCGGTACCCACCCATCCGAGCAGGCGCAGCGTGATCATCAGTGCAGAGCCGACGGCAATCCCGATGCCGGTGATGTGCAGCGACTGAATGACCGGCAACATCCATGCTTCATGGGTCTGCAGGAAGACACTGGGCGCGGTGGCGGACAGCCATTCGGCAAAATTGTTCACCGTGACTCCTGTCGGGCGGGGAAGCTAAAAGGCGGGAGCGCCCAGGATTTCCCGGCCTTGAACCGTGTCGCAGGTTTTGCCGGGAACCGGCGGCATCTTCCAGGGGCACTTCGCCAACCCGCTATTACCCGCCTTCGAGCCGAAATCCGAGCCGTCCCGAAGTGGATTCACCTTGACGCTTATGATGGTGCCGGGTTTCATCGAATCGGCCGAAATGCCCTGCTCGGCAATGGCGGCAGCACCCGCCATCTCGATCCCGTAGGCGTGCGGCTTGCCATCCTTGCCTTTTTCCAGCTTCCCGTTCTCACCGATCACATACATATGGATTTCGGCGTGATTGGCCTGGGCGACGAACTGATACACCACTCCGGTCAGGACCAGCATCTTCGTCTGGTCGTACATGGCGAACGAGTGATGGGCGAAAGCCGGAACCGCAACGATCGCAGTCACAGCGGTGGTCAAAAGGCGCGTAAGAATCCGCGCTCTGATCGGTCTGCTCTTCACGGACGTTTCCCCTCGAGTCCCAGGCCACCCCGTTGGGGTCAGTCGTGCCATTTCGCTACGTTGTGCAGTCAACGGGTATTCGCCGCTTATCTTGACGGCTTGGGATCCGAGGTTCAACACCTTGGTGCGCCGAAGGTGCTTTTGCCATTGATGCGAGAAAGAAATCGCTGCGTCGGGGCCGGGATAGTGTTGTGGTAAAAAATGGACACACCCAATCCTACACAGCTTGGTCTTGGGCTGCCGAGAGTTGCATCGACCTGCGATCCGCAGGGCGGAGGCTAACCATAGACATTTCAACGCGTTATTATGGCTCGGATTCATCGCTGCGCGGCGCCTCGCAGTGGCGTCGCAGCCGGCGGGACGAATGATGTCAACCGCTGTATCGTCCGTGCCTCGATCGTGATACTGGGGAGGAAGCTTCCATGCCGTCGCCCATGGCCTCACTCCTGAACCTGCAGTCGGTGGGTGCCGCTCAGCGAGCATCGCTTTGGGCACGCAGTGCGCGCGGATTTTTCCCCGGAGTCTCGGTTCGCAGATTGGACGACAGTCCGGAAGCGGGCCGGATCAGCAGCATGCCCTTCGGATGTGGGCGCATCTGGTCGGTGCTCTCGCCACCGCTCGTCGTCAGCTACGACCCTTCGCAAAGCCATGACGACCGGCACTTGTTTTCGGTGATGATCCAGCTGACCGGGACGACCGCGGCACGTCAGCAGCGCCGCTCCTGCGTGCTGCGCGCGGGGGACTGCTGCGCGATTGACAATGGCGCCCCGTTTGAACTCGAAGTGCCCGACGAGAGTTCATCTCTGGTCTTCCTGCAGATGCCGCGCCTGTCGGTCTTGGGAAGGCACCCTTACCTGGCGCGCCACACGGCCGAAATCTTTGATCGCGATGAGACCGGTACGCGGCTGCTGCGCCGGCTATTGACCGACAGTCTGGAGAGTGCAGCGGCCCTGGAGAATTTCCAGCGCGCCGCCGCGCTGGCCGCGATCATCGAACTGCTCGGCGTGTCGAAGGTGCTGCATACGGGGCAGGTCGAGGAGACCAACTGGCGGGTTCTGTCCGCCCTGCAATACATCGGCGCGCGCTTTGCCGATCCGACGCTGAATGCCGAACAGGTCGCGAACGCGCAGGGCATCAGTCGCCGTCGACTCGACAAGCTGATGGTTCAGGCCGGCGGCACCACGGTGGCGGCGCAGATCTGGAAACGGCGCCTTTCACAGGTGGCCGAGGATCTGATCGAGTCGCGGCTTGCCGCACGCAGCGTTGCGCAAGTCGGATTTGCCGCGGGATTTGCCGACCCGGCGCATCTGAGCCGGACCTTCAGGCGCACGTTCCACTGCACCCCGGGCGAATGGCGCAGGCGCAAGACGGGCGCCCAGGATCGCGGAGCGATCCATGAGCACCCGCGCCTTGAGGAGGAGCCTCGGGTCCTGAAGTCCTGAGCGCCTAGAACTGACGACGCAGCACCACGGCGTATTCACGCGGCGCCGCAATCTGCCCATCGATGTAACCGGCACCGGTGCTGACCTTCGACAGGTAGTAAAGCTTGTCGGTCAGATTGGTGATCTGGAATGCCAGACTCCACACGTGCTTCGGTGACCAGTAGGTCGCCCGTGCATTGACCAGGGTATAGGCCTGATTGTCGGTCGCCGCGGCACAGGGCAGCTGGCCGCAGGAGTTCGGCGTGTAACTCGCATCGAGGCGCGGTGTCATCGAGCCGTTATCCCCCATCGTGAACTCATACTGCACGCCGGCGCTGGCCTTCACCTTGCCGACACCCGGGGCGCTGCTGCCATCGGGTACCGCAGTGGTGCGCGAACGGATGAACTCGAAGTCCATGTAGCTGAACGACGCATCGACCAGCAGCCCATCGGCCGGCTTGTATTCGAATTCCTGCTCGATACCCTTGGCGACGGCGTCGGCGGCATTGAAATACTCACCACAGGGGTTGGCGTACTGTGCCGGAAGCGGATTGCCCTGCGCGTCCACGCACAGCGCCGGGTTGTTGGCCGAGGCCTGATAGCCCTTGTAGTCTTCATAGAAGAGCGCCGTATTTGCACGCAGCCGATTCTCGAACCACTGGCTCTTCAGACCGACTTCCGTGGACTGCAGGGTTTCGGGGCCGAACCCCACCGCCTGTTGCGGATAGTAGGGCCGCGGGGAGATACCACCGCCCTTGAAGCCGGTCGACCAAGAGGCGTAGGTCATGAGCTGCGGCGTCCACTGATAGTCGAGGTCGATCCGATAGTCGACGTGCGAGCCGTCGAACACGCCTTCCTTGCCATTGAGCGGATTCGCAGGATTGCTCAGCGGCAAATAGGGCGTAACGCCATCGATGTTCAAACGCTCGAAGGTGTACGACTTGTCTTCCTTGGTGTAACGCGTGCCGGCATTCAAGGTGAGCAGGTCGGTCAGGTGCCACGACGTGTTGACGAAGGCCGCGTGCGTCTTGGTGCGGGTCGGATCGTTCTGCATGAAATCGAAGGTCGGTTCGCTCGGGGTGCCGAACGGCACGAACGGGTCGTCCTCGCGGGATGCATACACGGTGCGCTGATCGAAGTAGATGCCGCCGACGGTATAGTCGAGCAGCGTGCCGACGACGCCGTTGAGCCGCAGCTCCTGGCTGAACTGGCGATTGGTGAAATGCGCCTCCTCCATGACCAGCGGAACCGGCGAGTCGCTGTTGTCGTCACCGAAGTCGCTGCTATAGCGGCGATAGGCGGTGATCGACTTCAGCGACAGTCCGTCGGCGATCTTCCAGTCCACGTTGGCGGACAGGCCCCAGGCGTTGAGTGTGTTGTTGGGATTGGCGTAGAACGGACCGTTGGGCACGCCCGGGGCACCGGCGGTATTGATCGCCGTGTAGGTCTTGCCGGGGTCCAGGAAGTTCGCATAGTTCGAATAGGGATTCGCGGGGATGTAGCGGCTGTCATACGGAGCGCCCATCCACGGCAACGTGTTGACGGGCGTGACGCCCAGCAGCGTATTCGCCGTCGAACCGGAGTTGTCGTTGGTGGCATCCATGATCAGGTTGGCCTCCAGGTTGCTGGCGGGCAGCCAGCGCAGCGAGGCACGCACGGCGTTGTAGTCGATCGCCCCTTCGGTTCCGTCCTTGCAGCTGGTGGTCGAGTTCTCACGCGGAATCGCGCCGGACACGACATACGGATCGGTCGGATGGGTGCAGGCGTAGTCGTATAGCTGCACGTAGCCGTCGGTACGTCTTGCCACTCCCGAGAGGCGCAGGAACAAGGTGTCCTTGATCAAGGAGAAGTCGGCGCTGCCCTTCACATCGATGCGATTGAGGCTGCCATAGGTGGCCTCGACATAGCCGTCGTCGGCGCCGGTTGGTTTCTGCGAGTACAGCTTGACCGAGCCGCCGAGGGAGTTCATCCCCGACAGTGTGCCCTGCGGTCCGCGCAGGATCTCGATGCGGTCAAGATCGAGCAGTGCAAAGTCCGAACCGGTGAGCGTGGCGAAGTAGACGTCATCCACATAGATGCCGACACCGGGATCGACCGCGGGATCGAAATCCGTCTGGCCGACGCCGCGGATCTGCGCGCGCATGGAATTGCCGCCGCCGGCGGGATTCTGCTGCAGGATGACGTTCGGCGCCTGTTGCGAAACATCCTGCAGACTGGTCTGGCTGCGTGCGTCGAGCATATCGCCGGTGATGGCGGTGATGGCGACGGGAGTCTGCTGCAGGTTTTCGCTGCGGAACTGTGCGGTGACGATCACCGTCTCGAGCGTCTGCGAGTCCGCATCGCCGCCCGGCTTGGCCGACCCGGCAGTTTCCTGGGCCGATACGATGCCTGCGGCGCAGGTGGCAAGCGAAATGGCGGCGAGCCGCGCGCCGGACAGGCGACGCTTGCGACGAACCGACCTGGAGTTTGACATGATCTTTCCCTTTCAACGACGAGCCTAGTGATCCGGGTATCGTATCGGGGGCACGGGCGCCGCCATTGACTGTGGTAGAGCCGGGAATTGGCGCAACTGGACGTCCGCGCGACGCGGGCGTCAAATGGATGGGGAGGCAGAGAAAATGATTTTAATAATTCGGCGGTTATGCCGGCGGGCAGCAGTTTGCGGGACAGCCGTGGTCGTGCTGCTGGCCGGATCAGGTGTGGTGATCGCCGCAGCACCGACACAAGCGCAGTTCGATGCGCTCAAGGCCCGTGTTCAGCAGACCGAGGATCGGCAGGAGATTGCGCAGCTGGTGGTCGAATACGGCCATCTGCTCGATACCCACGATCTCGTCGGCTATTCACAGCTGTTTGCCAGGGACGGCGAATGGATCGGTGGCTTTGGCCGCGCCAAGGGACCTGCGGCGATCCTGACGATGATGAAAAAATACATCGGCACCGCGCCTTTTGATCCGCGCCACGTCACCGGCTTCCATCTGCTCACCAATATCGTCATTCATCTCGATGGAGATCATGCGACCGCATGGTCGCGCATCATCTATATGGTGCGGAACAAGGACGATAAGCCCACACCGGCCATGGGCGGGCACTACGATGATGTGGTGATCCGCGAGAACGGCCACTGGAAGTTCCTGCGGCGCGTGGTGATGATGGAGATCCCCTTCCAGGATCCGCGGGAAATCAAGGGTGAGCCGCCGCCGGCACCGGCCCCCGGCCCGTGAGTGTCGTCATTGGCGTCCGCGCGAATGCCGCGGCAGCGTCTCGCACAGTACGTCCCATCCGGGTGCATCCTGCATCCAGATGTGATCGACCGGCGCGGCGAATTCGGGTTGATCGAGCGTGCACACGGTAATATCGACCTCGTCGGGTCGGCGCACGTTGCAATAGGTGAGCGGCGTGCCGCAGCGCCCGCAAAAGCTGCGCATCACGCCGGGCGAGGATGCATATTCGCGAGGCCTGTCGCCGGTGAACGCGACATTGATGGCACTCACCGTCAGCCAGCCGACTGCATGTGCACCACAGGCGCGCCGGCAGGATTCACAATGGCACAGTGTCGGCGCATACAGGACGGGCCCGCAGCGGTATTGGATGACGCCACATAGACATCGGCCCGTCAGGATCTCGCTCATGAAGCACCCACAACATTCCCCGCCTGCGGGGCGTGCCGCAGAATATACCTGCCTGGGAATCGCTCTGGCGCTGTTGGCATTCGGCACCGGCAGAAGCGCCATCGCGGCAGTTCCCGCGGCGGATGCGTCGAGCCCCGAGTTGGTCCAGGAAGTCGAAGTCACGGGTGAGCGTGCGGGGCCGCGGTTGTGGCGGGTCGCGAAGGACGATCATGTGCTGTGGCTACTGGGGACGCTGGACCCCTTGCCGCGCAGGATGACCTGGAAATCACGCGAGGTCGAAGCGGTGCTTGGGGAGGTCCAGGAGGTCGTTCCGACCAACCCCTCGGTCAGCGTCCACGCCAACCCCTTCACCTGGGTGCGGCTGTATTTCCAGTGGCGCGGCGTCCAGGTGATCGACAAGGACGGCCAACTCAAAGACGTGCTGCCTGACGCTTTGTATGCGCGCCTGAAGGCTCTCATCGGCCGCTATGACAGCGGCGACCGCCGGATCGAGCGTCTCAAACCGGTGTTTGCGGCCCTGCGACTTTATCGCCAGGCTTTGGATTCAGCACGACTGGCCCCGGGCAATCAGGCCGAGGCAACCGTGCTCAAACTGGCGCGCGCTCACAAAGTACCGATCCGGCAATCGAAACTGAAGATCGATGATCCGCGCGACCTGGTGACACAGCTGGGGCAGATTCCGCGCGATGCTCAGGTGGGCTGTCTTGAAGCCGTCGTCGAGCGCCTCGAGACCGGAATGGGGGCGATGCAGGAGGAAGCTCGCGCCTGGTCACTCGGTGACGTCGCGGCCCTGCGTCAGCTCATGGTTCCCAAAACCATCGACGTGTGCACCGCCGCAGTGTCCTCATCTTCCCGAACACGACAACTCATCGATGATTCGAACGCAGACTGGAATCGCGAGGTGCAGCTTGCATTGATGAACAACCGCTCGACACTCGCTCTGAAGCCGATTCACGACCTGCTCGGGCCCCACGGGGTGCTGGCGGCGTTCAAGGCCCGCGGCTATGACGTCGAAGGTCCGTGACGGTGATGGACCGCCGCCAGCAGGCCCTCGTCCCAGCGCCAGTCGTCGCTGCCGCCGGCGATGTGCACCCCGCCGACCCAGCGCGGCGGCGGATTCAGAGTGCGGAAGTCCGCTTCGCCGCGCAGCAAGGCGCGACCCACATCATTGATCTCCAGAACATCCGACCACGGTGCCCGCGACTCACCATTGCGGTCCATACCGGGCCGCCTGATGAAGGGCTTCTCGCGCGCCTGCTCCATGGCAAGCACGCGGTTGAGAACATTCACATCGCCATGCCCGGACAGCCGGATCAGGGAATAGATCATCCGCCCGACCAGCTGGAACAGGCCGCAGGGCTTGAGGCTCAGGCTCTGCAGAGCGACTTCCTCGGTCAGCGACAAGCCATGGGTGATTGCCGGAAGCTCGCGCAAATGACGATGTAGAGCGGGGGCGAGCAACGGCAAGATCGCAGTCCCGGTGCGCATCAGCGCCGCGAGGGCTCGCGGATCGGGGCTGGCCAGTGCTTTCCAGGCGGCAAGGCCGAGCTGCAATTGCGCGGATGTTGCGCGCCTGCGCGTCCCCCACAGCAGCCGCAATGCCTCCGGAGGCAGCTGCCCCAGACCGATGAACGTGGCCGCCCCGGGGAAATCGCTGGTATTGATCAGCTCCAATCGCGCCGGAAGACGATGCTGCGCGTAGTGGCCCAGCAGGCGCACCAGCACCAGCTGATCGTAACTGTCGGCCTCGGACCAGATGACGACCCGTTCGTAGTCCGCTGATTCGTGCAACCGCCGCTCGTCATCTTCGAGCCCCTGCAGCACCTGCGCAAACACCGGGGGCGGTTTGCGGTTGTCGGAGTAGGGGACATGGCTGTCAATGATGAACTGTGCACGCTGCGCCAATGCGCCGGCACCCTCGCGCACCGGGCCGACCGCGTACGGATAAGAGTGCTCATAGAAATCCCCGCGCAGGCCCGCGGCATGCAGCGACTGCTTCAGGTCGCTGCCGCAGCGGATATGCAGGGTACGCAGATCCGCATCGAGCACCGACCCGGCCATGCGCTCCCGTTCGTGCGCCATCGCCGCCGTATGTCGCTTGAGCGCGGCCCAATTCTCGAAGCGCAGCTCGCGCGCAATCAGGTATTGAGCGTCGGCAAGTCGCAGGGGCGTGCGGGTGAAGCGGTCGCGGGCGGCGTCTTCACCGTCGCGTGCGGCCTTCAGCAGTTCCTTGGCGCGCTTCTGCTGCTGTTTGAAATTGAGGCGGAAGAACTCATGCGAGTCATTCATGACGAAACCCCTTTCAATCGCCTGCATCCGCTCAGGCAGAAAAGGATTTCACGCAACCTTCGGCAGGTCAGATCGTGTCGTGGGCGCAGCCCTTTCCGCGGATGTGGAAGCTTCGACTAAGCGTCCACATTCTGCGATCTGCCGCAGGCGCAGGTCAACGGTGGGTTTTCAGTCATTGACGGTGGGTGGCACTACCGTCAACGGACGCCACACCTTGCCGCGCTTCACCATGATGTAGCCGCGCACCGGGCGGCCTTCCTCGATGATGGCCTGCACGGCCGCGCTGGGGTTTGCGTACAGACCAGTTCGATCACTCGGTGCGATGGCGGGTGCCATTCGATCAACGGGCGCAACCGGATCTGACCTTACCGGTACCCCGGCGCCCCGAACCACCTGTGGCTGCTGCGCCGTCAGGTCCGAATCCGGAACCAGGACGAAGCCCAGCGTGTCGCTGATGGGCGCCCAGTGATCGGCGGCAATTCCGGGTGGTCGGTCGGGCGCATTGCGACCCGCGGCAAATGCCAGTCCGACCACTGCGAGAAGCCCAAGGACGAGTCCGACGACGGCCTTCATGATCGACACCTCCGCGCTGCGCCGATTGCGCCTCTTTAGAGTGTTCCGCCGTGCAGCGCATCGCAAGTAGCAGTGCATGTGCAGACTCCGCTCGCAGTGCAGCAAGCCACGGCGGATTGCCGGATGATTGACGCCTTCGTCATATGTGTCACACTACGCATGTGACACTAATTCGATTCACCCTACGGCCGGGACAGTCGATCGTCGAGCAGCTGCTGTTCGCCGCGCAGAAGGCATTCCTCAGCGGTGAATACCAGCCCGGACAGGCCTTCCCTTCGGTTCGGGCCCTGGCGGCCGACCTGAAGATCCACCCCAATACCGCGCACAAAGTGGTCCAGCACCTGATTCAGGAGCGCTGGCTGGAGGTGCATCCGGGCATCGGAACGGTGGTCGCGATACCCCCCAGGGCACGCACGGGGGATCGGCAGCGACTGCTGCAGGATGAAGTTGAACAACTGGTGGTGGAGGCGCGCCGCGTCGGCGTGAACCTTCAGGACGTGATTGCGGCAATCTCCAACGAGTGGTCAAAAATTGACCAGGCGCGCGAGGCCAATGAAACATGACTATTGAAATAGAAAACCTGCACAAGGCATTTGGCCGTCACGAGGCCTTGCGCGGCCTGAGTCTCGCGATACCCGAAGGCAGCGCCTACGCGCTGATCGGCGCGAATGGCGCAGGCAAGACGACGACCATCAAGACCCTGATGAACATCATCCGGCCCACGCGTGGTACCACCAGGATTCTGGGTGTCGACTCGCGCCGGCTCGGCGTGGCGCAGCTGCAGCGCATCGGCTATGTGTCCGAGAATCAGGACATGCCTGCGCGGCTCACGGTGTCGCAGTACCTGAATTACCTGCGACCCTTCTATCCGACCTGGGATCGCGGGCTGGAGCATTCGATCCTGAAGGAGTTGCGCCTGCCGGCGGAGCGCCGGATCGGCGACCTGTCGCACGGGATGCGGATGAAAATGTCGCTGGCCTGCGCGCTGCCGTTCCGTCCGCGCGTGCTGATCCTCGATGAGCCCTTCAGCGGGCTGGACCCGCTGGTGCGCGATGAGTTCATGGAGCGCCTGCTGCAGCAGGCCGGCGAGATGACAATCCTGATTTCCTCGCATGAGCTGTCGGAAATCGAAGGCGCGACAACCCATGTCGGATTCATCGATCAGGGGCGCCTCCTGTTTCAGGAATCCATGACTGAACTGTCTGATCGGTTCCGGCTGGTGCGCGTCACCCTGGAATCCCCCGACGCGCCGCCCGGTCCTGCACCGGAAGGCTGGCTGCAGACGACGCTGGCGGGAAATGTCGTGAGCTTCGTGGATTCGCGCTTCAGCGAACAGCGTCTGGCCGAAGGCCTCGCCGCACGCTTCAAAGGTGTGAAGAACGTCGAAGTGCAGTCGCTGGCGCTGCGACGCATATTCACAACGCTGGCGCGTGAATCACGGGAGGGCCGCCCATCATGATCTGGCACATCTTCAAGAAGGATGCGCGACTGCTGTGGCCGATCGCCGCATTGGTGGCGCTATTGCAGGTCTGCGCGACAATTCCGGCGCACCTGATCGATCACGGCATGCGCACCTCCCAGCTCATGATGCTCAGGGAACTGCTGCCGGCGTTGGCGCTGCTTGGCATCATGGTGATGGTGGTGTTGGCCGTGCATCAGGACCCAATACCTGGCGCGCGCCAGGATTGGCTGATAAGACCGATACGACGCAGGGACCTGGCGGTGGCGAAGCTGCTGTTTGTGCTGTTGATGGTCCAGGTGCCACTGTGGGCGGTGGACGTCGGCGCCGAGCTCGCCGACGGCTTCGCGTTGCCCGCGGCTGCCGCTGCGGCCGCTACACGCAATTTGCAGGTTTTGTGCGTGCTTGCACTGCCGGCGATGATGCTCGGGGCCATCACGCGCACCTTTATCGAGGCCCTGATTGTCGCGATCGCCGCCTGGATCCTCTTTGTCGGCATCGGGCAGGTCGTCATTTCGGAGCTGTTGGGCGTGGAGCAGTCGATCGGCGACACTGGTGCCGGGTGGATGGTCATCGCCGCCCTCGACGGCATCTCATTGATCGCATCTGCCGCGATTCTTGCCGTGCAATATTCGGGACGGCGCACGATCCTTGCGCGCGGGTTCGTCGGCGTGGCCGGTGTACTGCTCATTTGCGTCATGTTTCTGCCGTGGAGCTTGGCCTCCGGCGTGCAGGCGGCACTGTCGCCGCAACCCACCGCGGCCCGCGGCATAACGGTTGAGTTCGATCCGCAAGCGGGACGCTACCGGGTACCGGCCGGCGCCGCATCCTCCGGTGCCTCGACCTTGCACCTGCCGCTCCGGGTGGGCGGTATGCCCGAAGACTCCAGCGTCCTGATGGATTATGCCTACATACGGATCAATGGACTCGACGGAGCCACTCTCTACGCGGGACAGGTCCACCGTCAGTTTGACGGCCGCACAATGTTCGATGGCCGCTTCGAGGTACGAGCGGGCCGCGCCGATGGCCCGATTCACTCCGCGGAACAGAGCATTTTGCTGCCCTCCGACGTCTATGCCCGACTGGCGAATCGTCAGGTGCGAATGGCGATCGACTACTCATTGACCCTGTTTGGTCCGGCCGCAACGTACTCCTTGCCTACGTCGAGTGCACGCACGCTGATTCCCGGTCTGGGTCGGTGTCGCACCGGTATCGATCCTGAGGGCGATGACGTGTCGATCGGCTGCCTGAGCACCGCACGCCTACCGTCCTGCCTGAGCGTCTACTTGGAGCATCCCGCAACAGGATTAAAGAATCCTGAACGCCATAGCTGCGATCGGGACTATGCGCCAGGGTTGATCGCAAAATTCTGGCCGGACGCGATCGATCGTGTGGGCGGCGAGGTGCCCTTCTATGATTTCTCAGGATTGGTGCGTTATCCCGTCGAGGGGTCAAAGGTGGCCACGGCCAGGCTGATCATAAAGACCTACGCCGTTCTCGATCACTTCAGCCGCCAGGTGGCTACGCCAATCGTCCGGCTTGCTGACCTCACCGGCATTGCCACCCCCCCGCCGTAGCAGGGCTTGCGCTATCGGCACCGCGCGTCCGACACTGCCGCCCTCGCTCGACAAACGGGGGGCCGGCATGAACAAGCAGCTGTTCGGCGAATACATCGCAAGCTTCAATCGCGATGACTTCGAGGGCTTCAGCAAATATTACGCCGACGACGTCGTACTGGAGCTCGGCAAGCGCAAGACGCTGCGCGGCCGCCAGGCCATCGTCGACTTCTATCGCGAGGTCAAGTCCAAGATCCGCGAAACCCTGGTTGTGCGCACCGTCATCGCCGATGAGGCCGGACTGGCTGCGGAGGTTGCCACGGAGTTCCACGCGCTGGCGGACTGGCCGGATTTCATCGCCGGTCCGATCCGCAAGGGGGAGAGCATTCATATTGTGAGCTGGATTTTCTACACCATCGTGAATGGGCGCTTCCAGCACATCCGCTCGACACGCGTATAGACGGACATGCAGGACAGCACGAAGGGTTTCGACTTCATCATCGTCGGCGGCGGCTCGGCGGGATGCGTGCTGGCGGCGCGTCTGAGCGAGCGCGGCGATTGCCGGGTCCTGCTGTTGGAAGCCGGCGGCCCCGATGATCACTTCCTGCTGCGCATGCCGCTGGGGTTCCTGCGCGCGCTGTTTCGCCCGGAATTCTCCTGGGGATATTTCAGCGAGCCCGAACCGCATCTGGGCGGACGCCGGCTGTGGCTGCCGCGCGGCAAGGTGCTGGGCGGTTCAGGCTCGATCAACGGCATGTTCTACATGCGTGGCCACTCCAGGGATTTCGATCATTGGCACAGCCTCGGCTGCACGGGTTGGAGCTACGAGGAAGTGCTTCCCTACTTTTGTCGCATGGAGAACAGCTGGCGTGGCGCGGGTCCCTATCACGGCGATGCCGGCCCATTGCCCGTCAGACCCATCAGCACCGAAAAGCTGCTGCACGATCCGCTGATGCGAACGGCGGCCGCGGCCGGATTCAATGTCAGCGACGATCTGCACGCGCAAGTCCAGGAAGGATTCGCGCGCGGCGAGGTGAACATCGACCGGCGGGGCCGGCGCGCGAGCACCTCACGTGCCTATCTGCATCCGGCACTGGGCCGCGCGAATCTCACGGTCGAGATGAACGCGCTGACCACGCGGGTGCTGTTCGCGAAGGAGCGGGCGGTCGGGGTGGAGTACGTACAGAACGGGCATGTACACCGCGTCCACGCGGATCGCGAAGTCATCTTGAGCGGTGGCACCTACAATTCCCCGCAGCTGCTGATGCTCTCAGGCATAGGCCCGGCGGCGCAGCTGCGTTCTCACGGCATCGAGACGCGGGTGGATCTGCCCGGCGTGGGCGCCAACCTCACCGAGCACCCGCATGTTCCGGTGGAGTTTGCCGCGCGCCGCCGAGTGACGTTTCTGAATGAACTGCGCTTTGATCGTATCGCCTTCTCGGTGCTGCAATGGATGCTGTCCGGCGGCGGCGCACTGGCGAACCAGATCAACAGCTGCAATGTCGTGATCCGCACACGCGCGGACTTGTCGCAGCCTGACGTGCAGCTGATGTGCAATCCGGTGCGCATGGATGCGAAGATCTGGTTCCCGGGTATTACGGGCCGCCAGGAGGATCGCATTACGGCAGGCGTCGTGATCCTGCACGAAAAAAGCCGCGGATGCGTCCGCCTGGCTTCCGCGGAGGCCACCGATGCGCCGCGCATCACGCTCAATCTGTTCGAGCATCCCGACGACCTTGAGACGGCGAAGCGCGGCATCGAGGCCGCGCGGCATATCTACAGCACCGCGCCGCAGGCGGACCTGGTGGCCCATGAGACGAGCCCCGGCGCGGCCTTGAAAACCGACGCCGATCTGGATGCGTATATCCGCGCGACCGCGACCGTCACCCAGCATCCGGTGGGAACCTGCGCCATGGGCGTCGGCCCGGACGCGGTCGTCAGTCCCGATCTGCGCGTGCACGGAGTCACCGGCCTGCGGGTCGTTGACGCCGCGGTCATGCCCGCCATCGTCGGTGCGAACACGAACGCCGCGGTGATCATGATCGCGGAGAAGGCCTCCGACATGATACTTGGCAAGGCGCCGCTCCCCGCGACGCACAGGAGCTGAACATGCGTCTGTACCTGGTACGCCACGCCATTGCCGCCGAGCCGGACTCGAAGCGCTGGCCGGATGACCGGCAGCGGCCGCTCACCTCAGCAGGCGCGCGCCGCTTCAAGCGCGCGGCTGACCCGCTGGTGGCTATGATCAGGACCGGGGGAAAGGTGGGCCGGCTGCTCACCAGTCCGCTGGTGCGCGCGCGGGACACCGCGGCCCTGCTGCACAAGGCGGGACTCCCGGCGGCGATCGAGGAGTCGGTACTGGCACCCGGTCGCACCGCAGCGCGCGTGCTGGCGGTGCTGCGCGCCCATGATGCGCAGTCCATCGTCATGGTCGGTCACGAGCCGGACCTCGGACGGCTGCTTGCCGTGTGCATCGCAGGTCCCGATGTGAAACTGGCGCTGCATTTCCGCAAGGGCGGCGCGGCCTGCCTGTCATTTGCCGGCGCACCAAGAGTCGGTGAAGCGACGCTGGAGTGGTTGCTGCCGCCGAAGGCCCTGCGCGTGCTGGGCGACTGACTACTGGCGTGCGGCCGAGCCCTTCGGGGCAATTCGGGCCGTCAGGTCGTAGGCGTCGGCCTTGGTCACCAGCACCTGCGCGAACTCGCCGACGTTGAGTTTCGCGCCGTTGGTGATGCGCACCTGGCCATCGATTTCCGGTGCGTCCGCCTCGCTGCGGGCGATTGCGGCCTTGCCGTCGATGGCATCGACCAGCACCCGGATGCTCTGACCGACCCGGCGCCGCAGACGCGCGGCGCTGATGGCCTGCGCGTGTTCCATGAACCGCTCGTAGCGCTCCTGCTGCACTTCGGGCGCCACATGCGCGCCGAGTGCATTGGCGGTGGCCCCTTCGACCGGGGAATACTTGAAGCAGCCGACGCGGTCCAGCTGCGCTTCGGTCAACCACTCCAGCAGCTGCGTGAATTCGGCCTCGGTTTCTCCCGGGAAGCCGACAATGAAGGTGCTGCGCAAGGTCAGATCCGCACAGGCGCGCCGCCAGGAGTGGATGCGCTCGAGGGTATTCACGGCGTGCGCGGGCCGCTTCATGCGCTTCAATACGCTCGGGCTGCCATGCTGGAAAGGAATATCCAGATACGGCAGCACCTTGCGCTCGTTCATCAGCGCGATGACTTCGTCGACATGCGGATAGGGGTACACGTAGTGCAGCCGCACCCACGCGCCCAGCGAACCTAAACCGCGCGCGAGGTCGATGAACCGCGTCTCGTACTGTGTGTCGTGCCACTTCGCGGCGCGATACTTGATGTCCACCCCGTAGGCACTCGTGTCCTGCGAAATCACCAGCAGCTCGCGCACGCCGGCATGCACCAGACGCTCGGCCTCGCGCAGCACTTCGTCGATGGGACGGCTGGCCAGCAGGCCGCGCAGGTTCGGAATGATGCAGAAGCTGCACTTGTTGTTGCAGCCTTCGGAGATCTTCAGGTACGCATAGTGACGCGGTGTCAGCCGCACACCCTGGGCGGGAACCAGATCCACGAACGGATCATGTCGCGGCGGCAGATGTTCGTGTACGGCAGCCATCACATCCGCGTACGCATGCGGACCGGTGACTTTGAGCACCGCGGGATGACGTTCGAGAATGCGCTCGGGGCGCGCGCCGAGGCAGCCGGTCACGATCACGCGGCCGTTGTGTTCGAGTGCCTCGCCGATCGCGTCCAGCGATTCATCGACCGCGGCATCGATGAAGCCGCAGGTATTGACTACGACCACATCGGCCTTCTCGTAGGTCGGGGCGACTTCATAGCCCTCCGAGCGCAATGCCGTGAGGATGCGCT
>DASYER010000134.1:0-10891 GCA_036498905.1 Steroidobacteraceae bacterium | reverse complement strand
TCTGCACGCCGTTGAAGCCCAGCACCGCACCCAGCTCACGGGTGAAATCGTTGTTCACGATGACCAGGCGCGATTCGATTTTGACCTGACGCACGGGGATGTCCAACGTCGTGACCATGCGCCGGATGTCCTCGAGCCGATCGGCCGTATCCTGCAGCAGCAGGGTATTCGTACGGATGTCGACCGACACGTTGCCGCGCGGTGACAGCAGTGAGCGGCCCGTCGACTTGATCAGCGTGGCCATGTCGGCGGCCTTCGCGTAGTTGACCTGCATGAACTCCGAGCGCAGCGGCTCCAGTTCCTGCAGATCCTTGCGGGCGGCCAGTTCGGCCTTCTCGCGGCTCGCGATCTCATCGGCAGGGGCCACGATGATGACGTTGCCGTCCTGGCGCTTGTCGAGGCCCTTGGTACGCAACACGATATCCAGCGCCTGATCCCACGGCACGTTCTGCAACCGCAGCGTCACGCTGCCGCGCACCGAGTCGCTGACCACGATGTTCTGGCCGCTGGTATCCGCAAGCAGCTGCAGCAGCGCGCGCGTGTCGATGTCCTGGAAGTTCATCGTCATCTTCTCGCCCGTATAGAGGCGCTTGGTGTCCGCGGCGACCTCGGGCTTGCGCTTCGGCTGGATCTCGACGACGTACGTATCATTCGTCTGGTAGGCCAGCTGCTCGTAGTCGCCCTTGGCGGAGATGATGAGGCGGGCATCGCCGCCCGAATGGGTCGCATCGAAACTGGTGACCGCGGTGCCAAAGTCCGTGGCATCGAAGCGGCGCATCAGTCGCTTGGGCAGATCGGTGCCCACGAAATCAACGACCACCTGGTCGCCGATCTGGCGCAGGTTGATCGGCGTATGCGGATCGGTCAGGCGCACGACCACGCGACCGGCCCCATCCACGCTGCGACGAAAGTCGATGCCGTCGATGCTGCGCACGCCGGCGGTCGATGCCGTGACGCCGTCGCTGTGCGCCGGCGCGGCCAGCGTCGCCTGGGCGGTGTTCTGGCCGAGCGTGATCACGATGTTGTTGCCGTCGACCTTGGTGGAATACGGCATCATCTTGTCGAGGTTCAACACCAGCCGGCTGCGATCCGAGGTCTCCGCGGCGGAAATCGTGTCGAGCCCACCGGAGCGGACGTCGATCCGGCGTGATGTGAGGGCCAGCGAAGTGCCCGGCAGATCGATCGAAATGCGGGCCGGATCATCGATGGCAAAGCTGGTCGGCTGTGGCGCCGGCCCCGACAGCTTCAGGGTCAGCTGCAGCTGCTGTCCGGCCATGGGCCGAACATCGATGGCGGTCAGGGTATTGCTGTCTGCGGCATGCGCCAGCGACAGGAGGGTTGAACCTGCGATGAGCACGGTCACGAGCGTCGCGAGGGCGCTTCGGATCCGGTTCAACGGGTTGAGGCGTGTCATTTTTGAAAACTCCCTGCAGCCGTTCGGCTAATCGTTCAACGCGAGGCCCGTCGGGCGCTCGATGTAGCCACCCAGGCCGTCCGGAACGATTTCCCGGACGTCGATCTTTGATGGGGTGATGCCGGTGATCTTGCCGTCGTTCTGGCCGATGTAATTGCCCACGATGACCCGATGCACCAGTCCGTCCTTGGTCTGGACCAATCCAAATAACACTCCGCCCTGCTGCATTGACCCGACCATCTTCATCGTGTCCAGCGAGTACTGCTCGAGGAACTCCCGGTTGCGATGCTGATCGGGGCGCAGGTTCGAGTTGCCGGCATTGGGCGAAGTCGGCATGAACGGCGAGCGCAGGTTCATGTCGGCGTAGGTGAATGTCTGCTGCGGCTTGACCTCAGGCAACGGTTCGACCCGTCCGCCCGGCTCCTTGTTGGTCTCCGCGATGAAGTTCTGCAGGTCATCATCCCCGCTGGAGCAGGCGGCAAGACTCATCGCGGCGACCGCGACGAAACCAAGCAGCAGCAAGGACAGCGGGCGCAGGCGCGAGGTGGCGTCAAGGGTGCTCATTTGTGGGCATCCTTCTTCGGTTCGGCAGCCGCCAGCTCGTCCTCATCGAGGTACCGGTAGGTCTTCGCCGTCACATCCAGGGTCAGACTGTCGTAGCCGGACTTGCCGTCGGGTTTGATCTCGATGTCATGCAGCGTGACGATGCGCGGCAGGGCCGCGATGCCGCTGACGAACTGGCCGAACTGGTGGTAGCTGCCGCTGAAGCGGATGCGGATCGGCAGTTCGGCGTAGAAGTCCTTCTTCACTTCGGTACCGGGCTGGAACAGCTTCTGCGACAGTCCCGCCGCAAGTCCGGTCTGGGAGATGTCCACGACCAGGTTCGGCACCTCGGTGCGGCCGGGCAGCTGGCGCAGCAGCGCACCGAAGGAGCGCTCGATGTCGGCGAGCTGCTGCTTGTAGATGCTCAGGTTCACGGCCTGCGCGTGCTTGGTCCTGAACTCCTGGCGCAGCTTCTGCTCTTCCTGCTGGTACTGGTCCAGCGTCGGTCTTTCGTTCTGCCACACGAAGAAGTAGCCGAGAATGAAGGTCAGCACCACGAGCCAGATTGCGACCGCGCCGATGCGGAAGGGCAGTGGCCAGCGGCCGGGCTCGCGGGGGTCCAGTGACTGCAGTTCCTCAATCACATTCATGGCGCAACTCCCCGGCGCACGCCGCCGTTACGCTGCACGCCCGGCCGGTTGCCGGGCGCAGCCGCCGGGGTGCTGTCACCGCCACTGGGCACTTCTTCGGCAAACACGGTGAAGCTCGATCCGACGGTGCCATCCGCGGCGACCACCTGCAGTTCGGGATTCTTCAGCCACTGGGAGGAATCGATGTTGCGCATGAAGGTCGAGACGCGGGTGGCCGACTGCGCCACGCCGTCGAATTTGAATTTCTGATCGGTCTGCTTGACGCCGGTCAGATAGGCGCCGTCCGGCAAAGTCTTCACGATCTCATCGAAGACATGCACGATTTCCGGACGCGACCGCTGCAGCTTCTCGATGATGTCCATGCGCGCGATGAACTTCTGCTTGGCGGTCTCGAGGCTGTTGATCTCCTCGATCTGCTTGTCGAGGCCCTTGATCTCGGTGCGCAGCCGGTCGTTGCGGCGCTGCTGTCCGTCGATCATCGACGAGAACATCAGGTAGCCGAGAAACGCCAGCAGAGTCGCGATCAGCGTGGCGCCGCCGAGTGCGATCAGGAACTGCAGCTTGCGCTCCTTGCGTTCCTCGTCGCGCCAGGGAAGTAGGTTTATCCGTGGCATGTCAGTCGAAACTCCTCAGAGCAAGACCGCAGGCGGTCAGCAGCGCAGTGGCATCACGCGCCACCGCCTGGGCCTTGGCGCGCGAGGACAGTTTCATCTGTCCCAGCGGATCACCTTTTTCGGCGGAAATTCCGACGCGGCTGGAAATCACATCGCCCACCCCGGAAATGTTGGCGCAACCGCCGCACACCAGGATCTTCTCGGGCTGCTCGCGTCCGGAGCCTGAGGCCAGGTAGAACTGCAGCGAACGGCTGACCTGCTGCGTCATGTCGTCGATGAACAGGTCGAGCACTTCGGACTGGTAGTTGCCCGGCAGGCCGCCTTCCTTCTTGGCGCGACCGGCCTCCTCCATCGACAGCCCGTAGGTGCGCATGATTTCCTCGGTGAGCTGCTGCCCGCCGAAGGCGAAGTCACGCGTGTACACGACCTTGAGGTTGCGCAGCACGCTGAAAGTGGTACTGGTCGCGCCGAAGTCGACCACCGCGATGGAGCGGTCGACGCCGCCGTCGGGCATCTGATGGGTCATGAGCTTGCAGGCGTTCTCGAGCGCGAAGGCCTCCACATCCACGATCTTCGCGGTCAGGCCCGCGGCATTGATGGCCGCCTGGCGTTGTTCGACGTTTTCGGTGCGGGTCGCGACCAGCAGCACATCGTTGTTCTCGACTTCCTTCTCGGAAGGCCCCAGGACCTCGAAGTCGTAGCTGACTTCGTCCATCGGGAAGGGGATGTACTGGTCGGCCTGCATTTCGACCTGGGCCTCCAGATCCGCCTCGCGCAGGTTGCGGGGCATCTGGATGACCTTGGTGATGGCTGCGTCGCCGTTGATCGCGATGGCGACCTCCCGGCAACGGGTACCCGAACGCTTGATACAGCGTTTCACGGCCTCGCCAACGGCTTCGGCATCCACGATTGTCTGCTCGTTTACCGCGTTCTGTGGGGTCGGTTCGGCCGCATAGGCCTCGACCCTGTATTGACCGCCCGCCATCGAAAGTTCGATAAGTTTTATCGACGAGGTCGTTATGTCAAGACCGACGAGCGGGCGATACTTACCCTGTAGGAGGAACATTTACTTTCCTTATCAGTAAGTTACAGCCGAAAGCGCCCGTTCAGGATAAATTCGTAGGACACTATATAACAGTGAAAAGTTAAATAGAACGTGAGAAAGCTCACGAAACTCCCCGGGTCCGCAGGATGTGACAGAGCGCCGCCAGGAAATACCGCCGGCGTCACAGTTGCGCGATTCTGTCGCGCCCAACGTTTTCGATTGCGTATGGTCCAATCAGAGTTTGGGGAGACAAGGCTCCACCGATCATGACCAGGCGGGAAGCGGAAGACTGCGGCTGGACTCGTCCGTACCATGCATTGCCCATGGGGACGGTATCGTTCATGTCTGAAGCCGGCAGCCCCGCTGTCCTAGGCACCTGTGCCCTTAGACCGGAAGCTTTGCGTCCCCACCTTTCGGTGAGTTTGCCCTTAAGTCGGCAGCTACTATGCATAGCAGCTGAAACCTAATCAAGCGGATACAGTCACGTTCTGTGAAACGAAACTACTTCTCCTTCCTGATAGCGGCCACGGGTAGTGTGATCCTGATCACACTTATCTGCGCCATGGGTGTGGCCGGTTGTTATGTCTACCTGGAACCCTCGCTCCCGTCGGTCGAGACGATGCGCAACGTCGAAATGCAGGTACCGCTGCGCGTGTATACCCGCGACGGCGACCTGATCGCGCAGATCGGCGAACAGCGGCGCATTCCGGTGACCTGGGAGCAGATCCCGGACCTCGTCAAACACGCCTTTCTCTCGGCCGAGGATGATCGCTTCTTCCAGCACCATGGCATCGACTACCAGGGCGTGCTGCGGGCCGTGCTGGTGGATGTGATTTCGGGCGATCGCGCCCAGGGCGCCAGCACCATCACCCAGCAGGCCGCGCGGCAGCTGTTCCTGACCCTCGACAAGACCTGGCGCCGCAAGCTCGAAGAGGCCTTCCTGACCTATCGCATGGAGCACGAGTTCTCCAAGCAGGAGATCTTCGCGCTGTATCTGAACGTCGTGTTCTTCGGCGAGCGCGCCTACGGCGTCGCGGCCGCGGCGCAGACGTACTACGGCAAAGCGCTGGACCAGCTCACCGTCGCGCAGGCGGCAACCCTCGCCGGTATTGTGCAGCTGCCCTCGCGCTACAACCCCATCGTGAACCCGCAGTTCGCCAAGGTGCGCCGCACCTACGTTCTGCGGCGCATGAAGGATCTGGGGTATATCGATGCGAACACCGCGGCCCAGGCCAATGCCGAGGCCGTCGAGGCCCGCGCGCACGCCCCGCTGTACGATGTCGATGCGCAGTACGTGGCCGAGATGGCCCGCCAGGAAGTGCGCAAGCGCTTTGGCCCCAAGGCCGAAACGGCCGGCTACCGCGTCTACACCACCCTCGACAGTCGCCTGCAAACGGCCGCGAACCGCGCGGTCCGCTTAGGCCTGATCGAGTACGACCGCCGCTATGGCTGGCGCGGCCCGACCGCCCATGTAACGGTCGCGGCGGCCGCGGACTCCTCGGATCTGGAAGACCTGCTCGATGAATATCCGCCGGTCGGGCCCCTGATCCCCGCGGTCGTAACGGACGTTGCCGATCAGTCGGCGAAGGTCTACGCCAAGGACATCGGCGTTCAGCAGATCAACTGGGACGGCCTGGCCTGGGCGCGCAAGCAGCTGGACTTCGAGCGCACGGGACCTGCGCCCAAGAGCGCCTCCGAGGTGCTGACGCGTGGGGATGTCGTGTACATCTACACCGATGGCAAGCATGCCGCGCAGCTGGTGCAGCTGCCGGAGGCGCAGGCCGCGCTGGTGTCCCTGGATCCCACCGATGGCGCGGTGGCGGCGCTGGTCGGCGGCTTCGACTACTTCACCAACAAGTACAATCGCGCGGTGCAGGCGAAGCGCCAGCCCGGCTCCTCGTTCAAGCCCTTCCTGTACTCCTCGGCGCTGGAGAATGGCTTCACCGCCGCCTCGGTGCTGCCGGATGCCCCGATCGTCATCGAGGGCAGCGGCATGGAGACAGCGTGGCGCCCGAAGAATTCGCACGGCACCTTCAACGGCCCGACACGGCTGCGCGAGGCCCTGGCGCAATCGCTGAACCTGGTGTCGATCCGCCTGCTGCGCGAGCTCGGCATCGACTACGCCATCAACTACGTGACCCGCTTCGGCTTCGACAAGGCCTCGATGCCCAACAACTTCACGCTCGCCTTGGGCACGATGGAAATCGCGCCGATCGATCTGGCCGGCGCCTACGCGACCTTCGCGAACGGGGGCTTCCGGGTAAGTCCTTACTACATCGACCGCATCGAGGATCTGTCGGGCAAGGTGCTGTGGGCGGCGAATCCGGCCATCGCCTGCCTGCAGTGTGAGCAGAGCGCCGATCTGACCACGGTGCCGCTGCGCGATGCGTCCGATGCGACGCTGGCCGCGGCGGATGCAATTCGCGGCGGGCCCGGCCCGCTCACGACCCAGCAGCTCGCACCGCGGGTCATCAGTCCGCAGAACGACTACATCATGACCGACATGATGGCCGATGTGATCCGTCACGGCACGGGGCGCCGGGCGCTGGTGCTCGGACGCACGGATCTCGCGGGCAAGACCGGCACCACCGACAAGGCCAATGATGCCTGGTTCAATGGCTTCAACACCAAGCTCGTGACCACCGTGTGGGTCGGCTTCGACCAGGACCGCTCCTTGGGTGAATCCGAAGAGGGCGCCCGTACGGCCCTGCCGATCTGGATCGGATACATGCGCGAGGCACTCAAGGACATGCCGCCGGAGAAACTGCCCATGCCCCCGGGGCTGGTGCAGCTGCGCGTCTCCGCGGCCACCGGCACGCTGGTGAGTGCCGAGAATCCGGACGGCATCCTCGAGACCTTCATGGTCAATCATCTGCCCGGCAGCGCGACGCCCAACGGCCAGACCCCGAACACCGAGCAGACTTCCACCGGCACCGAGCCACTTTTTTGAGTATGTTGCTGCGCTGACTGTTTGATTTTCCGGCCTACGGGCCAGATGATTGGGGTATGGCTAAACGATTGGGCGTTCGCGGTGAGCATCTGCGGCACGCGCTCGCACAGGAAGCCGCTCGGGTCATGGCCGAGCATGGCATCCGGGACTTCCTGGTTGCCAAACGCAAGGCTGCCGAGCGCTTCGGGGTTACTGATGGCGCGGTGTTGCCCAAAAATACCGAAATCGAAATGGCGCTGGTCGAATACCAGCGACTGTTCGGCCGCGACACCCATCCCGAATCCTTGCATGCGCAACGCCGCGCGGCCCTGCAGGCCATGCGCCGGCTGTCCGGATTCGAGCCACGCCTGGTCGGTCCGGTCTTAAGCGGCACGGCCACCGAGCACTCGGAGGTGCAGCTGCATCTGTTCGCTGAACGACCCGAGGCCGTGACGATCTGGCTGATGGATCAGGGCATCCGGCACGAGGTGACCGCGCGGCGCGTGAAAATGAACGCCGAGCGGGTGCTCGAATATCCCGGCGTGCGCTTCGAGGTTGGTGACCAGTCCATCGAGGCCACCGTGTTCCCGACCGACGGCATCCGCCAGGCCCCCGTCAGCCCGGTCGACGGCAAGCCCATGCGGCGCGCGGCGGCCGCCGATGTCGAAGCGTTGCTGGCCGCAGGCTAGGGACGGTCAGCGGGTCCCGATCGGCGCGTAGTCGCGGGCCGGTGAGCCGGTGTACAGCTGGCGCGGGCGGCCGATGCGCATGTTCGGATCGGCAATCATTTCCTGCCAATGCGCAACCCACCCCACGGTGCGGGCGATCGCGAACATGACCGTGAACATCGAGCGCGGAATGCCCAACGCGCTGTAGATCATGCCCGAATAGAAGTCGACGTTCGGATACAGCTTGCGGGACACGAAGTACTCGTCCTTCAGCGCGACCTCTTCCAGGCGCAGCGCGAGTTCGAACAGCGGGTTTTCCGGGCTGCCGAGTTTGGCCAGCACCTTGTGGCACATCTCACGGATGATCTTGGCGCGCGGATCGAAGTTCTTGTAGACCCGGTGACCGAAACCCATGAGCCGGAAGTGACTGCTCTTGTCCTTGGCCATCGCCAGGTATTTCGGAATATTGTCGACGGTGCCGATCTGCTCGAGCATCGAGAGCACGGCCTCGTTGGCGCCGCCATGGGCCGGGCCCCACAGCGCCGACACGCCGGCCGAAATCGCCGCATAGGGATTGGCCCCGGTGCTGCCGGCCAGGCGCACGGTCGAGGTGCTGGCGTTCTGCTCATGATCGGCATGCAGGATGAACAGCAGGTCCAGTGCCTGGGCCGCCACCGGATCGACGTTGTAGGGCTCGCAGGGCACCGCGAACATCATGTGCAGCAGGTTGCTGCAGTAGTCCAGATCATTGCGCGGATACACGAAGGGCTGGCCCACCGAGTGCTTGTGGGCCGCGGCCGCGATGGTCGGGATCTTGGCGACGATGCGATGCGCGAAAATCTCGCGATGGCGCGGATTATGGATGTCCATCGTGTCGTGGTAGAACGCCGACAGCGAAGCGACGACCGCCGACACCATGGCCATGGGGTGGGCGTTGTGATGGAAACCGTTGAAGAAACGCAGCAGCGTCTCATTGATCATCGTGTGATGACGGATGCTGAGCGTGAACTCATCGAGCTGGTTCTTGCTCGGCAGTTCGCCATACAGCAGCAGGTAGCTGACTTCCGTGAACGTGCTCTTGGCCGCGAGCTGTTCGACCGGATAGCCCCGGTGCAGCAGCACGCCGGCCTCACCGTCGATGTAGGTGATCTTGCTTTCGCACGCCGCTGTGAGCCCGTAGCCGGGATCGAAGGTAAAAGCGCCGAATTCCTTGTTCATGGCCGCGATGTCGACCACGCTGGGTCCGATGGTTCCGGGCCGTACCGTCAGCTCCGCCTTTTTACCACTGGCGCGGTCGATGAGCTCGAGCTTGCTCTCTTTCATGTGTTGCGACTTCCTGGAATGCTGACGCGGGAAATTCGCGCGAGCGCAGCTTCAGCGTTACATGGTCCGCGAGCGGAATCAAGGCAGCGCGAATTAAATTGAGCACAGGAAAGGGAGCTCATCCCGCTTCGGGGGATGCGCGTAAGGGAACTTTCGGCGGGTGGGGTCGAGGCGCCCGGAGCGGACTATAAATCCGTCCGGGCTGCGGTCATTGATCAGCGGGCTGCGGCAGCGGCGGCGTACTTCTTGCGGAACTTGTCCACGCGGCCGGCGGTGTCGACGATCTTCTGCTTACCCGTATAGAACGGATGGCAGGCGGAGCACACTTCCACCTGGAGGTCATGGCCCAGCGTCGAACCGGTCTTGAAGGAGTTCCCACAAGTGCAGTTCACGTTGATCTCTTTGTACTCAGGATGGGCGGCGTCTTTCATAATTGGCTCCCGGTCTTAATCGGGCATGGGCAAATGGGCGCGCGAGTTTAGCGGCGAATCCTTCCATGCTCAAGGTTTTCATTCCCCATGCACCTAAGGAGGGTCGATGGGGGGTACCCCCCGGTTCCGTGGTGCACTGCGGGGCCGTTTCTTATCCACAGAACCTGTGGATAATTCTGTGGACTATCGGTCTCCGATGGCCTCGTTATTCGGCTTAAATTGCACTTTTGTGACCTTGGTTAAAGAATATACACATAACTTTAGCCTTTCTGTTCAATTGGTTACGAGCGTCATGTCGCGCAGATTGGTTAATATTGCACGTAATCTGCTCATTTACCGAAGTGCCTCTCGAACCCTGTGTATAACGACCCGGCGCGGCCGGATTCAAGCGTCAATGTCTTGACAGAACCGGATCACCGACGCCTGCCGAATCGGGAAGGAATTCGAGCAGCAGATCGTTCAGGAAACGCAGTCCGGTCGGGCTCGGGGCCCAGCGCCCGTCAAGCTCCAGCAACAGTCCACGTTCCTTCTGCTTCACCAAGGTGGGGGCCACTGCCTCGAACCTCAAGCCCGTCCGCAGTTCGAACTGGGTGGCTTCGAACCCCCCGGTCAGCCGCAGGGCATTCATCATGAATTCGAACGGCAGTTCGGCCGCCGGCACCGTGCGCACGATGAGCGGAACGCCGGCCTGATAACGGCGTGGCTCGCGGGTATGGGTGGTTCGCACGATGGTCGCCGCTGCGGCGTCCGTGAGCTTGCCGTGGGCACCGGCGCCGACGCCGACATAGTCACCGAAGCCCCAGTAGTTGAGGTTGTGGCGGCACTGCCGCCCGGGGCGGGCATAGGCCGATACCTCGTAGTGCGCGAGGCCGGCGGCATCGAGTTCCTCGGCACAGGCCTCGAGCATCGACTCGACGCTCTCCTCGCTCGGCAGCGGCGGCGGCCGCGCGCCGAACACGGTGCCGGGCTCCATGGTCAGGTGATAGTGGGAAATGTGCGCCGGCCCGAGCGCCAGGGCCTGGCGCAGATCCGCGCGGGCGCCGGCGACATCCTGCTCGGGCAGCCCGTACATGAGGTCCAGGTTGAAATTGCCGATGCCGGCGGCATGCAGTTCCTCGGCAGCGCGCGCGGTGTCGGCCACCGAATGGATCCGGCCCAGCACCTGCAGCTGCTTCGCGCCGAAACTCTGCGCGCCCAGTGACACCCGATTCACGCCGGCGGCGGCGTATTCGGCGAAGCGCCCGCGCTCAATGGTGCCGGGATTGGCCTCGAGG
>DASYER010000133.1:0-3387 GCA_036498905.1 Steroidobacteraceae bacterium | reverse complement strand
ACATGAGCCAGGGAAACGCCAGCGCCCAGCCAGCGACGCCGATGCGCCCACCCCTCACCGCCATGCACGCAGCAGCGACCGGATAGCACAGGAACGCGAGCACCGCAGCCCAGTACGGCCAGGAGAGCAGCGACGACGCCAGCGGCTCCCGCAAGTCCATGGACATCCAGGCCGGATTCGGGACGACCCACAGGAACAGGTACTTGAAGAACAGCCAGGCCTGCGTGATCAAGCTCAGGAAATAAGCGTCATGCGCGGCCTGTCCCGCACTGATCCCCTGCGCCTGTGCCAGCATGTCGATCGCATAGACCTCGTAAGCCGTGCCCAGAACGCCTTTGACGATCAGGGTAATGGTGATGGCAATGGCGGCGTAGGCGGCGAACGGCGGCGCAAGCCGGCGCGCCAGGTCGAGCGTGGGTCGTCGCAGAACCAGCGTCAGCAACAGCGCAACGGCCGGCGCCGCGACACTATGTTCCTTTGAGAGCACGGACAGCAGATACCAGATTGCGGACCAGATCCAAAGCGCATTGCGACCGCCCGTCAGCCACCGCAAATAGGCAATCAGCATCAACAGCATGAAGAGGAGCGACATCTCCCCCGAGCGCTGCACCAGGTAGCCGACGCCGTAAACCGCGACCGGGTGCGCCACAAACAGTGCCGCGCCCAGAAACGCGAACCAGCCGGCCCGCGCCGGATTCTCGACCGCCCGTTTGCCGCGATCATCCACAGCACCGAGCAGGTCGCGCAACAACACGAAAACGGCGACAGCGTTTGCGGCGTGCAGCAGCAGGTTGCCCAGGCGCAGGGCGACGATGCTGCCATCGCTCAGCATATAGGTATGGCCCAGGGTCGCGTAGGAAAGCCAGCGCGGCTGGGTGCGCCAGAGCTCGGCGGCGTAGTCGTAGATCCTCAGTCCGTTGAACAGGACCAGGTCATCGAATATCAACGCATTGGTGAGATATGGCGCGTAGACGGCGCAAGCGAGGCCGGCCAGCAATAACGCATAGAATGCGGCAGCCGGCGGCAGCCAGTACCAACGCGAAGCCTCGACGGGAAGAATGGGTGACGACACTATTCAAGGATACCCAAAAAAAACGCCTCCCTGAAGGGAGGCGTTTTCACGGTTGGAAGCGTCGTCAGACTACTCAACCAGACTCGTGTTACTAGCAGTTAAAGTACTTGATCGCGATCGGGTCCGTGAGAGCCCCGGAGCACTTGTTCGTCCAAACAATGGCAGTCGAGCCCACTGCCGGACTCATGGTGATGATTCCGGTATTAACGGTGGTGGCCTTGATGTTATCCAGAGTGAGAGCGAGGCCATCGGTGGCATTAACAGGATTGGTAGTACCGGTCCAATGGATATCCGAAACTTCAGTGGTCGTGGTCGGAGCGGTCGACAGGCCGATCGATGACCACGTGGTAGCTCCATCTGCCGTCGGGAAGGCCCCTTGTTCCTGGTTATACAGCGCAAGCGCCGTCTTGATCGGGGCAGCGACGCCCGTCACCTTCGACAGCTTGGCCTTGACCGTGTAGTCCTGGTACTGCGGAATCGCGACCGCAGCCAGAATCCCGATAATCGCGACCACGATCATCAGTTCGATAAGGGTGAAACCCTTTAGCATCTTCATTGAAAGCTCTCCTTTAAATTGACGGATCACGCAAACTTTCGCTTGCGTTGGAGTGCCTTACCGCAAGTTCAGTGCCATGCGGGGCGGCAATGCTTTAAACCCTTTTGCGATCAGCCAGTTATGCCTAATCAGGCCGGATAATATTGATAAAACCATTATATTTCAATTAGATATGTTGCTATCGTTGGTGCCTTGCGCGATTTCGTGCGAATAGCCCGAACGTTTCATTCCTACACCCTCGATCGGCGTGACATTTGTCATACAGGATGCAAATTCGATTAAGCCGGCATGCCACCCTTAACGGCACAACGTGACGATTTTCGTCACCTACCTGAATCAGGTCGCGACCTCCGGGGCCGGGGCAGTTCGACCGCCCGAGTCACTATGTAGATCGTTTCTCGCGCTCGACCACGCGCAACATGGCATCGCGTTCTGCGCGCCATTCGGCCGAGTACTCGCAGTTCGCATATTCCGAAAAATACGGCCCGCCAAGGGTGTAATGCACGAGCGCGGCGTCCGCGCGCGGCGCGTTGTAACCGACCAGGTGGTTCCAGCGATCGGGCAAAGCGCCGATCAGGCCGTCATCCTCGAGCCACTTGAACTGGTGCAAATCCAGGCCTGAGGCCGCGTTCACGTAATCGGGCGTTAGCACGCGGCAACGCGCGTTGTTGAAGAGCATTACGCTCGACCAGTTTTTTTTCTCGTACTTGCTCTGCGGCTCGCCCAGGAATTTCACCGTTTCCTTTGGGACGTGATTGTGTTTAACCACCATCACCGCGTAGCGGTCGTCCCGCAGTGCCCACAGGTTCGCGATGTCGTCCCGCATCAGCATGTCACAGTCCATGAAAACGGACCACCCGGTATACCCGGAGAGGTACGGGGCCAGAAAGCGCGAGAACGAGAAATCGGTCGATTGCAGGGGATGGCGCTCGCGAGTCAACACCTTGCCCAGCTGCCCCAGCCTGAGCGGCGTAATAGCAACCGGCTCGGAAGCGTGTTGCTGGATGCTGAAGGCCAGTACGCTGAATGCCACGGCCTCGCGCGGGTCGTAGCCGATGAATACGTTGATCATGAATTGCCGATGGTCAGGAACCGCGCGGGCGCTGCTCAGCGCGCCGGCGGCGGCACGTAGCCGGGGACCTTGGTTATATCTACCTCGTCGATCTGGTCTGGATCGAGGCACTCCTTCGCGTACTTCTCGTAGATCTTCGCCCACATGAAAACGTCGAAGAGATCGGGGTCGATGTGGCCGGTCAGCTTCATCTTGCCGAGTATGGCGAGCGACTCGGTCAGGGTCTTGCCCTTCTTGTATGGCCGGTCCTTCGCGGTCAGCGCCTCGAAAATATCGGCGATGCCCATGCAGCGCGCCTGCACCGACATCTGCTCGCGCGTGAGCCCCCGCGGATAGCCCTTGCCGTCCATGCGCTCGTGGTGACCGCCGGCGTATTCGGGCACGTTCTTCAAGTGCTTGGGCCAGGGCAGCGCCTCCAGCATCTGGATCGTGACCTCGATGTGGTGGTTGATGATCTGGCGCTCGTCCGGCGTCAATGTGCCATAGCGGATGGTGAGATTTCTCAGCTCTTCGTCGGATAGGAAATCAGCACTCTCTCCGTCCACATTGCGCCAGCGGTAGCGCCGCGTGATGTCGTGCACCCGCGCGACGTCCTCGTCCTTCATCGCCTCGCCGCCGATGTTGGCCCTTCGCAGGAATTCCCGGTCGTCCTCGATCTGCTTCAGCCGCGGCTCGATTTCCCGGGTG
>DASYER010000132.1:0-4270 GCA_036498905.1 Steroidobacteraceae bacterium | reverse complement strand
CGGCGACGTCGATGAAGGCTTCGTCGACGAACTTCATGAGATGTCCAGTTTACAAATGAAAAAGCCCCGGCAAAGCGGGGCTTCGAGCGGGTCGAAGTGACTGGCTTACGCCGGCGTCACGTTGACCGTGTGCTTGTTGAGTGCGCCCTTGGTACCGAAGGACACGTGGCCGTGGACCAGTGCGAACAACGTGTGGTCCTTCCCGACCCCGACGTTGACGCCCGGGTGGAACTGGGTGCCGCGCTGGCGCACGATGATCGAACCGGCGCTGATCAGTTCGCCGCCGAAAGCCTTCACGCCGAGCATCTTGGGCTTGGAATCACGCCCGTTTCGCGTTGAGCCGCCGCCTTTTTTCTGTGCCATGGTGTTCGCTCCTTAGCCGGCGATCGCACCGATTTGCAGTTCGGTGAACTGCTGGCGATGGCCTTGACGTTTCTGATAGTGCTTGCGACGGCGCATCTTGAAGATGCGAACCTTGTCGTGCTTGCCGTGCGACAGCACAGTGGCTGTCACGGAGGCGCCGGACACCAGGGGCGTTCCGACCTTGATTTCGCTGCCGTCGCCGACTGCGAGCACCTGATCGATCACGATTTCCTGGCCTACGTCCGCAGCAATCTGTTCTACTTTAATTTTCTCGCCGGAAGCAACGCGATACTGCTTGCCACCGGTTTTTATGACCGCGTACATGTTGACCTCTTGGAATAAGATGGCTCTGCGGCGAATTCCGCAGAGCCCAAGATTCTAGCATGGCGGGGCTTGGCGACGAGCGGTCGCCGCCTGGAGACGAGCGTGTGCCGCTCGGCTCTCTATAATCTGCGCCTTCCGGCCTCGCGCCGCCGTCGCATCTCCACGCCGCGCCTCAGCGCCCCAGCCTTGTCAGTTCCCGCCGCCGATCCCTCACCTGCTGCAGCCGTGCTCGGCCTGATCGCCGAAGACATGGCCGAGGTCGATCTGGTAATCGCCCGCCGTCTGGACACCGGTGTGCCGCTGGTGCGCCAAGTATCCAAATACATCATCTCGGCGGGCGGCAAACGGTTGCGCCCTGCCTTGCTGCTGCTCATGGCCGGAGCACTCGGATACCGGGGCGACCAGCGTTTCAATCTGGCTGCCGTGGTGGAGTTCATCCACACCGCGACGTTGCTGCACGACGATGTGGTCGACGAATCCACGCTCCGGCGCGGGCGCCCGACCGCCAACGAGTCCTTCGGCAATCCCGCGAGCGTGCTGGTCGGCGACTTTCTTTACTCGCGCGCGTTCCAGATGATGCTGGATGCCAATGACGTGCGCGTGATGCAGATCCTCGCCGAAGCGACCAACGTGATCGCCGAGGGAGAAGTCCTGCAATTGATGAACATGCACGACGCCTCGCTGGACGAGGAAGCCTACCTTCGGGTCATCCGTTCCAAAACGGCCAAGCTCTTCGAAGCCAGCACACGGCTCGCGGCAGTGCTGGCTGGTGCCTCACCCCAGGTCGAGGCCGCCAGCGCCGCCTATGGACAGGCGCTAGGCACCGCGTTCCAGGTCATCGACGATGTACTCGACTACGCCGGCGACGCAAACGAAACCGGCAAGAACGTCGGAGATGATCTGCGCGAGGGGAAGACCACGCTGCCCCTGATTCTCGCCATGCAGCGCGGCAAGATCGAGGAACGCGACCTGATCCGCGCCGCCATCGAGGCCGGCGACACGGCGCAACTGCCGCAGATCGTTGCCATCGTGCGCGAAACGGGCGCGCTGGAAGCGACGCGCGCCGCCGCCGCCGCCGAAGCGCAGCGCGCAATGGATGCGCTTGCGGGCTTTCCGGTGAATTCGCACTCGGACGGTTTGCTACAATTAGCAGCTCAGTTGCTTGAGCGACGCGCCTAAGTCACCACGAAGGACGAATCTCTCTTTTTTCTTGCAACCATCGGGGTGTAGCTTAGCCTGGTAGAGCGCTACGTTCGGGACGTAGAGGCCGGAGGTTCGAATCCTCTCACCCCGACCAGATTCCTTCCAAGTAAATCAACGACTTGGGCTTCGGCGACAAGCCCGCCTGCGACAAAAAGCAGGCTCAAACGGGCCAACTGCGCCAAATCTGCGACGCTGCCCCCTACGTCATCTCGGTCGCCACGCACCCGAGTTCACGCGCAAGTTCCCCTTCGGCCAATTGAAGGCCGCCAAGGCCTCCATGCAGGAGATGCGAGACCAGCACCCCAAGTGCAAGGCCGGGGTCGCACAAGAGGAAGACCACTTTCAGGTGCGCTTGCGCAACAAGGGACATCGCGAGCAGCCCAAGAGCCTCACCTCGCTGGTCGAAGCTGACCAATTCATCAAGGCGATGGATGCGCAGCAGGCGCGCGGCCTCTTCCGTGACTACACGGCCGCATACGGCGTCACCACCACCCAACTCATGCCAGCGCTGCTTTGGCGCAGTTCTGGGACCGCATCGACTTCGAGGCGCAGACAGCATGTCGCCCCACCAGCAAAGACGGCGCCCCCGAGTCCTGTCGTGCGGGCCGACTGCTCAGGCAATTGCCGCGCAGGTCGGACCTTGTCTTTGACATCGGCGTGAAGGAACTGTGCAACTCCTGGAACCGGATTTGCGAGGAGGCCAAAATCGAGGATCTGCACATGCACGGCCTGCGTCATGAAGGTGTCAGTTGCGCCGCAGAGTCTGGGCTTTTCCCAACGGTGCTGGACCTGCAGGCATACAGTTAACACCGCGACCTTCGTTCGCTGTCGCACTACACGCACCTGATGCTCAGCGCTATCGCCAAGAGGCTCGCCCCCGTCAGGTACTCAGGCTACGTCTGCCGGCATCTCCTCGCAATGCGCCAATACGCGATGAGGTGGAGCGGCCCGCGGGGGCCATGCAGAACCAATGGGTAATACCCTCCACGAATTCGCAATCGAAGTCTGTTGCGAAATGACCTTGCCCTCGAAAAACGTATCCCTTGCTGAGTGTTTCAATACAAGCAAGTAGAGTCGAAATGACGAAGACGGCAAGAGCGCGCTACACGCTCGAGTTCAAGCAGGAGGCGGTGCGGCTGGTCGAGGGCGGCCAGAGCATCGCGGCGGCGGCGCGCACGTTGGGCGTGGTCGAGCAGACCTTGTTCAACTGGGTCAAGGCGCAGCGCGAAGGCAAGCTCACGGGTGCTGAGGGCAACGCGGTGAGTGCCGAGCAGATGGAGATCAGCCGGCTTCGCGCCGAGCTGGCGCGCGTGAAGATGGAGCGCGACATCCTGGAAAAAGCGACGGCGTACTTCGCGAAAGCGCAGCGGTGAAGTACGCCTTCGTCCAACGCCACCGGCGAGTGTGGCCGATCTCGGTGCAATGCCGGGTGCTGCGGATCAGCATGGCGGGATACCACGAGCACCTCGTGCGCAAAGCCAGCGGCGCGCAGCGCCGCCATCTGAGCGACGATGCGCTGCTGGTGCACATCAAGGCCATCCATGCCGAGACACGTGGCGGTTATGGCTGGCCGCGCATCTGGAAGGAACTGCTTGCACGCGGCATCCGCGTGGGCAAGGAGCGGGTGCAAAAGCTGATGCAGCGTCACGGCATTCGCGCCCGAGGCAAGCGCCGCTTCAAGGTCACCACCGACAGTCGCCACGATTTGCCGATCTCGCCCAACCTGTTGAACCGCGAGTTCACCGTCACGCAGCCAGACAGAGTTTGGGCCGGTGACGTCACCTACATTGCAACCGACGAGGGGTGGTTGTTCCTTGCGGTGGTGATCGACCTGTTCAGTCGCCAGGTGGTGGGCTGGTCGCTGCGCGAGGACATGACGCGCGACATCGTGATCGACGCACTGCGCATGGCGTGGTTCAAGCGTCATCCTGACAAGCAGGCGGGTCTGATCTTTCACGGCGACAGGGAGTCGCAATACGCCAGCCACGCCTTCAGGAACGTGCTCTGCGAGTACGGAATTACCAGCTCGATGAGTCGCAAAGGCAACTGCTGGGACAACGCCTGCAGCGAGACCCTGTTCGGGGCATTGAAAGTCGAACGGCTGCACGGACAACGCGTCAAAACCAGACGCGAGGCCAGGGATGAAGCCGTTGCTTGGCTGCTCTGGTACAACCTACTCGACTGCACTCGACGCTGGCCTACGTCAGCCCGATGCAGTTCGAGCAGGACTGGCTTGCCAGTAATAGTCCGATGGTGGCCGTCGTTGACGCGCTCACTCGCGAGCGTTTAGTCGGGCATTGACCTCGTCGATGTCGAAGGCGCGAGGATCGAAGGGACGGCCGATCCATTCCTTCTTCTCGGCGTGCTCTGGATGCTGAGG
>DASYER010000131.1:0-22593 GCA_036498905.1 Steroidobacteraceae bacterium | reverse complement strand
TGGCGAGGGCGCCTTCAAAACCCATCAGTATCAGGATCTGTTCACGCAGCGCTTGGGGCGCAGCGACGCCGAGACGCACGCGAAGATCGAGCAGGCGTTTGCCCAGCTGTTCCACGGCGACGGCCAGGAGCAGCGCGTTTATTTCGAGACCGGCGCGAATGCCAATGGCACCCTGGCCTATATCACCGACTGGGCGAATAACGACGCACGCACCGAGGGCATGAGCTACGGGATGATGATTGCCGTGGAACTGGACAAGAAGCGCGAGTTCGATGCGCTATGGAACTGGTCCAAGACCTATATGCAGATCACCGATCCGAAAAATCCATCCGTGGGTTACTTTGCCTGGTCGATGAATACGGATGGCACGCCCCGTTCCACAGGCGCGGCCCCCGATGGCGAGGAATACTATGTGATGGCGCTGTACTTCGCGGCGCATCGCTGGGGCAACGGCCACGGGATCTACAACTACCAGGAGCAGGCCGACCGGATTCTGCGCGGCATGCGGCATCATCCGCTGCTGACGGGGACCTCTCCCTTGCGCATCCACCCCGACGATGCGCCCTTCCTCCAGCCGGATAAGCCCTGGCCGAGCCCGAACAATCACCGCGCCATGGCCGAGGCGGTGGCGCAGGGCAAGCCGTGGCCACCCGCGGCGCCCGACCATACCCCGCGACCGGTGACGGTCGGACCGATGGTGGACGAGGCCCATAAGATGATCCGCTTCGTGGCCGAGACCAGTGTTCCGGGCACCGATGCCTCCTATCATCTGCCGGCTTTCTACGAACTGTGGGCGCGCTGGGGACCCAAAGAGGATCGCGCCTTCTGGGCGCAGGCGGCCGATGTCAGCCGCGAGCTGTTCGTGCGGGTGACCGGGCCGGACACGGGGCTGGCACCCGATCGCAGCAATCTGGACATGTCGCCCATGCGCGGCCGGGATGGCCAACCCGTTCCATTCGGCTATGACAGCTGGCGCACGGTCAGCAATTGGTCGGTCGACTACAGCTGGTGGCACAAGGACGCCCAGGAGCCGGTATTGAGTGAGCGGGTACAGAAATTCCTGGCCGGGCAGGGCGTTCACGAGTTCGCAGACCGCTACACCCTGGCGGGCAAGCCGCTGTCGATGCGCCATTCGCCCGGCATGGTTGCCGCGGCGGCGGTGGGGAGCCTGGCTGCGACCCCCGGGGCGATTGCGAACGATTTTCTGCAGGAATTGTGGACGATGCCGGTCCCATCGGGTGAGCAGCGCTATTTCGACGGCATGCTCTATCTGATGAGCATGATGCATGTGGGCGGTGAGTTTCGCATCATCGAGCCGCGCGCCAAGAGCACTAAATGACGATGTGCGGCACGAAGCGCGCGGTGTCGCGCGTGATCAGGGAATGGTCCTCCCGCACGCCGATTCCCGCCGGCAGATCACCAATCACCCAGCTGCCGATCAGCGCATAGCTGTCGGCGAATTTCGGCAAGGCATGAAAGGCCTGCCGTACGTAGGGAAAGTCGCTGTACGGCCCGGGCGCTGCGAGGTGCTCGCCTTGCAGGGTCATCAGTTCGACATTGGCACCTTCGCGTGAGAACAGTGGCTTTCTGACCCAGCCGCAGGGCAGGGTGGAGGCCGCCTCGCTGTGCGTTTCGAAAAAAGTGGGCAGCAGATGCGGGTGTTGCGGATGCAGCTCCCACAGCAGGGCAAGCGCACCCTTGTTGGACAGAATCGATTTCCAGGGCGGCTCGAACCAGGTCGCCGCCGCGCACTCCAGATATTGGGAGAACTCATCGGCAAACAGGAACTCCCAGGGATAAAGCTTGAAGATCGCCTCGATCACGTTGTCATCGCAGTCGGTATAGCGTCCGTCGGCGGTGCGCCCGATGTCTTCCATCGCGATATAGCGGGTGCGAATCCCGGCCTGGCGCGCCAGATCCTCCAGGTATTCGACAGTCGCACGATCCTCGATGGACTCACGCACCGAGGCGAAGTGCATCTGGCCGTGGATTTTCGCGACCAGCATCCCGAGGGCGAGAGTGAGCTTCTCCTGCAGTGAGTTGAATTGGTCCGCTTCGGGCGGCAGCTGGCCCGCCTCAACGCATTCCTTCAACCAGATCCATTGGAACACGGCCGCTTCATACAAGGAGGTCGGCGTGTCGTAGTTCAGCTCGAAGAGTTTCGCCGGATTCTCACCGTCGTACGCGAAGTCCATGCGCCCATACAGGTGCGGATCGCCGCGAGTCCATGATGAGCGGATGAGATCCCAGAAGCGTTCAGGCAGGGCGAGCCGGCGCAGATACTCCTCGTCGCGCACGGCGCGGCTGACCAGATCCATGCACAGCTCGTGAACTTCCTGGGTGGGCTGCTCGATTCCCGCTTCGATCTGCGGCAGGGTGAAGCGGTAATGGACCGATTCGTCCCAGTACGGCTCGCCGCCAATCGAATGAAAGCGAAATCCCAGAGATTCGGCCTGGTCGCGCCATCCGGGCCGCTCCGGCATCGCGATCCGCTGCACGGTCAGCCGCCCCAGCTCGCACGCGCCGCCGAGCTCATTCCGAATCCGCCGCGCGACAGGGTCTGCCCAACGCTGGGTTGGAAAGGACCGCGGGTACTGCCGCCAAAGTGCTCACCGGAAGCCGTTCGCCACTGCGCGCGGTCGCCCCGGTCCCGATACAGAGGTTGCCCGAAACCGCCGACGTACCCATAACCATAGTGGTAGCCGTCGTTGTGGCTCAGGGCACGCCCGATCATGAAGCCGGCGAGCGCCGGCATGAACCAGCCGCCGGATGAGGTCTGAACGTGGTGACACTGATCGTATCCGTACTGCGCCTGGCAGTCGGCGAGCGAATCGAAGCGCGGCCCGTCCCGATATTGGGCCTGAACGGCATCGGCATAGGCCTTCTCACAGATATCCGCGCTGACCTTGCCGTCGCTTATGCATTGCGTCAGGCCCTGATAAGCCACGGTCGGGGCGGCGGCGGCCTGCGGATGAGACGCTGATGGAGGTTCGCACGCCGACAGCAGCAGCGGGACGGTCCCCATGAGGACCAGTTCGATTGATCGTGAACGTTTCATAAACACTCCCGAGAACTGGGCAACGCCGCTGCGCGGCTTACGGAGTCATGCACGCCGCATTGATCGCGCCTACCGACAGCGAGGCGAGCGCGACGAACAGGCCGGCCGACACCTCGTTGTTGCTGATCCTTTGCGACAGGTTGGTCAGAAACACCCGGACGGCGAAAAATGTGCCGATCTGAATCACCATCGCAATCACGCCCCAGATCACAAAATCCACCAGTGAGACCGAGTGAATGATGGCGCTGCACAGCGGCAACGCGAAGGCCACCAGCGAGCCGCCCAGGGCGACGGCAGCGGCCGACTTCCCGTGCCGGATCAGCTCGAACTCATCATGGGCCGTGAGGCGCGTATAGATGAAGCCGAACACCAGCAGCAGAACTATCGCGATCGCGAAGTAGCTGAGGAACGCTGGCAGGCCGACGAAGGAGAGAGCCCAGGGATGAGACATGATTATCCTTTGGATGTCAGGTGACGGTCAGATCGGCCGGGTTCAGGTCCACGCCGATCGAGGTGACAACCTGCAGGCTGTCCGGCATTTCCTCGACGGAGATCAACACGTACTCGGCCCGATCGCTTGCCTCGATCAGCCGTCGGTACAACATTGCGTAGTGATTGCAGTTGCGGCTCGCCACCGTGTCGCTGGTGTCGAATACCTGCTCTACGAAGGGCACGAGTTCGGTCTGCCCCCGGGAGACTCCCCACACACGGTGGTAGAGGAATGCCCCGACTTCATAGGTCGGCAGTCCGATTTCGCTGTCTTTTCCGGCAATGGTCGCAAGCTCGGTACGATTGGCCGGACTTACGGCATCCCAGTACTGCCACAGGATGCACTCGGAAACGTCGGCATCACCGGTGCCGCCGTCGGTCTTCACCTGCAGCCAGGTCTCATCGTCATCGAGGTAGTAGCGATGCAGCCAGCTGCCCTTCAGATCCACGAGTCCGCGCGCGGCGATCGGCTGGGAACAGTCGCCGATCTCGAAATTGGCCCGACCATTCAACATCCGGAATGGCACCGAATCGATTTCGACAAAGCCACCGCGGCGCAATTTCAGCGGCTCCGGCGGCAGCTGCTCGCGCGGCCGCGGTGCCGCCAATCTCTCTTTCGCATCGCGCGCGAGCGCGCTGATCATCGTCCCGAAACTCATGATCGGATCCTTATCGACAATCAGGCGGCAGGGCCCGAACCATCGCTCGGTGCGCCCTCGCTCTTGAACCGCGCGAGCACATCGCTGGCGGCGCTGGCTCCCGGAATGACGCCCGCCTTGCGCAGCCGCTCCTCGAGGGCTTCGCCGGTTGATTCCGCGGAGAGAGCGTTGGCGGCATCCATCTGCGCGAGCGCTTCCTCCTGGCGTTTTTCGATGCGCTCCAGGCTATCCAGGGCACTGCGCGCCCGCGAATCGGTGCTCGAGCTCGCAGCCGCCACGGCCGCGGAGGCCTTGATGACGTGCTGTTTCGCCTTGACCGTATCGGCACGCTGCTTGAGGGTGCGAATGGCAGTCTCACCCGCCGCGATCTTCTGTTTGAGTACGTCGATATTCTTGCCGTACTCGGCGATCACGCTGTTGCTGGCGGTAATCTGCGCCTCCTGCTCGGCATACTTTGCCGCGACTTCCTGTGCGAGCGCGCTGTGCTTGGCGACCTCGGCGGCCTGGCCTGCACCTTCAGCCGCCTTCTGCTTGGCAAGCGTCTGGCGGATGTAGCCGGCATATTCATCCAGCTTCGCCTGCTTTTCGGCGAGGTGGTTCCGTTCCACGGTCTGCTTGCCCATCATGCCGGCGAGGGCGACGCGTGCATCGCGCAGCTCGGCGTCGGCATCGCGGATCTCCTGGTCGAGAATGCGCGTGGCGTTGACGTCCACGGCGGCTTCTCCGGCTTCGGTGGCAGCGCCGCGCAGTGCGGTCCAAAGTTTGTTCAATACACCAGACATTTGTGGGCTCCTTCGTTTACTTCACGAACTCGCGATACGCACCCGCGGCGTCCACCGCGTTGCGAGCGAGCGTGTCGATTTCGAATTCGATATCGGACAGGGGCGAGGTCGCCCGTAGGGCACCATAAATCACATAGAACTCCGATCCATCCGGATGGGAATCTATGGAGATGTTGGCGAGGTCAAAGAGCTTCTCGGTTCGCAGGATGCGATCGTTGAGTCGCGCGGTATCCCGTACTCGGGCTACCGGGAATAAGGTGGCCTGGGCGATCGCTATCTCCCCGGTGACCGCGATGTAGACGTTCACATCGCCGTAGTCGTGCGCGACCGCCTGAATGACGGGCTCGAGGCCCTCGATGAGCGAGAACGAGTAGCGGTGCGCGGCGGCAAGCGATCCTGACTGCAGCTCTGGAAGCAGCGTTTGGGTGGTGACTGATCCGGTTGTCATGGCGGCGCTGACCCCTTTCAAGGCGTGGATGAGTGGGTGTGCATTCGGTTTTCTGAGCAGCTTCTCGACCTTGAGCAGGACCGGGGCGTGCTGGGGCTGAATCCAGACCTCGCGCATGACGAGGCCCTCTTCGCGCAGCTTCTGGCGACGTGTCTGCTGTCGCCTTCGATTGCCGTCCTTGGTCAAAACCTACCGCCCTGAAAAATGCGTTACTGGTAACGCGTGGGGCGGTAGGTTAGGCGTTACTTGTCACGCTGTCAAGCGTTACTTGTAATGCTTCGAAGTTCCGGATCGCCGCGGTCGGGGAATCACCGGCCGTGCGCAGCCTGGGGCCGGTCAATTGCGCCGGGGAATTCCGCTCAGGTGGCGCAGCTGCGGCCACTGCTCGCGCTTGCGCACGGCAATGTGCATTGTTTGCTGAAGCGTCGGGAATCAGGCCAGAGATCGGCCAAAGGCGAGGGCTCCCGGCCGGTTGCCGGGAACCCTCAATGGTGGAGGCGGGGGGACAGTTCATCCGTAGCTTTCGCTGCGGCCTGGACTATGCCTTCATCCTTCAGACCGACTTCGGCCTGGCGGATGCGGAGCGTGTTATGCCGCGACTGCATCGTGACATCCTAGTGCCCGCTCAGAAGCACAAAGCTTCTTCAGCGAGTCTATGAGTCTCTACAGGGCAGGCCTGAAGTTGGCCTTCTTCCTACCCCTCGGCGTTACCATGCCGCTGCGATTAACAGCGCCGTCAGGCTTCACCGATGTGAGCTCCGTTTTCATCCGATCCTCGCGGATCGGCGCGACCCTTGATCGAACCCCCGTCCGTAAGCACTACGCTTCCGGCTCTACGTACGTAGCTGTCTCTTTGTTTTCTCGCTTCGCGCTACCCGAGCAGCAGGGAAGACGCTAGGCCAGCCACGGTGTCTCTTAACGCTGCACCCCGTAGCACGATGCAGAGCGATCCTGTGAGCGCGTCCCCAGGGTCAGTGGCACAGGCACCAGCTGGTCTGAGGTTAGGCCGGGTTAAGCGGCCAGAGCGAAGTTGTCGTCGTTGGCAACTATAATTTGCAAAAGAGTTTAACGAGGACTCATGCACCTCGGTACGCCCCTGAAGTTTTGCAACCCACGTCGAAACCGGTCGCCCCCTTCTGGAACCGCGGAAGTATAGCAAAAACGGCAGCTTCCGGCCTGTCAGCGGGCGCCGACAGCAGAAACTGCGGCATTTTCGCCTTCGCGGCCCTTAGCCTTGGGGTTGCCACGATGATCCGCAAGGAGTCCACGATGAACACGGCTGCAGCAGTGGGCTCCGCCTCCGCCGGGCCGGTCATGCTGATTCGAACGTTGGTTCTGCAGATTGCGGGACCAGCGGCACAGCGCAACATCGCCGGCCCGCTGTCCGGAGTCGATCTTGGCAGTCTTGCAATGATCCTGGTGCCGGCGCTGATACTCAGCGCCGTCCTTGCTGCAATCTCCAGGAATCAGGCGCGGGTCAGTGCGACCCGCTCCCCGGGCGTGGCGCCGCGCCATCGGGCCGCGTTTGCCTTTGGCACGCCGGCGCAGGTCTTCGTGTGGGGATGCGCGCTCTACCTGAGTCTGGCGGTGTTGCTGCCGCGCCTTGCGCCGGCGGCCGCGGTCAGTATTTTTCAAACCCTGTTTGATTCTATCGCAAGAGTCGGCGTCTTTGCGATCATCGTATGGCTCATCTATCGTCTCACGCGCGTGTTGGAGATGCGCCTCACGGGCTGGGCGACGCACACGGCCTCCAAACTTGACGACCTGATTCTGCCGCTTATGGGTACCAGCGCGCGCGTCATGCTGCCGGTGCTGGGCGCGATTCTGGCGCTGCCGATCCTGGAACTTCCCGAACGATTTGCCGCCGTCGCATCCCGCGCCACGAGCATCCTGTTCATTGGCGCGGTGGCTACGATCCTATTCCAGGCGACACGGGCCGGCGAGCAGGCGCTGTTGCGTCGTTACGATCTGGCGGCGACGGACAATCTGCGCGCGCGCACGGTTTACACGCAGGTCCGCGTGATCGGCAAGGTCATCGACGTGTGCATTGCGTTCGTGACCGTGGCGTGCGTACTGATGCTGTTTACCGAGGTGCGCCAGGTCGGCGCCAGCCTGCTCGCCTCGGCCGGTATTGTCGGCATCATCTCCGGCATTGCCGCGCAGAAAACCCTCGGCAACCTGTTCGCCGGATTCCAGATTGCGCTGGCCCAGCCGATGCGCCAGGACGATGTAGTGGTCGTTGATGGTGAGTGGGGGAGGGTCGAGGAGATCACACTCACCTATGTGGTCATACATATCTGGGATGATCGGCGCCTGATCGTGCCACTGAGCTATTTCATCGAGAAGCCGTTCGCGAATTGGACGCGCTCATCTGCGCAGATTCTTGGCCAGGTCATCGTGTGGGTCGACTACACCTTTCCGGTGGAGGAGGGACGCGGAGTGCTCAAGGACATCATCGAAAGCAGCGCGCGCTGGGACCGGCGCTTCTGGAATCTGCAGGTCACTGATGCCAGCGAGCAGACCATGCAGTTACGCGTGCTCGCGACCTCGGCGGATTCTTCGACGAATTTCGATCTGCGCTGCGAAATCCGTGAAAAGTTCATTGCCCACATCCAGGCAAGATGGCCGCACGCTCTGCCCCAATGGCGCGGCCAGCTCGCGCGATCCGCCGGCTGCGAGACCCGGTAAGCTGCCGATGCCAAGATCCATCGGCAGTCTCATTCGCGTTTCGGTGCTGTGCCTGGTCGCAGCCGCGACCGCCGCGTCTGAGGCTCCCGCACCACCGCAATCCGAGTTCGCAGATCTGTTTGCGTCGGTTCAGAGCGCGGCGATATTCCCTGACAGCAAGACCTTTGCCGACGCAGTTCCGCTCGCATCGCCCCCGACGATACTGCGCGAGTACCATGCGCAGCGGCCACGCTCCGCCGCTGATCTGCGGATGTTCGTGCGCCAGCACTTCGATGTACCCGATGAAACCCCGGCGCCTGCGGTGGCGCAGGGTTCGACGGCACCGATGCCGCTCGGGGCTCACATCGATGCCCTGTGGCCGCAGCTCCAACGCACCACTGCGACCGTACCGCGCTATTCCTCGGCATTGCCGCTGCCGAAGCCCTACGTGGTACCCGGTGGCCGGTTCCGCGAGATGTACTACTGGGATTCGTACTTCACGATGCTGGGGCTTGCGCAAAGCGGGCGGCAGGACCTGGTGCAGGACATGATCAGTGACTTCGGCTGGCTGATCGATCACTACGGCCATATTCCGAACGGCACGCGGACCTACTACCTGGGGCGCTCGCAGCCCCCGTTCTTCTTCGAGATGGTGGCGCTGTCTGAACCGCAGGACCCGGCCGCAGCCTGGGCGCGCTATCTTCCGCAACTGCGGCGCGAGTACGCATTCTGGATGGCCGGTGCGGCGGCGCTCAAACCCGGCACGGCGCAGCGGCGCGTGGTCAGGCTGCCCGACGGCGCGCTGCTGAACCGCTACTGGGATGATGTCGATGAACCGCGTGATGAATCCTGGCGTGAGGATACGGCCCTGGCCCGTCGCAGCGGCCGGCAGCCGCAGCAGTTGTACCGGGATATTCGCGCCGCGGCCGAAAGCGGCTGGGACTTCAGTTCACGCTGGCTGCGCGATCCAAAGTCGTTATCCTCCATCGAGACCACACAGATCTTGCCGGTGGATCTGAACAGTCTGCTGTTCGGCCTGGAGCACGCTATCCGCGCCGGCTGTGAGCGGGTGGGTGATCGGACCTGCGCGACACAGTTCACGCAGCGTTCCGCCGCACGGCATCGCGCCATCGATCAGTACCTGTGGAATCCGCAGCGACACATTTACAGCGACTATCGCTGGACCGACGCTCAGCCCACCGACGTGCTATCAGCCGCGACCCTGTATCCACTGTTTGAGTCGCTGGCGAGCGGCGTCCAGGCCGCGCAGGTGGCGGTGGCCGTGCGCGATTCGCTGCTGGCGCCCGGTGGCCTCGCGACGACACAAGTGGTGACCGGCCAGCAGTGGGATGCGCCCAATGGCTGGGCGCCGCTGCAATGGATCGCGATCAGAGGACTGCGCGACAGCGGCTCCGCGCGGTTGGCCGCGACCATCGCCTGCCGATGGCTGGTCAATGTCACGGCTGCGTATCAGCACAGTGGCCGGCTGGTCGAAAAATACAATGTGATAAGTTCCGGTGGCGGCGCGGGTGGCGAGTACCCCCTGCAGGATGGCTTCGGCTGGACCAATGGGGTGACGCGCCGGCTGCTGGCCCTGTACCCGAGCTTCGCGACATTCTCCACGCGTGACCAGTGCCCGGACACTACGTCTAAGTAACGTGACTTGCGCAGGGGGCCGGTGCTTAAATCCGCGCGCTATTGCCATTCGCAGGGGAAACAACATGGTCTCGAGGACTCTCAAGTCGGCATTTACAATCGCGATGCTCGTCGCACCCGTCATGGTGCTGGCGGATGACGCGCCCGCGCCGCCGCCGCCACCGCTGACCGTCAAGGTGCAGGTGGGCTATGTATCATCCCACGGTAATACCGAGGCGCAGACGGGCAATGCCAAGTTCGACGCCGCCTACGTCGTGGATGCCTGGAAGCACGAACTGCAGCTGGCCGGCCTGTACGGCAAGTCCAATGACATCGTCAGCGCCGAGAATCTGGACGCGCAATGGCAGACTAACTACAACTTCACCAACCGCCTGTTCGCCTTCGGCGCGCTGCATTACGCCGACGACAAGTTCAGCGGCTTCCAGTATCAGGAAACCGTGTCGGCGGGCGCGGGCTATTCGTTCATCAAGCTTGCGGATGCGACGCTGGATGCGCAGGTCGGTATCGGTTACCGGCGGCTGCGACCGGAGCTGCTCGAAAAGGATGACTCCGGCGCCGTGATCGCACGCACGCCACTGGATGTCGAAACGGGTGCGGTCGCCACGGCCAATGTCAAAGGTATGTACGCCTTCAATGCCGTCACCAAGCTCACGGATGTGATTGCGGTGGAATCAGGCTCGGACAACACCCTGCTGCAGAATGACCTGGGCCTGCAGGTGAACATGTCCAAGACGCTCGCCATCACGATCGGCTATGAAGTGCGCCACAACAGCGCACCGCCGGCGGGTCTGGTGCAGACCGACTCCCAGGTCACCTTCAATCTGGCGTACGCCTTCCCCTAGCCGACGGCGATTCGCACGCTCATGTATTCGGCGGCAGTGCCGCCGGATCCATCCATACCACTTCCCAGATGTGGCCGTCCGGATCCTCGAAACTGCGGCCGAACATGAACCCATGATCCTGGGGTGGGTCGATGTCAGCCGTTCCTCCGGCTTTTCCTGCAGCCTCGGTGATCGCATTCACCTCGTCGCGGCTCTCGGCTGACAACGCGATATGGACTTCACTGGCCCGATGGGCATCCGCGATCGGCTTATTGGAGAAGGTGGCCCATTTGGCATGGGTCAGCAACATCGCGTGGATCGAATCCGAAAACACCATGCAGGAAGCGGTGTCGTCGCTGAACTGCGGGTTGATCTTCGCGCCCATGCCTGTGTAGAACGCGGTCGATTTCTTCAAGTCCGAAACGGGCAGGTTGACGAATATCATTTTGGCCATCGCTTCTCTCCTTATCCGAGGCATCCGATGCCAGTACGACGAACGGCTATTCGGTGTTTCGACAGGGCGGGCGATTTATTTTTCGCGGATGCTCACCCGCGCATCCGCGTACTCCATGGTGGACTGTGTGCCATCCGGAGCCGTAATGCGCACCAGTCGGGCCGCGTCGGCCGCAACGCGCAGCAGCTGGTCCGGCTTTCGAAGCCGTGCCAGGCCCTCGCTGATCACCGTTACCGGATCGAAGGCGGCGGACTGCGCCTCAACCTCGTGGCCCTCGCGCATACCGCGCGGGCCCAGATGCTCAATCCACACCTTGTAGAACGGTGCCGGATATCGGTTTACCCGGCCGTCTTCAACCAGCACGGTCTCGCGTAGCACTTCGGCCTCGGTGTATACCTCCAGGCGGGCGAAGCGGCCCGGCCCGGCGCCGAGCAGAATCGGCAGCCTCGGCGGTACCACGTGCAATACGCCACCGGCACTTCCCGGCGTTGCCTGGATTCGATAGTTCGTAACGCGATATACCGCGGGCGGCGGGAGGCCTTGGTGCGCTGGGTCCTGCGCGGGCCACGCTTTGATAATCAGCATCGCGTGTCCGGCTAGCGCGTGCGCAGGATGCGCGCCTTGTCGCGCTGCCAGTCGCGATCCTTCTCGGTCGCGCGCTTGTCGTGCTGCTTCTTGCCCTTGGCCACGCCGATCTGGATCTTGGCGCGGCCGGACTTCCAGTACATTTCCAGGGGCACGAGGGTATAACCATCGCGCTCCACCGCATGCTCGAGCTGTTCGATCTCAGACAGATTCAGCAGCAGCTTGCGGGTGCGGGTGGGCTCGGCGATAAAGTGGGTGGAAGTCGTCGTCAGTGGCGCGATGTGGGCGCCGTACAGGAACGCTTCCCCGTTCTTCACATACACATAGGACTCGGTCAGCTGCGCCTTGCCGGCGCGCATCGATTTGACCTCCCAGCCCTGCAGCACCATGCCGGCCTCGTAGCGCTCCTCGATGAAGTAATCGAAGCGCGCCTTGCGGTTTTCGGCGATCAGTTTCGGTTCAGCTTTGGTCTGGGACATTTCTGGCACAATTCTACCGATGAGGGAAGTCAGGCGCACGGCACTGATCGGGCAAACTCCGGAGCGGATGTTTGCCCTGATCAACGACATCGAGAGCTATCCACAATTTCTGCCGTGGTGCACGAGCGCGCATGTTCAGTCGCGGACCGACCGGGAACTCATCGCCAGCATCGGGGTGCGGCGCGGGCCGTTGAACTCCCAGTTCACCACGCGCAATGAGCTTACCGCCAATCGCCACATCTCCATGCGGCTCGTGAGCGGTCCGTTCAAGACCCTCGAGGGCGACTGGACGCTCACCCCTGTGGAGGTTCCCGGACAGCCCGGATGTCGCGTGGATCTGGTGCTGCGGTTCGCCTTTGCCAACCGCCTGGCCGCCGTGGTGTTCGAGCCGCTGTTTGAGGACACTGCCGCATCGCTCGTCGATGCGTTCGTGGCGCGCGCGCGGGCCTTGGCGGCCGATGGCCACTAAACGCTGCATCGTGGCGTTCGCGCTGCCGGTGCGGCAGTTCCTGTGGGCCGTGGAGCTGCCACATTCCGCGACCGTCGCCGAAGCGCTGCAACTGGCGCAGATCGTGGCGCGGTCGCGGGGCGAAGACCGCGAGGTCCCCTGGGATTCGGACGCGCTGGGCATTTTCGGGGAGCCTTGCAGTCGGGCCGATATACCGGCTGACGGGGATCGGGTGGAGATCTACCGGGCTATGATCAATGACCCGCGGGCCAGCAGGCGCGCGCGGGTCCGGGGGCGCTGAGGCGCCCCGTTCGCTGGGGCTACAGGGCGGGCGCCGGGACGCGGCCTTCCGGCGCATCCGGGGTGACGGCATCCTGGCTGTGCTTGTCGATGCGGTCGACCTTGTCCTCTTTGAAATAGACCGTCAGCTGCCGCTGGATCGGCTTCTGGCGGCCGATCTTCAGGTAGTACAGGTAATCCCAGCGATCATTGTCGAAAATCGCGGGCATCATGGGCGTGCCGAGCAGGTAGCGCACCTGCACCTTGGTCATGCCGGTCGTGAGCTGGTCAGTATTGCGCTTTTCAAGGAAATTGCCCTGCTGCACGGTCACGCGGTAGACGCAACCCGAGGTGGCGCCGAGCAGGGCGAGACAGAGGCAGGCGGCGCCGATGCGGCGCCAGGCAGGAGCTGACTGAAATCTGATCACGTGACTTGTCACTTGAATCCGGGATAATAAATGAATGATACCGCATCGCCCGGGCCGAAGCCGCCTGGCATCAGGAGAACACGGCATGGAAGGTAAAGACCTGCGCAAGGCCGGTCTGAAGGTGACGCTGCCCCGGCTGAAAATCCTGGAAATCCTGGAACGCAGCCAGACGCGTCACATGTCGGCCGAGGATATCTACCGCTCATTGCTCGAGTCCAACGAGGACATCGGCCTGGCGACGGTCTACCGGGTGCTCACGCAGTTCGAGGCCGCGGGCCTGGTGACCCGGCACCACTTCGAAGATGGAATGGCAGTTTTCGAAATCAACCATGGCACTCACCACGACCACATTGTGTGTCTGGACTGCGGCCGGGTCGAAGAGTTCATGGACACCGGTATCGAAGAGCGGCAGGGGTCAGTGGCCAAGAAGCTCGGTTTCGAGATCCGCGATCATTCCCTGATCATTTACGGCCACTGCGTCCGCCAGTCTTGTGCGCATCGGCCGAAGACTTAAGTTCGACCTGACGCAGCATCTCCCGGGCATGGTCGCGCGCCTTGGAGGTGATATCGACCCCCCCGAGCATGCGCGCGAGCTCCTCGACCCGTTCCTCCGCGCCCAGATTGGTCAGCGAGGTGCGCGTGGTCTTGCCATCCGTGAGCTTGTTGACCCGCAGATGATGATGCCCCTGGGAGGCGACCTGGGGCAGATGGGTCACGCACAGCACCTGCGCCCGCTCGGCCAGCGTGCGCAGCTCGCGGCCGACGATCTCCGCGATCGCACCGCCGATCCCCGAATCCACTTCGTCAAACACCATGCAGCGCGATTCGCGCCCCGCGCAGGCCACCTGTACCGCAAGCGACAGGCGGGCAAGCTCACCGCCCGAGGCCACTTTCGACAAGGCGCGCAGCGGTTGCCCGGGATTGGCCGTGACGCGAAATTCGATCTGGTCGACCCCATGGGGCTGAGGCTCGGTGGACTCCAGCGGCGTGACATCGATCTGGAAACGGCCGCCGGTCATGCCCAGCTGCTGCATATGGTTGGTGACGGTCTTGGCCAAGGCCCGCGCGGCCGTCGCGCGCCGCGCCGACAGCAGTCGGGCCTGCTCGCGGTAGCGCTCCAGCGCGACGGCGAGATCCGCGCGCACGCTGGCCAGATCACTTTCCGCCGATTCCAGCTGCGCAAGCTCCGTAGCCAGCTCCGCCGTCCGCTCGTGCAGTTGTTCGGGTGCGACGCGGTTTTTCCGCGCAAGTTCCTCGACGGCGGCCAGGCGTCTTTGCACCTGGTCCTGGCGCGCCGCATCAAAGTCCTGTGAGTCGAGGTAGCGCTGCAGTTCGCGGGCCGCCTCGTGAATCTGGATGGCGGCGCTGTCCACCAGCGGCAGGACGGCTGCGATGCCCGGATCGAACTCCGCGATGGATTTCAATTGCTGCAGGGCACGCGCGACCCCGGCATGCGCGCTGCCGGTATCCTCCTCGTACAGGTTTCCTAAGGCGCCCTGCACCGATTCGGTGATCCGGCCCCGGTTGGCCATGCGGGTGGCCTCCTCGGTGAGGCCGGCGAATTCACCGGCCGTCAGCCCCAGGGCGGTGAGTTCCTGTGCCTGATAGCGCAGCAGCGACAGCCGGGCATCGCGGTCGCGCGCCTTCGTTTCCAGCTCCAGCGCCGCATTCAGCAGTTTCAGCCAAACACGCTGTGCGATGCCGACCTCACCGACGATGGCTTCGTGGCGGCCGTAGGCATCGAGCAGATCGCGCTGCCCGGTGCTGCGGGTGAGGGTCTGGAATTCATGCTGGCCGTGGATATCCAGCAGGATGTTGCCGGCTTCGCGCAGCTGCTGGACCGTCACTGATTGGCCGTTCAGATAGGCGCGCGAGCGCCCGTCCGCCGCCACCACGCGGCGCACCGACAGTTCTTGTTCGACGCTGATGGACTGATCCTCTAGCCAGCTCTTCAGTTCCCGCGGGGCCTGCGCCAGCTCGAAGGTCGCGGTGACCTCCGCGCGCTGCGCGCCATGGCGGACCACCTCGGCCCCGGCGCGCCCTCCGGCGATCAGCTGCAGGGCATCGACCAGGATGGATTTACCCGCGCCGGTTTCGCCCGTGAGCACGGTGAGCCCCGTACCCAGGTCCAGTTCCAGCGCATCGATGATGGCGAAGTCGAGGATGTGCAGGTAGGTAAGCATGGCCGGCTACCGGGAGCGGTCGGCGTTGCCGCGACCCCAATGCAATTTGGAGCGCAACAGGCGGAAGTAATCGTAGCCCGGAGGGTGCAGCAGGGTGACCTCGTCATTTGATTGACGGATCTGCACCCGGTCGCAGGGCTGTACGTCACCGAGCACGAAGCCGTCGCAGACGACCTGCGCCCGACTCTCGGGCCGCTCGAGCAGCCGGATTTCAATCGCGGCGCGCGCGGAGACGACGATGGGCCGATCCGACAGGGTATGCGGGCAGATCGGCGCGATGACCAGCACCTCCAGGTGTGGATCAACGATCGGGCCGCCACAGGACAGCGCATAGGCGGTCGAGCCGGTGGCGCTGGCGATGACGATGCCATCCCCGGCGTGGGTGTTGACATAGCGCCCGTCGATCCAGGTCTCAAAGTCCATCATGCTGCCGGTGGCGAGCTTCTGGACCACCACGTCGTTGAGCGCAAGTCCAGTGGTCGCGGTGCCACTGTCGCTCCCCAGCGTGGCGGTCAGCAGCGGGCGCCGATCGACCACGCAGCCGCCATCCAGCGCCGCATCCACGCAGGCGAGAACATCCTGCGGCATCACATCGGTCAGAAAGCCCAGCCGGCCGCGATTGATGCCCAGCAAGGGCACACGCCGGGCGGTAGCCAGGCGCGCCGCATAGAGCAGGGTGCCATCCCCGCCGATGGCGACGATCAGGTCCGCCTGGGCGGCAAGCTGTGTTTCGGAGACGATGGTGACCGCGCCGGCGTGGGCGATGTCCCCGGGGCTCTCAATCGCCAGGACGCTGACGCCCCGATCGATCAAATGCGGCAAGAGGACCGCCACGGTCTCCGCGACCCGGGTATCAGCAAACCGGCCGATCAGCGCGCACACGCGTATGGAAGCTGTCATTGTCGCCTTTGTAGCATGCGCCCGGGCGTGGCCCAAGGGCGCAATCCGAAGACTATTGTCGAATAAGGTGGTAAAGGCGTTGCTTGACGGCCCGCATGACGGTCGCTAGCTTCGCTACGCTATGTCCCCAGATGTACGCGACGATCCCCTCAATGAGCGCGCCCAACGCCTGTTGCGGATATTGGTTGAGAGCTATATCCGCGATGGTCAGCCGGTAGGCTCGCGCAGTCTATCGCGCGACAGCGGCCTGCAGCTCAGTTCCGCCACTGTCCGCAACGTCATGGCGGACCTTGAGCAACTGGGGTTCGTCGCCTCCCCGCATACCTCGGCCGGCCGCGTGCCCACCGACAAGGGCTATCGGTTTTTCGTGGACACGCTGCTGCGGGTGCAGCCCATGGATCCGGATTCGGTGAGCGAGTTTCGCCGGCAGCTGGATAACGGACATGATTCGAAGGCCCTCGTCGCGACCGCCTCGCAGCTGCTCTCCAGCATCACCCAGCTGGCCGGGGTCGTGACGCTGCCCAGCGCCCAGCAGTCCTCGATCACCCATATCGAATTCGTGCCCCTGTCCGAGAACCGCGTGCTGGCGGTGCTGGTGCTCAACAACAGCGAGGTGCAGAACCGCATCATCCAGCTGGAGCGTAGTTTCCAGCTCGAGGAGTTGCGCCGGGCCGCGAACTTCCTGAATACCCATTTTGTCGGCCGCTCGCCGCACGAGGTGCGCCAGGAAATCCTGCGCCAGATGCGCGAGACCCGCGAGCGCATGAACCAGATCATGCTCGACGCCATCACCATGGCGCAGCAGCTGTTCAACGTCGGGGATCCGGCGCAGGAGCGGATGGACTACGTCATCGCCGGGGAAACCAACCTGATGGGCGTCGGGGAACTGTCGAACGTCGAGAAGCTCAAGCGGCTGTTCGAGGCGTTCAACGAGCGGCGCGACTTCCTGCACCTGCTGGATCACAGCCTGAAGGCGCAGGGCGTGCAGATTTTCATCGGCCATGAATCCGGCTACCAGGTACTGGATGACTACAGCCTGGTGACGGCCCCGTATTCACTCGGGGACAAGGTGGTCGGGGTGCTCGGGGTCATCGGACCCATGCGCATGGCCTACGAGCGGGTCATCCCCATCGTCGATGTGACCGCAAAATTGCTCGGGGCCGCCTTGAATTCAAAGCGCTCACCCTCAGGAATCGGATAATCTGCGACCCTACTAGTTCGCAGGCATTATCTTGTCTGGGGTCTAAGCTTTTGTTTTTGGAGGATTTGATGACTGGGGCAGAGGCTTCCGCGCCGGGTGCGGCGCAGCCGGCGAACGGCGAAACCCGGGATCTGGACGCGGCCCAGCTGAGCCAAGCGTTGGCGGAAGCTCAACAGCTGGCGGCCGGTCATAAGGATCAGTACCTGCGAACCGTCGCCGAGATGGACAATGTGCGCAAACGCGCCCAGCGGGACGTCGAGAACGCCAGCCGCTACGGACTGGAAAAATTTGCGGTCGAGCTGCTGCCGGTGCTGGACAGTCTGCAAGGCGCCGTCAGCAATGCGGGGCGCGCCGATGCCAAGAGCCTGGCTGCGGGCCAGGAGGCCACCTTGAAGCTGCTGGTGAAGGCCTTCGAGAAGCTGAACATCCGCGAGATCAATCCCACCGGGGAGCCCTTCGATCCGGAGCGCCATGAGGCGGTGATGGCCCAGGACTCACCCACCGCGGAGCCGAACTCGGTGCTGCAGGTGGTGCAGCCGGGGTTCGAGATCGGGGGACGGTTGTTGCGGCCAGCACGGGTCATCGTGGCCCGCTCGCCCGGATGAGTAGCACTTGAATCGTCGCGTTTTGCACCCAAAAAGGGCGTTGCGGGACGGACTTAAAAGAGAATTTCCGGAGTAACTGTATATGGCAAAGATCATCGGCATCGACCTGGGCACCACCAACTCGTGCGTGGCCATCATGGAAGGCGGCAAACCCCGTGTCATCGAGAACGCGGAAGGCGACCGCACCACGCCATCGGTCGTAGCCTTCACGAAGGACGGCGAGGTCATCGTCGGCCAGCCGGCCAAGCGTCAGGCGGTCACGAACCCGCAGAACACCCTGTTCGCGGTGAAGCGTCTCATCGGCCGCAAGTTCGCCGACGAAGTCGTGCAGCGCGACGTGAAAATGGTCCCCTACAAGATCGCGCGCGCCGACAACGGGGATGCGTGGGTCGAGGTGCAGGGCAAGAATATGGCGCCGCCGGAGATTTCGGCGCGCGTGCTCATGAAAATGAAGAAGACCGCCGAGGACTACCTGGGCGAGACGGTCACCGAGGCCGTCATCACCGTCCCGGCATACTTCAACGACAGCCAGCGCCAGGCCACCAAGGATGCCGGCCGCATTGCGGGCCTGGACGTCAAGCGCATCATCAACGAACCCACGGCGGCGGCCCTGGCCTATGGGCTGGACAAGGCCGGCGCAGATCGCAAGATCGCCGTGTACGACCTGGGTGGCGGCACCTTCGACGTGTCGATCATCGAAATCGCAGCGGTCGATGGTGAGCGCCAGTTCGAGGTGCTCTCGACCAACGGCGATACCTTCCTCGGTGGCGAGGACTTCGACCTGCGGGTCATCAATTTCCTGGGTGAGGAGTTCCTGAAGGAGTCCGGCGTCGATGTGCGCAAGGACCCGCTGGCGATGCAGCGCCTGAAGGAAGCCGCCGAGAAGGCGAAGATCGAACTGTCTTCGACCCAGCAAAGCGAAGTGAACCTGCCCTATATCACCGCCGATGCTTCCGGGCCGAAGCACCTGAGCATCAAGCTCACGCGTGCGAAACTCGAGTCGCTGGTGGAGGATCTGGTCAAGAAGACAATCGATCCGTGCCGGATGGCGCTCAAGGATGCGGGCCTGTCGGCGAGCGATGTCGCGGAAGTCATCCTGGTCGGCGGTCAGACGCGCATGCCGCTGGTGCAGAAGTACGTCAAGGACTTCTTCGGTAAGGAGCCGCGCAAGGACGTGAATCCGGATGAGGCGGTCGCCGTGGGCGCGGCCATCCAGGGCGGCGTGCTGGCCGGTGAGGTCAAGGACGTGCTGCTGCTGGATGTCACCCCGCTGTCGCTCGGTATCGAGACCCTGGGCGGCGTGATGACCAAGCTGATCGAGAAGAACACGACCATTCCGACGCGTGCCGCGCAGACCTTCTCCACCGCGGATGACAGCCAGACGGCCGTGACGATTCACGTGCTGCAGGGGGAGCGTGATCGTGCCGGTGACAACAAGTCACTGGGCAAGTTCGACCTCACCGACATTCCGTCGGCCCCGCGCGGCATGCCGCAGATCGAGGTGTCGTTCGACATCGATGCCAATGGCATCCTGAACGTGTCGGCGAAGGACAAGGCGACGGGCAAGGAGCAGAAGATCGTCATCAAGGCCTCGAGCGGCCTGAACGAGGATGAGATCAAGCGCATGGTGAACGATGCCGAGGCGCACGCCGAGGAAGACCGCAAGTTCCGCGAGCTGGTGGACACGCGTAACAAGGCCGATGCCCTCATCCACAGCGTCGAGAAGTCGCTGAAGGATCTGGGTGACAAGGTCGAGGCTGCCGAGCGTGCTGCGGCCGAATCGGCGCTGTCGGATCTGCGCACCGCGCTGAAGGGCGAGGACAAGGATGTGATCGCGCGCAAGACCGATGCGCTGGCGCAGGCCTCCGCGACGATCGCCCAACGTGCCTATGCCCAAAGCGGAGGCGGTGCGGAGGCCCCGGATGCCCAGGCGCAGGCTGGGGATGCGGCGGGCGCCGGTGCCACGGGTGCGAAGGATGATGTGGTGGACGCCGAATTCGAGGAAGTCAAAGACAAGGATCGGCGCGCCTCGTAAGCGGGTATTCGAAGACAAATGCCGCCGCGTTCGGACTCCTGGTGATACCGGTGGGTCAGGGCACGGCGGCTTTGGCGTGTTCAGGGGTTCGGCAGGGCGGGCATGTCTAAGCGCGATTATTACAAGGTACTGGATGTCGCCAAGACGGCGTCCGAGGCTGACGTCAAGAAGGCCTATCGCCGCCTGGCGATGAAATTCCATCCGGACCGCAATCCGGGCGATCACGAGGCCGAGGATAAATTCAAGGAATGCAAGGAAGCCGCCGAGGTGCTCGGCGATGCGCAACGGCGCGCCATCTACGATCAGCACGGTCACGCCGGACTTGAGGCAGCCGCGGCGCGCGGCGCCGGTCAGCGCGGTGCGGATGCCTTCAGCGATATCTTCGGCGATGTGTTCGGCGATATTTTCGGCGGTGGTCGGCGCGGTGGCGGCGGCCGCTCGCAGGTGTTTCGCGGCGCGGACCTGCGCTATGAGATCGAACTGGATCTGGGGCAGGCCGTGTTCGGGCACACCCTGGAGGTCGAACTGCCGAAGCTTGACGAATGCGGCACCTGTCACGGCACCGGAGCGGCGAAGGGCAGCGCGCCGGTGACCTGCGACACTTGCGATGGCAACGGTCAGGTGCGCGTCTCCCAAGGATTCTTTCAGCTGCAACAGACCTGTCCGCGCTGCCGCGGGATGGGCACGATCGTGCGCAATCCCTGCGATACCTGCTTAGGTCAGGGGCGGGTGCGCCGCGCCAAGAAGCTGTCCGTGAAAATTCCGGCCGGCGTGGACACGGGCGATCGAATCCGCTTGACGGGGGAGGGTGAGGCAGGCCGCAATGGCGGCCCGGCCGGCGACCTGTATGTGGAAGTGCGGGTCCAGGAGCACGAGATCTTCCAGCGCGAAGGCGAGCATCTGTCCTGTGAGGTACCGATCAGCTTCGCGACGGCGGCGCTCGGGGGAACGCTGGAGGTGCCAACCCTGGATGGTGATGTCACCATCAAGATCCCGCCCGAATCCCAATCCGGACGGGTCTTTCGCCTGCGCGACAAGGGCGTGAAGCCGGTGCGCGGCGGGGCGCGCGGGGATCTGTTCTGCAAGGTGATGATCGAGACGCCCGTGAAGCTCTCCGCCGAGCAGCGCGAGCTGGTTAAGCGGCTGGATGAATCGCTGCGCGGTGGCACGCACCATGCGCCGCGACAGAAGGGTTTCCTGGAAGGCGTGAAGAGTTTCTTCTCCAAAGGCGAATAGGTTTTATGAGCGGTACCTTGCGCGTTCTCATCATCGGAGCCACCGGGCGCATGGGCCAGGCGCTGGTGCGGGTATCGAAGGAACGTCCCGCCGTGCGCATCACCGGCGCGGTGACGCATGCGGGCAGTGCGCACCTGGGGCGCGACGTGGGTGAGCTGGCCGGCGTCGGGCGCCTGGGCGTCAACGTGACGGCCGATGTGGCCGCGGCGCTCGCCGAGTGTGATTGTGCGATCGACTTCTCGCAGTCACCTGCCACGGCCTCGAATCTGGCCGCGTGTATCGTCGCGGGCAAGCCGCTGCTGGTCGGCACCACGGGCATCGCCGCGGAACTGAAACCGGAAATCGAACGCGCGGCGCGGCACATTGCCTTGCTGATCGCGGCCAACACCAGTCTTGGTGTCACGCTGCTGCTGGAACTGGTGCGTCAGGCCGCGCAGACATTGCCGCTGAACTTCGATGTGGAGATCCTCGAGGCTCACCATCGATTGAAAAAGGATGCGCCCTCAGGCACGGCGCTGGCATTGGGTCACGCGGTGGCGCAGGCGCGCGGCCAGGAGTTCGATGCCGTCGCGGCGCATGAGCGTGAGGGGCTGCGCCGCGAGGGCGACATCGGATTCGCGGTGGTGCGCGCCGGAGATATCGTCGGTGACCACACCGTGGTCTTTGCCGGGACAGGCGAGCAAGTGGTTTTGTCGCACCGCGCTACGGACAGAAACGTATTTGCCCGGGGGGCCCTGGACGCGGCCGCATGGTTGGCCGGACGAGCACCCGGACATTATTTCATGCGGGACATTATTCTTTAGGATCAAGATGTTACGAAACGAATATGGGGCAGCCGGCGAGTTACATACAGTACCCGCCGACCCCATTGGGCTGGACAAAAAAGTCTTGGAATCGCATGGACACACCGGGTGGCGGCCCGTAAGATTTACTTCTAATCCGCGAGGGTTAGTCCATGCAAGGCGGGAGGATGTTCCAACAAGAACTCCTCCCGCTTTGTTTATCTGCAGCACGCGCGCGAACGCACCATGACATATCTTCCTGCGGTGCTGGCGCTGGCGGACGGTTCGATCTTCCGCGGCCAGTCCATCGGAGCACCAAGCAACACCACTGGCGAAGTCGTTTTCAATACTGCAATGACCGGTTACCAGGAGATCCTCACCGATCCCTCCTACGCCAG
>DASYER010000130.1:0-6502 GCA_036498905.1 Steroidobacteraceae bacterium | reverse complement strand
GGGTGACACGGATCGAAGACCCACCAACCGGCCAGGGCTCGCCGGACATCTGAGTCGTGCGACGAACACAGCCTGATCCGACTGGCCGGGCAGCATCTGGGCCAGCGCGGCGGATGCTTGGCGCGGGTTTGCTGGCCCTCGGCATGCTGGCCCTCGGCATGCTGGCCCCGCTGCCGGCAGCCTCGAGCACGCTCGGCCAGGCCGGGCCTCCCTCCGTCCAGGTCCGCGTTGTGCGGCATCGCCGCGCTCCGCTCGTCGTGCTTGATCCGGGGCATGGCGGAAAGGACCCTGGGGCCATCGGCCTGCATGGGGTCAAGGAAAAGACGGTCGTGCTCGCGACAGCGCTGCAATTCCGACGTCAGCTCGAAGCCACGCATCGCTACCGCATCGCTATGACGCGTGATCGAGATATCTTCGTGCCGCTGCGGCAGCGCGTGCGTTTTGCGCAGAAGCGCCGTGCCGCCTTGTTCATCTCACTGCACGCCAATTCGTCGCCTTCCCCGCGTCCACACGGCATCGCCGTCTATCGTTTCGCCTATCGATCCTCTGATCTCTCCTCCGCGCTTGTGGCGAACTGGGAAAATGCGGCCGACTTGACAGGTAGTGCGTCGCTCACCCTCCGCTCGTCCGCCGTTGACCACATCCTCTCCAGCCTCATTCGCCACGAGACATGGGATCACTCTGCCCTGCTGCAGGGCACTATGGTCGAGAGCCTCGCCGCGAGCACAGGAATGCTTCCTGAACCAGGTCGGCACGCGCATTTCGCGGTCTTGCGCGCGGCCGACATCCCAAGCGTGCTGATCGAACTCGGTTTCCTGTCAAACCCAATTGATGAGCGACATCTTGCGAACCCGGATTCCCAGCTGCTGCTCGCCCGCGCGCTCGCCCAGGCAGTCGATCTTTATTTCCACAATCTGCATGAGCGCAAGCTCGTCCACGGCTGATCGTACGATCCGACGGGAGCCGAGCACAGTGCCACGACATAGGGGCGACCGGGCGTCCTCGGCAGGCCAGGTTCATCCTCCGGGGCTCGCCGAAGACCGCGAGCCGCTCGACGACCGCAAACTCCTCACCGTTCAGAGCGCGCAGGCGAAAACGCTGCCCTGTAGAACGGTCGAGTTGAGTCGCGTAGGCAGTATCGAAGTCGCTACCTCCTGCAGCCGGGCCATGCCGTCGGCACGATAAAGATGATTGACGACATAGCTGAATTTGATCTCATCCAGACCCTGGTGTGTGACGCGATGGTTGCGCCCGTGAATGGCGACCCAGACCGTTGACCCGTCTGAAACCGGATGGTCGAAGCGCCCTGGCGATATGCCCAGGTGAGCAAAGAATCGAGGCCCGTTGCCCGCTTCCTCGGCTCCTCCACCCAGCGCAAATCACACCGCTTGGCATCAGGCCAGATGACTCCGCCGAGTGCCGCGTCAAACACGGCCACCTCCCGAACGCGCCAGCGAATAGAGAAGAGACGTGCTCATCGCGCTTGGCGTCGCCGACGGGATGCCGTGAACTCTTGCCTGGCGCGCAAAGTCAAGATCTGGTGGCGTCTGCCACTCATCGGGCGGCCAAAGGGCCTGTGCAGCAGCCAGGCACTGGCGAATTTGCACGATAGGCAAGCCGCTCGGCATTTCAAAGGCAAGCGCTGGTTGTCACCGAAGCTTGTTCGTCAGCGGCTTCGGTCGCCAGCTTGCCGCCATTAGTCACCTGTTGTCAGGAATTGTGCCTCGTAGAGGCTGCGCAGCAGGGCGCTGGTTACGTGCGACTCTTCCATGAGCCGGACCTTTTCGGGTTTCGATGGGGCACCTTCCGGGCGCAACGGCCACCGCCTCGACCGCAAAATGGCGCGCCTCAGCCACATCCCACTGTGTCTCCCAGTCCGGCCGGTAGGTCAGCAAAGGGAGGGGCGGGAGCGCACCCATCGCGGGCACGTCGCGCCCCGCCGTCCAGCGGCCGGGATTGCCCTGCAGGCCCGGCTGGTCGCTGATTCGGACGGCGGCCACTTGAATCAGATCCCGAAGCATTATATCAATCTTTGATATTGAGGGGCCACCGATGGGCACGAACGTCAGCCTGACCTTGGAGCTTGAGCAGTTTGCCCAACGCTGCGTCATGAGTGGTCGGTTCAATAACGTCAGCGAGGTGGTGCGAACAGGCCTGCGCCTTTTGCAGGAACAGGAGGAGGCGCGCGTGGCGTTCCTCCGCTCGCTGGAAGAGGCCGCAGAAGAGGGCGAGCGCGAGGGCTTTTTCACAGTGGAGGAGGTTGGGCGTGATGCCAGGGCCGCTATCCGGGCCGTGCGCGATCGCCGGAAGTGAGGAGACCCCTGTTTGCGCCGCGGGCGCGCGGCGAGTTGGTAGCCGCTGCTGCTGCCATCGCGGAGGAAAACCCCCCGGTCGCGGAGATGTTCGTGTCGGTCGTGGAAGAGAGTGCGGCACGCGTTTGCGTGCGACCTAACCTCGCCAGAGTCGAGCCAAAACTTGCCAACGATCGCTTCCGGTTCTGGTCCGTCCGCGGGTTTCCCTATTTGCTCGTCGTCGATACCGTCGCCGAGCAGCCGAGAATAGGCCGCATCGTCCATCAGGCGCAGGATCTTCCGACGGCACTGAGGGATATCTGAGTGCAACCATCCGCCTTCAATGCGGCTCCCCCGACAGACCAAGGGCGAGATGGCCCCAAACCTAAGTTGCTACGCAATGAGCAGCTGGCGACGGACGGAATCTGGGCGTCCGGCCGCCAGCATCCGGTTCAGCACCGTCAGGCCGACGGCAGCCTCAGTCTGTTGGGCAGTGAAGCGGCGGGCGCGCAACCGAGGCCCGATCAGCATCTTGTAACGGCCCATTGTCGTTTCGACTAAAGATCCATGGCCGTAACCGGTCGCCTCCTGTCTGGCCAGTCGCCCTTGTTCGGTGATCATTGCCAATGACAATCGCGCTGTGTCGGAGAATCCATTACGCCGCTGGGGACGGTTGTTGAGCGCGGTGGGATCACCACCCTGATGCTGTCACCGTGCTGCGCGATCATCCGGTAGGTGCACATCATCACAGATGCCGTCCGCTGTAACCTTGCCGATCGGATCGTTAATCTGATCGAGCAGCGGGCAGACGCTGACGGATCGTAGGCATCCTGATCCGTCAGCGTTTGCCCACAATCATGCCGCTGGCCGCATCAACCGCCAGATGCAGCTTGCGCGACGTCCGGCGCGACTTCGCACCATGCTTGGCCTCCAACCATTGACCCGCCCCGTAGACTTGCAGCCCGGTGCTGTCGATCAGAGGACAGGGGTGGCACCGAGGCCGGCTGGATCACCAACAATGTTTCGGCCTGGGGTAAGGCCACCTTGAACGCTGTGCGCAGCATCCGGCTGGTCTGAGTGGCGGCGTCGGTATACCGAGCCTTCCCGCCCGGCCCAGTGGTCTTCCAGCATTCCTGCGTTGCATCCTCGCCCCGCGACATCAGCCTGCCTCACCTACGCAGGCCGACCAGTTCCGCACATTGAACAACATCCTCGGAATGTGGTGACGGAGGTTGGCCTTGTGCTTATGCGGCATCGGGATCGTCAGACCCGGAGTGGGGAGACGATCCTATCACCCCTGGATCGGCCATGTGCACCAACGCCGGTGTGAGCTGAATTTCAGGGTCTTTGTCATCGACAATAGCGTTTCGCGGGCGGGCTCTTCACAAACATCGCGGACGCAAGGTCGTTGCATCAGCGTGTGTCGTGTCGAGTAGACAATGGGTTCCGTCTCTGATCCGACGGCCCCGACGCTATCCGCTTGTTCGGTTTGCAGACATGCGTCGCCAGTCCGACCGCCTCCAACCCGCGAACGAACGCGTAGATCAAATCGATCCCCCACCGACGATGGCCATGCCGAGCCGAGCGCGGGTCCGCGTGATGGTTGTTGTGCCAGCCCTCGCCGCTGGTCAGGATCGCGACGAACCAATTGTTGCGGCTTTGCTCGCCCGTTTTGTAGTTCTGGTAGCCCCACAGATGCGACAGCGAGTTCACGGACCAGGTGATGTGCCAAACCAGGACGACCCGCACGAACACCCCCCAGATCAGCAGGCTGGCACCAAACTGCGCTGCTACCTCTACGCTTTCCCTGGCAAGAAGCCCGGCCCCGAAACCGCCCAGGAAGAACACCGCCCAGGAACTCAGCACGATGATTGGATACAACAAAGTGCGTTCCAACCTGCGGTAGAACGGATCGCGCAGGATATCCTTCGCGTACCGGTCATAGATGCGAAACCGAACCAGATCCCGGTTCTCCACCAGCATCCAGCCGACGTGCCCCCAAAGAAGGTTGACCAGCGGGCTATGGGGATCGTCCTGTCGGTCCGAGTGTTCATGATGCCGCCGATGCACTGCCACCCAACGTGCGGGCGTGTCCTGCATGGAGCACACACCCAAAATTGCGAAGCCGTGTTCCAGCCACTTCGGGCAGACCAAACCACGATGCGTCAACAGTCGATGATAACACAGATTGATGCCGAGGCCCCCAAATATATAGACGCCGGCGATGGCCAGTACGACTCCGGTCCAACTGAACAGCCAGGGCAGTAGAGCCAGCAATCCGACCAGGTGGTAAATCCCGACCGTGATCGCGTAGGACCATACGACCCGGCGCCGATTCACCGCCGCCGGGCATGACAAACGGCCTGTGGCAGGCCGCAAATTGACGGCCGATTGGGGGATGCTCACAATAGGGTCTCTCGTACGGTTGCCGTCTGTCAAATGGGTCGTAATCGATATAAGTTGGCGCGCACAGGCTCTCTGTTGGTCGGCTGCTCTTCGCACAAAAGGCATAAACGCAGCCAGCGATTATATACGGTGGCAGTCGAAACGATGTGCCGCTGGATGGCGTGCCATGGGCAAAGCCGCTCGTACCGGGCTCGCAATGCCGGTACCCCCGGCCGGGTCAGGGTGTATTGAAGGTCCAGCGAAACCGCGCGAATGCGGCCTTACTCGACGCGCGACACGGCAGTGAACCGCAAATTCTTCAGCTCGGTGCCGTGAGACCGTCAAGAACCTGGGGGTGATAACGCCGCTCAACGAAATGGATGCTGGCCCCAACCTTCAGCAGCATGCTGACGGTGAAGGGGTCGTACGGCCCATACGATCAGCAGCCTATGGATCGACCTGCTGGAGCCGGACCGGGAGGGCGGGATGAAGTGGCGGGTCATGCCTGCCTTCTGCTGGCTGGACCGCCTTTCAGCCGGAATCGGTCTGTCGGATATGCGCATCGGCGAAAAAGAGCGCGAGTTCGGCAATGGGCCATGATCGGTCTTGCGTAAATTCAGGAGATCGGAATTTTTGGTGTCCCGAACGGCACCGGGCAGCGCGAGATCGTTACCACCACAAACTGGCCCGCCTAGCTTGTTGCGACGACCGATCGGTGTGCGTCGCGGCGGCCATCAAAAAGTTGCGACGAGTCAGGTGAAGCGCACATACCACCACGCGTCACAGATGTAAGTCTTACCGAGGGGATCGCCGGCCACATAACGGCTGAACGAAACATTGTACGTCGTCCGCCATTTCTCGTAATTCGAGATCAAAAGGTCCCGTACATCTCGCACCACGACCGCATAAGGCGGTGGCTTGCGTATGCGGCGCAGCCAATTCCACTGGAGAGCGTACGGCGGAATTGAGTGCGAACTGGCAATCCGCGGCAACGCCGGATAAGGCCTTGGGTGTTTTGGGTGCCCGATCAGCTCATTTGACGAATCATTATTGAAGTATCGCGGCGGTGAAACGCCATAGCGATGGGCGATGGCATGGCTCAGCATCCATTTTATCCAATGGGTGCCCGAATGCTGACCAGTAATCAAAAAGCCGCTGAAATTGACATACTTCATCAGGGCGAGGTTAAAGCTGTGACGGTTGAGACAACGCGCTGTAAACGCAAGATCGTTGGCCAATTCCCGAAGCCGACCCGCGGAAGCAAAACGACTTTCCACCTCGAACGGTGAATATGGAGTCCAATAGGAAGAACGTTGCATCGATTACGGGTCTCGAATTTAATTTGTATGCCATAGAAACACGCATTATCATCTATGTCGAGGTGCTTGTCTCGAATCTTGGCCATGCTGATCACGTGGCACCGTTCCGATCGAATTGATGAAAACTATCAGTTTGTGACTGGGCTTCTTAATAATTGTCAGTTAGCAAACTATTGTTTTGATGATCACCAATTGTCAGCTGCGTTCAGAAATTGTTAGTCGTTAATTTATTTCTTGGCGATTATCACATAGTAAATTCCTTTTCATCCGTTCCTTTATCATTATGACACGAATAGGACCGCCTAAAAGACGGGAGGGTGCTATGGTGCCGGCTCCGTCAGTGTTCGTGCCAGCAAGTATGAGACCGTCCGGAACGTGGGGGTCAAGCCACTTTCCGAAACGGGCGGCGGGCCCAACGCTCTGCGACGGCATAATCTCGGCTGGGTGTGCCGTTCACGACGGAGGTCCGCACTTTCAGCAGCAAATAAGCGCCTCTCGGCGACCAGC
>DASYER010000129.1:0-16445 GCA_036498905.1 Steroidobacteraceae bacterium | reverse complement strand
AGGCTTGGTGGCGAACTCGAGCGCTTCGGGCACGCGGGCCTTCTCGCGTCGGGCCGCGTCGTCGGCCCACTCTTGGGGAAGGTACAGCTGCCACGCCACCGGAATGCTGGCCGCCGCGCAGGCCAGCGACACGCTCACTGCTACCTGACAGTTGTCCTGCTTGCCCGGCATCCCGCAGTACTGGCGCGCGACGCCCCACATCGAAACCGAGCTGTGGCAAGCGATGAGCGGCACGGTATTCGAGCAGGTCGCGCAAGGCGCGCTCGAGGTCGGCTTCTATCTCGTCGGAGGCGGCCGCAACGGAAGGCGGCCGCACGACAGTGTGGCGGCCCTGCGCGCCCACGCGGGGAGAACGCTGACGCGCTTCACCTATCGCGTCGTCGCGCCGGCCGGCTGGGGGGGGGCCGCGCGTGCAGGGACAGGACTGGAAGGCACTGGCCGAATTGCCATGGCTGGCAACGGCCGCGCAGTCCGCGCACCATCGGCTCCTTGCCTCGGTCTTCGGGCTCGGCTCGCTCACCGGGCTGGAGCCGCCGTGCGTGGCGCTGATCGATCAGGAGGCATCGATGCTCGACCTGGTGAAATCGGGTGCGGGCCTGTCGCTCATGCGCGAATCGATTGCCATCCGCGAAAGCCAGGCCCACGGCCTCGCGATCGCGGACAAGGTGGGTCTCGACTGCGCGCTGAGCTTCGTGTGCCTGCGCGCGCGCCGCGACGAACCGGTGATCGCTGCGGCCTGGAACGCGCTCGAGGCGCATGGCAGTTGCCGGCTGGCGAGTGAAGGGGCCGCTCATCCACGCGTGACTCGGCTCTTCGGATTCCCGCCGAGTGGATGTGCACCGGCGCTGTCAGTGCCTGCAGCCCGGCATGCCACAGGCGCCATCGTTCCATGACGAGCCGAGGATCATGCCGCAGAAGTTCAGGCGCTTGTACGTCGGATCCTTCAGTGCGAGCACATCGGCCTTGACGTTCCCGAAGGTGGTTTCGGGCTTGAAGATGGTGCCCTGCGTGAAGGCTTCGATGATGCCTTCCTTGAAGTTCGTCTCGCGCGGATGCGCCGATACGACCTGGACGCGCTGCTCGGAGGAGAACTGGTCGTAGGCAAGGCCGAGCACGTCCATCTCGACGCCGGCGGTGACGAGCGCAACGACCGGTTTCTTGTGCTGCGGAATGCCCGGCGTGGTGTGCAACGCGATCGCGTCCCACACCTGCTCGACCTCGGGCTCGGCAACGCCGTGGCGTATCAGGAAGTCGCGCGCGGCATTCGCGCCGTCGATCTCGAAGCGCTCGGTCGCGCTGCTGTACGGAGGCTGCAGACCCATGTCGTGGAACATGGCGCCGATATAGAGCAGCTCGGCGTCATAGGCGAGCTTCTTTCGCTCGCCGGTCAGCGCGCCGAACAGGAATACGCGGCGCGAGTGATTGAACAGCAACTCGGTCTCGGTGTCGCGGACCAGCTCGGTGGCTTCGCGCGCCATCCGGCTGTCGGGGATACGGATGCCGGCAATGGTTTCGCTCATGGGATTCTCCAATTGGGAAAGACGGGCATTCCAGTGTCTCGCCCTGGGGCGACTCACGCCTGCCGGCGAGGTGCCGGAAACCGCCAAAAGACAAGCACTTACCGCCAAACCATCGGTCTCAGGCGACCGTGCGGCGCGCCGTGATGAGCGGATGCACGAAGCGCGCGGTCTTGCTCAAACCTCCGAGGCCGGCAGGGTCTGCGCCAGTTTCCCCGTGCCGAAATTGAGCCGGTACTGCTGGGGCGTCACGCCGAGCTTGCGCATGAACACCGTGCGCATGCGGTGCGCATCGCTGAAGCCGCACTGATAGGCGATGGTCTTCAGAGGCATGGCGGCGTTCTCGAGCATCACGCGCGCCGCATCGAGCCGCGCGTTCTCCACGAAGCCAGCAGGCGTGACGCGCGCATCGCGCGAAAAGATGCGCGAGAAACTGCGCTCGCTCATATGGGCCACCCTCGCCAGCTCCCCCACGGTGAGGTCATCCTGCAGATGCGCCAGCACGTAGCGCTGAACCTGCACCACCGCAGAATCGGTCTCGACCATTGGGGTGAGGAAGGGGCTGAACTGCGATTGCCCGCCCGCGCGCTGGGTGAACACCACGAGCCGCTTGGCGACGTGCAGCGCGATCCCCGGCCCGTGGTGCTGCGACAGCAGGAACAGCGCGAGATCGATGCCGGCCGTGACGCCGGCCGAGGTGTAGAGAACACCGTCCTGCGTGTAGAGACGGTCGGATTCGACGCGGGCCGAAGGGCACAGCCGTGCAAGTGCCGCGGCATCGTTCCAGTGCGTGGTGACGGTGCGCCCGCTCAGCAGACCGGCGCGCGCCAGGATGAAGGCCCCGCTGCAGATGGAGCCGAAACTCCCTGCGCGCGACGACGCGTTGCGCAGCCACTCGTAGAGTGGTTCCTCGAACTTCTGGTGAGCCAACGCCGGCCCGCCTGCGACCAGCAGCAGGTCGTAGCTATCGGTGGCTTCACTGAAATGGCGGTGTGCCTGCAGCGAGAGGCCATTCGAACAGGCCATGATGCCGGGCTCGATGCCGATGACCTCGAGCCGATAGTGCTGCTCCGGCGGCAGGAAGCGATTGGCTTCTGAAAACACGTCCAGCGGGCCACCGACGTCGAGCGCCTGGACACCGGAAAAGACGAGCAGCGCGACGGTGCGATTCATGCACCCGATTGTGGCTCGGTGCAGCGGCGCGGACGCCGGCGCCGGAGCCGGCTTCGATCTTCAGCGCCTCGGCCCTAAGGAGCTCTGTGGTGCGGGCAGCCCCAGTCGGGCGGCCATGTTCACCAAGTCGGCGAGCGAAGCGGCCTTCATCTTCTGCATCACCTTGCCGCGGTGCGCCTTCACCGTGATCTCGCTGATACCCAGCTCGCCCGCGACTTGCTTGTTCAGGAGACCTGACACCACGAGTAACATCACCTCGCGCTCGCGGCGGCTCAGGGAAGCGTGTCGCTCCCTCAACGTGCGTATACCCTCCTCTTGCGCCAGCGCAGCGCGGCTGCTGTCGATCGCATTGGCGATAGCGGCAAGGAGGACGTCATCATCGAAGGGCTTTGTCAGGAATTCGACGGCGCCGGCCTTCATGGCTCGCACGGTCATCGGTACATCTCCATAGCCGGTAATGAAGATGATCGGCATGTCCATGCGATCGACTGCCAACAGCTTCTGTACATCGAGCCCATTGAGGTCCGGAAGACCGACGTCGAGCACCAGACAACACGGGATGAGCGGTCGCTCACGCGCAAGAAAATCTCTGGCGGATGCAAAGGTCTCAGGCTGCCAGCCTGCGAAGCGTATCAGCAGCTCCAGAGATTCGCGAATCGACACGTCGTCGTCGACGATGAAGACAAGGGGCCTGGGATTTGTCATCGCGCAGACACCCTGATCACCCGGAGCCGATGGCGCTGTGAAGCGCACCGAGAAGGGCGTTCTCGCTGAACGGCTTGAACAAGCAGTCCACGGCGCCCTGCTCGATCATGAGCAGTCGCATGTTCTCGTCGGCGTGTGCGGTGATGAAAACGATCGGCAAGCGATAACCGCGGTTCTTCAATTCGCGATGGAGTTCCGGACCGGCCATGCCGGGCATCGCAATATCGAGGATCAGGCACCGGGTATGGCCGATGCAGTCAGAGGCGAGAAACTCTTCTGCGGAGGCGAAGGTTTTGACTGCAAATCCGAACTCCTGCAGCAGATCTGGCAGCGACTCGCGTACCGACTCGTCGTCATCGACGACCGACACGAGTGAGCGGGCGGCCACCACTATGAAATCCTCGGGACGCGTGCTGCGTCAATGGCGGTACGAGAGCGAACGAAAAGACCGGCGCACATGCCGCCGCTCTTTGTCATGTGGGGGGCATCGCAGAGTCGGTTCACATTTTTTCGCTGATCGATACCGAATTTTGGCCAGGCTCCGCCGGTCAGCAGCTCCTTCGCTCGGCAGTCTGCATCGGATACTGCGTTGATGCGACCGTTGGGGTCGTGCGTCATTCCGGCCTTTTCGTGAGCGTCCGTTGAGGATGCTCTACGGGCGTCGCAATCGTCCATCAGACCTTGGTGTCGGTTTGGGCAGTTCGTGTAGCAAAGCGCCTGAAAAAACGTATTCGTAGCGCCGATGCTGCGATGGCTCTCCACTGTGCATACATCCATACTTTTCGTTCGTTCGTGGGTCACAGCGCGGATCGCCGCCGGCCGAACCGCGTGCTGAAGCAATGTTCAGCGCACGTTCGGGACTGACAAAGGTGTCAGTACCGGAGCTCCCGAACGATGGATTGACGAGAGGACGCGCTGGTAAGACGCTTGACCTCTCAGAGAAAGCCGACGCCGCCATGAAAAAGGATATCCAACTTGCCCTCAACTTGCTCGGCTCCGCCGCCTGCTTGATTACGCTGATCTCCATTGCATCACTCCTGATGGAGGCAGGGACGGGTGAGCGCAGTGACTTTGGCCGGTGGGGCGTACTGATGCTCGTAGCCCTGGTCATCGGGCAGAGCAGAGCGCTTTGGGTGCTTGCATCCGGTTGTCGTTCAACAGCACGACGGTCCTTGATCGATACCCAAAAGGATCCAGCGGGCACCCGTGAGTGGGAGAATCGCGGATGACCCGTTCCCGGCTCTGAGGCTGACTTTGGGCGCCCCTGCAGATCGCTGCCGAACCATCGCCATCCAGCCACGGTGGCAAACATTGAAAGAGCTTCAGCATGATGAATCGAAACGACCCCGTCTGGCTGATCACCGGCTGCTCATCCGGCTTCGGCCGCGAACTGGCCAAGCTTGTCTTGGCGCGCGGATGGCGCGCGGTCGTGACGGCGCGCAGGCCCGAACAGCTCGTGGACATCGTGGAAGGTCATGGCGAGCGGGCGCTCGCGCTCCCCCTCGACGTGACCTGCCCCGACCAGATCGCCGCCGTCGTCGCATTGACGCGGCAGCGCTTCGGCCGCATCGACTCATTGGTCAACAACGCGGGCTATGGCTACCTCGCCGCGATCGAGGAAGGCGAAGACGCGGAGGTTCGGGCGATGTTCGAAACCAATGTCTTCGGCCTGATCGGAATGACCAGGGCGGTACTCCCCATCATGCGGGCGCAGCAGAGCGGGCTCATCGTCAATATGTCTTCGATTGGCGGCATCATCAGTTTTGCTGCAACGGGCTACTACCACGGCACCAAGTACGCCGTCGAAGGGCTGTCAGAATCGCTTGCGACCGAAGTTGAGCCGTTAGGCATCCAGGTGTTGATCGTCGAGCCTGGTCCGTTTCGCACCAACTGGGCTGGTCCTTCGATCAAACAATCCGCCCTGCGTATCGATGCGTACAACACCACCGCCGGCGAGCGCCGCAATCAAACCGCTGCGCGCAGCGGCAAGCAGGCCGGAGATCCGGTGCGCGCGGCCCAAGCGATCATCGACGCCGCACTCTCCGACACCCCGCCCCTGCGGCTGCTGCTCGGCAAGGCAGCGTTGGAGCTGGCCAGGAGGAAGCTCGAATTCATGCGTGGTGACTTCGACCGATGGGAAGTGACCACGCTCGGGGCCGATTTCCCCGTAAGAGCAGCTTGATGAAGCAGCCCGCTGCGCTGCTGCCGGGCACCCTTCCGCCCGGATTCCAGCGCATATCTGCCTTGGAGCTCTGAAAGCTATCCCTTCGGAGTCGTGCCCGGCACCAGAGGGATAGAAAACGAGAAAGTTGCGCCCGGGCCATCATTGACTGCTGCCCACAAGCGACCTCGATGGCTGTCGACGATCGAACGGCTGACGGACAGTCCGACTCCCATGCCGCTACTCTTGGTGGTATAGAACGCTTCAAACAATCTGTCCATATCCTTTGGATCGATTCCAACGCCCGCGTCTTGAACCGTGACGCGGACGCACTCCTCATCATCTCGATGGGTCTTGATGACAACCTGCCGCGGGCGATCATGGACGCCGCTCATTGCCTCTGACGCGTTGAGCAGGAGGTTCAGGATGACCTGCTGCAGTTGCACGCGATCGCCCATGACGTTCGGCAGATCGTCTGCAAGCTCCTGACGGAGTACAGCCCGGCTACGGTGAAGCTCGCTCATCGAAAGTGCGATCACTTCTCGGGTTGCCTCGTTCAGGTCAACCCATTCGGCCAGCGTCTCCTTTTTCCCGAAGAGAGCTCTCAGTCGCGTAATGACCTTCGACGCCCGATGTCCATCACGAATGGTGCGTCGTGCGGTTTCGCTGGCCCCGTCGATATTGGGCGGCTCGGCAGCTAGCATCCGCAGGCAGGTGCTGGCGTTGGTTATGACTCCCGACAGAGGCTGATTGACCTCGTGGGCGATCGATGCAGTCAATGCCCCCAAACTCGTCACCCTTGCCATGTGCGCAAGTTCAGATCGGACTTTGCTTAGCGCTTCTTCCGATAGGCGTGTTTGAGTGACATCCCGAACAGCCCCGATGTATTCGAGTTGGCCATCCTGATCCCGGGTGCCCTGGGCCAGCATGTGAAGGTACTTGATTGACCGATCGGGCATCACCAGTCGATGCTCATATTCGAAGTCACTGCCATCGCCATGTGCATGGGCCAACATATCCGCCATGAGCGGCAAATCGTCCGGATGGACGCGCGAAGCAATGAAATCAAGCGTCACTGGAATTCCAGGGTCGATCCCGAAGATGCGACAAGTCTGCTCGGACCATGTGATCTCGTCGGTAGCCACACGCCACGAAAAGCTTCCGGTCGAGCTGAGACGCTGGGCTTCCGCAAGGAAGGTCTCGCTGCGTCTCAAGGCGCTTTCGGCACGGGCGCGTTCGATGGCAATGCTGGCGATGTGAGTGAGCTGCCGCATCAACTCGCGCTGAAATGGCGTCGGAGTCGCGATCTCGCATTGGTAAAAATCGAGGGTCCCTAATGCCTCCTGGTTTCGGGAAAGAATTGGCGACGCCCAGCACGATTGAAACCCGTGGGCCAGAGCCAGGTCGCGCCAACCTTGAAGATCCCATCGCGAATCCGACCTGAGGTCCGAGATGATCACCTGTGCCTTCAAGCAAGCAGCCAATCCGCCGGGGCTCGATGTCTCATGTGCGGGCCTGCCATGCACGATGTCGCTATAGGCTGGGGGCAATGAGGGCCCGATGCAGTGCTGCCACGTATTGCCACCGGGTGCGAGGAGGAGAATGCCGCAGCGGCTCCCTTCGGAGATCATTTCGCCAAGGCGACACAAGGCGTCGAGAACCTGCGGCAGCTTGCTTCCAGAGGCCACCATCTCCAGCAATTGTTTTTCGCCGGCGAGCAGGTCTTCGGCCCGCCTGCGATCATCCACATCAGTGTGCAAGAGGTACCAGAGGATGATTTTTCCCTCGGAATCCCGCAGGGGACAGCCGCGCATATGGAACCATCTATACACGCCGTCGGCACGCAGGCGGCGCACCTCCACGTCGCAAGGTTCGCCTGTATCGATTGATTGTTTCAGTGCGGCATTGACGCATGCGCGGTCGTCCGGATGAAAAGTGTGCTCGGTGCCCCACGCCTTCATTTCTTCTAGTGAAGCGCCAAAATAGTCCAGTACCTGCCGGCTCGCAAATTCGAGTTCGTTCTCGGGCGTCCTGAGCGTGACGAAGGCCGGCATGCCTTCTACGATCAGCCGAAATCGACCCTCGCGCAGACGCAGGGCCTCCTCATCGCGCCAGCGGTCTTCGATGTCGGTGTTGATGCCGCACCACTTCACGATGCGCCCTTGGGCATCATGCACCGGGGCCGTGCGAAGGAGGAACCAGCGGTATGTTCCATCGAAGCGGCGCAGGCGTGCGTCCATCTCCTGTGGCACGCCTGTCTCGAGAATGGATCGCCAGCGCTCGATCAGCTCTGTCCGGTCCTCAGGATGGATCGTTGCCGTCCAACCGTGACCACTGGCCTCCGGCAGGCCCACCCCGGTGTATTCCTGCCAACGCTTGTTCAAGAAGTCAACTTTCCCATCGAGGCCCGCGGTCCACACTAGCCCTGGCAGTGCGTCAATGAGGCCATTGAGGTCGTTCGCCATTCCCGCTCCTTTCTGGACGGTCGCCGCCTCGCGAGCATGCGCCACTGTGCGGCAAACGTCCATATCCCTTGGTTTGTCTGGTCAGCGTTGACTTTTGGTATCGGGCCAAGCAGACGCAGCTTCCCATCAGCGGGTCTGCTCGCTCAACAGCCGGACTGCACATTGCAGGAATGTCCTTGACGCGGCGTTCAAACAATGTTCAAGAGCACGTGAGCACTGGACCATCGTTGCAGACGGAGCCGGTAGTCCAGGTCGAACGCTGGGACGACGAACAGAGAACGAACTGCACGATCACCCGACGAGTCATCCAGGCCGTGAGTCAAAGATCGGTGCGGCTCTTCCCGAATGGCCATGAGATGCGGCGAAGGTTGCCGGTGCACCGTCATTGCGCAATCGCCCGGGTGCCAGCCTCAGAGTTCCGAGCAACAAGATGGAAGCGCCGGCTGCTACTGCGAGTGACGAAAGCATCGTCGACACCATCGTGCAATAGACCTGCCTACGCGTTGCCCGTAGTCTTCGCATCTTCAGTACTCGTAACGTCAACTTGGGGACCATCCCGCACTTGGCACAGGGCCCAAGCCCAGCCGCCATGAGCAACCGAGACCTTGGGAAGACGTACGCAACTCAGAATGAATTGCCGAAGATGCTGAGCTCCGGTAAGCAAGCGGAAGGAGATATCCATGACTCACACATACAGTAACGTTCAGATCAACGTGGCGGTGACTCATCCTTCCTCGTACCTTGCCGCTGGGATCGCTGCGCTGCTAAGCGCGAGCTCGGACTTTGCCGTGGATCTGCAGCCTCACCGAGTCGGGCCTACGGATGTGGTGGTCACCGACTATGCAGCCGGCGTGGAACAACCACCCGTTGAAGCCTATCGGCCCGATAGCAAGACCTGGCGTCGCATCGTGGTGACGGGCCGGAGGACCGCGTGGCAGATCCGCCGCGCCATTGACGCAGGCGTGCGAGGCTATTTGCTCGAGGATTGCACCTCAGCCGAGCTCGCCGATGCCGTGCGATGCGTCGCGGTGGGTGGAACCTATCTGCCGATTCAGGTGGCACAGCAACTCGCCGAGAGCCTCACCTACGAGCTTCTGACCGCACGCGAGTTCGTGGTGCTGGAACTCATGAGCCGGGGGCTGAGCAACAAGGGCATCGGTAGAAGACTTGGAATCGGTGAAGGCACGGTCAAGACTCACGTCAAGGCGCTCTTCGACAAGCTCTGCGTCGACTCACGCACTGCAGCGATCGCCGAAGCTCATCGCCGCGGTGTGCTGGCGGACGTACCCAGGCATCGGGCGGTCGAGTTGGCTTTGGCGTGATCGATCCGGTCGCCTGTTCCCCGCACCAAGCGCCCAGCCTGGGATCTTGAGTTTGATCGCGTTCCTGCCGTCGCTGGACGGGCGTCCCCTTGGGTGAAATTGACGACGGAATGCAATAGCGTGCTGCAGATCGCCCAAAGAAATCGGTGAATCCCTGGATCCGGTCGTCCGGTACCGCCACACGAAACTTCGGAAACCCGATACCAAAGTAGGTCTGGACGGGACGGCCGCTGGTGCCGATGATTGCGGGACCATGCCCGAAGGCCCGGATGCCAATGAACGGATATTCTTTTGAAGTCCTCAGGGTCGGCCCGGAGTTCACCTTGTACCGAGGTCGAGCACCTGGCAAGGTGCCGGTGTTGGGGCTTGCGATCACAGGGCAGTCCTCCCCAGGCATTTCCCGGTTGCTGCACGAGAACGCCCTCGCGGGCGAGCTTGATCCGGCGTGGGCTGTTCGGCCACTCGGCGTTGCGCGGCATGAAGGAAGGCCCATTCTCATTCTGGAGGACGACGGCTGCGGCGAGCCGCTGGATGCCATCCTCGAGCGAGCGCGGGATTGTCCGCTCGATCTGACTCGGCAATTGCAGCTTGCCAGTGACCTGACGCGTGCGCTGAGTCTGGCGCACCGACGAGGATTCATCCACAGGGACATCAAGCCAGCCAATGTGTGGGTAGGTGACGCCGGTCGGGTGCGGCTGATGGGTTTCGGCATCGCGACGCGGCTGCACGGCGAGCGGAAGACCCCGGCAGCGCCAGAGATCATCGCAGGCACCTTCGCTTACATGGCGCCGGAACAGACAGGACGCATGAACCGTTCGATGGATGCGCGCAGCGATCTCTACTCGCTTGGCGTCACTCTGTACCAGTTGTTCGCTGGCACGCTGCCGTTCACCGCCACCGACGCGATAGGGTGGATTCATTGCCACATTGCGAGGCAGCCATCGCCGCCGAGCGCCCACAGGCCGGGACTGCCGGCTGCGATCGACGGCATCATCCTGAAGCTCCTTGGCAAGAACCCTGAAGACCGGTATGGGACGGCGAAAGGTTTGGAGAGCGACCTTCGCCAATGCCTGGCATCCTGGGTTGCGAAGGGCGACATTGATACTTTCAAGCTGGGTGAGCGGGACATCCCGGATTCGTTGCTCATCTCCGAAAAGATCTATGGGCGCGAGGTAGAAATCGATGCCTTACGCGCCGCTTTCGAGCGAATCGTCGTCCACGGCAGCAGCGAGATCGTGCTGCTGTCGGGCTACTCAGGAATCGGCAAGTCTTCGCTCGTCAATGAATTGCACAAGGCGCTGGTGCCGCGCCACGGCCTGTTTGCGATGGGCAAGTTCGACCAGTACAAGCGCGACATACCGTACGCGACGCTGGCGCAGGCCTTCCAGGGCTTGGTCCGCCAGTTGCTCAACAAGCACGAGACCGAACTCGCTCTATGGCGCCAGGATCTGTTGACAGCGCTGGGATCCAACGGGCAACTCATGGTGAACATGATCCCGGAGTTGGCGCTGGTCATTGGTGAGCAGCCGCCCGTTCCGAAGGTGGACGCCCAAGCCGCGCATGCGCGCTTCGACCTGGCGTTTCGCAGCTTGCTCGGTGTGTTTGCTACACCGGAACATCCACTCGTGCTGTTCATCGACGATCTGCAATGGCTTGACGCAGCGACGCTGGAATTGTTGGAGCGCCTGGTCACGCGAACCGATGCACGCCATCTGATGTTCATAGGGGCGTATCGCGACAACGAGGTGGGAGAAGCACACCCGTTGAGCCGCACACTGTCCGTCATTCGCGGCAGCGGCGCCGAAGTGGTCGAGATCACATTGGGTCCGTTGAAGGTCGACCACCTGGCGCAGCTCTGCGCAGGCGCCCTTCTCACGGACGTCGCGCATACGCGCGCACTTGCGGACCTTGTGCACAACAAAACGGCGGGAAACCCGTTTTTTGCGGTGCAGTTCATCACCGAGCTTGCGGAAGAGGGACTGTTCGCCTTTGATGCCGACCGACTTGCCTGGAAGTGGGACATCGCACGGATACGCGCCAAGGGCATCACGGACAATGTGGCAGACCTGATGTCGGCCAGGTTGAGGCGCCTTCCCGCGAATACACGCGACGCGTTAAGGCAACTCGCCTGCATGGGCAACGGCGCGGAGATTCGAACCGTCGCCCTGGTTCGCGAAAGTTCAGAGGACCAAGTGCGGGTCGCCATGCGGGACGCGGTGGAGGCGGGCCTGGTCGTTCACGTGAGCGACTCTTTCAACTTCGTGCACGATCGCGTGCAGGAAGCGGCGTACGCAATGATTCCGCAAGTCGCGCGAGCTGCCGCGCATCTGCGGATCGGCAAAGTGCTGCTGTCGTTGACGCCTGCTGGCGAACTCGAAGAGAATATTTTCGAGATCGTCAACCAGTTCGACAGGGCCGGCTCGGCGTTCGAGACTCCCGCGGACCGCGAATCGGCTGCGGCGCTCTACCTCATGGCCGGCAAGCGCGCCAAGGCGTCCAGCGCCTATGCCTCGGCGCAGGCTTACTTTCGGACCGGGCTCGCACTGCTGGGTGGTGACAGCTGGGCGCGTCAGTACAGGTTGACTTTTGCCTTGGGGCGACACCTCGCCGAATGTGAAATCGCGGGCGGGGAAATGGCCGCTGTAGAGGTTCGACTGGCCGACCTCGGCCAGCGCGCACAAGACCTGAACGATCAGGTCGAGGCGGTGTGCCTCTCCGTGCACCTGTATTTCACTACCGGCAGGAATGACCGTGCCGTCGATGCGGCCCTCGCGTTTCTTCCGCGCCTCGGCATCACCTGGTCGTCCCATCCGGCCGAGGAGGACGTGCGTCGCGAGTACCTCGAGATGCGCGAACGGCTGGAGGCGCGGTGTGCGGAACAACTCATTGACATGACTGTTATGGACGACCCCGGCTGCATCGCCACCATGGCCCTGCTGACTGAACTGTTTCCCGCGGCGTACGCGGTCGACAGGTACCTTCTGGGGCTCGTATTGCTGCGCATGACGAACCTCAGCCTGCAGCGCGGCAACTGCGAGAGCTCCGGCGTCGCCTATTCGGCCCTGAACATGGTGCTCGGGCCGCAATTCGGCGATTACACGACCGCCTTCACGCTGGGCCAGCTCGCTTGCGACCTGGTGGAACAGCGCGGCATGGCCCGATTCAAGGCGCGCGTGTACTCCTGCTTTGCGGCCTTCGCTATGCCGTGGATCAAGCACATACCACTGTGCGAGCCGCTGATGAGGGAAGCCTTCCGCGTCGGAAGCGCCATGGGCGACAAGGCGTTTGCCGCCTACAACTCGAGGAACCTGATCACGCACCTGCTCGTTTCAGGCGCTCCTCTCGGACAAGTGCAGCGCGAGGCCGAACAAGTTATCGAGTTCGCCAAAGAGCTTCAGTTGGGCATGCCGACCGAGCGCTTCGTCGGTCAACTCGATCTCGTCAGAAAGCTTCGCGGCCTGCCCACCGATCATCGGCCTGATGACGAGGAGTGGGCCTGCCAGGATGTGGAGCAGCATCCCGGCTTGGCCATGATGGTTTGCTACTACTGGGTTTTCCGGCTGCAGGAACGCTTCTTCGCGGGCGACATTGCGTCGGCACTCGATGCAGCGGACCATGCAGAGCACATACGCTGGGCTACCTGCTCGACCATCGAGGAAGCCGAGTGCGACTTCTACGCCGCGCTCGCGTGCGCCGCCTCGATAGACGGCGCTCCGGCAGCTGAAAGCAAGCGCCGGGTCAAGGAACTGTCCACGCACCACGCGCGCATCATCGCCTGGGCAGAAAGCTGTCCCGAAAACTTTGCTGGTCGCAAGGCGCTGGTTGGTGCGGAGATCGCGCGGCTCGAAGGCCGCCAGGTGGAAGCGCAAAACCTCTACGAGGAAGCCGTACGCCTCGCGCGCGGGCATGGCTTCGTACAGATCGAGGGCCTTGCCAACGAACTTGCCGGTCGGTTCTACGCCGCCTGTGAATTGGAGACGATTGCAGACGCCTACCAACGTAATGCGCGTGCGTGCTACCTGCAGTGGGGCGCACTCGCCAAGGTGAATCAACTCGATGCGCGCTACCCGCACCTGCGCGTGCACGCTCCCTCTGGCGCCGGTATCGACACGATCGATGCGCCCGTTGCACAGTTTGATGCCGAGTCGGTGGACCAGGCTTCCCAGACTCTGTCGAGCGAAATGATCCTGCCGAGCCTGCTCGAAAAGCTCATGCGGCTGGCGGTCGAACATGCGGGCGCCGAACGGGGCCTGCTCATTCTGGTCCGCGCAGGAAATCCGCACATCGAGGCACGGGCCACCACCAGGCAAGGCACCGTTGACGTTGTGGTCGAGAGGGCGGCAGTCACAGCATCCGATCTACCGCAATCTACGCTTCAGTACGTGTTGCGCACGCACGAAAAGCTGACGCTGGACAATGCCTCAACCGACGGCCAGCATTCGGCCGACGAGTACGTTCGGATCAATCGGCCCAAGTCCGTTCTGTGCCTTCCGATCTTCAGGGAAAAGCACGTCATCGGCATGCTCTATCTGGAGAACAATCTCACCACCCGCGCGTTTACGCCTGGCAGGTTGGCTGTTCTTGACTTTCTGGCATCCCAAGCCGCAATCTGGCTGGAGAACGCTCGGCTGTATTCCGACCTGCGCCGCAGTGAGATGTGGTTGAGGGAAGCACAGTTCCTCAGTTCCACGGGAAGCTTCTACTGGCGGGTTTCTTCCAACGCCATCGAGTGCTCGGACCAGACGTTTCGCATCTACGAGCTTGACCCGTGCGAGACGGTGACGCCGGAACTCATCGCTGCCCGCATTCATCCCGAGGACCGGCCATTGATGCAGAAAATGCTCGACGTCGCCCGGGGACCTGCCACGGATCTGGATTACGTGTACCGCGCGCAAATGCCGGATCTCTCGATCAAGCATCTGCACATCGTGGCGCATGCAACGCGCAACAGGAGTGGAGAGGTGGATTATGTCGGCTCGATCCAGGACATCACCCAACGCCACATAGCCGAAGAGGCACTCGGCAAAGCTCGATCCGAACTTGCACACGTGGCGAGAGTGACGACGCTCGGGGTGCTCACCGCTTCCATCGCGCATGAAGTCAACCAGCCATTGCTTGGCATCGTCACCAATGCCAGCACTTGCCTGCGCATGCTTGCAGCCGTGCCTCCCAACATTGAAGGCGCCCGACAAACGGCTCAGCGATCGCTCAGGGACGGCCATCGAGCGGCCGATGTGATCAAGCGATTGCGGGCCTTGTTTGGCCAGAAAGGCACCACCATCGAACGGGTAGACCTGAACGAGGCCACGCGAGAGGTGCTAGCGCTCTCTGCGATAGAACTTCAGAGGAACCGGGTCATTGCGCATGCCAACCTCGCCAGCGAACTCCCGCAGGTCATGGGCGATCGCGTTCAGTTGCAGCAAGTAATGCTCAACCTTATTTTCAACTCTTCGGATGCCATGATCGACATCCATGATCGACCGAGGCATCTGAACATCGGAACCGAACTCGGCGAGCACGGGGATGTGCATCTGAGCGTCCGCGACTCGGGCGTAGGATTTGACCCCCAAAGCAGCGAACGACTCTTCGAAGCTTTTTACTCGACAAAGGCGGGGGGCATGGGAATGGGACTGTCCGTCAGCCGCTCCATCATCGAAAGCCATGGCGGCCGTTTGTGGGCAGCAATGAACGAAGATCACGGGGCGACGTTCTCATTCTCGATCCCGTCTGACTCCAGCGAATTCACGCCGCCTGCCTCGCCCTGAATGCACGTATTCCCGAGCAGTCGTTCCCATGTCAGCCATTTTTCGTGATATTCGCCGCGTCACGAGGATGCGCCAGTTGGGCTCGAACGTCCATGACACTTTGGTGTTGGCTCTCCATCACGGCCGGACCGACTTCCTTGGTGCTATGGAGAGAGGAGTGACTGACCCCTCTGTCAGATTCGCAATCAGCCAGCATGCAGCAGACTTGATGCTGCGGACGGACCTTTCCCGTTCAGGAGCCCGACATGCGTGGATCTGCATCACCTCTGAATCTTCCGACGCGCGAACATCTCTCTCCGATCGACACCCCAGCGGACGTCTACCCTTCCTTGGATGACCCGCGCTCTTTCGAATTCAAGACGCTGCAGGCAGCGTTCGCCAGGACCGGAGGACTCGCCACGGGAGATCAGGTGGCACAGCGCCTTCTCGTCCGCTCGGACCAGGCGATCTCGCTCATCGCGAGAATGATTGTCAAGCGGCAGGTCGTGGCCTTCGAATTCCGCGCTTCGATTCTGATTCCATTGTTCCAGTTCGACATCCCGCAGATGCGAGTTCGGCCTGAAGTCTCCGCACTCTTGCTCGAGTTAAACGACGTGCTCGACGACTGGGACATCGCATTGTGGTTTTCCGAGCCGAATGATTGGCTTCGAGGCTCCGCACCGGTGGATAGCTTCCTGACCGACCCAGAAGCAACGTACAAATCCGCTCGCACCGTCCGGTATGTGATGAGTGGCTAGTCTTACTATGTTAGTAAGTTGAGTGAAATCAGGGCATTGTGCGCACTTCTTCAGGAGAAGGGCGAACCTTGATGGAAGACTTGCAGGAATTCGAGCGCTACATGGGGCATCTGAATGAGGGCCTGGGTCATTCGGACCGTCATGCGGGCCTGCGGGGTTACACGACCGGGCTGATGTCGCCGCTGCAGCGCCAGAGCGTAGAGCCGATGGCGGCACATTTGGACCCGCTGAATGTGCGTTCGCGCCACCAGTCGCTGCACCACTTCGTGGCCGACGCGAATTGGTCGGACGAGTGCATGCTGCTGGGGATCTGCCAGTGGGTCGTGCCTCTGATGGATTTCAGCGACGGTGGCTGGTGGATCATCGACGACACGGGCTTTCCCAAGCAGGGGTGGCACTCGGTGGGCGTCGCGCGCCAGTACTGCGGGGATGCCGGGCAAGCAGGACAACTGTCAGGTGGCAGTGAGCGTGTCGCTGGCCTGCGCGGCGGCCAGCATTCCGGTGGCGTGGCAGCTGTACCTTCCCCAAGAGTGGGCCGACGACGCGGCCCGACGCGAGAAGGCCCGCGTGCCCGAAGCGCTCGAGTTCGCCACCAAGCCT
>DASYER010000128.1:0-6958 GCA_036498905.1 Steroidobacteraceae bacterium | reverse complement strand
CGCGGAATGGGGCGAAGAAATTCGCGCCGGTCTCGACAGACACCGTCCGCCGGAGTGAGCGTATCGCCTTTGGATGCGGCTCAGGAGCCGGGTGGTACCTGCAGATTCGCCTTCAGGTAGTTGGCCAGTCCGCCCAGCTCGAGGATCTTGCGCACCGAGGGCGGAATCTGCGGAAACGGATAGTCACGTTCGTCGTGAGTGAGCCGGCCATTCACCAGATCGATGCTGAGAGTGTCTCCTTCGCTCACCGCCGCAACCACCTGCGGACATTCGACGATCGTCAGGCCATCATTGATGGCGTTGCGATAGAACGTGCGGGCAAATGATGCGGCCACGACCGCACGAATCCCCAATCCCTTGATCGCCGTTGAGGCCTGCTCGCGCGCGCTGCCGCAGCCGAAATTGCGCCCCGCGACGATGATGTCATAGCCGCGCAGCTTGTCCGGGAATTCCGATCCGAGCATTTCAAAGGCGTGTTTGGCCAGTTCAGCCGGTTCGATGTAGATCAGATAGCGGCCCGCGATGATGATGTCGGAATTGACGTTGTCACCGAACTTGAAGACGCGCCCTGATATCTGCGTTTCCACTCTTGTCCCTCAGATGAATTCGCGCGGATCCGCCAGCGCGCCCTTGATTGCAGAGGCCGCCAAAGTGGCCGGGCTCGACAGATATATGCTCGATTTGCTGCTGCCCATCCTGCCGAGAAAATTGCGATTCGCCGTCGACAGCGACACCTCGCCATCTGCCATCATGCCGCCGTCCCCGGCACAGGCCCCACAGCCGGGGTTCGTCACCAGCGCGCCGCTTTCGATGAGCGACTGCAGCACTCCGGACTTCATTGCCGCAAGCATGATCTGCCTCGAGCCGGGAGTAACGATCAATCTCACGCGCGGATCGACCCGCCGTCCGTGCAGGATTCCGGCGGCCACCACCAGGTCCTCATACTTGCCGTTGGCGCAGGATCCCAGGAACGCCTGATCAATCCTGGTGCCAAGCACCGCGGAGATCGGCTTGGCATTTTCGACTTGATGAGGGCAGGCCACCATTGGCTCGAGCCGGCCCAGATCGACTTTAAGCTCGCACTCGTAGCTCGCATCTGCATCGGCGAACACCGGCTCGTACGCCGTCGGTTCAACGCCGCGTCTTCTCAGGTATTCCGCCGTCGCCGCATCCGGCGGAATAAACACGCACTTCGAGCCCATTTCCATGGCCAGATTTGCCACGGTCATCCGCTCGGAGATACTCATCTGCGGGATGGCATCGCCGTAGAATTCAGCCGACTTGTAACCGCAACCGTCGGCGCCCAATTGGCCGATCAGGGACAGCATCAGGTCCTTGGCACTAACCGCGGGTGCGAACCTGCCGTTCAGGACGAAACGCATGCTGCTCGGTACCTTCATCCACAGCTTGCCGGTCACCCATACGGAGGTGACTTCCGTGTAGCCGATCCCCGAGCCCAGGGCGCCCAGGGCGCCATATATCGTGCAGTGCGAATCCGTGCCCACGATCAGATCGCCGGGCTTGACGTGGCCGTTCTCCATCAGGACCAGGTGCGCGATGCCCGCATCCACGTCGTAGAATTTCTCAATGCCGAAATCACGCGCAAAGTTCCGCGAAGTCTGCTGATCCTGGGCGTATTTCTCGGTTTTGGCCGGCGATACATGATCGAGTACGATCGCCAACCGTTTCGGATCAAACAGCTTCGTCGCGCCGATCTTGCGCATGACGCTCACGGACCGCCAGGTTGCCGTATGGCTCATCACCAGATCCGGGTAGGCGTCCACGATCTCGCCGGCGGTCACCGCGCGCGCGCCGGACTTGGTGGCCAGTATCTTCTCGGCGATGGTCTTGCCCATGGTGAACCGCACCTTATACCGGATCGGTCTGCGCCAGCGGCGGCGCGCTCATCGCATCCGGTCGCCTGTGGTAGTTCGCTTGATACAGGATCGTGACGGCCACGGAGGCCACCGTGCCGATGGCCAGCGGCACGGCCGCAAGATCGAACAGGCTGCTCATACTGTAGTGACGCCCGACCAGAACTCCCACTATCGATGGTCCGATCGCACCGCCGGCACGCGCGAAAAGCATGAACCAGCCGACGCCGAGACCCCGTACGGCAGTGGGATAGACGCTGCTGACACAGGCCACCTGCGCAAAGTGCAGACCCAGAATGCAGAATCCCGCAATCGGAATAATGAACAGCAGAACGCTTTGGCTGTTGCCGGGCAGTCCCAGCGCCAACACCAGCGGTATGGCCAGGACGTAAAGCACCGTGCACGGAATCATGCCGAATCGATCCAATGGCCGCATGATCGACCAGCCGCCGATCGTTCCCACGAATTGGAACAGGGCGACGGTGAGGGAGGCCCGACTGAAGGGAACTCCTGCATCCGTCAGCAGAGTGGGCAGCCATGTATTGAATGAATGAAACACCACCATTGCCACGAATGAGCCCACCCACAGCAGCGGGGTCAGCACCGCAAGCTTGCCCGCAAACAGCCGCAGGGGCGAGGCGGAGCGCCCGCCTGAACCTTGCGCCTCCTCGCCCAGCAGATACTGGGCATCGGCGGGGGCGTTCAGCTTCGGATCGAGCCGGTGCAGCACCGAGGCAAGCTCAGCATGGCGATTCGGCTTCAGGCACAGGAACTTCGGTGATTCCGGCAGGAAGACCGCGACGGCCGCCGCCAGCACCAAGGGCAGCGCACCACCCAGCAGGAACAGGAACTGCCAGCCAAAGTGGTTCAGCAGCGGTGGCGCGATGACGCCGGGCAATCCGGAGCCGATGGTTGTACCCGAAAAGACGATGGTGACGAAAGTGGCCCGCAGCCGCCGCGGCGCAAATTCGCTCACCGTGGCAACCGTCACGGCGAGTGCGCCTGACATGCCGATTCCGGCGAGGAAGCGGACGGCAATGAGCGCCACGAGCGAAGTGCAATACCCCGAGGCTACCCCGAAGGCGCCGATGACGATGATGCTGACAATCATGGCCGTGCGGCGGCCGGCACGGTCACCGAGTACGCCGAATAGAAAGGGTCCGATGAGACCTGCGATCAGACTGGAACTGAATAGCGGCCCGAGCGCGGCGCGATTCAGGTGCCAGGCCTTGACGATCGCCGGCGCCGCAAACGATACCACGGTGATGTTGTAGCCATCGAGGACGGTTACCAGCAGGCAAAGCGCCAGGACACCGAAAAGAAACCGGCTGACCGGCTGCTGATTGATGACCTGCGTTACGTCGAGCGTTTTGCTCATCTCATCTCTCCAATTTTTTGCGGCCGCGGAGGCTACAGTGGCTGCGTGCGCGGATCCGTGATCCGTCCGGTTACGGCAGACGCAGCCACCGTCAATGCGGAGGCGAGAAAGTGTCGCGACTTCGGATGTCCATTGCGGCCTGGAAAGTTGCGCGCCTGCGTCGAAATCAGCACCTCGTCTTCCGCCAGCGCACCCATGTTGAAAGCCTGATTGGAGCCGGCGCTGGGCGGGAATATATTGGCGCCCGCGATGTGCAGGACCTCGAAAAGCCCTTCGCGCAGCGCTGCGAGGTAGATCTGGCGCGATGCCGGCACAATCTGCAGGCGTACACCAGGATGAACCCGATGTGCGGAAAACATGTGCGCCACTGCGCGGATATCTTCCAGCCGACCCCCGGTGCTGCCACCGATCTCGGCTACGTTGATCGCCGTTCCGGCTACCTCCGCCACTGCCTTGACGTTCCCGACGGTCGGCGGGCAGGCGATCTGCGGCTCAAGCCGCGATACATCGACATCGATTACATCGGTATACCTGCCCTGCGCATCGTTGTGGAACATCTCGAACCGGTCATGACCGAGGAGCGCACGTGCAAACCCAAGTGTCTTGTGATCAGGATTGACGAAGCCGCACTTGCCGCCGACATCGATTGCCTGCAGCGGAAACAACAGACGATCGACCACCTCCAGATCCTCGATGTACGGTCCGGCGTACTCAATCGCCTTGTATATCGCCCCGTCTTCGCCGATGTGGCCTACCAGGAATTGCGAGACGTCGCGCGGCATCACCCCCGGAGCGGTCTTACCATGCAGATATACCTTGATGGTCTCAGGCACCTTGAACCAGCCGCAGCCGCGCGCGAATCCCAGGCCCGCCATGGAGTCATTGCCGACCCCCGTGCCGAAGGCACCCAGGGCGCCGTAGATAGGGGTGTGCGAATCGCAGCCGACCACGATCATTCCCGGAGTCACCAGTCCGGCCTCCAGTATCGCGTGATGGATGCTGCCGCAGCCGCTGTCGAAGACATGGCGGATGTTGTGCCTGGCGGCAAATTTGCGCACATCGGCCAGTGCCTGTGCGGCCTCGCGCGTTGCCGGCGAAAAGTTGTGATCGAATGCAAAGACGATCTTCTGCGGCTCTGCGATGGCAGTCCCGGCCATCGCCGTCTCGAATACCTTCATCACGAAATTCGCGCTCAGGTCATGCATCACCATGAGGTCGAGTTTGCATACCACCACGTCGTCGGCCGCCACCGCCGCCTTGCCCGCTTTACGCGCCAGAATCTTCTCGATGACGTTCATAGGATCGCGGTGCGGCCGGTATGACGCAGACAGGTCTCGCCGTAGAAAAGGCGCGCGCCGGCGCCGCCGTCAAGTTCAACCTGGAACGCGACTACTGCGTCGTCCGGCAGCACCTGGGCCTGAAGAGGCTCCCAGGGATAACTCGCGGACAGCGTCTCGATGTGGCTGGACTGCTCCAGTGGTGCGATCGGACTGACCAATCCGGCGAGGTTGCGGGAGACCTTCGCCCAGTGCCCGCTGTACTCGACGGCAGCCATGATCGAGGTGTTCGGTCCGACGATTTCGCCACTGGCCGGCCGGAAGTGACTGTTTCCGTCGGACACCAACGTGATCAGGTCCTCGGCGCCGGCGCGACGTACCAGCCGTTCGATGCGTCCGATCAGAGTGAATTCATTCATACCGATGGCATCCTGCACCAGGGCGTCCAGCGCCTCGCGTGCGATCACGGCAGCCTGGCGGTGCATGGCGATTTCGGCCGCATCGGGTGCCGTGCGCGCGAGTTCTCGCGGTATGTCGATGATTTGCAGCTGCGCGGCGCGGATCTGCACGTACAGGTCGTGGGGTAATCCCTCGAAGTCGAGAAATCCCACGCACGGCCAGCCCCGGTCGGTAGCGAGCTTCAGCAACTGGATCGGCAGATTCGGACTGGGAACGATCGTCTCATGGATGGTGACGGTCTTGATCCAGGGATACACGCGCGGGGACAGCGAGCACAGCAATACCGGCGGCTGTGCGCGCATGAGGACGGCGAAAGCCCGATTCCAGTACGGCATGTAATTGGAGGCGTAACGCACGTCGTTGGAACGCCACACGTCGGTGTAGACGGCGAGTGCAGGGACCGCGTAGCGCTCCATGAGTTCATTGAGCGCATTCATCCGAGTCGCGAACGCATTCGGCGGCACCCGCTCCTGGTCCCAGGTGATGAGTCCGCGTTTCATGTCTGGAACAGCCTTTTTGGGGTATTGCTGAGAGATACACACCCATCGTCGGTGACCAGCAGCGTGTCGCCGAACACCATATATCCGGACAGCGGCAAATAGGTATTCGGATGCGCGATGACGATCATGTTCGGCTTGCAGATGTAATGCACGTTCTCGAGCACATGCGGCAACTCATCGGGGTACAGCCCGAGGTTGTGGCCGCGTACCCGCGTGTACTGCGGACCGGTGTACTCCCCAAATCCGTGCGCCCGGAACACGTCGTTCTGGACGCGTGCCACATCCGAAATGTCCACACCGGGGCGCAGCAGATCCTGCGCGGCTTGCTGCGCTTCGGCGAAAATCGCGTAGGCCTGACGCTGCTGGGCCGACGGTTCGCCCACCACAAGCGTGCGACAGATCTGCGCATAGTAGCCGTTGATCTGCGGGGTCAATTCCGTCGTGACCGAATCCCCTATCGCAAATTTTCGCGCCGTAGGCGGCTTCATGCCCGTCACCTCGGTTCCACCGGAGGCAACCAGCATGAAGTTGTCCTCCGCGCCGTTGGCCTTGACGAAGGATTCGACCTCGGCCACCAGCTCGAACTCGCTCATTCCCGGCTCGGCCACCTCGACAAAATGCGCGTAGCCACGGTCGGCCAGATGTGCCGCCTGCCTGATCCAGGCGATCTCCTGCGGTGTCTTGACGCGACGGAGCTCTTCGATTTCCAGCGTTGCCGACACCGGCACCGCGCCGCAGGTGCTGGCCACAAGCTGCACCAGGCGTGCAGGCATGTGTTCCATGCCGTTGATGGCGATCGATTGAGCATGCGTCTGGGCCGGCAACTGCCCGAGCCCCAGCGTCGGGTGCCGCGACAGCTCAATCCTGCCATTGACGAAGGGTGCGATGAACTCGAAATCCGCCGGGTCCGTGACCACCACGTCCACCTGGCCGCTACGATGCAGAACTCCGAGGATCTGCGCCCCACAGAAATTCCGGTTCAGCAGGCAACGGAAATTCTCCTTGCGCCAGCCGTCGCCATAAAACAGCAGCAGTTCCCAGCCGCGCTCGTGCATCAGCTCAAGGTACTGCCGATGACGGGGTTCGTTAAGCATCACTCAATCACGCCTTGCTCTAGGGTGAGACGGATTCCAAAAACCATTCGGTCGGCAATTCGCGCCCCAATCCGCGCGCACGCGCCTGCTGCAGCACTGCGGCGCCCACCGCCGCGAACTGGATTCCGGAGCCCGTATTGTTGTTGTACAAGGTGGTCTGCTGCGGCGAGGTGCGTCCCTTCACACTGCCCGCGACCAGTTCCTGGACCTCATGGATGGCCTCCCAGGCAATGAGTCCTTTCTGAGCGGCCTCCCAGATGTCGGGCGACTTGTCCTGTTGCGCGACATCCTTGGCGTGCACGACATAGATGTCGGCGCGCCGGATCATTTCATCGTCGATTTCGCGGCGCTTGTTGCTGCCGTCCGATCCACCGAT
>DASYER010000127.1:0-57042 GCA_036498905.1 Steroidobacteraceae bacterium | reverse complement strand
TCACTAGGAAGGCACCCAGCAATGCTCCGTACGAAATAGATGCTGCGAGATCGTGGTGGTCGTGTGTGAATACTAATGCAACGAGGGCGGCGATTGAGGTCGCAATGGCGACGCCAGAGATCCACCGCGATAGTCGGAGCTGCTTCTTGGCCCGAATGACAAAGTCGACGTCCGTGATATCCATTGGTCCACCCCGTTGTATAAGGCCTAACAATTGAGCTGAGTGCCGCGGGCGCAAGTGATTGGGCTTGGCACTTTATCTCTCACGCGTGCGCTCTAGCGATTTGTTAGACCGCCCAATCGATGCCTTCAAGAGCGTGGCATAGTTTAAAGCCGCCGAAAGCGGCTTACCATCTTCAAACGGACCGAGGCGCTCAATTGCGGCGGCCGCGAGATCTCGAATGGCACCGTCCGGAATGTCCTCACGAAACGCCTGAAGCTCGACACTGTGAGCTGCGTCGGATCGAAACACCTCAGCAACGACGACGCCGTCAAGATCCAGCATCTCTAGCGCCATTCCGTCCCGGATTACATCCGACGCCAGTTGATACGTGAACGAAGAGGAAGCCATGACTATCGGTCTAACGTCTAAGTTGAGCGGCGCGCGGCCGGCAAGCCCCACGAAGCTGATTTATCCACATCGTCAATTCCTTCCGAAGATCAACGAAGACGGCGCCGCGTGTCCGCTCCAACGCAAGTTAGATTCGCGCTTTGAGGCGCAGAATGCGTTCGCGAATGGGCTGAGGCATCGAATCCTCGAAGCACGCAACGCGTGATAGGGCGTCCTTAAACCTTGCGTCTGCGCGCGCGAGCCCCTCCACTCTGTCTATTAGCAGGCTCCCGTGCACTTCCAGTACCTCCTCCAACGGACCCGCAACTACGTAGTTTAGCGCCTCATCAGTGGGGGCGGCCACGATCAACGCGAGAGTAATGTTCCAACCACGCTCTGGGAATCGGAATGTGATGTCATTGACTTCCGTAAACGCCCAGAGCAAAGAATGGTCGCCGGTCTGAAAGTGCCGAAGGTACGTGTCGACCAATCGAGCGTCGGCCTCGGTAAGGGCGCTGGTCACTATTTCCTCCGAATCTAACGATTAGGTTGAGCGGCCGCCCGCAGGGCTTCGACTCGGTGCGCGCCGGTGATATGAACTGGCAGTTTATTCATGCGCGGTCCGCTCAAACCGATTGTTAGATGGCACCAGTTCCTACTGAATACCAGCACTCATCCTGAAGCCCGGTAGCACCGATATTAGGATAGACCGCATGCTTTTCCTTTGTGGCTTCAAGTGCAAAAAAACAGCGCTCAAGCATCCTACGGGACCGTAGATTCGCGACGTGGCAACGGGCGTACAGCCTCTGCATACCATTTTGCCGAGCCAATTGAACAATGGCGGCGAGGGCCTCAGAGGCAAATCCCTTTCCCCAGGTGTCACGAGCCAAAACGCAGCCTGTCGAGGCAACGCGGATCGAGTCGAAGGCGAGCCCAGTTGCTCCCACAAGTCGGCCGGTATCCAGCTCCTCAATAAGCAATGGCCCCACCGGCCAAAGCTGCCATTCAGAGCGGGAAAACTCAAGAAATTCTCGTGTGTCGGTAACATCAGCGTGGCGGGGCCACCCGACGTAGCGCACGACTTCTGGGTCTGACCCGTATCGCGTGAAGATGGCTTCGGCGTCCGATATCTGCGGCATCCTCAACTGAAGGCGTGCAGTGAGAACTGGCGGAAACGTTTGGCGTGCCATCTAACGATACGGTTGAGCGGCGCGCGGTCCCCGCGACACCAAACTATGGCACTTTATCGACACGTGACTCCCTCCATGGCCGATCAAAGCTGTTCCGCGCGTCCGCTCGAACCGTTGGTTAGGTAGCTTACCCAAAGAAGCCCAGAGAAAAAAAGTACGTCAGGGCTGCGGCAAAGGTGATTCCGATCAAAGCAAGCACCCACCGGACTCGAAGCCAAGATGTCCGAAAGGTTGAAAGCTGTGAGAGAACATCAACAACGTAGGCCGCGCAGTACGCAACATTGGCCAGGACCGCGAGCACAAAGAGCGCCAACACTAAATTAAAGTCGAGATTCGATCGCGACGTCGGCAAATGCGCTACGTAGAGCGCAGCTACCTCTACGAAAAGAATGAAGTTGTATGCAATACGCCGCGGTTCCCAATAACGGATTGCCTCGGAAAGTGCGGCGCGTGCGCTAACTTCTGCCATTCATGCTACCTAACTATTTATTAGAGGGTTTCGGATAGGCGCGATATCTCGCTGGATATCTGGACGATCGCGTGAGATATGCACTCTTCCAGGTTTCATAAGGCTATGTTTCGCTTAGTACTGTAGCGAAGTCAACTATCGAAACCTGTTGTGGCGCATATCCGCCTGTCTTTACCTGCTTCTTCTCCTCCCCAGGGTCTGCTTTACACCGCGCGGGTGCAGATGCGGTTGCGGCACTTCAGTCTGCGGACGGAAAAGGCGTACCTGGGCTGGATGCGGCGGTTCATTCACTTTCACGGTCGGCGCCATCCCCGGGAGATGGGTGGCCCGCAGGTGCAGGCATTTCTTTCGCACCTGGCGACCGATCGCGATGTCTCGGCGTCCACTCAGAGTCAGGCGCTTCAGGCGCTGCTGTTTCTTTATCGGCATGTGTTGCAGGTGGAGCTTCCGTGGATGGATTCGGTGGTGCGAGCCAGGCGCTCGCGGCACCTTCCTGTGGTGCTCACCCCGCAGGAGGCAAACTGCGTCATATCGCATCTTGATGGGGTATCGCGACTGGTGGCGCAATTGCTGTATGGCTGTGGGCTGCGGCTAATGGAAGCGCTTGCGCTGCGAATAAAGGACCTGCAGTTCGAGCGTCGCGAGATCATTGTCCGCGGCGGCAAAGGCGGCAAGGACCGGGTCACGATGCTTCCGGGTGCCCTCATCATTCCGCTGCGACAGCACCTGGATCAGCTGCATCGATGGTATCTGCGGGAACGGCAACAGGCGGCGCCGGGTGTGTCTCTCCCGGCGGGGTTGCGCCGTAAGTATCCGGCTGCGCCGCTCAGCTGGCCCTGGCAGTTTGTCTTTCCATCGGCAACGGTCTGTAACGATCCTTATGGCGCCGGTCTCGTTCGCCACCATTTGCACCCGCAGACGGTACAGCGCGCCGTCAAGGCAGCCGTCGCGCGGGCCGGCATCGGCAAGCCGGCAGGCTGTCATACCTTCCGTCATTGTTTTGCCACGCATTTGCTTCAGAACGGGTATGACATCCGCACGGTGCAGGAGCTGCTCGGACATACCGACGTGCGCACCACGATGATCTACACCCATGTCCTCAATCGCGGGGGGCTGTCGGTACGCAGTCCGCTGGATGTGTGGTCGGAGGCCGACCAGCCGGACCATAATGCTCCGGCGTGAAGTTGATATAGGATGTCTGCCGTGTTCACAAAGCATCTGGAAGCAGCGTGCGGATACTGATCTTGGGGGCCGGCGGAGTCGGCGGATATTTCGGGGCGCGTCTGGCGGCGGCCGGCGTGGATGTTTCATTTCTGGTGCGAACGCGGCGTGCCGCACAGCTTGCGCGCGACGGGCTGGTGGTGTTGAGTCCGTTGGGCGATCTGCGCTTGCAGGTTTCGACGCTGACCGAGGCGGTGGCGGGTTTTGAGGTCGTCATTCTGGCCTGCAAAGCCTACGACCTGGACAGTGCGATGGCCGCGGTCGCGGCCGCCGTCACGGCTGACACGCTGGTACTGCCGCTGCTCAATGGGATCCGTCAGCTGAACATTCTGGATGCGCGCTTCGGGGCCGAGCGGGTCCTCGGTGGCCTGTGCCAGATCGGCGTGACGCTGACCGACAAGGGCGAGGTGCAGCATCTCAACAAGGTTCAGCAGTTCGCCTTCGGCCCGCGTCTGCCGGGGCAGCTCGCACGCTGTGAGCGGCTGCACACCACTCTTCTGCGGGGCGGTTTCGCGCCGGTACTCAGTGCGGATATCGTGCAGCGGATGTGGGAGAAGTTCGTGTTGCTGGCGGCCTATGCCGGCATGACCTGCCTGATGCGCGCGCCGATAGGCGCGATCGTCGCCGCCGATGACGGCGAAGCGCTGATGCGCGAAATGCTGGCCGAGTGCCGGGCGGTCGCGACCGCGTCCGGCCATGCACCCGATCCGACCTTCGTCGCGGAAACGCTTGCGGTGCTGACGCAGCGCGGCTCCCCGGGCACCGCGTCGATGCTGCGCGACATCCGGCGCGGCGGGCGCGCCGAACACGAGCACATTATCGGGGACATGCTGGCGCGGGCCCGCGAGGCTGAAATCGCGGTGCCCCTGCTGCGGGTCGCGAACGTGCACCTGCAGGCCTACGAGGTCGAGCGCTCGCGCCTGCCGGCGTAAAAAAATGGCGAAGGGTGTTAGCCCTTCGCCATGAATGGTCTGTCAGCTATGACTTAGACCGTCGCTCTCAAATCATTCGCCCCAAGCTACCCGCACTTCGAATCCCCGCAGTTCAGACAGGTCATGCACCCGTCCATCATGATCACGGCGGCGGTGCTGCACTTGCTGCACAGCTGCGCACCGTCCGGAAAGTGTGATTTCGCGAAGGCATCGGTCTGCTTGGTGCGCGCCGCGAACTCGGCACGCTTCTCATCGACCAGCTTCTGCTGATGCTCGTCCAGGGCGACCTTGCGCAGCAGCCCGATGTTCTGCAGATGACGCTCAATGACGTAGCCGAGCTCCGCGATGATCGAAGGCATGAACTTGCCGCCGGGCTGCCAGTAGCCGCCGCGCGGGTCGAACACGGCCTTCAGTTCATCGACCAGGAAGGTCACATCGCCGCCTTTGCGGAACACGGCCGAGATGATGCGCGTGAGGGCCACGATCCACTGGAAGTGATCGAGGTTCTTCGAGTTGATGAAGATCTCGAAGGGCCGGCGCTGTTCGTAGTCGGTGCCCTCGTTGAGGATGATGTCGTTGATGGTCACGTACATGGCGTGATCCGACACCGGCGTCTTGATCTTGAAGGTCGAACCGATCAGGACCTCGGGCCGTTCGACACTCTCGTGCATGCGGATGACTTTCGCCATGCGCCCCGTGCGGTCCTTGAACATCTCCGGCTCGGTGCCGCTGGCGCGCGCGGCCGCGGCAAGCTCCGCCGAAGCCTTCGCCGCGGCCTCCTTCTCGGCCTTGTCCTGCGGCTTCTCGACGTTGTACTTGACGATCTTCTTGGCGATCTTGATGGACATGTCGCTTTCCTTGGGAATCCTTACGGCGCCTCAGTAGCGGCCGAAGTACCCCTCCTTGAGGCTGTCGAACAGGTTCGCGGCGGTATGCATTTCACCGTCGTACTCGATTTCCTCGTCGCCGCGGGCCTCGACCACCGTCCCGTCCTCCAGCGTGAACTTGTAGACGGTGTTCTTCAGGTCCGCCTCCTTCACCAGCACGCCCTGGAAGGCCTCCGGGTTGAAGCGGAAGGTGGTGCAGCCCTTCAGGTCCTTCTCATGGGCATACAGGTAGATGTCCTTGAACTTGTCGTAGGGGAAGTTCGTCGGGACATTCGCGGTCTTGGAAATCGAGGAATCGACCCACTTCTGGGCGGCGGCCTGGATGTCCACGTGCTGCTTCGGACTGACATCATCGGCAGCGATGAAATAGTCCGGGAGCTTCTCCGCATCACTGGTCCCATCGGGCCGCGCCTTCGCATTGATGAGCTCGCGGTACGCCAGCAGCTCGAACGAGAAGACATCGACCTTCTCCTTGGACTTCTTGCCGGGGCGGATCACATTGCGGAAATAGTGATGCGCGAATGACGGCTCGATGCCGTTCGAGGCATTGTTCGCCAGTGACAGTGAAATGGTGCCCGTCGGAGCGATCGAGCTGTGATGGGTGAAGCGCGCCCCGACCTCGGCCAGTTCGTGCACCAGCTGCGGGGCGACTTCGGCGACGCGCTGCATGTAGCGGCTGTAGCGGGCATGCAGCACGCGGCCGGCGATATGCGCACCGGGGCGCCAGCCGTCCTTTGCCATCTCCGGACGCTTGCGCAGCATCTCCTTGGTGACCGTGAATTCCTCGTTCATGATCGGCGCCGGGCCCTTCTCGCGCGCCAGCTCCAGCGCGGCTTCCCAGCCCGCCACCGCCATTTCGCGGGAGATGTCCTCGGTGAACTTCACGGACTCCTCGGAGCCGTACTTCATCCCCAGGCAGGTGATTGTGCTGCCCAAGCCCAAGAAACCCATGCCATGGCGGCGCTTGCGGGTGATCTCTTCGCGCTGCTTCGCCAGCGGCAGGCCGTTGATCTCGACCACATTGTCGAGCATGCGCGTGAACACGCGCACCACCTCGCGATACTCGTCCCAATCGAACTCGGCGTAGTCCGTGAACGGGTGGCGCACGAAGCGCGTCAGGTTAAGCGAACCGAGCAGGCAGGAACCATATGGCGGTAACGGCTGCTCGCCGCAAGGGTTCGTCGCACGGATGTTCTCGCACCACCAGTTGTTGTTCATCTCATTGACGCGATCAATGAGAATGAATCCGGGCTCGGCGAAATCGTAGGTGGAAGTCATGATGACATCCCACAGACGCTTGGCCGGGACCGTCTTGTAGACCTTGCAGGCGACCAGCCCTTCTTCATTGACGACGTAGCCGTCATGGATGGGCCATTCGCGCCAGATGAAGGTGTTGGCGTCGTTGAGGTCCGCGCCCTCGGTCTCGTATTCCTTCTTCGTCAGCGGGAACGCGAGCTTCCAGTCGCGCTCCTCACGCACCGCGCGCATGAACTCATCGGTGATCAGCAGCGACAGGTTGAACTGGCGCAGGCGGCCGTTCTCACGCTTGGCGCGCACGAACTCCAGCACATCCGGATGCCCGACATCGAACGTGCCCATCTGCGCGCCGCGTCGGCCCCCGGCCGAGGACACCGTGAAACACATCTTGTCGAAGATATCCATGAACGACAGCGGCCCGGAGGTGTAGGCGCCGGCGCCGGAGACATACGCACCGCGCGGCCGCAGCGTCGAATGCTCGTAGCCGATACCGCAGCCGGCCTTGAGCGTGAGGCCCGCCTCGTGCACCTTGCCGAGGATGTCATCCATCGAATCGCGGATCGTGCCGGACACGGTGCAATTGATGGTGGACGTCGCCGGCTTGTGTTCGAGTGCGCCGGCGTTGGAGGTCACGCGCCCCGCGGGGATTGCGCCACGACGCAGCGCCCATAGGAAGCGCTCATACCATTGGTCGCGTGCCTCCGGTGCTTCGACATCCGCCAAGGCGCGCGCGACGCGTTTGTAGGTATCGTCCATCGACTTGTCGATGGGCGTGCCGTCCTTCGCACTGAGTCGATATTTCTTATCCCAGATGTCCAGGGAAGCTTCCTGGAACGGGACGGTATCGATCTCACGTGGTTCAATTTTCACGACGGTATTCATGGATTCGTGACGCTCCGTATCCCCATAGGAGAGACACAAGATCTTGTGTCGAGCGGCCGAGATTAATGACGTGCAACATAACCGTCAAGAACGGCAGAGTGTTGATTTTTGGATATTTTTTCCCTCATAAAACAATAAGTTACATTAGTCTGGGCCGCGATGATCCCGGTCAAAATGGCCCGAAAAGGCAAAAAATTCATTTACGGCGCAGCCCAAGATGTTGTGCCGCGGTGCCCACAGGCTGTCCGCAGCTGTCGCACAGCTTCCCCACAGGGTTATTAACAGCCCCACGCCTTGAAAGCCGCCAGGCGAACCATAGATCGGTGTCATTCGCGGTTGTCGCGAACAACTGGAGACCTGAACATGACTTTCGTTCGCTACTTTGAACCCGCGCGCTCCGTGGCCTGGATACCTTCCGTGGATGTACACGAAGAGACCGAGCGCTATGTCGTGCGCGCCGATCTGCCGGGCGTCAATCCGGATGACATCGAAATCACGGCCGATGCCGGCGTGCTCACCATCAAGGGCGAGCGCAAGGCGAGCGCGGCGCAAGGCGAAGGCAGCTACCAGCGCGTCGAGCGCGTGGCGGGCAACTTCGTGCGTCGCTTCACGCTGCCGGAGGCTGCGCAGACCGATGCCATCAAGGCCACTCACCTCAACGGCGTTCTCGAGCTGTCCATTCCGAAGCAGGCCAAGCCCGAAGCGCGTCGTATCAAGGTCCAAGCCGCCTGAGGTGCCGCCCGGGCTACAATGCCGGGCATGAAAGGCTTCGGATGCGGTCGGATCGCGCTCGTGGCGCTGACCCTGTCGGCAGGTGTGGCGGCGCATGCCGCCATGCCTTCATCGGCCCCCGCCGACGATACCCCGCTGCCGACTCTGGCGCCGATGATCAAGCGTGTCGCCCCGTCGGTCGTCAACGTCGCGACGCGCGGTTCGATCACCGAGACCAATGCGCCCAATCCGCTGCTCGCCGATCCGGCCTTCAACCGCTTCTTCGATGTGCCCCAGACTCGCGGCGGCCACTCGCCACTGTTCCAGAGCGCCGGCTCCGGCGTCATCCTCGATGCGCGCAAGGGCTACATCCTCACCAACGCGCATGTGATCGAGAACGCCAGCGAAATCACGGTGACCCTGGCCGATGGCCGGGACCTGAAAGCCGAAGTTGCCGGCATCGATGAGCCCACCGACATCGCCCTGCTCAAGGTGCGCCCGGTCAAACTCACGCAGATCACCCTCGGGGACTCGGCGAAACTGGAAGTCGGTGATTTCGTGGTCGCGATCGGCAACCCCTTCGGACTGCGCAACTCGGTGACCTCCGGCATCGTCAGCGGCCTCGGCCGCAGCAATCTCGACCAGGAGGGGTTCGAGGATTTCATCCAGACCGATGCCGCCATCAATCCGGGCAACTCGGGCGGCGCGCTCGTCAATCTGCGCGGCGAACTCGTTGGCCTCGCCACCGCCATTCTCGCGCGTTCCGGCGGCAACATCGGTATCGGCTTTGCGATTCCGGTCAACATGGTCCGCAGCATCACCGACCAGCTCGAGCAGTTCGGCTCGGTGAAGCGCGGCCTGCTCGGGGTCGACACCTATCCGGTCAGTCCCGATGTCGCACAGGCCCTGGGCTTGAGTGGCGCCGAGGGCGCGCTGGTCACGCAGGTGCTGCTCGGCTCGCCGGCCGAGCAGGCCGGGCTGCGCAGCGGCGATGTGATCGTCTCGATCAATCGCACCCCCGTCGTGGTGCCCGCGGACGTGCGCAATGCCGTGGGCCTGCTGCGCGTCGGAGACTCGGTGGATATCGGCCTGCTGCGCGATGGGCGCACGCGCCACATCCAGGCGATGATCACGCAACCTCCGGAGAACCCCACGGCACCGCCGTTGCCGCCGGCTGAAATCAATCCGGCCTTCGAAGGTGCGACGCTGGCGGAAACCTCCGGCGGCATCGGCGTCATGGTGCGCAACGTCAACAGCGGCAGTGCGGCCGCCGCCGCGGGCATCCGCAGCGACGATGTCATCGTCGCCGTCAATCAATCCCGGGTCAGCAACCTGCAGCAGCTGCGCGAACGCAGTGCGGGGCTGGCCACGCTCGTCATCGAAGTCCAGCGCGGCAGATCGACCGTGCTCATCCCGATCCGCTGACGCTCGTGCACACCTGCGCATCGCGCCGGGCCTTCGGCTGCCTGGCGAGCGCGCGCACGGCGGCATAGAAGCGCGGCAGGTCGCCCTGCTCCTGGGCCAGCAGTCGCTGGAAGCCCGGCACGCAGTCATCGTACGTGGCCACCGAGGCGAGCTCCGCGTTGTTGATCCCCTTGATCAGCCATGGACCATAGCCGGAAGCCGCGCCGAAGCGCTTCTCGGTGGCACGGATGGCGGCGCCCAGCGCCGCCATGCGCATGTGCTTGGCGGCACGCATTTGCGCGGGGGGCATTTTCATCGCGTACAGACGCGCCAGATCCAGGCGTGCCTGCGCCAGCAGGCGCGAATACTCCCGCGCGCGCGCCTCGCCGCGGTGAAAGTTTTCGATGTCGGTGGGTCGTCCCTTCGCGGTCAACCAGCGCGCGAGGCCCGTCTCCTCGACAGTGCTGGCAAAGGCTTCGTTGAATGCCGAATCGCCGGGCGCATAGACGAGCTGATGGGCGAGTTCATGAAAGATGATGGCCGCGAGCTGGTCGCGCCCGTAGGGCAGCATCGTATTGAGGATCGGGTCGTCGAAATGCCCGAGGGTCGAGTAGGCCGGCACGCCCCCGACGACGGTGTCATAGCCTTGCGCGGCGAGCTTCGCGGCATAGGCCTGCGCGGAATTTTGGCGAAAGTAGCCGCGGTAGGTGACGCAGCCGGCCACCGGGAAACACCACACCTTGGGTTTCACCGAGAATTCCGGGGCGGCGACCACGTTCCACACCACGTAGGGTCGCCCGATATCGGCATAGACCCGATAGCTGCGATTGTCCGGCAGCCCCAGGGTCTGCGAGGCGAAATTGCGCGCCGCACTCACCTCAATGAGCGTGTCGCGCACCGTCAGGGGGGTTTTCGGATCGGCCACGACCTTGTCGATGGGCCGCCGGTCCACCAGGATCTGCGCCTGGCCGCGCACGGCCTGCAAAAGATACAGGCTGCCGCAGCCCGGCAGGAGGCTCGAACCCGCCAGCAGCAGCACTATCCTCAGGAGCTTGCGACTCTCGGTTAACATGAGTCGATGCAAGTGTACTTGGTAGGCGGTGCGGTTCGTGACCGGTTGCTGGGCCGCGCGGTCGGCGAGCGGGACTGGGTGGTCGTGGGCGCGACCCCTGCCGAACTCACCGATCAGGGCTACACGCCGGTGGGCAAGGACTTCCCGGTGTTCCTGCATCCGCAATCCAAGGAGGAATACGCCCTGGCGCGCCAGGAGCGCAAGGTCGCACCCGGTTATCACGGCTTCACCACCGTCTTCTCACCGGAGGTGACCCTCGAGGAGGACCTGAAGCGGCGCGACCTCACCATCAATGCCATGGCCGAGGATGGCGGCGGCCACATCGTTGACCCCTATGGTGGGCAGCGCGACCTTCAGGCACGCCTGCTGCGTCATGTCTCCGCGGCATTCGTCGAAGACCCGGTGCGGGTGCTGCGCGTCGCACGCTTCGCCGCCCGCCTTGCCGATGACGGTTTTCGGATTGCGCCGGAAACCGCCGCACTGATGAGGCACATGACCGCCAGCGGCGAGATCGCCGCGCTCACACCCGAGAGGGTGTGGCGGGAGATGGCGCGCGCCCTGCTCGAACCGCATCCGGAAGTGTTCTTCGAGATCCTGCACGAATGCGGCGCACTGGCCGTGCTCATGCCCGAGCTCGCCGCGCTCGATGGCGTCCCGCAGCCACCGAAGTGGCATCCGGAAGTGGACACCTGGGTGCATGTCATGCTCGCGCTGTCGATGGCGGCACAACTGCATGCGCCCCTGCCAGTGCGTTACGCGGTGCTGCTGCATGACCTCGGCAAGGCGCTGACGCCGAAGGAGCAGTGGCCTGCGCATCGCCAGCATGAGGAGCTGGGCGTCGCGCCGATCGAAACGCTGTCGCTGCGCCTGCGCGCCCCGAACGAATGTCGCGAGCTGGCGCTGCTGACGGCGAGGCACCATACCCTGGTGCATCGCGCGCTGGACCTGCGCGCGGCGACCCTGATGCAGCTGCTCACCCAAACCGACGCGTTCCGGCGCCCGGAGCGTTTCATGGAACTGCTGCTGGCCTGTGAGTGTGATGCGCGCGGCCGCGCGGGTCTTCAGTCACGCCCCTACCCGCAGGCCCAATATCTGCGGCAGGTGCACGCGGCGGCAACAGCCGCGAACCTGAGCGCCGAGGAACGCGCGGGACTGGCCGGTCCGCAGATCGGCGCGGCCCTGCAGCAGCGGCGGCTGGCGGCGGTCGCGCAGATCCGCGAGCGCCTCTCTACAGAGAATCGCGCAGATCCTGGAACCTGAAACACGCCAGCGGTTCCTCGATGCCGCGGCCCAGCGCCAGCAATTTGAAGGCCTCGCCCATCTCCCCGGGCAGCAGCAGGCGCCGCGCCTCGCCGGCCAGTCGCGCCTGTTCCCGGGCATCACCGGCCGCACCGAGAAACTCCTCGATGCCGCTGCCGAGCAGGAATGCCGCCTGCGTGCACAGGCCCAGCACGGCAAGGCCGCAATCGTCCCCGGCCAGCGCGACTCGCGTGAAGTCGACCCACGCCGTGATGTCCTGCACGCCGACGTTCACGAACGGATCAAAGTGCGCGCGATGTTTGAAATGACAGGTGAGCGTGCCGGCATCGCGCTGCGCCTGGTAGTACTGCGCGCGTGGCAGGCCATAATCAAACAGCAGCAGCACACCGCGTTCGAGACACTCCCCCAGGCCCGCGATCCACGGCGCAACGCGCGTGCACAGCTCCGAGACATAGCCCGGCGGCAATGGGGCCGCAAGCGTGCGGTGCAGTTCGTGCACGGCCGCCGTGAGCGAGGCATCGGCGGCGCGGCTCGTCCAACCCAGCGTGCCGTCGGCGGACGCCGTCACGCCCAGCGCCGCGACCGTCGACTCGCGCATTTCGAATCTTTGGCACGGCAGCGCGTCCAGCACTTCGTTTGCCAGGATCACACCGTGCAGCGGGCGGGAGGGCAGCTGCTGTATCCAGCGGATGCGCGCACGCAGCGCATCGGGCAGCTGCGCCAATCTCTGACGCTGGCGATCGGCCAGATCCGCACTGACTTCGAGAATGTCGTAGTGCTCAGGCAGGGCATCCCGGGCCGCGAGCTCCCGCAGCACCGTCGCCGCCAGGGCGCCGGTGCCGGCTCCGAGCTCCAGAATGATGCCGCCTGCGCAGTGCGCCAGGACCTGCTCGCATTGGCGCGCCACGCAAAGTCCGAACAGCTCGGAGACTTCGGGCGCGGTGATGAAGTCACCGGCCGCGCCGAGCTTGGCGCTGCCGGCGCTGTAGTAGCCCAGACCCGGTGCATACAGGGCCAGCTCCATGAACGTTTCGAAATCGATCCAGTCCCCGCTCGCGCGGATGCGACGGATGATGTGCTCGCGCAGCGTCGCCGAATGCTCGGCCTCGGCGTCACTCAGGGTGGGGAACGTTGGCAGGCGCCCCGATCCAGTCATAATGCGTACCTATGACCCAGCTCGACGGGCAGACCGTATTGATTACCGGGGGAGCGCGCCGTCTGGGGGCCGCCATCGCACGCGCCCTGCATGCGGCCGGCGCCAACCTCGTCATCCATCACCTCACCTCCACGCGGGAGGCCGGCGCACTGGCCGAGACGCTTAACCGGACCCGCGCGGCCTCGGCGACCCTGGTGCAGGCGGACCTGCGCGACACCGCCAGCCTCCCCGGACTGGTCGCGGCGGCGGTCCGTGACTTCGGCCGACTCGACATCCTGATCAACAATGCCTCGACCTTCTACGCGACGCCGCTCGGGCAGATCGCAAGCGAGCAGTTCGATGATCTGATCGGTACGAATTTTCGCGCCCCGCTGTTCCTCGCCCAGGCAGCCGCCCCGCAACTGCGGCGGCAACGCGGACTGATCCTGAACATGGTCGACATACACGGGATGAAGCCGCTGGCGAACTACCCGGTGTACAGCAGTGCGAAGGCCGCCTTGATCATGCTCACCAAATCGCTGGCGCGGGAACTCGCGCCTGAAGTGCGGGTGAACGGCATTGCCCCCGGGCCGGTCATGTGGCCTGCCGATGTCGATGCCGCGATGCAGGCGCAGATCATCGAGAAGACCCTGCTCAAGCGCGCCGGGGAACCGCAGGATATCGGCAAGGCGGCATTGTATTTCGCGACCATGGCGCCCTATGTCACCGGCCAGATCCTCGCCGTCGACGGTGGGCGCAGCCAGTCCGGTTAGACGCACTTTAGCTCACCGTGGCGGCGGGACGCACGGCGATCATTTCGTGATCTTTGGTGTTCAGGCCGGCCCACAGCCGCGCGATGGTGCGGCCCGCCGTCGGGTGCCGCAGCTGCGGCGCGATGTCCGCCAGCGGACCGAGCATGTACGGCCGCAGCAGCAGGTCGGGCCGCGGCAGCGTCAGTTGCGGCTCATGCAGCACCAGATCCGCATACAGCAGGATGTCCAGGTCCATGGCGCGCGCCGCCCACTTCGGCGCATTGCGCGGCCGGCCGCACAGGGTCTCCACTTCGCGCAGTTGCGCCTGCGTGTCGTGCACGCTCAGGTCGGTCTCGAAGCCGAACACGAAATTGATGAATTCATCGCCCGTGAAGCCCACCGCGGCATTGCGATACCAGGGCGAGACCTGCAGTGCCCCGAAAATGCGGGCAAGCTCGGCTTCCGCGCGCGTGAGGTTCGCCTGCGGATCGATGTTGCTGCCGGCCGCGACGTAGACGCGGGCCATTTCAGCCCAGATCCGCGCGCGTGCGCTCGAGGGTGACCCCGACATCACGGGAGGCGCGGATCGCACCGCGCTTGTTGATGGTGAGCTTCACCCAGGGGATGTCGAATTCCCTGAGAATGAGCAATGCGGTGTGGTGAGCCAGGCTCTCCACCAGCTTGAACTGCGAACTGCCGACAAAGGCGCTCACGACCTTCGACAGGCGCTTGTAATCCAGCGTTGCCTCGACATCATCGCTGACCGCGGCGCGGCGGCAGTCGATGGGCGCTTCGATATCCAGATACACGGTCTGTTTGACCAGCCGCTCCCAGTCGAGAAAGCCGATGACGCACTCCACGGCAAGTTCGCGCAGGAAGACCAGGTCGCTTGTTTGATTCATGCTCATTTAGGCCGCATCTTCGGTGGCTGTGATGGGGGGCAGCGAGTCGAGCGCCCATTGGGCCCGGGCGCCGATGGCCAGATCATCGTGCTGGCCCGCGCGCAGTCGCGCGAGGCCCGCCACGGCAATCATCGCCGCGTTGTCCGTGCAGAATTCCGGCCGCGGATAGTAGGCCCGGGCGCCGCGACTGGCCAGCAGGCGCGTCAGGGTGTCGCGCAGATGGCGATTGGCACCGACGCCGCCGCTGACCGTGAGCACATTGCAATCCGTTGCCGTAAGCGCCCGCAGCGCCTTCACGCACAGGCACTCGACGATGGCTTCCTGCACCCCGCGAGCCACATCCGCCCGCAGTGCATCATCCAGAACGCGCTCACGGACGGCGTGCAGCACGGCGGTCTTCAGTCCCGAGAAACTGAATTCGAGTCCGGGGCGGTCCAGCATGGGCCGAGGGAACACGAACGCGCCGGGCCGACCCTGCGAGGCGATTCGCGCCAGCTCCGGGCCGCCCGGGTACGGCAGACCGAGCAGCTTCGCGGTCTTATCGAAGGCCTCCCCGGCCGCATCGTCACGGGTCTGACCCATAACCCGGTAGGCGCCGATGCGTTGCACCTCGATCAGCATCGTATGGCCGCCGGAGACCAGCAGCGCGACATGGGGAAAGGGCGGCGGATCACTCTCCAGCAACGGCGCCAGCAGATGTCCCTCCAGGTGATGGACACCGAGCGCCGGCACTCCCCATGCCCAGGCCAGCGAACGCGCCAGGGCCGCCCCGGTGAGCAGCGCCCCGACCAGGCCGGGACCTGCGGTGTAGGCAATGCCGTCCACTTCCTGCGCCGCCGTGGCGGATGTGGCCAGAACCTCCCGCACCAGCGGCAGCAGCCGCTGGATGTGGTCGCGGGAGGCCAATTCGGGCACCACCCCGCCATAGATACGGTGCAGCTCGACCTGGCTGAAGACGGCGTGGGCGAGTAGGCCGCGCTCGCTGTCGAGCACGGCAGCGGCGCTTTCGTCACAGGAGGATTCGAGGGCAAGGATTTTCACGGCGCAAGTTTAGGGGCGGATAGCCCGGGAAATCTTTGCCTTTTGCGGCACGGGTCTTTAGAATCGCCAGCCCGATCCTGCTACCTAACCCGGCAAATCGCCGGTAGATCAAGGACTTGAGGTTCCAATGCCGAGCGTTCGCGTCCGTGAGAATGAGTATTTCGATGCGGCCCTGCGCCGTTTCAAGCGCGCCTGCGAAAAAGCCGGGATCCTCACCGAGCTGCGCCGCCGCGAATTCTATGAAAAGCCCACGCAGGAGCGTAAGCGCAAGAAGGCTGCGGCCATCAAGCGCCACATGAAGCGCGTCTCCCGCGACGGCATGCGCGCCGCGCGCTAAGACAGCCATGTCCCTGAAGGAACGCATTACCGAGGACATGAAGGCCTCGATGCGCTCCGGCGACAAGGAGCGTCTGGCCGGCATCCGTCTGATTCTGGCCGCGATCAAACAGCGCGAAGTGGATGAGCGCATCCAGCTGGATGATCCCCAGGTACTTGCCGTGCTCGACAAAATGATCAAGCAGCGCCGCGAGTCGATCACTCAATTCGAGGCCGGCGGACGCGCGGACCTCGTGGCCAAGGAATCCGCGGAACTGGCGGTATTGCAGGGCTATCTGCCGGCACAGCTGGCCGATTCGGAAGTCGAGAGCCTGATCCGCGCGGCCATTGCCGGCACCGGCGCGAGCTCCATGAAGGACATGGGCAAGGTCATGGCGGCAGTCAAACCGCAGGTCCAGGGTCGCACCGACATGGGCGCACTGAGCGTCCGCATCAAGGCGCTGCTCAGCACCTGATCGCAGCAGATAAGGCGGTTGTCGGACCCCGGGGCACCCGGTAGCCTCATCGGCATGGGCCGGATTCCGCAGAGTTTCATCGACGAGCTCATCGAGCGTACCAACATCGTCGAGGTGATCGGCCTGCGCGTGCCGTTGAAGAAGGCCGGCCGCGAGTACCGCGCCTGCTGCCCCTTTCACAGCGAGAAAACCCCATCATTCTGGGTCAGTCCCGAAAAGCAGTTCTATCACTGCTTCGGCTGCGGCGCGCACGGCACGGCGCTGGGCTTCTTGATCGAGCACGATCGGCTGCCCTTCCCGGAGGCCGTCGAGGAGCTGGCGCAGGGCCTGGGACTGACGGTGCCGCATGAGGGTGGCGCGGCGCCGGCCCCGAAACGCAACGACTCGCTGTTCGATCTGATGGAGAAGGTCGCGCGCTTCTACGCAACCACCTTGGAATCCAACCGGCGGGCCAGGGACTACCTGGAGCGCCGCGGCCTCGATCCGCAGACCATCAAGCGCTTTGATATCGGCTACGCGCCGGATTCCTGGAACGAGGTGCTGCGCCGCTTCGGAGCCAGCGATGAGGCGCGCCGCCAGTTGAGTGAATGCGGTCTCATCATCGAACGCGACAGCGACGCGCCCACGCCGCGCGGCGCGGAGCGCCACTACGACCGCTTCCGCGACCGCATCATGTTTCCGATCCGCGATGCGCGCGGCCGCTGTATTGCCTTCGGCGGGAGGGTGCTGGACAAGGGCGAACCGAAGTACCTGAACTCCCCGGAGACGGTGCTGTTCCACAAGGGACGCGAGCTGTACGGCATGTACGAAACCCGCCAGAGCCGCGCGTCCCTGCAACGCCTGCTGGTGGTCGAGGGCTACATGGACGTCGTGCGATTGCATCAGGCCGGGGTGCACTACGCCGTGGCGACCCTCGGCACCGCGACCACGGCCGATCATCTCAAGCGCGTCTTCCAGCTGGTCAGCGAGGTCGTGTTCTCCTTTGATGGCGATCGGGCCGGTCGCGCCGCGGCCTGGCGCGCAATGCAGAACGCTCTGCCCGAGGCGATCGAAGGCCGGGAGCTGCGCTTCCTGTTCCTGCCCGAGGGCGAGGACCCGGACACGCTGGTGGGCAAGGAGGGCCGCGAAGCCTTCGAGCGGCGGCTGGCCACCGAGGCGTTGCCGCTGTCCGAGTATTTCGTGCGTGAACTGGGCGAGCGGGTGATGACCCGCGGCGCCGACGGTCGAGCGAAAGTCGCGCAGGCGGCCCGGCCGCTGCTGCTGCAGGTGCCCGAGGGCGTGTATCGGCGGCTGCTAACCGAGCGGCTGGCGCAGGCGTTCGGCTTCCAGCGCACCCCCGAGGGCGTCGCGGAGCTTCTGGGAATCCGTATCGGGGCGTCGGCGCCCGCGGCCGAATCCCGCCAGGGCGGCGCCGGGCGCGGCAGCCTGGTGCGCCAGGCCGTGCGCCTGCTGCTTCATTTTCCACAGATCGCGGCCGATATACCGGAACAGGGTCTGCAGCGCATCCGGACCCTGGACGAACCCGGTATCGATGTGTTGTCCGCGTTGATCGATGAGTTGCGCATCACTCCTGCACAGTCGACTGCGCAGGTGCTGGAGCGCTGGCGGGGCCGCCCCGGAGAGCTGCATCTGGCGCGTCTGGCGGGCATGGAGGCCATGGTCAAGGATGCCGCGGCCGCCAGGCGGGAACTGGAAGAAGCCCTGGGGCGTCTAAGCCAGGAGTCGGTGCGCCGGCAGCTGGACGAACTATTGGAAAAAGACCGAAACGTGGGCTTGTCGAAGGAAGAAAAGCTTGAACTTCAACAGCTTATGCAGGACCTGGGCCGCCATTCCCGAGGCTCGGAATGAGCTTTGAGTTTGGCAGGGCGGGCGTTGTGAAATACAATCGGCGGTTTGCCCGAACGCCCCTTGAGTTGCCCTGAGCGGGACTCACATTTAGGGCCTCACACTAATTTTTATACGGGGTTGCACCAGCTTCACCATGACAAGTAAGCCGAAGCCCACTGCTACCAGCAAGAAGCGCCCGCAACCGGACAAAAAGCCGGCCAAGACGGTCGCCGCCAAGGTGGTTGTCGCCAAAGTGGTTCTCGCCAAGGTGACCACCGTCGCCAAGAAAGCCGCGCCGGTCCCGGAAAAGGAACGCAAGGCGGCCGCCGTGCCTGCGCCTGCGCCGAAGAAGGGCGCGCCGGTGCTCACCAAGGCCCAAACCGCCGCCGCCGCGACGCTCGATGCCAAGACCGCCGCGAAGCTGCTGGCGGAGAAGGAAAAGAAGGCTCTCAGCGCCCGGCCGATGGGGATGCCCGAGGATCGCCAGTCGCAGCTGAAGCTGCTGATTGCCCGCGGCAAGGAACAGGGCTACCTGACCTATGCCCAGGTGAATGACCATCTGCCCTCCGAGATCGTTGATCCGGAGCAGATCGAAGACATCGTCAACACCATCAACGACATGGGCATTCCGGTGTTCGAGAAGGCACCGGATACGGATGCCCTGCTCGCCTCGGAGCCCTCGCAGCCCGCCGACGAAGAGGCCATTGAGGAGGCCGCGGCAGCCCTCGCGGCGCTCGATGCCGAGCTGGGTCGCACCACCGACCCGGTGCGCATGTACATGCGCGAAATGGGTACGGTCGAACTGCTGACCCGCGAAGGTGAAATCCGCATTGCGAAGCGCATCGAGGAAGGCCTGGATGCCGTGCGCGGTGCCCTGTCGATGTATCCGGCGACTTTCGATTTCCTGCTCAAGGCCTATGAGCCGGTCAAGGCCGGCCAGTCGCGCCTCGTGGATGTGATCGTCGGCTTCATCGATCCGAATGCGCCCGATGTGATCGCCCAGCCCCAGAATCCGACCAAGTTGGAGCTGGTGGTGGCGGAGGAGCCGGCCGAAGGCGAGCGCGAGGAAGGTGAGGAGGCGGACTCCGAAGAGGAAGCCGTCGACACCGGCCCGGATCCGGAAGAGGCCGCGCGTCGCTTCGCCTCCATCCACAAGACCTTCGTCCAGTCGCTGAGCGCGATCGAGAAGCTCGGTGCCAAGGATCCGAAGACCCTGAAGCTGCGCAAGAAGCTGTCGGGCGAGTTCATGGAGCTGAAGCTCTCGCCGCGCATGTTCGATGCGCTGATTCTGAATCTGCGCGGGCACATCTCCGAGATCCGCCAGCTCGAGAAGGAGATCATGATCGTTGCCGTGCGTGACTCGGGCATGCCGCGCAAGGATTTCATCGCGACCTTCCCGAAGAACGAGACCAGCGCGCGCTGGCTGCAGAAGCACATGAAGGCCGGGAAGAAGTATTCGGTCCCGCTGACCAAGTTCAAGGAAGAGGTCGAGCGCCGTCAGAACCGTCTTGCGGTGCTGGAGACGCTGTATCACCTCTCCATCAATGATCTGAAGGAAATCAACCGCGACATCTCGATCGGCGAGGCCAAGGCGCGCCGTGCGAAGAAAGAGATGGTCGAGGCGAACCTGCGCCTCGTGATCTCGATCGCGAAGAAGTACACCAACCGTGGCCTGCAGTTCCTGGATCTCATCCAGGAAGGCAACATCGGTTTGATGAAGGCAGTCGACAAGTTCGAATACCGGCGCGGCTACAAGTTCTCGACCTATGCGACCTGGTGGATCCGTCAGGCCATCACCCGTTCGATCGCCGACCAGGCCCGCACCATCCGCATCCCGGTGCACATGATTGAGACCATCAACAAGCTCAATCGCATTTCACGGCAGATGCTGCAGGAAATGGGCCGCGAGCCGACTCCGGAGGAGCTGGCCGTGCGCATGGAAATGCCCGAGGACAAGGTCCGCAAGGTGCTGAAGATCGCCAAGGAGCCCATCTCGATGGAGACTCCGATCGGCGATGACGAGGATTCGCATCTGGGAGATTTCATCGAGGACACCTCGGTGGCCTCTCCGATCGACCAGGCAACCTCCGAGTCCCTGCGCGAGACCACCCATTCGGTACTTGCGCAACTGACGCCGCGTGAGGCCAAGGTGCTGCGGATGCGCTTCGGTATCGACATGAACACCGACCATACCCTCGAGGAAGTCGGCAAGCAGTTCGACGTGACGCGCGAACGCATCCGCCAGATCGAAGCCAAGGCGCTGCGCAAACTGCGTCACCCGAGCCGCAGCGAACAGCTGCGCAGCTTCCTGATGGATGACTGATGCTCGCGCGGCGCCGAATCTAGCGTCGAAATGAAAAGGCCCGGAAGTTCTCGCGAACCTCCGGGCCTTTTTCGTATTGCCTTGTTACTTACGGCCCATGCGGCAGGTTGTATACGACCTTGCCGTCCGCCAGTTTCACGCTCACATTGAACCCGCCCTTGCGGCCATCCTTGAGCGGATGCAGGACCAGTTGGACCTTGTCGCCGCTGCTGAGGGTGTGCTTGTCCCAACCATTGCGCGCGAGGTAATTCGGACTCATCCCCTCGATCCCGTACTCATCGACACCGCCGGTGGAATTCGGCACATCGAACACAATCCAGGTGTGCGGATTGGTCCACTGGAACTGCTTGATTGTGCCGTTGAGCGTGACCGACTTCTGCATGTCGAACATGGCCGTGGAATGATGTGCACTGGCACTCCCGGAGGCGATAGCGACCGCTGCGGCGGTAATCGCCAGCGCGGACACGCGAAGAATGCGCATGATTGGAATCTCCTGAATTTTGACTAGTTGACCTTTATGCCAGGACGACCTTCCTCGTCCGCGCTGTCATGATTGTTCTGTTCGCACTCGTATTCGCGCAGGTCATCCTTCCCGCGCTTGTAGTAGTGCGACACCGTCCAGGGCTCGGCGAGCACCTTCGGATCGGTAATGGTCTGCTTGATCTCAATCGTTTCCGGGCCGGTGCGGTGGATCCGCTCCACGATGTGCATGTCGTCGCTGTGACCGACGCCCGGGGAAAGCATGCTCCAGGGTACGAAGCCGATGGTGTCCACCACCAGCGTGTCACCTTCCCAGTGCCCGATGGAGTGCCCATTGAACAGCTGATCCGGATCCTTCGGGTGCGGCCGCCCGTCGGTGAAGACCTGTCGCAGCTGCATGTAGGCCTCGGCCGCGATGGCGACCTTGCCGGGGCTGTACAGGAATTCGATGGGATACGGCTGCGTCATCATCTGCGGCATGCCGGGCGGCAGACAGTTGGCCTGCTCGGGCTGCAGATCCTTGCCTGACTGCTGCGCCTTCTTGTAGGCATCCAGTTTGGCCTGTGCCGCGGGCGTCAGCTTGGGAGGTGCCGGGCGCGCGGCGGCGAGACCCGCACCCCGCCAGTCCAGTTCCCAGATGCCCTGCCAGTCCGGCAACTTGGCAATCGAGGCCCAGGTATCACCCTGGGGACCGCTGGCCCCCGGGGCCTCGGCCTGCACGGCCGTCCCACCCAGGGTAAAGAAACCCGCCGCGATGGCGAGTGCCGCGATGTTCCGTCGTAGTTCTTTCATCCGTCGCCCCCAGGTGATGGCACGGTCCCCATCAGGTTGATAATTCAATCCTCGGGATCCCAAGCCCCGCCGCGCACAATTTTGCGGCATCTTGGCTGGCGACGCCACCGCCATCAGGCAAAGCGGCCATTCCGCACCCGCACAGCGCCTACTGGCCGCTCAAGGCATACCGGATGGCCAGCTGAACGTCGCTGGCCGTCGCAAACGGTGTCTCATCCGTCACAAGCACCCGATTGGCCTGGAAACCGCGGGCCCGGACCCATTCCAGCGTGAGGCGCCAATGCGGATTCGGTTGGAGGCGGTAGGCCAGGGTCACCGCATGTCCGCGCTGGTTGCCCATCGGGTAGGCCTGCGCGGCCTGCACCTCGAAATCGTCATAGCGCGCTGAGAAGGTATGGACTCCGCTGCGCTTCGACAGCAGCACGTAACGGGTAACGAAGTCCCATTCGTTCAGGCCAAATTGTTCCGGGTCGACGTAGGTGACTCCCGCCATCCACTGCATGATGGCGGTCCACCCCGAATCATTCTCGGCGCGCACGCCCGCGGTATCGAAGCGTGTCTCCCAGCCGTAATTGCCGGTCGCGACCTCTTCTGCGGCCGGATTGGCCTGATTGTCGTAGTGCAGGGCTTCGAGGGTGAAGCGATCCAGGTAGTGAACGTCCAGCGCGAAGTAGGTACCGGCACGATTGTCGAACTGGTGGTACTCGTCGATCGCCCCGCTCGCACTGTTCGGTCGACCCACGCGGCCAAACAACGAGCCCTGCCAGTCCGTGATCGTGAATCCCGAATTCGCCAGCGCGGTGCCGGCGCCCTCGTTCCAGCCGTACACGCCGACCGCGGCACCCGCATCAAAGTCATGTCCGGAGTGGGTCCCCAGCCATTCGAGTTTGAACTCCGTGCCGATGGTGCGCAGCTCCTGCGCAACCCAGCTGTTCATGGCGGAGGAGGATAACGTGTAGGGCGACTCCCAGCCTTCGGCGCGGTTCTCCAGCGAAATCGGCGCATAGAAGGCGCCGAGCTTCACGCGCGCGCGCCAGTCACCCATCGGATAGGGATGCAGCTGCAGATACGCTTCCGTGACATCGAGCGGATTGCGGTCGTGCTGGCCCCAGGCCGAAACATCCGCTTTGACGCTGAACAGTTCTCCCAGATCCTGCGAGAGCGCAAAACGCGCGCGCCCCAGCTGCAGCCCGTCACGATTGTCGCCGTAGCGCAAAATTCCCAGGCCCCCATCCACGAAGGAGGTCGGCGCATCGGCCCCGACCAGGCGCATGTCCAGCGACGCCTCCCACTCGGCCGCACGGGCGCTCGCCGCGGCCAGCATGCACGCCGTCGCGACGCTCGTGATGAGGCGTGCGCGGGGATCCATCAATAGGCGTCCCAGGAATGCGGGCGGGTCTGCAACTGCGCGGGCCGCAGCGCACGATCGGCGCGGACTTCAGTGTGCGCATGCTCACCGGCGCTCACCGTGATTTCCTGTTGCAGCATCTGGGTGGCTCCAGGCAGCCGCGGGCTCCACACCTCGATGCGGTATTTGCCGCGAACGACATCAGCCTGCGTCCAGGTGCCGTCCGCGCCGGTGATGCCGTAGTACGGCGCATCCGTCACCAGGATGTACGCGAGCATGGCATCGTGAATATTGCAGCCGAGGGTCACCAGTCCCGGGCGATCGAACAGTTCGGGCGGGTGGCCATTGCCGCGATACAAGCCAAGTCTGAAGTTATGCGCCGAGGAGAATGAATAGACCTCGTGGCTGACCTTGTCGCTGTTGATGAAGTTCACCGTCGAACCCACCGGGATGACCATAAGGTCGGGCGCGAAGGCCAGATTGATCTGATCCATGACCGCCTTGAGGGGCGTGGGTGCGGAGGCGGCCGAAGCGATGGAGTGCACGGTGACGACCGCGCCCCGCAGGGGCTTGCCGTTCTGTTGCAGCACCCGTACCTGCAGGTCCGTCGACCACGCTGCGCCGCACACATTCAAACATAACAGCACGGCGGCGAACCGCTGCACCAATCGCGGATACCTACCCCGAACGCTGCGTTTTGCGATCTGCATCGACCTTACTCACACCTGTGGATTTTCGCTCCTGTGGCCCACCGCACGCTTGACACAGGTGCCGGGGACTACCATCAGACCAGGTCATTTGAACGTAAGACATGGACAGTTTCCGCAACCGACTTCTCGCACTGATCATCGGGTTGGTCATAACGGCGCAGAGTGTGACGTTGGTCGCAGTTCTCGCCAGCACCCAGCACGAGGCCAGAGTGCGCGCCGACGAGCAACTGCGCTACGGCTCACAGGTCGTGCAGCAGTATCTGCGCCTGCGCGCCGATCAGCTCTCGAGCACGGTGGCGACGCTCGCGACGGATATCGGCTTCAAGGAGGCCGTGCACTCCCAGGACGCGCTGACCATGCTGTCGGCCGCAACGAATCATGCGCAGCGCATCGGCTGGGACCTCGTCATTTTCATGGATGCCGACGGCCAGCTGATGGCGTCGAACTCTCCGGATGTTTCGGCGCACGCGCCTGCGGTGCAGAAACTGGCCAGCTCGATCATCAGCGGCCGCGAGGACACGCACCTGGTGGCACTTGGTGATCACCTGTATCAGTTCGTCGGCGCGCAGGTGAATGCGCCGGAGCCGATCGGCTGGGTGGTCATGGGCTTTGCGGTGGACGATGCGCTCGTCGCGCATATCCAGGATCTGGTCGGCACCCAGGTCAGCGTGCTGGTCGGCGTGGGCGTGCAGCGCAACCTGGTCGCCTCGACCCTGGCATCACAGCAGCGTGCCGCGCTGGCCACCGAGCGCGACCTCACCGCCAGCGCGACCAGTTCGCAGGCGCGGCCGCTCGGGGACCAGGACTATCTGACCTACGTGTCGCAGCTGGGTGATGCGGCGGAGTCCGTCGCCGTCGTGCTGCAGAAGCCGATGGATGAAGTGATGGCTCCGTATCGAACCCAGCGCAATGCCCTCGCGGCCATCGGCGGCATCTCCCTCGCGGCCGCGATCGGGATCGCGCTGCTGCTCGGGCGCGGCGCGACCCGGCCCATCGGCGAGTTGGTACTCGCCGCCCGCCGCATCCAATCCGGCACCTACGACAGGGCCGTCGACGTGCGCGGCGGGGATGAATTCCGCTCTCTTGCGGCGACCTTCAACGCCATGCAGCAGGGCATCGCCCAGCGCGAGGCCCGCATCAGTCATGACGCGCAGCATGATGCGCTCACGGGACTGCCCAATCGGGCGTTCGTCGAACGTCATCTGGATGAACTGCTGAACCTCACGCCCCCCTCCTGCGTGGCACTCATTCTGCTGGAGGTGGCAAACTTGGGTGAGATCAGCGCTTCCCTCGGCCATCATGTAGGCGATGAGGCCTTGCGCGAAACGGCCCGTCGCCTCAGTCAGAACTGCGGCGAGCACGACGTGACCGCCCGACTCGGCTCCGCGCAGTTCCTGGTGGTCGCGCGAGGCTGCACCGCGACGCGCGCGAATCTGCTCGCCGAGCAGCTCATCGGCTCGCTGCGCGCCGGCTTCAGCCTGCTGGCCGTGAGTCTCGATCTGCATGTCAACGCCGGCATCAGCTGCGCACCGGATCACGGCAATGCGGCCGAGGACCTGCTGCGCCATGTATACACGGCGCTCGAGGATGCCGATGACGCCCGCGGCCGCATCGCCAGCTATCGCCCCGGACGCGAGGAGGATCTGCGGCGCCGTCTGGCCCTGGCCGGAGATCTGCCCGGCAGCATCGAACGCGATGAACTCACGCTGGTGTACCAACCCAAGGTGGACATGGTCAGCGGCCGCGTTCACAGCCTGGAGGCGCTCGCGCGCTGGAGCCACCCGCAGCTGGGCAATGTCTCACCCGCTGAATTCGTCCCGATCGCCGAGCAGACCGGCGGCGCGCGCCGCCTGACCAGCTGGGCGCTCGGGGCGGCCATCCGCCAGATGGCGGCATGGCATCGCGAGGGCATCGATATCGAAGTCGCCGTCAACCTCTCCGCTCCGGATCTGCTCGATCCGAATCTGGGGGATGAAATACTGGAGACCCTGCGCCACTACGGGGTGCCCCCGACCAGTCTGGTGCTGGAAATCACTGAAGGCGCCGTGATCAAGGACCCGGCCCTGGCAGTGCGCAACATGCAGTTGCTGAGGATCGCCGGCGTGCGCTTCTCACTGGATGACTTCGGTACCGGCTACTCCTCGCTGTCCCAGTTGAGCCGCCTGCCGCTGGATGAGCTGAAGATCGACCGTTCGTTCATCATCCGCGCGCATGAGCGGCGCGACGATGTGACCATCATCAAATCGACGATCGAACTGGCCCACAGCATGGGGCTGAAGGTGGTCGCCGAAGGCGTCGAAACCCAGGAGGCCTGGAACCTGCTGCGGCGCCTGGGCTGTGACCTCGTCCAGGGATATCTCGTGAGCCGGCCGCTGGCGGTCGCCGATACCGTGATCTTCCTGCAGCGCGCGCCGCAGGCGCAGCCCGGGGAAGAAAACACCAATCGTCAGCTGCGTACGCTGCAGGTGTGAGCGGCGCCGCAGCGCGGGGCCTACTGAACCACCGAGGTCCCGACCAGGGCGCGCACGTCATGCTCCAGTGCATCCAGCGAGTAGGGCTTGCGCACGAAGCGGCAATGGGGAACCGTTCGCTGCAGCTCGGGCCGCGCTTCACCGGAGGTGAGAATGACGGGCAGTAGCGGCCGATTGACCGCCAGCCACCGGGCAAGTGCCACGCCATCCATCGCACCCGGCATGTGGATGTCGGTGAACACCAGGTCGATGTGAGTTCCCGTATCGATCGCGGCCAGCGCCTCCTTGGCGTTGGCGCTCTCCACGACCTCGAAGCCCGCGACCCGCAGATACTGCGCCACGCACCAGCGCAGATCCTCGGTATCTTCCACCACCAGGATCACCGCCGGGGAGGCCACGCTCTCACCATATGACCCGGCCTTCAAATTCCCATAAGGAGCGCGCGGGTGCCCGGCAATGCCGGACACCGAGAGTCGCTTATGAGGTGCTGGCATCGGCTTATCCATATCTGCACCCTACCAGTCGTGGCGCACGAAAATGTAGGACGACAGACCCAATATGGGGCGGAATAGCCCTCAGGACGGCGCGTTCGGCCACTTGGCCCGATTGCCCTGTTCGTGCCTGCGTTGCGGGCGGGATCCTGTGCACTGTCCTACAAGGCGGCAGTCGTCACCTTGGCACCGTGTCACAAAACATCGCCCGGAATCGTGAACTGCGCATGCTGCCCGGTGGAACTGTGCACTGCGTACGTTCCCGGCCCTGCCGATAACTTGAGACTCAAGCCTCGGAGGGAATGTGGTTTATTTGGTCTTCGCTTTGTTACTTATAACGCTCGGGCTGGCAGCAGCGGGCGGCGTCCTGTGGCGCAAGCTGCAGAAGAGCGGACGCACGAACGAGGAATATCTGCTCTCGCAGACGAGCTTCGAGCAATCCCCGACCGGTGTCGTGCTGCTCGATGCCGTGACCCTGCACATCATCGCCGCCAACGAGGCGTTTGCGAAAAAGTCCGGCTATTCGACGCAGGAACTGGTGGGCATGCCCGTGTCGCGGGTGTTTGAGGAAGACGCCTCCGGCGAACCGGTAATGAACCGGCTGCGTGATCCCACCGAACATGTGACGCTGAAAGTGCGCCAGCGCTGTCGGGACGGGAGAACCATCGACGCAGACCTGCTCGGTCACAAGGTCCAGCTGGATGATCGAACCGTTCTGTCGTATACCTGCCACGATACTTCTTTGCGAACGCGATTCGAGTCGAGGCTGCTCGAGAAGCAGCAGCACCTGGATCATCTGGCACACCACGACCAGTTGACCGGTCTGCCCAATCGCCTGTTCCTGGCCGCGCATCTGCCCGAAGCCTTAGGGGTGGCGGCGCAGAGCGGGCAGATACTTGCGGTGCTGTTTCTCGATCTGGACCGGTTCAAGCACATCAACGATTCACGCGGCCACGAGACCGGCGATCAGCTTCTGAAGGCGGTCGCGCAGCGGTTGCGCGAAACCCTGCGCGGCGAGGACATCGTGATCCGCATGGGCGGAGACGAGTTCGTCGTCATCATGAAATCCGTCCGCGACGCGGAGGATGTCAACGAGGCCGCGCGCCGCATCACCGAATCCCTGTCCAGTCCGGTCATCGTCAACGGGCAGCCGCTGATCACCACCGCCAGCATCGGCGTGAGCCTGTTTCCGCGCGACGGCGCAGACATGGGCGAATTGCTGCGTCATTCCGACACGGCCATGTACCAGGCCAAGGAGCACGGTCGCAACAACTGCCAGATCTTCAGCCCCTTCATGGATCGGCGCCTGAAGCAGCGTATCGCCATCGAGACGCATCTGCGCGTGGCATTGGAGTCGAAGCAGCTGGACGTGCACTACCAGCCCATTGTCGAGGTCCAGACCAATCAGGTCGTGGCGCTCGAGGCGCTGCTGCGCTGGAAACATCCCACCCACGGCCTCATCTCCCCGGCGCGCTTTATCCGTGTCGCGGAGGAAACCGGTCTGATCGTGCCGATCGGCGAATTCGTGCTGGAGCGGGTGCTGACCGATGCGACGCAGTGGCGCAAGGAAAAATGCAAGCTGGTGCCGATCGCCATCAATGTCTCGGCGGCGCAGTTACAGCGCTCCGACCTGGCCGGCATGATCGTCGAACTCACCGGCAAGCACGGTTTCAAACCGACTCAGCTGCAGATCGAACTCACCGAGGGCACCGTCTTCGAGCGGCGTGAAGGCCGCAACGGCGAGCCCACCGAAGATGCCGTCACGAAGCTGCGCGACCTGGGCATCCACATCAGCATCGATGATTTCGGAACCGGCTATTCGAGCCTTTCGTATTTGAAACGCTGGCCGGTGGACTCGATCAAGATCGACCGCAGCTTCGTGCGTGACTTGGGTTCCGATCCCAGCGACCTGGCCATTGTCGGCGCCATCATCGCGATGGCGCGCCACCTGCGTATTCCCGTCATCGCCGAAGGCATCGAGGGCTGGCAGCAGCTGGAGAAACTGCGCGAACTGGGCTGCGCCCGGGTGCAGGGACATCTGATCGCGAAACCCGGACCGCCCGATAGCTGCCGACGCTTCCTGCAGGCCGTGCCCGTCGATCTTGCCGATCACAGCCAGGCCGCGGAGGCCTCCGATGCCACGGCCATCTGGGCCGCGCTCACCAGCTAGCGTTGCCTACTTCATGCTCACATCACGCGCCTGGTCGGACATGCCCTGCTGCCAGGTGCTCCAGCCGGAATTCATGCCATAGGGGCTGCGCTGCAGGATCGCCTGGATACGATGGATCTTGCCGCCCTGCACCTTGAAGAGCTCGGCGAGTTCCCAGGTCCAGGGCTGCACCGGACCATTCACAACCTGGCGGCCGTCGGGAGTCGTGAAGTGCCGGGTATCCCCGCCTTCATGATCAAAGAAGCCAAAGGCGAAGACGATGCCATGCTCCTCGTCCACCGCGACATAGCGGCGGTCACGGATGCGACTGACGAAGTGCAGCAGGCCGGACTTGAACTGCTCCATGCAGCCCCACTGCGCCGAATACGTGGCCGCAGTCTTCGGATCCGGCCGCGTCTGCCCGGGAGGCGTCGGTGCGTTGGTCGTCTGCATCCCGTTCTCGAGCCGGTTGCAGTCATCGGCGAAGGGATAATCGCCCTTGCCGTCATTCTTCTGCATGCCGGTGAAGTACTTGTTGGCTGTGGCAATCAGTTCGGCGCGTGAGGTCCGCTCGGCCGGCGGCACCGTGGCCAGGTAGATCGGATCGACGCTCTTGCCGTCCATCGCGAGCGCCGGTTTTTCATCGCGCACCATCAGCTCTTCGATTTCACTGATCTGCTGGTCCTTGACCCGCAGACGCAGCGCCATCAGCACCTCGGTGCCCTTGGTCGGATCGCGGTTCTCCTCCTGGATGGTCGCGATCACGGCGACCTGGCCGGCGTGCGGATCCGTGACGAACAGGCGGTAATGCCCCTTGGCGTGCATGGTGCGCCACAGCCCATCGCCTATCGCGAGCTGCTGGCCGTCTTCGGTGTAGCGCACCCCGGGTGCGAGCGGCACGAGTTTCGGATCATGCGCGAGCAGGGCATCGAAGTAGCGATCGACGAAACCCTCGAGGCAGGCGCGATCACAGGGCGCGGCCGCATGTACGCTCATGGCGCCGCCCAGCAGCAGCGTCGCCCCCAGGTATCTGAATCCTCGCAGATTGTTCATGCTCGCCTCTCGTCCTTGGCAGGCCCGTACCGGCCGTTATTGATTTCGGAAATTGATTTCGAGCTTGACGCCATTCGGATCGAACACGAACAGCTGCCGCATGCCGGATTTGGATACCAGGTTGCGGGCCGGCGTTACGCCGTGGCGGGCCAGGCGCGCGACCACTGCGTCGAAGTCCTCGGCATTGAACGCCACATGATCGAATGCACCGGTGCTCGCCCCCGGGGCGGTGACCGGAATGTCCTTGGCCTGCGAGTGGGCGGTATAGGTATTCCACTCGGCAATGTGGATCACCGCCGTGGCGCCGATATACATCCAGTAGCCGGGGAACCCCAGGGGCGGACGGAAGCCCTGCGACATTCCCAGTGCGTCCTGATAGAAGTCGCGCGTCTTATCGAGATCGGCGGTGAGCACCAGGTAGTGCTCCATGCCCGTGAGTGACATCGCCTATGGCGCCGAGGATGCCGGCGGCGGCGCGCCCGACTGCCGCATGACCGTGCCGTCGGCCAGCGTCACGCTCATGAAGCTGCCGCCACGCTGGACACCCTTGAGCGGATGTATAACCAGGCTCACCTTGTCGCCGGGACGCAGCGTGTGCTTGGTCCAGCCGCGACGCTCCAGATAATTCGGACTCATGCCTTCGATGCCCCACTGCTGCGCGGCCCCTTTTGCATCGGGAACATCGATCCAGATCCAGCTGTGGGGATTGGTCCACTGGAAATCGCGGATCGTGCCCTGCAGGGTCACGCTCTGCGACAGGTCGAACATGGCGTACGAGTGGTGGGCGATGGCCGCCATGGGCAGCGCCGCGAGCGCCACGGTGAGCCACAGTACGCCGCTTGTCATCCGGATAGCGATGGGTTTCATAGGTGGTGATCGGCTGCGTTAGTGAGTGAGAATGATGCCGGCCTTGCCCTTCTCGTCGGACAAGTTGCGATTGTTCTGTTCGCAGATGTATTCGGCGATATCCCAGTTGCGATGGCGCGCCAGCACCTTCGTGGCCGAGAACGGCTTGGTGAGCGCCTTCGCATCATCGATGGTCGTGACCACTTCCATCGTGTCCGGCGCCGTCAGGCGCAAGCGTTCCACGATATGCATCTGGTCACTGTGGCGGTAACCCTGACTGGGTCCCAATGCCGTGTCCGGCGTGAAGCCCACCGAGTCCACGACCAGAGTGTCACCTTCCCAATGACCGATGGAGTGCCCGTTATAGGTCAGGTCCGGATCATCCGGGTGCTTGCGACCATCCATGAAAATGCGGCGCGTCTGGCTGTACGCCTCGATGACGACGGTGACCTTGCCCGGCGTGAACAGCAGCTCCATCGGGTAGGGCTGGTTCATGATGCCCGGCATTCCCGGCGGCACGCAGTTGGCCTGGGGCGATTCGACGTCCTCGCCCCTGGCCTGGGCCGCCTTGAAAGCCGCCAGCTTCTGCGCGTACTCGGGAGTCAACGAGGGCTGCTCCGGCGCGCCGGGTCCCGGCCGCGAGCGCGAGCCGAATGCGACCTCCCAGACCCCGCTCAGATCCGGGACCGATTTGGGCGTGTCGGCGGCCGCCGCATGCGCCACAGCGCCGGGCACCGCGACAGCCAGTGCGGCCATGGCGCTCATCACCCAGGTGATGCGCCGGACAGTCTTGTTCAATGTTGCCCCCCTTGGCGTGAGCCAATGTAATCGCACAAGGGGTTGCCATGGCAACCCCTTTGCCGGGGAGGGGGCCGTTTCTAGACGAAGCCGATCCAGCGACCCAGGGCGACGACGATCACCCAGATGCAAAGCGAGGTGCCGCCGGCGATCCTGGCAGCCAGGGGTGGCCGGGCCGGGGCCCGATCCCACTGCGCCACCGAGCGGAAGGCCCCCAAGTGGAACAGGCCCATGTTGAGGGCCGCCAGCACCATCATGGCCATCTTGGCCTCGAACTGCCAGATGCCCCAGTACTTCACCGCCGAGGAACTGAACAGCAGCGAGCCGGTGATGGCCGCGCCGATGTACGCGGTCCAGGTCCAGGGCAGCACATCCTCGGTCAGCTCCTTGACCGAGCGGTCGCGGGAGGTGAGGTTCAGCAGCCGCAGGTCGACGACCATGATGGAACCCACCACCAGCACCAGCATCAGCACGTGAATGGACTCGATGGTGGGGAACAGCCACGTCGATTCGCGCACGGCCGTGCCCCAGGGGGTGGCCTCAATGGAGGCCAGCAATTGTTGAATCATCAGCCGTGCTCGACGTAGGCGATCCAGCGACCGGCGGCAACGATACCGACCCAGATCACCAGCGATACGCTGCCCAACAGCACGGCGACGACCCGGTGCCGCTCCCAGAAACCCTTGTTGCGATGCAAAACCTGCTGGAAGACCGCGGCCAGCACCAGCGCCGTCGCCAGCAGCGACATCTTGGTCCAGAACACCACGTTCTGGAGGTCGCGGGCGGGCTCGGCAACGATGAGGATCGAGCCGGAGCACAGAAGGACGATGACCGTCACCCAGACCCAGGGCAGGAACCGGTCCGCCATGGCATCCAGACTCTGGCGCCGGCCGGCGATGCCGATCAGCCGCAGGTCCAGCATGGCCATCGCGGTCATGACGATGGCGATGGAGACGATATGCACGATCTGCACAGTTGGGATCACCCAAAAGGCGTTCTGAATGGCCTGGCTGACCGAGGTGGCTGATAACCACACGCAGAATTCTCTAATCATTGTTCCCCCGGGGATCCTTGGAAGGTCCCTCTTCCCCTATCGTGCACCACAACATCCATGAAAGTCAGCTAAATGACTGTTTCTGATTGCGTTATTTAACGTTAACAATTCGTGCTAGCATCGCCGCCCGCGCCCAAACCGTTGCCAATCATGTCCGACCCGGAATCATTGCAGGCACTCGCCGCCCGGATTCGCGCCGCCGGTGCCTTGGGGCGTTCACAGCTCATCCAGAAGCTGTTTGATTTCCTGATCGAGTGTTCGGCTACCGGCCGTGCTCCCAAGGAGACGGAAGTCGCCATCGAGGTCTTCGGCAAGGACGTTGGCTTCGACGTGGCTCAGGATGCCATGGTTCGGGTTTACGTCCACAAGCTGCGCCGCAAACTCGAGGAGTACTACTCGGCAGCCGGCCACAGCGACCCGTTTCAACTGACCATACCCAAAGGCGCCTACCGGATTGTGATCAGCGCGGAAGCGGGTGTCGAGGGCGTCGAGAGCCTCGTCCCACCGACGCGATCGCCGATCCGGCGCTGGCTGTGGCCCGCGCTCGCCGCCTCGCTGGTGGTGAACCTGTTGGCTGCCGGCGCGCTGTACTGGTACGCCCGACACGCTCACACCACCGATCCGATGCTCGCGAACCCACTGTGGTCGCGCATGCTGCCGCCGGACCGGCCCCTGCTCATCGTGTTCGGCGACTATTACATCTTCGCCGAGACCGACAAGAACATGGAGGTCCAGCGCCTGGTGCGTGAGTTCTCCATCAACTCCCCCGCAGATCTGGATCAGTACCTGAAGCTGCATCCTGAGTTTGCGGACCGCTATCAGGACATGCAGCTCAATTATCTGCCGACCTCCGCGGCGTATGCCCTCAAGGACCTGATGCCGATGCTGGCGGCAGCCAGCGGTCACACCCGCGTCGTACTCGCCTCGCAACTTACGCCGCGGATGCTGAAGACCTCGAATGTCATCTACATCGGCTATCTGAGCGGCATGGGCATGCTCAGCGATCTGGTGTTCAGCGGCTCGCGCTTCGATGTCGGCGAATCCTTCGACGTGCTCATCGATCGCACCTCGGGCAAGCACTACATCAGCCAGGCCGCGCTCCCGGTGCCGGGCGAGCAGACCTATCATGATTTCGGCTACTTCGCGACATTCGCCGGCCCCACGGGGAATCAGATCATGATCATCGCGGGCACGCGCGATGTTGCCGTCATGCACACCGCGGAGAGCATCAGCCATCCGGAATCGCTGCAGCAGCTCACCGCCCGCAGCGGCAACGCCCGCTCCTTCGATGCGCTGTACGATGTGTTCGCCATGGACGGGACCAACCTCAACGGCACGCTGCTGCTGACCGGCAAGATCGATACGGCCCGGATCTGGACCGATGAATCCGCCGCGGCCCCGGCCAACGCGAGCCGCACCTCCGGCGCGATCGCACCCACCGCCGCGAGCCTGCCGTAATGGAAAACCGCCCCCGCAAACAGCGCCATGCGGCCACCGTGCAGCGCGTGCAGCGACTCACGCCGCGCATGGTCCGAATCGTATTCGGCGGACCTGCGCTGGCCGCTTTCAATTGGAATGGGCCTGCGGCGCATATCAAGCTGATCCTGGGCATCGACAGTCCCGAGCTGCGCGCGCCCTCGCGGACCTATACGCCACGCCATTTCGACGCCGCAACGCATGAGCTCACCGTGGACTTCGTGCTGCACGGCGAGGGCCCCGCCTCGACCTGGGCCGCCCAGGCGCAGGTCGGACAGACGATGCTGATCGCCGGTCCCGGACGCAGCTATGCCGTGGACCCGCAGGCGCAGTGGTTGCTCATCGCCGGTGACGAGTCCGCGATACCGGCCGTCGCCACCATCCTTGAGGCCCTGCCGAATGGTCTACGCACCGAGGTTCTGCTCGAGGTCAACGATGCGGCCGACGAGTTCGTGATCGGGCCGCCGCAACCGCACATCAGCCTGCGCTGGTTGCATCGTGCGCAACCCCTCGTGGGCCATGACGGCTCGGCGCGCGCCGGCCTCGAGCTGTTGAGTGCGATACATGCATTCCGCCAACCCGAGGGTAGCGGGCGCATCTACGTGGCCTGCGAAGCCGATGCGATGCGCCGCATCCGCCAACACCTGCTGGTGGAGCGCGCGTTGCCGCGCGAATGGGTGACCACGCGCGGCTACTGGAAACAGGGTTCGACCGACTATCCCGACCGGGACTACGGCGAGGAGGCCGTCGCCTGAGGATCGGGTTGCGAACACTGTAGCGCCGGCCCGCCGGCCACGAAAATACGCGGGCCCGCGGGGGCCGTGACCTCGCCATGCAGTGTTTGCAGGTAACTCTCAAGCGCTTCGGTATCAAGCGCTCCGACCTGGGCGACCGGCAGGGCGCCGAAGCCTTTGAAATCATCGCCCCCGCCGACCAGGAAATCGTTCACGGCCACGCGGTAGATCCTGCCGGCAAGGATGCGCCGGTGTCGCGCATCGCAGGCCAGCACCACGTGCGCGCCCTGCGGCCTGGCCGGATCCCACTCGTAGTACAGGCCGGAAGTCTTCAGGACGCGCGGGATGGCGGCCGGATCCGCGGACCATTGCTCCTCCAGCACCTGGAGCAGCTGCGCACCCGTCATACGCAACGCCAGGATGCGGTTGCCGAAGGGATGCACGGTGAGGACATCTCCCCAGGTGATCGGCCCCGGCGCCAGGTCCGCGCGCAGGCCGCCGGGATTCATCAAGGCGACATCGGCGTGCAGGGCCGCGCGCTGGGCATCGGCCACGAAATCGCCCAGCACCGACTCACCCGCCGCCGACATGCTGCGCGTGAGGGCCATCGCGCTGTGGCCGAGCACGCGCGCGACGCGGGGCCCGACGGCGTCCTGCGCCTGCTGGGTGAGTTTCGCGACACGCACATCCGGATGCAGGCCGACCCCGGCATCGGCCCAGGCGGGCAACACCCGTGCGGCCTTCGCCAGTACCCGGCCGCCATGCCGATCAAGCTGCAGCGTCAATTCACCGAAAGCCATTCCATAGGAGAAGTCCTGCACGACCAGCACGGGCTTGCCAGCGCGGTCGGGCCACAGCGCATTGGTGAAGTTGTGCGTATGTCCGGAGATCACCACGTCGATTCCCGGATCCAGCTGCGCAACGATGCGCAGCAGCGGACCGTGCCAGTCGAAGCCCTGCGCCGTCGGCACCGGCACGACACCTTGATGAATGGTCACGAGCAGCGTGTGCACGCCCTGCGCCTGCAGCTGCCTCGCCGCCGCATTGATCGCGCTCGCCTCGTCCGTGAATTTCAGGTCCGCGGTCGCCCAGGCCGGCACCAGCGTCGGCGTGTCCTTGAGGACGGCCCCGATGATGCCCACCGGAATGCCCTGAATCACGACCACTGCATACGGCGGCAGCAGCGTGCGTCCGGTGCGCTTGTCGAGCACATTCGCGCACACATAGGGCACACGGCTGCCGCGCCATGGGTTCTGCAGGAACGGTCCGCCCTTGGCATTGCCCCCGTTGAGCAACCGCAGCAGTTCCGCCGGGCCGGCGTCGAACTCGTGGTTGCCGGGCGTGCCGATGACGTGGCAGGGATTGGGATGCTGACGCCAGCTCGCCGCCGAGAAGAAATGCGTGGCATTGCCGTAGGGGCAGGCATCGCCTGCCAGCAGGTTGAGAAACTGGATGGCCGGCTCGTTCTGCAGCAGTCGGGTGATCGGTGGGCTGGCGCCCAGCAGATCGCCGGCATGAATGATCAGCGTGTCGGCCGGATCGCGCGCGCGTGCGGCCTGCAGATAGGCCGCAAGTACTGCCGCTCCACCGGCCGGGCGCAGGCCGTCCGGGGCTGTGGGGGTACGCAGATTGCCGTGGAAGTCATTGAAGGCCAGGACGTGCAGCGTCACCGCCGACGACAGCTCCGCCGCCGCCGCCGGGGCTTGCCAGCTCACCGTTGCGCTCGGCGGTGGCCAAGGAACCGCGGGCCCCGGCGCCGCCGCGCAGATGCCGGTGCCCAAAAGCCAGGCGATAAAAGCGGTAATTCTTAATATAATCAATCTATTAACATCCATTTTCGACCGCTTGCACCACTAGATTGATAAACCGTAATTTGCCTGTCAGGGAAAATCCGTAGAATTATCGATAATCGATTGTAGCGACCGGATACGCACCCATGTGGATCGTCGAGGTGGCGCTGAAGCGCCCCTATACCTTTATCGTTCTCGCCTTGCTCCTGCCGCTGCTGGGCGCCCTGACGCTCTTCGGTACTCCGCTGCGCCCGGGCATGCCCGTGGATATCTTCCCGGACATCGCCATCCCCATCATTGCAGTCAATTTCAATTACGGGGGTATGTCACCGGATGACATGTCCGGCCGCATTACCGCTCAAATCGAGCGTTACGCGACGACCATCGTCAACGACATCGAGCACGTCGAGTCCCAGACTTATCCCGGCATCACCGTCGTCAAGCTGTTCTTTCAGCCCGGGGTGAACATCGATCTGGCCATGTCGCAGGTCACCGCGTATGGCCAGACGGTGCTCAAGCAGATGCCTCCGGGCACGGTGCCGCCGCTGGTCATGAAATATGAAGCCTCCAGCGTGCCGATCCTGCAGCTGGCCATGTCCAGCGACAAGCTCACCGAGGCGCAGCTGTTCGACTTCGGCAACCAGGTCATCCGCTCGCAGATCGCAACCATCGCCGGCGTGTCCATCCCCTACCCGTTCGGCGGTGCGATCCGCCAGGTGCAGATCGACCTCAAGCCCGATGCCCTGCGCGCCCAGGGTCTGACCCCGGTGGACATCAACAACGCGATCACCAATCAGTCGCTCATCATTCCCTCGGGCACGCAGAAGATCGGCGACACCGAATACAACGTGCGCTTGAATGCCAGCACCTCGACCATCGATGCCATCAATGATCTGCCCGTGCGCAGCCGCAATGGCTCGGTCACGTACATGCGCGACGTGGCCTTCGTCCATGACGGGCATCCACCGCAGACCAATATCGTGCGCGTCAACGGCCGGCGTGCAGTGCTGCTGTCAATCCAGAAGACCGGCTCGGCCTCGACCCTCAACATCGTCAATTCGATCAAGGACCGAATGCCGCGCGTGCGCGAACTCATGCCCGAGGGCGCCTCGATCGCGGCGACGGGTGATCAGTCGGTGTTCGTGCGCGCCGCCATCCGCGGCGTCGTCATCGAGGCGCTGATCGCGGCCGTGTTGACGGCCTTCATGGTGCTGCTGTTCCTGGGCAGCTGGCGCAGCACGCTCATCATCGCGATCTCGATCCCGCTGTCGATCCTCTCCTCGATCATCCTGCTCGGTGCGACGGGCGAGACGATCAACCTCATGACCCTGGGCGGTCTGGCGCTGGCGGTCGGTATCCTCGTCGACGATGCCACGGTGACCATCGAGAACATCAACCGGCATCTGGAGCAGGGCCATGATGTGAAGCAGTCGATCCTCGAGGGCTCCCGGCAGATCACGGTGCCGGCGCTGGTCTCGACGCTGTCGATCTGCATCGTGTTCGTGCCGATGTTCCTGCTGACCGGTGTCGCGCGCTATCTGTTCGTGCCGCTGGCCGAAGCGGTCGTGTTTGCCATGCTGACCTCGTACCTGCTGTCGCGGACGCTGGTGCCGACGCTGTGCATGTACTGGCTGCGCACCGCCGCCGAGGAACACGCGGCCATGGCCCGTCCCAATGCCTGGCAGCGTTTCCAGCGTCGCTTCGAGACCCGCTTCGAGGCGCTGCGGTCCGGTTACCACGAGCTGCTCAAATCGGCGCTGGCCCACGGCCGGCCGTTCATGATCGGCTTCCTCGCCCTGGCCTTCGCCTCGATGATCATCTATCCCTTCCTGGGACGGAACTTCTTTCCCGAAGTGGACGCCGGGCAGATCAAGCTGCACGTGCGCGGTCCGACCGGCGTGCGGGTCGAGGACACCGCGGGTCTCATCGATCACATCGAGGCGGCCGTTCGCGAGGTAATTCCGCCGCAGGAAATCAACAGCGTGGTCGACAACATCGGCCTGCCGGTGTCGAGCATCAATGTCACCTACAGCACCTCCGGCACCGTCGGCACCTCGGATGCGGATGTGCTGATTTCGCTCAAGCCCGGCCATGCGCCCACCGCGGATTACGTGCGCACCCTGCGCCGGCGGCTGCCGCGGCAGTTCCCCGGCACCAGCTTTGCGTTCCTGCCGGCCGATATCGTCAGCCAGATCCTGAATTTCGGCATTCCGGCGCCGATCGATGTGCAGATCACCGGACCCAGCCCACTGAACCGTCAGGTCGCCAATGAACTGCTCGACTCGCTGCGGCACATTCCGGGGCTCGTGGACGCACGCATCCAGGAGCCCGACAACCTGCCCGAACTGCGGGTGGACACGGACCGCAGCCGCGCCGAGCAGCTGGGCATCACGCAGCGCGACATTGCCAACAACCTGCTGCTGACCCTCTCGGGCAGCGGGCAGATCGCCCCCTCCTTCTGGCTCAATCCCGAGAACGGGCTGCAGTACCCGCTCGTGGCGCAGACGCCGCAGTACCGCATGACGACCCTGGACGACCTGCGCAATGTGCCGGTGACCTCCGGCGGCACGCAGCAGATCCTGGGCGGGGTCGCGACCATCACCCGCGACACGACCCCGGCAGTGGTCTATCACTACGACAGCCAGAACCTCATCGACATCTACGGCGATGTGCAGGACCGTGACTTAGGCGCCGTGGCCGATGACATCAATGCACGCATTGCCGCGCTCGGCAGCAAGCTGCCCAAGGCCACGCACATCGTGCTGCGCGGCCAGGTACAGACCATGCTCAGTTCATACACCGGTCTTGCCATCGGTGTGGTCGGCGCGGTGCTGCTGGTCTACCTGCTCATCGTCATCAACTTCCAGTCCTGGATGGACCCCTTCATCATCATCAGCGCGCTGCCCGCGGCCATCGCGGGCATTGCCTGGATGCTGCTCATCACCGGCACGACCTTGAGTGTCCCGGCCCTGACCGGCGCGATCATGTGCATGGGCGTGGCCACCGCCAACAGCATCCTGGTGGTGAGCTTTGCGCGCGATCGCATGACGCAGGGCGCGACGGCGCTGGAAGCGGCGGTCGATGCGGGATTCACGCGCTTCCGACCCGTGCTCATGACGGCGCTGGCGATGACCATCGGCATGCTGCCCATGGCACTGGGCATGGGCGAAGGCGGTGAGCAGAACGCACCGCTCGGCCGCGCGGTGATCGGTGGCCTGGTGCTGGCAACCGTCGCCACGCTGATGTTCGTGCCCGTCGTCTTCGCCGCCCTGCACGGGCGGCGCGCCGGCACGCCGCCCGCCGCCCCCACACCGTCTCACGCCTGAAATCCTCACCGAACCGATATCGGATCCCATCATGCAAGCAGCGCAAACTCCGCAGACCCGAAACCACATGACCGGCTTCGCCCGCATCGGTGTGGTGATCGCCGTGGTGGCCGTCGCCTTCGTGGCCTGGAACATCGTCTCGGCGCACCGCGCCGCCGCCAGACTCGCCACCGCGACCGACGATGCGGCGATCCTGACGGTGAACACCATCCACCCGAAGCCTTCCGATCCGACGGGAAGCGAACTGATTCTGCCCGGCAGCGTGCAGGCCAACATCGATGCGCCGATTTATGCGCGCACCAGCGGCTACCTGAAGCGCTGGCTGGTGGACATCGGCGCGCGCGTCAAGGCCGGACAGCTGCTGGCCGAAATCGATACGCCCGAAGTACAGCAGCAGCTGAGCCAGGCCGAGGCCGAACTTGCGAATGCCGAGGCCAACTCGAAGATTGCCAGCGTCACCGCCGAGCGCTGGGAGTCGCTGCGCAAGACCGATTCGGTCTCCCGGCAGGATGCCGATGAAAAGGCGAGCCTCGCCGATGCCAGCAAGGCACAGCTGCAATCGGCGCGCGCGAACCTGCAGCGCCTGCGCGACCTGTCCGGATTCCAGCGCATCGTGGCGCCCTTCGATGGCGTCATCACCGCGCGCGATACCGACGTGGGCCGGCTCATTGCCGCCGGCGGCGGCACCGGGCCGGAACTGTTCCGCATCAGCGATGAACGGCAGCTGCGCCTGTATGTACGCGTGCCGCAGGCCTTCGCGCCGCAGATGGGGCCGAAGACCACGGCGGTCGTCACCTTTCCGGACCATCCGGGCAAGACCTTCATCGCCACCATGGATTCGACCGCGAGCGCGATCGATCCCACCACCAACACCCTGCTGGTGCAGTTGAAAGTCGACAATGCCAGCGGCGCGCTGCTGCCCGGTGCCTATGCGGACGTGCACTTCAAGGTACCCGCGGGCGCGCAGGGCCTGGCGCTGCAGCTGCCCGCCAATACGCTGCTGTTCCGCAGCGACGGCATCCATGTCGCGACGGTCGATGCTTCCGGACAGGTGAGCCTGAAGCCCATCATCATCGGCCGCGATTATGGTTCGGCCATCGAAGTCGTGAACGGTCTGACTCCCGAGGACGTGGTCATCTTGAGCCCGCCGGACTCGCTGCTCGATCATGCCCGCGTGCGCGTCGCCGCGGCGTCGAAGCCGGCGGCAGGTGCCTGATCGTGAAACGCCTCGTCATTTCGGGCGCGGTCGCGGCACTGCTGGTTGGCTGTTCGCTCGCGCCGCCCTACGTAGCGCCGAAGCTCGACCAGACTGTCACTGTCTATAAGGAGGCCGGTGACTGGGCGCCTGCCGCACCGGCGGACAACAAACCGCGCGCGGACTGGTGGCAGGCCTTCGCCGACCCGACGCTCAATGAACTGGAGCAGCAGCTGCACGCCGGGAATGTGGACCTGCGCGGCGCGTTTGCGCGCTTCGAACAGGCCCGCGCCGTGGCCGGGCAGGCCCGTTCCCAGCAGTATCCGCAGCTGGATGCGAACGCCTCGGCGATTCGCGGCCGCGCCTCGCTCAACGGCCCTAATACGTTGGCCGCCGGCAAGACCGGCAATGACTTCATCACTTCCCTGGATGTGGCCTGGCAAATCGATCTGTTCGGGCGACTGCGCAACACCACGGCGGCCGCCAACGCGCGCGCCCAGGGCAGCGCGGCGGATCTGGCCGCGCTGAACCTGTCGCTGCAGGCGGAGCTGGCCACCGATTACTTCACGCTGCGCGGCGATGATGCGACGGTGAAGCTGCTGGAGGACTCGGTCACGCAGTTCGACACAGCCTGGGAGCAGACTCGCCGCCGCTACGATACGGGCGTCTCGGCCGCGACCGATGTGGACCAGGCCGATACCCTGCGGCAGAACGCGCGCGCGCAGCTGGCGGCCACGCGCCTGCAGCGCGCCCAGCTCGAGCACGCCATTGCCGTCCTGCTGGGCGTGCCACCTTCGACCTTCACGCTTGCCGCGGCGCCGCTGGCAGGCGCGCCGCCGACCCTGTCGGTCGGACTGCCCTCGACGCTGCTGGAGCGTCGTCCGGATGTGGCCAGCGCCGAACGCGAAGTGGCCGCTGCGAATGCCGGCATCGGCATCGCCCGCGCCGCCTGGTTCCCGGTATTTTCGCTGCAGGCCGCGGTTGCCGGCTTTGAAAGCACGACGGCCGCGAACTGGATCGGCGCACCCAGCCGCTTCTGGTCGGTCGGTCCGGGTGGCCAGCTGCCGCTGCTCGATGTCGGCGGCCGGTCGGCCTTGAACCGCCAGGCGCGCGCGGCCTATGAAGAGTCGGTCGATGCATATCGCAAGACCGCGCTCACCGCCTATCGGGAAGTTGAGGACGGCCTGGTGGCCGTGCGGCGGCTGAGCGAGGAGCAGGCCGCCGATCAGGCCGCGGCGAAGTCCGCGCAAAGTGCCGCCTACCATGCCGATGAACGCTATGCCGCGGGTGTCGCCGACTACGTCGAAGTCACCACTACCCACACCGCCGCGCTGGCGGCCCAGAGTGCCGCGCTGGCTACCGAGGCCGCGCGCCTGAATGCGGCCGTCGCGCTGGTTCAGGCATTGGGCGGCGGCTGGACCGCGGATCAGATGAAATCGCCGAGCCTGTAATGGACACTGCCCTCAAACGCGTCTGCATGCGCGATCGCATCCGCGACGTGCTGGTGGCGCGCATCCTGGATGGCACCTATCCGGCCGGCCTGCAGTTGAAGGAGCTGTCCCTGGCCCGGGAGTTCAACGTCAGCCAGGCGCCGATCCGCGAGGCACTGCGCGAGCTGGAAGGCACGGGCCTGGTGACCTCGGAGCGTTACCGGGGCACGCACGTGCGCGGCGCCAACTCGCAGGAGATGCGCGAGTCGTACGAACTGCGGCTGATGATGGAAGTGCGCTCCATCGAGCAGGGGCTGCCGCTCAGCGCCCAAATGGACGAGCAGCTGCAGACGTGCATCACCAACATGGCCGATGCGGTCGCCCGCGGCGACTCCGAGCATTACATCGACTGGGCCCTGAATTTTCACCGCAGCCTGGTCGAAATGGGCGGTAACCGCACCTTCCTGAAACTGTGGGACTCACTGCATTGGGACGTGCGCGGACGGATCGCACTGCGCCGCCTGGCCGCAATGGGTACGGGTCTTGCGTCGGTGGTCGCCATGCATGTCCGCGTGATGCAGGCCCTGCACGATGGCGATTCGCGCCGCGCGGTACAGGAGCTCACCTCGATTCTTCAGCTGGTGGCCTCGGTATTCATCAGCGACTGACGGCGCCGCATTCCAGTGCTACATCGAGCAGCTCGATGTCCGTGCTGACACCCAGCTTCTGCCGGATGGTCGAATGATTGTTGGCCACGGTCTTGATGCTCAGATTCAGCAGCTGCGCGATATCCTCATGATTCTTGCCGCTGGCGATCATGCGGAAAATATCAAACTCCCGTACCGACAATCCCAGGGTCGGGGAGGCGCGGATATCGGCGGCGACGCGCGCGAGCCGCTGGCGTATGTCGGGACTGAGCGCCACCTCGCCGGCGAGCACGCTGCGCACGGCTTCGACCATCAGCTGCGGATCACTGCCCTTGGTCACGTAGCCATTGGCGCCGGCGCGCAGCGCCTGCGTCGCGAAGGCAACCGTATCGTGCATGCTGAAGACGAGGATGGGCAGTAACGGCCAGCGCAGCTTGCAACGACGCAGGCTCGAGAGGCCCCCCAGGCCCGGCATGCTCAGATCCAGCAGCACGATGTCCGGGGCGATCCGCTGCAGCAGCGCATAGGCCTCCTCGCCCGAGGCCGCCTCCCCGATCACCGAATACCCGGGCTCCTGCTCGAGGAAGCGCCGATAGCCTGCCCGCACCACGGCATGGTCATCGACCAGCAAGATGCGCACCTCATCCAGCATCCACCACTCCATTGGGCATCCACGCGGTCAACAGCATGCCGCCCGCGGGCTGCCATAGTAGCTGCAGCGCACCCCCCTGCGCGGCGACGCGCTCGCGCATGCCGTCCAACCCGGTGCCGCCGCTGACATCAGGCACGGCGCCGGGCGCCACTTCGGATTCCCCGACGCGCAGCTCAACGCGCCCGGCGTCCACCTTCACCAGGATCGCGATGGCCCGGGCCCGCGAGTGGCGCACGGCATTGGTCAGACACTCCTGGATCAGCCGGTACACAGTGATATTCAGCTGGGGCGAGAGGCTGTCGACCGGCCCTTCGAACTGCAGCGAACAGCTGAAGCGATCCGCCACGCGTGCCTGCCAGCCGGACACCAGGTCCTGCAGCGTGCCCTTCAGGCCGACGGTTTCCAGTTCATGCGGTCGCAGCCGGGTGAGCATGCTGCGGGTCAGGGCCATGACGCTGTCGATGACCTCGCCGACGCCGTGTGCACAGGTGACGACCCGAGGCAGCACACCGCAGGCTTCGCGCTCCATGAACGCTGCGTCCACCTTGACGGCCGTGAGGCACTGGCCGAGTTCATCGTGCAGTTCGCGCGCGAGCCGGCGCCGCTCCTCCTCTTCCACGGCGATCAGCCGCAGATTCAGCGTGCGGCGCTGTGCTGCGGCCGACTGCAGCGCCTGCGCGCAATGGTTGAAGCTGTCCGAGATGTCATCGAGGTCCTTGAGCCGAAAGTGCGGCAGGCGCGTGGTGAGTGCTCCGGACTGCAACTGCGACAACGCCGACTGGATCTGTGCGACGGGCCGCAGACCGCGCCGGACCATGATGTATACCGCGCCGGCCATGGCCAGAATGACCATCACCAGCAGCAGTACGTCGGACTCGACCCGGTCCTCGATCTCGCTCACCTCCGAGCGCGGATCGGCGCTGACGCGCAGGGCGCCGAGACTTACGCCGGACCACACCAGGGGATAGCGCAGCTGCGCGCGACTGCTGCCTTCAGCCAGTTCCGAGGCCAGCCAGCCGCCCCGGGTTGCATCCACCGCGGTGGCGACAACGGGCCGGCCGGCGGCATCCTGCAGCGTGATCCGCACATGTCGCAGCGGTTGCGCGGCGCGGACCGCCCCCGCCGCCGCGACCAGGGCCGCTGCCGGATCCGGGGCCGCCCGGATCCGGTCTTCGACGGCCACCACCAGTGAGGTGAGCTGCAGGGTGGCCTCGGTCTCCCGGTTCACGTCCGGCCGCACCGAACTCAAGGGGATGAGCACACTGAGCAGCAGGCCCATCAACGTCACCGCCGCGATGCCCAGCAGCAGCCGGGTATGCAGATACATGTCAAACCTCCACGGACCGTGAACTCCACACTTACGCTACACTGCCTGACAATTCATCTAAAAAAACAGGGGCGATCGTGAACACCTCGAAGAACGCACGCGCAGTCATTCTTGTCCTGGGCTTGCTGGCGACACTGCCGATGATGATGCCGATGCGCGCCGCCGCGGCCACTACGAGCTGCGATCGCGCCTGCCTGAAGTCAGCGCTCGATGCCTACCTCGGGGCCGTCATCAAGCACGATCCGGCCGCCGCGCCGCTGGCACCCAGCTACCGCCATACCGAAAACGCCATCAATATTCCGCTCGGCAAGGGCGTGTGGCAAAGCGTCACCGCCTTGGGTCAGGTGCAGCGCCGCTATCTGGATGCGGTCAGCGGCCAGGCTGCCTACTACGGCATCGTGGTCGAAGGCCAGGCGCTGGCGATCGTGACAACCCGGCTGCGCATCGAAAACCGGAAGATCACCGAAGCGGAGTGGTATATCGCACGCGAGGGTGATCCGGGTCTGCCCGGGGCGATGCCGCCCAGTTCCTGGAATCCGGTAGGCCTTACCGCCACGCCACCACCCGAGCGGGTGTTGCCCAGCGCCCAGCGCCTGCCGCGCGAGACCATGCTGGCCATCGTCAACAGCTACTTTGACGGCATCACCTCCCACGACGGCAGCGTCGTGCGTGCCCACCCGGGATGCAACCGCTACGAGAACGGCACGCGGGTCACGGGCCGTCGCGGCGGCGTCAACGATGACTGTGTGTCCGGACTGAAGAACTTCAATCTGAACAATGTTGCCGGACGGCGCGTGGCTTTCGTCGATGATGAGGCCGGAGTCGTACTGGGCATGGCGGTGTTCATCCGCCGCGCCGGCTCCGCGGTGCCGCGCAATGCGTTCAGCGAGTGGTTCTGGATCGAGGATGGGAAGATCCGCAATATCTGGACGGCGATGTACTACCCGCCTGCGGAGCGACCGGTGCCGAACTGGCCGCCCTTCGATGGCAATTTCCCGCTGCCGATCTTCACCACGACGCCCGCCACGCCGCCGACGGCTGCAACCTCTTCCGCCTCCTATGCGACGGACCTTGCGGCCATCTCCGCGTTCAACGTGAAGTACCTGAAGGCCATCAACTCAGGGGACATCAATGCCCTGAGCGCGCTGACGGACGAGGATCACATCGCAATTACGCCCGGCCGGCCGCCGCTGATGGGCAAGACGGCGAACATCGCGGCCAACGGTCGGGCCTACCAGCAGTTCAACATCGCCGAGAACTGGACGACGGTCGAAACGGTGATTGACGGCAACCTGGCCTATCAACGCGGCAGCTTCACGGTCACCGCGACGCCGAAGGCGGGCGGCACGGGCCGCCCGGTCGGGGGCACCTTCCTGCGCATCTACCGGCGCCAGCCGGATGGCTCCTGGATCATGACCCGCGACATGTTCAACACCGAGCAGCCAGCGGCGGGCGCAGCCGCGGCCGCGCCCGCGCACTGATCTGATTACTCGAAGGTGCGCTTGAAGGTGATGCCCCACTCAAGCGGCGGTGCCGGATTGCCCTGCTCGCGTCCGAAGAAGGAGATCAGGCTCAGCTTGCCGTAGAAGTACTCCTTGTCCGTGAGGTTGCGCCCCCAGGCCGAGACCTCCCATTTCTTACCGGTGGGCTGCCAGGTCAGCCGTGCATTGAGCAGGCCATAGGCGCCCTGCGCGCCCGAGCCGCAACCCGCCGAGCCGGTTTCGGCATCGCAGCCGTTGTTGGTGACGAAGTAGATCTTCGACTGGTAGGTCCAGTCCAGACGCGGCGTCAGCGTGCCGCCCGCAAACTGCAGTCCGTACTGCACTCCTATGGCGCTGGTGAACTTCGGCGTGCGCGGCGAGTAGCAGGTCTCGCCATTGCAGTTGCTGCCCGTGAACAGCAGCGTGTTGCCGCCATTGGACAGCAGCAGGTAGTTCACGTAACCGAAGGAGGCATCGATGTGCAGCCGCTCGACGGGCTCGGCCTGCAGTTCGCCTTCCAGACCCCAGATGCGTGCCGTACCGGCGTTCTCCTCGCGGAACCAGTTGACCCCGTCGGCATCGTTCTGCTGGGCGAAGGTCTGCTGGTTCAAATAGCGCGAGTAGAAGAAGTCGCTGTTGAGGCGGATGGTGTTGTCGGCGAACTCGAGCTTCTCGCCCACCTCGGCGGTCTTCAGGTACTCGGGCGCGAACGGCACGGTCTGCAGTGCATCCGCCGGGCGCGGGCTGAAGCCACCCCCCTTGAACCCGGTGGAGTAGCGGATGTAGGTCATCAGGTCATGGTTCCACTGATAGTTCAACGAAATGTCGTAATCAGTGTGTGTGGCGGAGGTCGGAACGTACTGGCCGTTGACGTTGACGAACGGGCCACCGACCGGATCAAAGTTGTTGATCGTGATGGTGGCGTCCTTCTCATCGGAGGTGTAGCGTGCGCCGCCGGTGACCGAGATGGCATCGTTGAAATGCCACACACCGTGCGCGAAGAACGCCCAGTTGGTGGTGGTCTGGAAGACGTAGTCGTCCTGCTCGTGGATGCACACGGCCGGGTTCTGCACGGTGCAGGGATACAGCACGTCGTAGCCGCGATCCGAATCATTCGCGGTGTAGTAGAAACCTCCCGTGGTCCAGTCGAGCGGGCCGCTCCTGCCGGTCAGCGTCACCTCCTCGGTGAACTGCTGATGGAAGGCATCATCGTAGGTTGAGTTCTCCGACAGCGGGCTGCCGTCCGAATCGCGACCGTACTGGTTGCGGAACTCGCGGAATGCCGTCACGGACTTGACGCTCATGTCGTCCGTGAGTTTCCAATCCAACGTCCCGGATACGCCCCAGTGATTCAGATCGTTGATGTTCGGCACATTGCGCCCGGAGATCGGATCGGTGCCGTACTCGGAGTAGCCCGAGTAGAAATTATCGGTGATGAAGCGGCTGTCGTAGGCAATGGGCTTGCCGACATACGCCGCAGGTCCTGCCGTCGGCACTCCGAATTTTCCGTAGGTCAGCGCTCCCCAGCCGGCGTTCAGACCATTGGTGCCGTCGATGACCGTGTACTTGTCGGCCGGGCCCTCCTGGTTCTGTACGGTCAGATCGGTGATCAGGTTGAATTCGACTCCCGCGCCCAAGAGAAAGCGAAAGGCCGCGCGACCCGATTGCACATTCTCGTCACCGCCGGTGCTGGTGACGCAGTTGGAGCCCGGCGCGATGGCCGGTTGCATGCTGCCCAGACTTCCCGCGCCGTTCTCGCACACGTAGTCGAAATTCTTGAAGTACCCGTCGGCCTTCTTGCTGGAGAAGGAGAAACGCGCGTACAGGAAGTTGTCCACCAGCGATACATCTGCCATGCCGCGGGCTTCGACCCGGTTGAACTTTCCATACGTGAGGCTGACCGAGCCGGTGTTGTCACCCTGTGGTTTGACCGAAATGAGGCGCACCGTGCCGCCTTCGGCGTTCTTGCCGAACAGGGTCCCCTGCGGACCGCGCAGGATTTCGACGCGCTCCAGGTCGAGCAGATCAAAGATTGAACCCTGCGGGCGGCCGATGTAGACATCGTCGACGTAGATCGGCACACCGGGCTCAAATGAAAGGATGTTGTCGCCCAATCCGACGCCGCGAATGAACGCGGCCATCGTCGAGCCCCAGCCCGCGCCCAGTGGCGCGATGACCGCATTGGGGACGTAGGCCCCCACGTCCGAAATATTGTCGAGGTTGCGCGCCTCCAGCGAGGCGGCGGTAATCGCCGTGATCGCGATGGGCGTGGTCTGCAGATTCTCGGTGCGTCGCTGCGCCGAAACCACGACTTCCTCGAGTTTCTCGGTCGGCTGGTCCGTCGCCGCGGGCGTGGCGGGCGCCTGTTGGGCCAAAGCGACAGGTCCCGCCACCGCAGTCATCAAACCGGCCAGCAATACGGATCGAATCATGTGCAGCCATCCCCTGTTTGAAATTCAATTCAATATTTGTTCCGCAGCAGCAGACCAAACTTGCCGCGAAGGAAAAAAAAGGTAACATCGAAACTTGCTGGATAGAACGCCGCATATCGCGCGATCAGCTTTCTAAAATTCAGATGATCGGCCTGGTGCCGGTGACGTGTTGCGCAGGGGGAACGAGCGTTAACAGCCTACTGAACCTGGGAGCATTCCTGCGCGTCGCGCGGCTCGGCAGCTTCTCGAGCGTCGCTCGTGAACTACAGGTCGCGCCATCCGTAGTCACGAAGCGCATCGATCAACTCGAGCAGGAGCTGGGCACGCGCCTGGTCGTGCGGTCGACCCGGGGTCTCACCCTGACACCGGCCGCGGAGGCGTTGCTGCCGCGATTCGTCAGACTGGTGGCCGAGTTCGATGAATTGTTCAAGGGCAGCGTTACCGACGAACACGCCATCGAAGGGCAGCTGCGCATCAAATCACCGACCACTCTGACCAGTGAATTCCTCGGCGGTACTTACGGCAGGTTTCTGCAGCTGCACAGCGGCGTCAATCTCGAGGTCACGCTGGTGGATCGCTCGGTCAATCCGCTCGAGGAAGGTTTTGACGTGGCGATCGGCGCGCTGCAGGTGTCCTATCCGAACGTCATCGACGTGCCGCTGTGTCCCTATGAGGTCGTGCTGTGTTGCGGCGCCCAGTATCTTCACAATCGCGCCGCACCGCAGCATCCGACGGATCTCGTCGACTTCGATTGCCTGACATCAGGACTGTTCAGCAGCAGCTGGGTGTTTGAAAGCCCAGGCGGACCGATGAGCGTCGAGGTCCATGCACGCGTTCACGTCAGCGAGGCACGCGTGCAGCGTGAGCTGGCGCGGCGCGGACTCGGCATCGCGGTTCTTCCCATGTACCTGGCCGCCGAGGAGATCCGCAGCGGCCGACTGGTCGCACTGCTGGGCGATTATCCGCTCCAGCCGCACTGGCTGAAGGCGCTGGTTCCGCGCATGAAAATGAACCGACCTGTGGTGCGTGAATTTGTCGGCTTCCTCAAGCACCAGCTGGCGGTTCCGCCGTGGGCCCTGGAGGAGCAGCTGACCAGCGCTCCTCCGCCACCGGCGCGCGTGGCCTCAGCGCAAGGTCAGTAATGGCAGTTGCGGCGGCCGGCGTGCGTGACTGGCTTGCTCATACGCGTAGGCGATGGCGATCAATGTAGGTTCGCTGAAAGCCGGCCCGATGAACGATATTCCCACCGGCAGACCATGCACCTGCCCCATCGGCACCGTGATATGCGGATACCCGGCGATCGCCGCCGGGGCGATGATGCCGCCACCCAGAATATGATCCCCGTTGACCAGGTCGCTGACAAAGGCCGGCCCACCGGTCGGTGCGACCAGGACATCGAGGTGGTCATGGGCCAGCGCGACATCGATTCCCTGCGCTCCCGCCAGCCGCTGCACTTTTTCGCGCACCTGCCGATACGCCGCATCACTCAAGGGTCCCTTGGCCTGGGCATCCACCAGGATGTCCTGCGGAAACCAGGGCATTTCGCGCGCCGCGTGCGCCTTGTTCCATTCGATCAGCTGCGCAAGCGAGCGCGGCGAGGAGCCGACGCGTTCGGCCAGATTGCGATCCAGCCCATCCTTGAACTCATAGAGCAGCGCCGTCAGCTCATCGGCCGACAGCTTGTCGGCATTCGGCAGCTCCACCGGATCCACCACGACCGCGCCCTGCGCCTGCAGGATTTTCAGCGCACGATTGAATACCGTGTCGACTTCATTGTCGAAGCCGGCCAGCTTCCTGACCACGCCGATGCGCTTGCCTTTCAATCCCTTGGCATCCAGGAACTTGCGATAGTCCGGCGGCGGTGCATCTTTCAGCGGCGCCGTCGCCGCATCCTGCGGATCGTAGCCGGCCAGCACCGTCAGTAACGCCGCCGCATCGGCCACGCTGCGTGCCATCGGTCCGGCCGTATCCTGTTTGATGCTGATCGGAATGATCCCGGAACGGGAGACCAACCCGACGGTCGGCTTGATGCCCACCAGGCCATTGAAGCTCGCCGGGCACACCACCGAGCCATCGGTCTCGGTACCCACGCCCAGCACCGCCAGATCCGCGGCCACCGCCACGGCCGATCCGGAGCTGGAGCCGCAGGCATTGCGCGTGGTGTCGTAGGGATTGCGCGTGAGGCCGCCGCGGCCGCTCCAGCCTGAAGTGGAGCGGCTGGAACGGAAGTTCGCCCACTCGCTCAAGTTGGTCTTGGCCAGGATCAAGGCGCCACTGGCCCGCAGCCTGCGGACGATGAACGCGTCCTGTTTGGGTTTCGAATCGACCAGCGCGAGCGACCCGGCCGTGGTCAGCATGCCATCGGCTGTTTCAATATTGTCCTTGAGCACGATGGGCACTCCGAACAGGATGCCCTTGCCCGGTGGCGCCGAATCCAGCTGTGCGGCCAGCTTCGCGGCGTCCGGATTGACCTCGATGATTGAATGCAATGCCGGACCGTGCCGGTCCAATGCATCAATTCGCCGCAGATAATGTTGAGTCACCGCGGCGACGGTCGTGCGGTGCGCCAGCAGCGCTGCCTGAAGTTGGGCGACGTCCGGTTCAGCGGGCAGCGCGACGGCGGAATCGGTCGCGGCGCGACCCGCGGCGCACAGCCCCCACAAACTGACCGCGGTGATGGCAGCGACTTTCGCATGGGTCGGGCGCATGGGGCATTATATCCGCGGATCCTGGCCCGGAGCTTCCTTCATGCCGTATTCCCGCGAACCCCGCATTCACCCGGTGCCGATGACCATGCTGCGTCCCACGCAGATCACCGTCGGCATGCGCGAGGTCAAAGCCAAACGCAAATCCTGGCGGGAACATCCGGATCGCAAGAAGCCCGACTTTCTGGGCAAGCACGTGATCCCGGTGGTATGGGGCCCGAAGGAGGAGTTCTACGTCGTCGACCACCATCATCTCTCGCTTGCACTGCACCAGGAGGGGGTCAAGCAGGTCGCCACGACGATCATGGCGGATCTGCGCCGGCTGCCGCGTGACTCATTCTGGATCTATCTGGACAATCGCGGCTGGCTGCATCCCTTTGATACCCGCGGGCGACGGCGTGACTACGCGGACATTCCACGCCGCCTGTGGGATCTCGACGATGATCCTTATCGCAGTCTCGCCGGAGAACTGCGCCGCAGCGGCGGCTTTGCCAAGGACACGACGCCGTTCAGCGAATTTCTGTGGGCTGATTTTCTACGCCGGCGTCTGAAGCCGAAACTGCTGGATGATGATTTCCCGCAGGCCCTGGTGCGCGCCTTAAAGCTGGCCAAGAGTCCCGAAGCGGATTTCCTGCCCGGATGGTGCGGACCGATCGTCGGATGATGGTTTCGCGACGCTTCGCAGACACCGCCGACGTCCTGGCGGCCCTGTCGATCGCCGGCCTGCTGTTGCCCGAGGCCGTCGCTTATTCGGGCCTCGCGAATCTGCCGCCTCAGGCCGGCGTCATCGGACTGTTCGCCGGTCTGGTCTGCTACGGCCTGCTGGGCAGCAGTCGCTTCGCGATCGTCGCGGCGACTTCTTCCTCTGCCGCGGTCATGGCCGCCGCCACCAGCGCATTGGGCGCAGGCGATGAGGCCGCGCGCGTCGTGCTCGCGACCCTGCTGGTGCCCTGTACGGGACTGGCGTTTATCGTGGCTGCCAGTGCGCGCCTGGGGGCGATCTCAAATCTGATTTCACGACCGGTGCTGCGCGGCTTCGCGTTTGGACTGGCACTGGTCATCGCCGTCAAACAGGTTCCGGCACTGGCCGGCGTGCACACGCACAGCGGCAGCTTTTTCGCCCTGCTGCTGGAGCTGGCGCGCACTCTACGCGGCTCTAATCCGGCGGCTTTGGGGGCGGGCCTGGCGGCGTTGGCCGGTCTGTTCGCGCTGGAGCGTGTGCGACGCATTCCCGGCGCGCTGGTCGTCATCGTGGGAGGCATCGCGGCGTCGGCCTGGCTCAGCGCGCACGGGGTCGATCTGACCGGGGTCATTCGCCTGTCATTGGCGCCGCCCAGATTGGCACTCCCGGCGCAACTGGACTGGCTGCAGCTGGTCGAGTTCGCACTGGCGCTGATGTTCATCCTGTACGCGGAATCCTATAGCTCGATCCGCACCTTTGCGCTCAAGCACGACGATTCGGTGCGGCCCAATCGGGACCTTTTGGCATTGGGCGTGGCGAATATCGTGTCGGGCCTGTTCCACGGCACGCCGGTCGGCGCGGGCTATTCGGGCACTTCGGCCAACGATGCGGCGGGTGCCCAGTCGCGTGCCGCGGGTGTGATCGCCGCCGTGATCATCCTGGCTCTGGTGCTGCTGTGCCTGCCATACATCGAACGCATCCCGGCGCCGGTACTGGCCGCAATCGTCATCCACGCAGTCAGCAAGTCGCTGCGCCTGGCCCCGATACGCGCCTACTTCCGACTGCGCCGCGACCGGCTGATCACGGTGATCGCGATCGTTGCGGTTCTGCTCTTCGGCATGCTGAACGGATTGCTGTTTGCGATTGCGTTCAGCCTGGCGATGCTGCTGCGGACACTCGCGCGGCCACGGCTGGCCGAACTCGGACGGCTCGGAGCCCACGATTTCGTCAACGTCGAACGCTTTCCCAATACCCAACGCAAGCCTGACGTGCTGGTCCTGCGCCCCGAGGAGCCGCTGCTGTTCGCCAATGCCGATCCGGTCATGGCGCTGGTGCGGGCCAAGGTACGGCAGCAGGCGAACGTGAAGCTGGTGGTGGTGAGTCTTGAAGAATCCCCGGACCTGGATGCATCCTCCATCGAATGCCTCTCCGAGTTCAGTGCCTGGCTGTCCCAGCGGCATGTTGAGTTGCGGCTGGCCAGATTGAAGGATAATGCGCGCGAGGCCCTGCTGCGCGCCCAGATCGCGCAGCTGCCGCCCGCATCCTTGGAATATTCCAGTGTCGATGACGCGGTCAGCGGCAATCCGACCGGCATCGCATCGAATCAAACGGAGTCCTTATGAGCACGAGCAATCTCTATCTGGCCGTATTACTCGGCAGCAGGAGCGGCATTCTGCCGATCCCGGGCACACAGAACGATCCGCAATAGATCATGGCACAGAAGGTTTTGGTAACCGCGGGCGCCGGGGGTATCGGCCTGGCGATTGCCCGCGCTTTTGCGGCGAGTGGCGCACAGGTCTACGTCGTCGACATCGATGTACCCGCGCTTGAGGCGCTGGCCAAGGAGTCAGGGAGCATCCATTGCAGCCGCTGCGACCTGGCAAGCCGCGCCGAGATCGAGCGCATGGTGCCCGAGGCCGTCGCCACACTGGGGGGCCTGGACGTGCTGGTCAACAATGCCGGAATCGGCGGGCCGACCGCGCCGGTTGCAGAACTGGATCCGGACGCCTGGGAAGCGGTAATGGGGATCAATCTCAATGCCACGTTCAATGTGACGCGTCTGGCCATCCCTCATCTGAAGAAGTCGAGCGACGCATCCATCATCGTGATGTCATCGGCCGCGGGACGCTTCGGCTATGCCAATCGTAGTGCCTATTCGACCAGCAAATGGGGTCTGATCGGCTTCACCAAGACTCTGGCCATGGAGCTTGGTGCCGATGGGATACGTGTGAACGCCATCCTGCCGGCCGCGGTTGCCGGCCCGAGAATGGAAAGAGTTCTGGCCGGGCGCGCGCGCCTCAGCGGACGAACGCTGGAGGAGGAGCGCGTCGCGTCAATGGCGATGCAGTCCATCAAGACATTTGTCGAGCCCACCGACGTGGCCAACCTGGCGCTGTTCCTCGCCTCACCGGCGGGCAAGGCGATCTCCGGACAGATGCTGCCCATCGACAACGATACGTTTACGACCGCGTCGTAGCGGTCAGCAAGGCGGCGAATTCCAACTCGCACTGGCTGACGTTCTGGAAGCGGATTGCATGCAGGCCGACGGCCTTGGCCGCATCGACGTTGACCTGCAGGTCATCGATGAATACGCACTCCGCAGCTCGCAGGCCGAACCGCTCCAGCAGGTGCAGGTAGATTTCAGGTTCCGGTTTCATCAACTGACTCTCGCCTGAAATCACCACGCCGCGGAACACATCCCAGAAGGTGTGCCGACGCCGCAGATGCTCGTAGACCGGGCCGGGCATGTTCGACAGGCAATAGATGTCGAAGCCACGCTGCCGCAGCGCCCTGACGAGCGTTACGCTCTCGGGTTTTTCCCGAAGTGACTCACGCACCGCTTGCGTGATCGCGCGCAGCAGTTCGCGCGTGTGTCCGGTACGAAGCTCAAGCCGATCGATCAACTCGATCTCGGTCAGTCGGCCGCGATCGAACTGATGCCAGTCCGCGCCGAAGACGCTGGCACGCAGCTGGCCGCGCAATACCGGATCGGGCTGAAAATGCGTCAGCAGGTGATCCGGATTCCATTCCAGAATTACACCGCCCAGATCCATCACCACGTTGCGAATGCTGCTCACGGTTCATTGCGCTGGCCGAAAGCCGATACACCGGATCGTTTGGGATCCCAATTCATGATTTGAAACATTAGCATTCGCATCTCACTCCCGCAAAAGAACGTTGCACAGCATGCGATAGGGACGTGCGGCCAATCTTTCTTTGGGATCCCGTCTAGCTTCGGACTTCAAGTCTGGAGAACAGGTTTTCGAGAATAGAATACCGGTGCTTCCAATTTCTGCCTCATTCAAATAGCACTACGGGTAATATTGGCCACGCATACGAATGCTGCACCGGTCTGCTTGGGAGGGCCTTTGAGTAACGATCGAAAAACGCCGGTGTTGTAGTCGGGAACACGCCTCGCGCCAGCAACAATGACAACGCGCGCTGCGTTCCGTGCAAGCAGACGCTCTGTAGAGGGGGGGGGATTGTGTATGTCCAGCTATTGCCTTTGTCGCATTAGCGACGCCTACCCATCCGTATCGGCGTGCTACGCGCGCGATCGGCCACGGTGCGGCGACCACCACGCTGGACTAGCTCCATTCCGTCGATTGGAGACAATTGCCGTCATGTAAGAATCGTTGTCGGAATGAAACCACTGGGGGGAAGCATATGAAGAGCACGTCACCACGCAGTTCTGTTGCCAATACCGTAAGGCGCCTGCTGCGCAAACGCGCGCAGCTCGCAATCGCGGTATCGGCCGGTCTTTACTGCTGCGGCGCACTTGCGCAGCAGGCGCCGGCAACGGCGCCCAGCTCCGCGTCGCCCACGGATGGCGACAACGCCCTGCAGGAGGTCGTCGTCACCGCGCGGTACCGGAACGAAAATCTTCAGCAGACGCCGATCACCATTACCGCTCTGACGGCAACAGACCTTTTGCAGCAGCAGATTGTGAATGTCGATGACCTGGGGACCGTGGTTCCGAATGCGTACTTCAGGACGCCGGTCAGCAACTATGGTCCGACTGAAACAATCGGACTGCGCGGCATAACTCAGGTCGACTTCAGTTACACCTTCGAACCTGCGGTCGCGGTCTATGTCGATGACGTGTATCACGCCACCGAGACCGGCGCGTCGATGGATCTGACGGACCTGGAACGCGTGGAAGTGCTGAACGGACCACAGGGTACACTGTTCGGGAAGAATGCCCTCGGCGGCGCCATTCGCTTGATTACCGTAAAGCCCAAGGGCGACGACACGGGTACCTTCTCGCTCACTTACGGCCAGCATCACCGCGTCGACCTGAAGGGCATCGGCGACTTCGCGCTCGTTCCGGATAAATTGTTCATGCGCATCATCGGTTCGTCGAGTTC
>DASYER010000126.1:0-124193 GCA_036498905.1 Steroidobacteraceae bacterium | reverse complement strand
CGGCTGAGTCCGATGGAGCTACCGCCGGCCTGGTACTTGATCGTATGGCCAGGGGTCGCCATATCGACCGCCGGCATATTCCAGGCCCCTGAATTGACACGAAATTCCCCCCTCATCACAATACGCGCCCTTTCGCTGGGGCAGACCCGTAACGACTGCGAGCCCTTGGTGCGCTCCCGTTATCCGGCCGTGGCCGCGGCGCTCGATTGGGTGGGTGCGCGGGCAGCGGCGCGCCTGAGCGGCACGGGCTCGTGCGTATTTGCGTCATTTGCGTCCGCGGCGGAAGCTGAACGGGTCGCGGCGCGGGTGCCCGATGAATGGACGAGTTTTGTAGCGCGCGGCGTGAACCAGTCACCGCTCGCTGTGGCGCTGGGGTCGATCACTTGAGGTGCGCGTGTTATTGGGGTGTCGCCAAGTGGTAAGGCAGCGGGTTTTGATCCCGCCATTCGGAGGTTCGAATCCTTCCACCCCAGCCAGTTTTGTCGATGGATCTATTGAGACGGGGAGATAGGGGTCGTGACTGACGACACGATGGCGTTGTTCACCGGGAATGCCAACCGGGCGCTCGCGCATGAGATCGCGCGACACCTGGGGGTGCCGCTGGGCGAGGCCGAGGTCGGCCGGTTCAGTGACGGTGAGGTCAATGTCGAGCTGATCGACAACGTACGCGGCCGCGACGTATTCATCGTGCAGTCAACCTGCCCGCCGGTGAACGATCATCTGATGGAGCTGCTGGTGCTGGTGGATGCGTGCCGTCGCGCCTCGGCCGCACGCATCACCGCGGTGGTGCCGTACTTTGGTTATTCGCGCCAGGATCGACGCCCGCGTGCGACGCGCTCGGCGATCACCGCGAAGCTGGTTGCGAACATGATCGCCAGCGCCGGCGTCGACCGGCTGCTGACGCTGGATCTGCATTCGGATCAGATCATGGGGTTCTTCGATATCCCCGTGGACAATGTCTATGGCTCGCCGGTGCTGCTGGGAGATGCCTGGAAGCGCGGCGACAGCAATCTGGTCGTGGTCTCGCCGGATGTCGGTGGTGTGGCCCGCGCCCGCGCATTCGCGCGCCGGTTGGATGATGCGGATCTGGCCATCATCGACAAGCGCCGACCGCGGCCGAATGAATCGCGCGTGATGAACATCATCGGCGAGGTCGCCGGCAAGAACTGCGTGCTGGTCGATGACATGGTGGATACCGCCGGCACGCTGTGTCTGGCGGCGCAGGCGTTGAAGGATGCCGGTGCGCTGAAGGTGACCTCGTACATCACCCACGCGCTGCTGTCGGGCGCCGCGCTCGATCGCATCGGCAAGTCGGCGCTCGATGAGCTGGTGGTGACCGACACCATTCCGCTCTCGGCGGCGGCCCAGGGTATCGGCCGCATACGGCAGCTGTCGGTGGCGGCGTTGCTGGCGGAGACCATACGGCGCATACGGGCCGAAGAGTCCGTCAGTTCGCTGTATGTGGATTAGGAATTGATAAGGCTGCGCTGCCACATCGGGTGGTCAGCGGGCCCTTGTTGATCATGCCCCTTTGGTCGCGGGGTGGCGTGAATGCCGCATGGTGCGGCGATTTGATTAGTGTTTAGGAGTTCGACAATGCGCATTTCATTTGTGATCGGCGCGGACTTCCGGGACACGCAAGGCAAAGGTGCGAGCCGCCGCCTGCGTGTCACGGGAAAAGTTCCGGCCATACTGTACGGCGGCGGACAGGATCCGCGCGCCCTGATCCTCGATCAGCAGAACCTGCTGACGATGATCGGCAACGAGAAGTTCTATTCGTCCATCATTCAGCTGAAAGTGGCGAATGAGACGCAGGCGGCCATCGTCAAGGATGTGCAGATGCACCCGGCCAAGAACCTGGTCGTGCACCTGGACATGCAGCGGGTCGTGGAAAACGAGAAGCTGCGCATCCGCCTGCCCATCCATTTCCGCAATGCCAGTGCCTCCCCGGGCGTGAAGACGCAGGGTGGCATCGTGTCGCATCTGATGAACGAAATCGAAGTGGTGTGCCTGCCGAAGGATCTGCCGGAGTTCCTCGAAATCGACATGTCGAGCATGAACTTGAATGACATCAAGTATCTGGCCGATGTGGTGGTTCCGGAGGGCGTGGTGCTGCCGGCCTTGGGCCATGGCCGCAATCCGGCCGTCGTGTCCATCCATAGCCCGCGTGCCGAGGAGCCCGAGGCGGTCGCCGCCGAGGCTGCGCCGGCCGAGGGTGCGGCTGCAGCACCCGCTGCTGCTGGTGCCGCCGGTGCTGCCCCTGCCGGGGCGGATGCGAAGAAGGACGACAAGGCTGCCGCCGCTCCTGCCAAGAAGGACGCGGGCAAGAAGTAGCCGTGCCGGACGCGCGGGCGGGTATGTACTTACCCGCGCGTCCACTTTTCGTTTCATTGCAGGCGTGCGCTCATGGATGCCGTTCCCCTGAAGCTGATCGTGGGTTTGGGCAACCCCGGGGCCGAACACGAGCGCCAACGTCACAACTCAGGGTTCGCGTTCGTCGACGTGCTCGCCGCCCGCCACGGTGGAACCTTCCGCTACGAGCCGCGCCATCAGGCCGATCTCGCGCGTGCGCGGATTGCCGATGCCGAGGTGTGGCTGGCCAAGCCGATGACCTACATGAACTGCAGTGGCGGGCCGCTGAGCAGCATCGCGGGTTTCTACAAGATCGGCGTCGGTGAAATACTGGTGGCTTACGATGAACTGGACTTCCCGCCCGGGGATGTCCGGCTCAAATTCGGCGGCGGCCACGGTGGCCATAACGGCATTCGCGATATTCTCGCGAACTGCGGGGAAGGCTTCTGGCGACTGCGCCTTGGGATCGGACATCCCGGGGATCGCAACAAGGTCCTGCACTACGTCCTGGGCCGCCCATCGAAGGCTGACGAAGAACTCATCGGCGTGGGGATCGCCGCCGCGGCGGATGCCGTGCCGATGATGATGAGCCAAGGCGCGCAGCGGGCCACGCAGGCCCTGCACGGCCGACCTGGTTAAAGTTCAAGGTAGAAAAATATGTCGATCAAATGCGGAATCGTAGGCCTGCCGAATGTCGGCAAGTCGACCCTGTTCAATGCCCTGACGCGCGCGCAGATCGCGGCCGAGAACTATCCGTTCTGCACCATCGATCCAAACGTCGGTGTCGTGCCGGTGCCGGATCCTCGGCTGCAGGAACTGGCCAATATCGTCAATCCCGAGAAGCTGGTGCCGGCGGCGGTCGAGTTTGTCGATATCGCCGGCCTGGTCGCGGGCGCATCGGAGGGCGAAGGACTGGGCAACAAGTTCCTGGCCCATATCCGCGAGGTCGATGCCATTGCGCACGTCGTGCGCTGCTTCGATGACGGTGACATCGTGCATGTCGCAGGCAAGATCGATCCGCTGGCCGATATCGAGACCATCAACACCGAGCTGGCGCTTGCCGATCTGACGACCGTCGAGAAGGCGCATGATCGGGCGATCAAGGCGGCCAAGAGCGGCGACAAGGAGTCGGCGCGCAAGGCGGCGCTGTTCGAGAAGGTGCGGGCACAGCTGAACAAGGCGCAGCCGGCGCGTGCGCTGCAGCTGACGGAGGAGGAAGCGAAGGACCTCAAGGAGCTGCATCTGCTCACGGCCAAACCCGTCATGTATGTCGCGAACGTGGATGAACAGGGCTTTACCGATAATCCGAAGCTCGCCGCCGTGCAGAAGCTGGCGGTGGCCGAAGGTGCGCAGGTGGTTGCCGTGTGTGCCGCGATCGAAGCGGAGATCTCACAGCTCGAAGAGGCCGACCGCGCCGAATTTCTGGCTGAACTGAAACTGGATGAGCCGGGCCTGGATCGGGTCATCCGTTCCGCCTTCAAACTGCTGGGGCTGGAAACGTACTTCACGGCCGGTGAGAAGGAAGTGCGCGCCTGGACCGTGCGCGCGGGATCGACCGCGCCGCAGGCCGCCGGCGTGATTCACACCGATTTCGAGCGCGGTTTCATCCGTGCCGAAGTCATCGCCTATGCCGACTACATCACCTACCGTGGCGAGAGCGGCGCACGTGAAGTCGGCAAGCTGCGCCTCGAGGGCAAGGAATACATCGTCCGCGAGGGCGATGTGATGCACTTCCGCTTCAATGTGTAATCGCTGCCGTTAACGGGCGGGGCAGCGCGCCGTAATCTGCACCATACCTCGCGGACCGGCAGCCACTGCGGGCTCCAATCCCACGCGGCGCAGTGCGGCCGACGCCCACTGCGGCGATAGACGCAATTTGCGGTACGAGCTCACCTTCATGCGCCACGCGGCGTCGGAGCGTTCGTGCACGATGTCGTGAACCACCATGTGCGAGGTCTGCGCTTCCAGAAAACACGTATGGATGCGGTTCGCATCGCTACGAACGGCAATGAACCGGCTGTCGCCGCAGGCGGCGGACGTATAGTCACGGAAGGTCACGACGAATAGACCGCCGGGAGCCATGATTCGGGCGACCTGCGTAAAGAGGTCTTCCACCTCCTGCTCGGTCTGCAGATGAGTCACGGTGTCGCCCATGCACAAGACGAGCTGCGGCGCCTCGGTGACGTAGCTCGCCGCGTTCAACAGATCACCCTCGATCACGCGGATCGGAAGGCCATCGGCATGAGCGCGAAGTTCATTCAGCAAAATGGCCGAACTGTCGAGCGCCGTGACGGCACAGCCGGCACGCGCAAGCGGAATGGTATGCATCCCAAATCCGGCGCCCAGATCCAGCACGGCCATGCCGGTTCGAGCCTCGATGCCCAATGCGCTCAGGTCCGATTCGCCCAGCGCCATGGCGTTATCGAATCCACCAGCCATCCACAGGTAGATGGGCGCAAGGTGCGAAGCATAGTGGTCGCGTATCGTTGCCATGGCGAGTTCAGCACCCTAGCCATTGAAGGGCAGGCGCAGGCCCGGCCGCGGCCAGCGCGTGTGGAAGAGTTTCCCCGTCGTGGAGCAGGTGATGTACGCATCGCGCATGTCGGCGCCGCCGAAGCAGATATTGGTGGTGACCGGATCGGGGCAGGGGAAGTGCTCGTAGGAGCCATCCGGATCGAACGTCGTTATGCCGCCATTCCACAGTGTACCGACGCAGATTTTGCCGCCGGCTTCCACCGCCAGACTGTCCAGCCATTGGTAGCCGGGCAGGGTGCACACCACGCGGCCCGGGGCGGTCGGCGGTCCTGAAGGCGGTGCCATCACACCCGGTGCGGTGAGATCGAATGCATACAGGCGCCCCACGTTGCAGTCGGCCATATATACCGTGCGCTCATCCGGTGAGAGACCCACGCCATTGGGCGAGAACATATCGCTGCGCCAGCGGATGATCTTTGAGCCATCGGCCTTTGCGTAATAGAGCGCGCCCATGCGGCGTACTTCGCCGTCCGTCTGGCCAAGACAGGTGAACCAGAAGCCGCCCTGGCTATCGAAGACCAGATCATTCGGGCTATTCAGTGGTTTGCCGTCGCAGTTGTCGTACAAGGTCGTGAACTTGCCGGTGGCGAGATCGACCCGCTGAATGCTGCCGCCGCGATACTCGGGCGGCGGCCCGTTGGGCATGTTCAGTTCGCCCTCGTTCCAGGTCCAGGCGAAGCCGTTGTTGCACACGTAGGCCGCGCCGTCCGGACCGATCGCGGTGCCGTTCGGTCCACCACCCAGCTCCGCGATGGTGCGACGTTTGCCGTCCGGCGTGACGCGTGTGAGGGTTCCGCGGCGGATTTCGACCAGAATGACCGAGCCATCGGCCATCGCCACCGGACCTTCCGGAAACTGCAGCCCCTGCGCAACGAGTTTCAATTCCATCGCTCCCCCTAGGATCTTGATTCCAAAGACTATTTCAGCCTTCTTGACGCCGTATCCAGGGGCGCTGACAATGCGCGCCCGGTTTCATGCCGGTAGCATGCCTGCGGAATGGAAAGGTAGCTCAGCTGGTTAGAGCACGGCACTCATAATGCCGGGGTCGAGGGTTCGATTCCCTCCCTTTCCACCAAATTCAATCGGTCCGGACTTCGAGTTTCCGCACCAGATCTGGTTGGCCAAGAAGTTTCAGGCGCACCGCCCCGCCGACCGACATTTTCTCGCGCACCGTATAACGAGCTGGTTCGTTCGTTGCCAGCGAATCTGCGGTGTAAGTACGCAGTGATACGGACACTCGATCTGAGTTCCATTTGCTCCAAAGCACCGTGAGCCCGAAGCCATGGTCATCGGGCCTCGTGAGTAGTGCCACGGATATGCCGCTAGTCATTGTCAATCGAACTACGTATCCAGCCCGAACCAACGCGGCGTTCTTCTCCTCCCTAACAAGATGGTCTAGATCTATGGAACTGGGCTCAGTAGCTGCCGAACCCGGGTATAGGTCATCGAGGCTGCTACCTGCCCCGGTTTGGATTCCGTGCTCGACAAATTCCACGCCGACCATCTGACCGATCCGCAGGGGCATCTGATCGATTCAAATACGGTGGTCCGTGATGCCTTCAGTGTCGTATGTCCCACCAGTCACACCCAAGTCGGCGTAAACGTCGTCGGTCCTAGTGCCGCCAACATTAATGCTGACAACGTCGCGCCCGCCGGTATCTACGGTGGCTGCTTCAGTGCCATCAACTGTAATTCGAAGGTATGTCACTGCCCGCCGAACTCCGGGACACGGGCTTTCGCCGCGAAGGGCCCTATGAAAGTCGCTACATCAGAAACCAGCGTTCCGAACGAGGGACTTTCGGCTGAGAGATCACGCACAAATGAGGACCACTGCCGGAGCTTGTTTTCGTTGTTAAAGAATTCCGGTGTGAAGGCGTCCGGAAGCGTTTCGGGAATCACCGTCTGGCGTTTCTTGAACGTAGCTGCGATAGCCTGCGCGAGACGTTTGTCGAAAGTGTAGGACTTGCTGAGGACCCAAACGTCGTAGAAGTCTTTCATGCGACTGTTCGCCAGCCCAAGCGTTACCATCGCGTGAAATTTCTCGGCAATGACCGTTTCGCGAGCGTATGCACGCAGATGCGGTGGCGGCAGATCAAGCAGCACCGGTAGAACTATTTCCTCAACGCCAGGTTCGACCGCATCGCCGAAACCAATGTCTATCGTGACGGGAATTCGGGCGCGTGCGATCGAGGCGGTGGTGCGAATGCGCAAGCCTCCATATTCGAGGTCCTCGCGGATCGGGCCAACACGCAGATTGTCACTGTCGAACGTGATTCCGTCGTCGACTCTGGTTTCGCAAATTTCCTTCCAGACGTCCGACATTGCCGCGGGGGAAGGATCACCGTAGCCGAGGAGATCCAGATCGCGGGTTGGGCGATGCGGGTCAGCGAACCAAGTCGTGATCAGCATTGCACCTTTCAGCACGAAGCGGTTTCGGTGTGCCGAAAGGCTAAGCCTATATAGCAAGCGCTCGAGCGCATATCGCGTCAGCAGCAGATCGAGGACTTGGCCGCGCTCGCGGGCGAGATTCAGCAGTCTTGCGCGAACCGACGCGCCGATATCTCGCGGTGCCCTAGCCATGCGTCAGCGCACTCATATAAGGCTCCATCACTTTCCATACGCCGCCTTCCACTGCATACCGAGCAATCTCGCCGGCAGTGGCTTTACGTTGTCGCAGCGCTTCGCGCAGGCCCTCAAGGGCGATATTGATTCCAACCGCGCGCCGATGGCGAAAAAGGTCGGCAATTGTTTTGCCTATCGAGAAGACTGGAACCGACACGCCTTCGATGAGGTGGCGTGCCATGCCGGCTCGCAGTTGGGTGAGTGGAAAATGAGCAAATCGCATCGGTGGATATTGGAGTCGTGGTCGCCAGTCCTTCGGGCCTATCGCAAGCCACACGCGCGCGGGTACTTGATCGGTCAGTCCGTGGAACGCCAGGGCAGAGGTCAGGCAGATGACCCCCTTGGGAACGAGCTTGGAGGCCTCCGCGAGCGTATGGTTAGTTCCTATGGCAGCATCCGGCAGTTGATACAGCCCACGTGCCAGCCGGGAGATTGTTCCCGCAGCCTCCAGGCGGGAAATCGTAGCGGCCGTAATGCCCGCTTGGCGGAATTCGGATAGCCGTGAGATCCCGTTGCGCCGTAGCAGCGCGAGTGCTTTGACTGACTGATTGTCGGAGCGGCTGGTCATGATACAAATCCTAGGATAAATCCTATATATACCGAGGATATGTATCAAGAGCTTTTCAGTGTTTTCCGCCAGCGCGACCGCCGGCAAATCCTGCGGGAGATTTGTGGGAATCAGTTGTGCTCAGTTGTGCTTCGTGGAGCCAATTGCAACGGGCATCGCCCAGCTATGCTATTGACTTTACAAGCTATTTCGGTCCAAGGAAGGCACTCATAATGCCAGGGTCGAGGGTTCGATTCCCTCCCTTTCCACCATTGACGCATGGCCTGTTCTGATCACTTTGGTAACAGATTATTACGGTAGTCCGACACGGGCACGTGCACAACACTGTCGCCATACCAGTGCACTTCAAGCGGCTCCTTGGCATCGGCGATCGATTCGTCACTGACGTCCTTTCCGGTTCCGTAGTTGATCTGGGCCTGGCCATTCTTGTTGACGGTGAGTAGTACGAGCAGGCGGCTGCCAGTGCTTAGCTGCCGGCTGACAATGCCCGTCTGACTGAACGGAATGGTTTCGGTCTTCCCGGGAGTCAGCAGCCGTCGATGGCGCATGTCCCAGGCATAGCTGGCGCGGCCCAGATAATAGGCGATCTCAAAATAACGGCCGTCCGACATGATTTCATATACGGCCATCGAATAGTCCATATCGCGCTTGTTGATAGAAGCCCTTAAAGCGCCGGCGATTTGTCCGTTGATTGAGAATGGCTTTGTGATGGGATCGCTGATGTACCTGATCGCTCCCGCGTCATTGACCTTGTCCGAAAGCCGTGCCTCCGGGTAGAGGTTGTTCTCCGTGGTGCGGTTGGCGAAATCGACCGTCTCCTTGACGTAACCTGGTTTGGTTGGCGCCGTTCGCGTCAGGCGATGGTGTTTGTTCTCAGTGGAGTCGGATAGATAAAGATCCAGAATCCTGTCGCTCATCTTCGTGATCGAGGGTGCATGGCTCCAGATATTGGCTCCCATCACCTCGAAGTTGATTTTGTCCTTCAGGATCTCGGGTTTCTGTGCGCCCTTGAACACATGGTCAAACCATTGAAAGGTGAGCGCCGGCGTGTCGACCTGGGCGACTGCATCGATGGAGTAGCCATCCAGTACGCGTGCTTTGAAGCTCGACTGCGAGCCACCATGATTCCAGGGCCCGATGACGAGATAATGTTCCGCGCCTGGGGCATAGCGCTCGTGTTCGGGCAGAAAGAAGTCACTGACTGAGTCGGAGCCGGAGTAGCCGCTGATCTCGAGGATCGGGATAGCAAGCTTGGCAAACTCGCTCCCGAAGGGCGCCATCGCCTGCCAATAAGCGTCGTAGGAAGGGTGCTGCAGGTGGCGTTGGCGCCAGGGATTGGGCTTGCCATCGACCGCGTCGATCTCGCGATAGGACCGCCCCGACGCAAACCATTTCGAAGGAAGGTCGTTCCAGCGCTTGGCGTCGTTATATAGCTCCTCGTCCAGATAGCGATTGTCCGAGACGTAGAAGTTCCAGGCGTAGTTCGCTGTGAGGAAGACGTTGTGATACATGGGCAGGCCGTCGCCCGGCAGATTTGAGACATACGGCACGATGGTTTTGAGTGCCGCTGGCCTGTGTTTGATCGCAGCCCATTGCGCGAAGCCGCTGTAGCTGCCACCCCACATGCCGACCCGGCCATCGCTCCAGGGCTGAGTACTGATCCATTCTATGACGCTCGCAGCGTCCTTGCCCTCCGTCTCGAACGGCCGGATTTCGTCTGGACTCTTCCACTTGCCGCGCGCGAATGCCACAACGCCGATGTAGCCGTGCGCGGCGGCATACTTGGCGTTGTACCAGTTGCTTGTAGGATCCTCGGAAGCGTAAATGGTGAAGAGCAAGGCGGCGGCCTGGCGCGTGGGTCCATGGCGGGGACGGGCCACGTAGGCGGAAAGCGTCACACCTTGCTTAGTCTTGATTAGCACATCGTCTGCGATGAGGAACCGGTGTGCGTCCTCTTGCGCGAGGAGCCGTTGGACGAGAGGTTGCTGAATATAGAACTCGCGATATTGCAGCTGGTCGCGGACCAGGGACGTCGCCTGTTGCACTGAAATCGTCGTCTTTCCGTGAAGCGCCGCCAAATCGGCCTCTAGCTGCTGCTTGGCCAGGGCGCCTGAACCAACCGACCAGTATTCAGCGTCCATGCACGCCACATCGGACAGCGAACCGTAGAGTCGGTGGATGGCGGAAGCGGCGGCGGACTCGAAGGACCCGCCGGACAGGGCCTGCGCTCTCGCCGCGGTGGTCAACATTTCCGGATAGACCAGCAATGCCGACGGAGCCCCGATCGTCTGGTAGCGCCGCCGAAGTGCATCCAGAGTGGCTTCCGCTGCAGGATAGTCGCCTGCAACCATGTTCAATTGGTAGGAGGACATCAGATCCTGATCGCGAGCGCTCTGGGAGAGGGCCTTGATCACTTGCCGCGCCAACTCGGGCGCGCCGGACTCGAGCCCCTGCGCGTCGGCCGGAACGACGAAGCCAATAACAGAATTGGCGTCGGCAGTCGCCGTGTCTGCGGCCCGGCCGGGACTGCCCGCCAGCAGTGCTACAAAACATGCCAATAGTACCCTTAAGATCACGGTCCTCTCCTTGTCCGAAGCCGAGACTTGAATAGGCGGCGGAGCCTGAGGCAGGGCTGGCGAGAAATGGTGGGAAATCGGCGGGCCGACACCTTGGTCGGGTGAAGTGAACCTGGTGGCCGGCTAAATGACCCTGCTTTTGAGCAGCTGTGCGCCGGCGCGGCTAGTCGACACCGTCGTTCCGTTGCGCATGTGCAAAAGAAGGCGGCCTGCTCCCGCGGGCTCGGCGCGATCGATGAAATCATGATTGATGATGTGCGAGCGGTGGACGCGGACGAACCTGGCCGGATCCAGCATCCCTTCGAACTGCGCCAGCGTCATGGTGACCAAGTGCTTGCCGTCGAGGCTGGTGACCTCGGCGTAGTCGTCAGCCCCGGAAACCGTGACGATCCGATCCAGGTCAATGGGCCGCAGTTCGTCCCTGACGCGCACGAGAAGTCGGGGAGGTGCCTTCACCCCTTCCTGGAATGGAGCCGCCACGGACAGCGAAGCGGGCATGGCTCGTGCGGCCTGCAGGTAAGAGAGGGCCGCTACCAGGGCGTAGGTCGTCACGTTCTCCAGGAGCTGCCAAGCGGCGCCGCGAGGGACGAAGGCCTTTACCTGAAAGTTCCAAGCTGAAGGCGAGCTAGCCACGGCAAGCATCACCAATATGAGCCAATAGCATGCAACCGAGAAGCCGAAGCACAGTGCGGCGTGCCAAGCGGTCTGAATAAGGAATTTCCTGCCAATCAAGTGCTTGAGGATAATTTGGCGCACCAGAGCAGCGAAGATCACGAATGGGACCGTGTTCGCCGCCCCAGTCAGCACGGCAAAGATCCAGGTCGAATCAAAGGCGACCCAGATGGTCGTGGCGTAGGCAATGAATACGAGAAAGACTGTGATCAGTTCGCCCTGATGATGGCTCAGCCAGGATGCCAGTGGCGTACCGCCAGATTTCGCAACAGGTTCTATGTCCATGCCAGCCAGTAGAGTAGACAGACAGGTGTGAACTGAATTTTGCACCGCCAGAGCAGCTGGGTCGAGCAAACCGCTGCTAGGGCCGTAGCGTGGACTCCGGCTTTGTGCGTCGTATCCGCCGCCACTTTCGCCCATGCTGTCTGAAGCCAACCGTGGACCATAACGAGCTGCCGGCGGCCCCCTTGCAAACGCCCGGCATGCGCTGCGTTGCGCATGACCTGAAGTTCCGATATCGTCATTTCGAGTTCCGTGCCTTATAACGTCAATGCCGAATGCACGGTCCGCTCAAATAACGGCACGGCGGTCTGCGCATGTTGTATAGAACCTGTCCGATAGTGTTGATCCTGTTGGCGGGAGCCCTTGCCGGATGCAGTAGGGCCACACCGACGGCGGAGGCTGCACCCACGGTGGTCGTGTCACCCCCGTTGCGCGAGAAGGTCACCAACTGGGACGACTATGCGGGTCGCTTCGAGGCGGTGGCATCAGTGGAGGTTCGCCCCAGAGTCTCCGGCCTTCTGCAATCAGTCAATTTCCGCGACGGCCAGACGGTGACCAAGGGCCAGGTGCTGTTCGTCATCGATCCACGGCCCTTCGCCGCGCTGCTCGGGGAATCCAAGGCACAACTTGCCCGGGCGCAGGCCGCGCAGGTGAACTCGGCCGCGCAACTGAAACGCGGTGAGCGCCTGATCGCCAGTCACGTCCTCAGCGAGGCGGATCTGGAAACCCTGCGCGCCACCGCGCTGCAGGCGACAGCCGATGTTGCAGCCGCCCAGGCGGGCATCGAGTCCAGCGCGCTGAACCTCGAATTCACACGCGTCATTGCACCCCTGGATGGACAGATCTCGTACCACAGGCTGGCCGCCGGCAATCTGGTCACCGCGGAAACGACCGTGCTGACCACGATCGTGACCCTGGACCCGATCCGCTTCGTGTTCGACGCTCCGGAGTCCGCGCTGCTGCGCTACAAGCGCGAGCAAAGTGACCTGCCGGACGGCAATGCAGTGGATATCCGTTTACAGGATGAGACCGATTATCGCTGGAAGGGCCGCATGGAATTCATCGACAATGCCCTGGATGCCAGCTCAGGCACCATCCGCGGCCGGGCCCTGGTGGAAAATCCGCACGGCTTCCTGACGCCGGGCATGTTCGGTCACATGCGCCGTTTCGCTGCACGCGCCAGCGAGGCAATGCTGATCCCCGATCAGGCGGTGGTGAACGATCAGACCCGCCAGATTGCCTATATCGTCGGCGCCGACGGCATCGTCGAGCAGCGTACGGTTGAGGTGGGCCAGTTGTTCCAGGGCATGCGCGAGATTGTGTCGGGCCTCGCACCGACCGACCAGGTGATCATCAGTGGGGTGCAGCGTGCACGGCCCGGCCGCAAGGTTCACGCTACAGCGGCTCCCATGAGCGCATTCCCATCGGGCATCTCGCGCGGAGAAAACGGGCTCATGCAATTGCCGCCGGGGGGCGCCAGGTGAGCAGCCGGCAAATCCCGTCGTGAAGATCGCACACTTTTTTATCGACCGGCCCATCTTCGCCGCCGCGGTTTCGGTCATCATCACCCTGCTCGGGGCCATCGCCTTCCCGAGCCTAGCCGTCGACCAATACCCAAGGATCGCACCCCCGACGGTATCCGTCTCCGCAAGCTATCCAGGCGCCTCGGCTGAAGTCATGGCCGACAACGTCGCGGCCCCCCTGGAACAGCAGATCAACGGCGTCGATGACATGCTCTACATGTCCTCGCAATCTATCGGCGAAGGGCGGGTCAGCATCACCGTGACCTTCAAGCTCGGCACCGATGTCGACATTGCGCAGGTGAAGGTCCAGAACCGGGTGCAGACGGCACTGCCGCAGCTGCCGCAGGAGGTCCAGAACCTCGGAGTGACGGTGCGCAAGGGCAGCGGCGACACCTTGCTGATCGTGCACGTGTATGCCTCGGATCCCACGTTGGATCGCAAATTTCTCGCCAACTACGCGAGCCTGCAGATCCGCGACCGATTGTTGCGCGTTCCAGGCGTCGGCGATGTCGGCGTCAATGCCGCCCGCGACTACGCTATGCGCGTGTGGATCGACCCCGACAAGGCCGCGGCGCGCGACCTGACCGTGCAGGAAATCGTGGACGCCCTGCGCAGCAACAACGTGCAGGTCGCCGCCGGTTCCGTGGGTGCCCCCCCCTTTACCAATAATCCGGCTGCCCAGCAGCTGATCGTTCAAACTCAGGGCAAGCTGTCGACCGCCGATGAATTCGCCCAGGTCATCATCAAGCGCGATGCCCTGGGGCGGGTGACACGCATTTCTGATATCGGGCGCGTCGAGCTTGGCGCCCAAAACTACGGCGTCAATGCCTACAAGAGTCGCGAGCGGGCGGTTGCGCTCAGCGTCAACCAGTCCCCGGGCAGCAACGCCCTTGCAGTCGCCGACGCGGTGCAGACCACGATGCTCGATCTGAAACGGGATTTCCCGCCGGGCATCGCCTACGAGATCATCTACAACCCCAGCACTTATATTCGTGCCTCAGTCGACGAAGTGGCGCGAACTTTGCTCATCGCCATCATCCTGGTGGTGATCGTCGTCATCCTGTTTCTGCAGCGCTGGCGCACCGCCGTGATCCCGCTGCTCGCCATCCCCATCGCCCTGATCGGTACCGCTATCGTGCTGAAGGCCTTCGGCTTCTCACTGAACAACCTCTCGATGTTCGGCCTGGTGCTCTCGATCGGCATAGTGGTCGATGACGCCATCGTAGTGATCGAAAACGTCGAGCGGCACATCAGCGCGGGCCTGAGTCCGCGCGATGCGGCGCACCTGACCATGGACGAAGTCGGCGGCGCGCTGTTGGGAATTGCACTGGTGCTGGTCGCCGTATTCGTCCCCACGGCCTTCATGGGTGGCATCGCCGGCCAGTTCTACAAGCAATTCGCCGTCACCATCGCCACGGCGACACTTATTTCGCTGGTGGTATCGCTGACCCTGTCGCCGGCACTCGCGGCCCTGATACTCAAGCCCCATTCGGCCAAGGCTGAGGCAGCCGCGGCCCAGCCGTCTCGCGGACTGCGGCGACTTGGCGCCGCGGGCCGGGCGTTCAATCGTGGCTTCGAGCAGTTCAGCCGCGCGTATGGCGAATTCACGCAAAGGTTCATACGCGTGCGCGGCCCGATACTGGCGCTTTATGTGGTACTGCTGGTACTCACGGCGTGGCGGATCGTCGCCACACCACGCGGCTTCATTCCCCAGCAGGACCAAGGCGACGTTGCCATTTCGCTGCAGCTGCCGGCCGGCGCAACCCTGGCGCGTACGGATGCAGTCGTGCAGCAGGCCATTGACATCGTGCTGGGCACCCCGGGCGTATCCTCTGCATCGGTGTACGCCGGTATCGACGGCAATGGCTTCATCAACCAGTCGAGCTCCGGTCAGATGTGGGCCATTTTCGAACCGTTCGCGACCCGGCTGCCCAAGGGTCTGACCGCCGCCCGGCTCACGGCCGACCTGCGCCGGCGGTTGTCGGTCATCACCGCCGCGGATATCCGCATCAGCCAGCCCGCCCCGGTGCTGGGCCTGGGCTCCTCCGGTGGCTTCCGCATGATCATCGAGGATCGGGCCGGATTCGGCTATACCGCGCTGGAGGCGGCGGCGCGGGACGTGGCGGAGGAGGCGGGCAGGGATCCCGCCATCACCAACACCTACGTCAGCTTTACCAGCAGCAGCCCGCGCTTGGGCGCCGAAGTGGACCGCGATAAGGCCGAAATGCTCGGAGTACCGGCGGCCAATGTGTACGCGACACTGCAGACTTACCTGGCCGGCACCTACGTCAACAACATCAATCTACTGGGACACACCTTCCAGGTCATTGCCATGGCCGACTCTTCGTATCGCCAGGACGACAGCTGGGTGGGCACGCTGAAAACACGTTCGGTCTCGGGCGCCATGGTGCCGCTGAGTTCGGTGGTCAACTTCACACCCGCGGTGGGGCCGTACAAGGTGATGCGCTACAACCTGTATCCCGCCGTCGACATCCAGGGCGATACCAGGGTCGGCGCCTCGACCGGGCAGGCGATGAGCGCCATGGAGCGTATTGCCAGTGCTCGCCTGCCGGCCGGATTCACTTATGAGTGGACCGACCTGGCGTACCAGCAGCAGCTCGCCGGCAATTCCTCCGCCGAGAGTTTCGTGCTGGCCGTGGTGTTCGTATTCATTTTTCTTGCCGCTCTCTACGAAAGCCTGACCCTGCCGCTGGCGGTCATTCTCATCGTGCCCATGTGCCTGCTCGCGGCCCTGCTGGGCGTGAATCTGCGCGGCACGGACAACAACATTCTCACCCAGATCGGCATGGTCGTGCTGATCGGGCTGGCGGCCAAGAACTCCATCCTCATCGTCGAGTTTGCGCGCCAGGCCGAGGAGCGGCTGGGTCTGACACCGGCCAAGGCCGCGGCGCACGCGGCGCGTACGCGACTGCGGCCCATATTGATGACGTCGGTGGCATTTATCGCCGGGGTCGCGCCCCTGGCATTCGGCTCCGGCGCAGGCGCGGAGATGCGCCAGGCGCTGGGTATCGCGGTGTTCTTCGGCATGCTCGGCGTAACCGCATTCGGCCTGCTGTTCACGCCGATCTTCTACGTCGTGTGTCGCGGAATCGGCGAGCGCTTTACCTCAGCTGGCTCCACTACAGCGAATACTGCAGCGCCGGCGTCCGCGGGTCCCGGGACGGGGCCATGATTGCGAAACGGCGAGCTGATTGGACGCCGGTAGGCGTCGCAAATTATTGTTTCAGCGCGGACAACCTTCCGACTCTCTGGTCAATATTCGACGCCGGCTTTGACGAGGAACGCCGGTCCGAGATCTGGAGTTCTTTGCCGCGACGAGATCAGTCAGCTGGCTTTTCCGGCAACGCCTGATCGGCGTGGTCGTGAACGATCCAGCCGAGGTGTTCCAGTTGCTCGCGGGCAAGCGCGGATACGGATCCTGCCAGCCAGACCTCACGCCTTGGCATTTTTGATGTCGCTGTATCCAGTGCCTTCTCGTAACCGGCGACATCCTCAGTCCAGTAAATCGCATCGAACGATCCGAACACGATGACGCGGCCATCTGCGAGCTGCGCCGTCGGAACACGCAGTCCTGCCAGAATCCGGGCAACGGGCTGGCGCGCATGAAAGCGTACGAGAAGGTTCGTGCACTGGAGGAAAACTTCGATTTCCGAGTCGGAGGTGACTCCAATCGCATGCCGCAACAGCTCGTCCCGACCTTCGACACCCTGCAGGGACTGCACAGCGGCGACAAGAAGAGTCTGCCGGGTCGGATTCAGAAGCAGCGTGTTCTCAAATTTTGCGATTTCCTCGGGCCTGAGACCGAAACTCGCCAGCGCGTCGCGCCGTCGTTTGCGAAGCACGGCCGGACTCTCGTTGTAGATGGTATCCAGTGCGCGCCGTGCTTCGCCGGCAAAAGGTACACCCACTGGCGCAAACCGCATTCCAAGGCTCACGCTAGCGTCGATCTTCGCCAGGCGAGACACGGCCTTACGCAGCACCTCGTTGTTTGTGTAAGGATCAATGCCCAACTTCTCATACCAGCGACGCTCGGCTGTGCTGAGGCCCAGGTAGTGATCTGCATACTGCTTTGCGAATTTCTCTGTCTGCTCGGCGACCCGGCTGCCAGTGACTGACTGTGAATGGGATCCACCAATTGCTGCCGCGGCGCCGTGCGTGGCCTCCTGGGCCTCGACGCGATAACCGCCCAAAAGGTGCGATATGCCCCTCGGGATGCCAATCACGGTTTTCACCGGATTCCTGACCACCTTTGCGACGGTTTGCACGTCCTCCCCGGCTCCGCGCGTAACCGACTTCAGTACCACATCGGTTTCGGAGGTCCTGGAAAGAGTCTGCAATGCAGCGATCTCATGCAGCCTCACAGTCAAGGCCGCCTGGCCGTAGGCCGGGAACTCACCGAAGCGGCTCTCAACAATGTAGTGATGCATCAGCCCATCGCTGTGGACGGGATCCTGCAAATGAAAGCCATCGCCCTGAATCTGCCCGGCTGAGAGACTCGCCGCGGGCGTCTGATCGGGAGGGGACTCGAAGCCCTCTTTATCTTGGGCAGTCGCCGAGCCTGCGCAAGCTGCGATGACTGAAATAAGTATGGAAGATAACAGGGTTCGGTTCATGCCGGCGATTGTAGTCAAATCCTGGCGCGAGCGCTTAATTCCATCCAACGGGTTGGTGGCTGCTGGCCTGTGCGATTTCGACGTCTTTTGCGACTTCGCCGCGAATCCTTGCCCAATGAAATAGGTTGTCCTGGTTCGCATCGCGAGAGTTCCCGTTGTAGTGGGTCAACGGCATGTCGCGGTAGATCGGGCGCGTGATACTGATGACCTCATCCCAGTACTTCAGTGCGCGCTGCAGATGGATGACAGCCCCACGCTTGTTCTCTTCCCCGCCACGCACACGGTAGGTCTGCAGGGCGACCGCGCCCCGTAGCTTTTCCGCCAGATGCAGACCCAGATCTGCCCAGGTCCTCACATCTGCCACTTCGTACATCAAGGACGCGTTGCCTGAGGTATCAATATCCTTCACCAGACTTAACGCCTCGTTGCAGTCGCGCTCGAGTATGCCGATGAGAATTGGGGGTGTGATGCGTCCGGTGGCGAATGCACCACCCTTCGGCAAGGTGGCGACGTAGTCGGCCACGGAAACATACGCCGGATCCATCGTCGGCCGTTTGATGAGTAGATCGACTGAGATGTAGCGGGTGGTTTCGCCCTGAAGTGCCAGAAAGCCTTCGCCGTAAAGCGTGAAATCCCAGGTCGAGTCAAAGAGGGAAGCGAGCCGTAGCTGAGTGGAAGAAGCCAGGGAATAGGCCTTCAACAGGCCGGCGGCGCCGGGACCATAGCGGCGGACGAATTCGGCCTGGAACACCGTATCGGGCGTCTTGGGGTCGTAGAGCAGCCGCCCCCAAAGCTTGTAGAAAAGCCACTGGCGCTGGAACGCCCATTTCCAGTCGACCGGCGCCTTGACTGCCGTGAAGTAGTCCAATGCGGGAATGTAAGTTTCGGATCCGATGAGATAGCCGCCGACGTAATCCTGTACGCCGTTGCGTGCAATGTGCTGACGGATGAAGTCAGGGACGCCCCAGCGCAACGCGAAGAAATCCTCATTGCGCACCGTCCAGACGATGCGATAGTTGGTCGGCTTTGGGACGAAATAGGTGTCGCTGAGCGTGCCGCCATGCACCTTGACCAGCTTCGGAGTCGAATGACCGTGCGACCAGTTGAATTTCATTTCAACCCAGATGGGCCCCTTGAATTGGTTTCCGAGCCGCTCGATCGCTGCGCGAGTCAGCTTTTCGACGTCTTTGCTCGCGCCGGGCTCGGACGAAGTCCCCGAGGAGAACGGAACGCGATGAATCAGCTTTACCGGACGTTGGGCCTCGAGCATCCCCTTGATCAAAACATCGTCGACCCATTGCTGACGCTGCAGTGGTGTCATGCCGCCCATGCCCTCACCGTGTGATACGCCGATGCCATCGAGATCCGGATACTCTTCGAGAGTCTGCCGCACGCTTTCGCGCAAATACTGTTTCACGATCGGAGAGGTGTCCCCCGAACCGTAGTAGTTCGGGTAGAAATTCTCCTTTGCCACGCCGTGTGCCTCGGCGAATTGCCGGCTCACGAAAATGCTCCAGAAGACGATGTACGTGTCGAGGCCACGCTCCTTGGCCATGCGGAAGATCTCGTGATACAGGTGCTGCCATTGCGCCAGCTGCGCTTCAGACCACGGGCTTGCTTCCGGGAAGTTCTTCGTCCGCACCATGTAAGTGAAGGGGTCGAGGTTCCAGAGGGTGATGGTGTTGAACCTGTTTTCCACCATCATGTCCAGGAACGCCTCCCAGTACTTCAGGTCGCGAGCCGTGTCGTAATGCTGATCCAAGGCCGAGCTCGGCCGATACGTACTCCACGGCAGGTTGTACTTGATGCCGCGAAACTGGACGCTTGGCCTTGCGTGCATCGCTTTGACTGCCTCGATGCGCGTTCCATTGCGAAGCATTTCAGCCAGCGCCAGTGCACCGTAAATCATGCCGCGGTTGTCGCCGCCGGTAATCGTGATCACGGGCCCTTGCAAGGCTATGGAGAATTCCTCGGGCTTGAGGGCATCACTCACCGCGAGAAGCACCTTGCGCTCAGGATCGCTCCGCTCGGACCCGACCGTAAAACCGCGTTCGGTAAGAGCTGCGCTGAGCTTGCGAGCCGCGTAGGCGGACTGGGGGGTGGGGTGGGAGGAAACGACCGCTACGGTTTCAGCGCGCGTCGCCGCAGCCGCCAAGCTGCACAGCAACAGCACCGATGCCGCCAGGTGCTTCAAGGTTACGTTGAGCGATCCAATTTGCACGTGATATGGTAGCGCTACCGCACCGACAAAGTGAAACGGTATCGTTCCGCGTGCCAAGGAGTAGAAATTCACATGCGCCCCCTGCAGCATTGCTCCTCACTAGTGCGAAGCGGAATTATCACGGTCGGTGTGCTCTTGCCGTTCGCGGCTCCCGCGCAACAAGCTGCGACGAGTCAGTCACGCCCCTGGCTGAATCCCCAACTGCCGCTCGGTCGGCGTGTGGACGCGCTCGTCTTGCAGATGACTCTCGAGGAGAAGGTCGGGCAAATGCAGGACCATGCACCTGCAATTGCGCGCCTGGGAGTTCCGCCATACGAGTGGTGGAATGAGGGTCTGCATGGGGTCGCCTTCGCCGGATACGCCACCAACTTTCCGCAAGTGATCGGCATGGCCGCCACGTGGGATGCGCCCCTGGTGCACCACATGGGGCAGATCATCTCCACCGAGGCCCGGGCCAAGTACAACGAGGCCATTCGCGAGGATGATCACGAACGATTCTTCGGCCTGACCTTCTGGGCTCCCAATATCAATATTTTTCGAGATCCGCGCTGGGGGCGCGGCCAGGAGAGCTACGGCGAGGACCCGTTCCTGACCGCTCGCATGGCCGTCGCCTTCGTCACCGGAATGCAGGGAGATGATTCACGCTACCTGCGCGTCGTTTCGACGCCCAAGCACTTCGCCGTGCACAGCGGCCCGGAACCCTCACGCCATAGCTTCAATGTGAATGTGTCACCGCATGATCTTGAAGAGACGTACCTGCCGGCATTCCGCGCCGCCATAACAGAGGGCCACGCTCAGTCGACCATGTGTGCCTACAATGCGGTCGACGGCACGCCCGACTGCGCGAACTCACAGCTGCTTCGCGATCACCTTCGCCGCGATTGGCACTTCGATGGGTATGTGGTCAGCGACTGTGCGGCAGTTGCCGACGTGAACACCGGGCATCATTTCGCCTCCGACATGGCTCATGCCGCCGCACTGGCCCTCAAGGCCGGCACCGACCTCGAATGTGGTTTTCGTGAGGGTTTGGCATTTCCTGCGCTCGTCCAGGCGGTTCGGCTCGGACTCGTTCATGAGGCCGATCTGGATATCGCGTTGCATCGCCTGTTTCGCGCCCGATTCGCCTTGGGCATGTTCGATCCACCCGCCAGCTTCGCTTATGGGCGCATTCCCTTTAGCGTGGTCAACTCGCCTAAGAGCCGGCAGCAATCGCTGCAAGCCGCCCGCGAGTCGATGGTGTTGCTGAAAAACACCGGAGACATCCTGCCCCTGAAGGCGGATATCGCCAATATCGCCGTCATCGGACCGACGGCCGAGCTCTTGCAGTCGATGCAAGGCAACTACAACGGACCGCCGCCTGCGCCCGTATACCCGCTCAATGGCATTGAACGTCGCTTTGCGCATGCCCGGATTCACTATGCCCAGGGTGCGACTCTGGTCGATGGTATGGCCATGCCAATCGAACACACCGCGCTGCGTCCTGCGACCGGTTCCGGCTATGGTCTGCAGGCCGAGTACTTCCCGACGGTTGATTTGAGCGGGTCAGCCGCGGTCACGCGTATCGATCGCAACATCAATTTCAACTGGGACAAGGCGATTCCGGTTCGCGGATTGCACCGGGATAACTACTCGGTGCGTTGGACGGGCAGCTTCGTCCCACCCGGGCCCGGGGACTACAAACTTGGCGTACGGATCAACTATTGCTATTCCTGCGAGAACGCGGAAAAGTTTCGCCTGTACGTCGACGGCAGGAAAATCCTGGAAAGCACCGATAAAGCGACCGGTGAGCGTGGCGCGGTGCTTGAGACACCCCTGCACTTTGATGACACCCGGCCGCACCCCATCAGGCTCGAGTATTTCCATGGAGGCGGCAGCGCTGGAATCGATCTGACCTGGCAAGCACCCGCCCCGGCCCTGCGCGAGGAGGCGCTGCGTGCGGTCCGTGACTCCGATGTCGTGGTCGCTTTCGTCGGACTTTCGACCAATCTGGAGGGCGAGCAGATGCCGGTCTCGCTCACCGGCTTCAGTGGCGGCGACCGCACGTCCATCGAGCTGCCCACTGCTCAGGAGGCACTTCTGGAGGCCGTCGGTGCGAGCGGTAAACCGCTCGTCGTCGTGCTACAGAACGGCAGCCCGCTCGCGGTGACTTGGGCCGCAAAGCACGCTGGCGCGATTCTCGAAGCCTGGTATCCAGGCGAGGAGGGCGGCACTGCCATTGCCGAGACGCTCGCTGGCATAAACAATCCCGCCGGGCGGCTGCCGCTCACATTCTATGCCTCTACGAGCCAGCTTCCTGCGTTCTCGGACTACTCCATGAAAGGCCGCACGTATCGCTATTTCAAGGGCGAGCCACTCTTCTCCTTCGGCTACGGGCTGAGCTATACGCGCTTCGCGTACAGCAAGCTGACCCTCCCGCAGCAAGTTTCCGCCGGCGCGCCGGTGCCCGTTCAGGTTGACGTGACGAACGCGGGCAGTGCGTCCGGGGATGAAGTCGTCGAGCTGTATCTCACCAAACCGAAAGTTTCCGAGGGACCGATTCGCGAGCTCGTCGGATTTCGGCGCATTCACCTCGAACCCGGGAAGCGATCCCACGTCGAGCTCAGCATCGATCCACGCGCTCTCGGCGAGGTCGATGCTGCCGGCAACCGCGTGATAGTGCCCGGCTCGTATTCCGTTTCGATCGGCGGCTCACAGCCTGCTGAGGGTTCAGGTGTACTCAGCGGCGAATTCAACATCACCGGGCGAAGCGACCTTCCGCGCTGACGGCCGACTGCCAGGGAGAATCTTGCACGCAGGCAGCGCCTGATCTACGCTGCTCGAGATGGATAGATCAGTCGCGCGCAAGATTCTGTGGCGGGTCGTGGCGAAGCAGCTACGGTCGCAACTATCACGCCGCACCGCTATTTGCGCCCTTATCGCATGCTTTCAGGTATTCGCGTTCGGGTATCTCGGCCAAGTTCCCAATTCACAAGCGGCACTGATCCTTGCCTCGCCTATGATCAGCCCGCAACAGCGGTCTCATGTGGTAGTTCACCACGAAGAGAAGACTTGATCTGTGCGGGCGCGGTCGCATGGCCACGCACATAGGAAGTTCAAACGGCCTCGCCACGTGGCTTACCTTCGCTGGATCGAGCCTATCAGGGCCTCGCGATCGCGTGGCAGCGACTTGGCTTCATCAATCAAGCCGGCGGCCTGGAGCGCTCGTGCGATCTCCCATGTCAGAGGGGGCCGCATCCGCAGCTGATGCAGAAGGTCCTGATCGTCGAAAGCGCGGTCTGGATCACCATTGAATACGATCCGACCGGCGTTGAATATAATTACCCGATCTGCCCAGGCGTACGCACCGTCAACGTCATGTGTCGCAAGCATGATGGCGGTATTGGCCTTGCACACGCGATCCAGCGTCGACATGAGTTGCCGTGTTCCAAGGGGATCAAGGCCCGCCGTCGGTTCGTCGAGCAGCAGGTAGCCCGGTTGCATGGCAAGGATCCCGGCGATTGCGACGCGCTTGCGCTGCCCGAAGCTGAGCATATGTGTGGGGCGATCGCGCAGGTCCGTAATTTCCATCGTTGCCAGCGCCGCCTCCACTCGAGTCACCACTGCGTCGGTGGCCAGGTCCTGATTCACCGGGCCGAACGAAACGTCTTCAAACACACTGGCCGCAAACAGCTGATCATCAGGATCCTGCAACACCATCCCGACCTGACTGCGCAGTTCCCGCAACCCGGCCCGGTTGTAGCGTATCTCCCGGCCTTGCAGTCGCACGGTGCCTTTGGTGGGGCGCAGCGAGCCATTCATTACATTGAGAAGAGTGCTCTTGCCGGCGCCATTCGCGCCCAGCACCGCGACCTTCTCCCTGGGCGCCAGCGATAGAGCAACGTCGCGCAGCGCCGGCACTTCACCCGGATAGGAGTAGTCGACGCCAGTCATTTCAAGCATTAAGGCAATACTCGGCCGGCGATCGCTGCGACTGCGACGACAATCAGGATGAGCGCAAGCCGTGGAACGGATGCCGGCGCGGCCTGCTGTATGAAGCGCAATTCCCCGTCATAGCCGCGTGCCGCGAGGCCGGACTCCAGACGTTGCGCCCGGCCGAGCGCCCGCGGCAGGAGCGCGGCGCCGAGCATTCCGAGCGAACGCATCGTTCGAGGATAGGTACTGTAGCCGAGCCGATTGGCCTGGGATTGAGTACCGCGCTCGGCACAGTCCAGGAGCAGCCAGATGAAGCGGAACATCATCAGCGCAATATCGTTGATTTCCGAACTCACGCCCACACGGCGCAAGAGCCCCAGGATGTCCGGCAGGGGCGTCGTCAGCGCGAGCCCCAGCAACGCGAGCACACAAGCGAAGCTGCGTACCCCGGTGTAGGCCGCGGAATGCCACGTCGTCCAGGACAGACCCAGATGAGGCGCGCCGTGATCAAAATGGAGCGTCACGAGTTGCGCCAGTGTACTGGTGAGTATGAAGCCGAGCGGAATGGCGGCCGTTGTGAGCAGATCGCGAGCCGATATGCGCGCGCCAAAAATCAGCAGAAACGCAACGAGCACGACGATGATTCCCTGAACAGCCCAACCGTGGCTCAAGAGGGAGGCGATCATCAGGCCGATCGCGAATACCGCCTTCTCGACAACCGGCAACCACCGCCATCGGTTGGTCTGAGCATTGCGGTCAATCCGCCCGATCAATGTCGCGCAACCGATTCGCGGCTTCGCGCGCTTCTGCAAAGCCGCTGCGACGCCCAAAGTAGTAACCGAGCAACCCCGCGCCCAGACCTGCCTGCAGGGCGAACAGCAGACTCTCGACCTCCGGGCTGGGCGGCGTCCACAGGGGAACTACCCAGCGCTGGTAGCCGGGCCTGAGACTTCGGACCATCGCGGACGCCTGATCATCCGAACCGGAAAAGGTGGCGGTCTTGCTGTGAAAGACCAACGGCACAATGACAAGAATCAAAACGCCCAATAGCAGCAGCAGATTTCGCCGCAGCATCAGGCGACCTTCCCGGTCGAGGGGCTGAGTATATTCAGCTCGTCACGGCTGTATTTCTGCAGCAGGTTCCAGACGATCACGGTCAGCAGCCCCTCACTGATGGCCAGCGGTACCTGCGTGATGGCGAAGACACCCAGGAACTTGACCGTAGCCCCCAGAATTCCGCCGACCGGGTCGGGAAAGGCCAGGGCGAGCTGCAGTGAGGTCACACAGTAGGTGCTCAGATCGCCCAATGTGGCGGCGGCAAATATAGTGGAGCCCATACTGAATCCCAGGCGGGGAAGACCGCGAAATAGCCCGTATGCGAGGAACGGTCCCACGATTCCCATGGAGAAGATATTGGCGCCGAGAGTCGTCAGGCCACCGTGGGCCAACAGCAGCGCCTGAAACAACAGCACGATGGCACTGAGGACTGTCGTGACCGTCGGCCCAAACAGTGCCGCAGCCAGTCCGGTTCCGGTGGGGTGCGAGCAACTTCCGGTCACAGAGGGCATCTTCAGCGCCGAAAGTACGAATACATAGGCGCCTGAGGCGGCGAGCAACATTTTCAACTGTGGATGCTCGCGGACCACTTTCTTCAGCCGATACCCTCCGGCCGCGACGAATGGGGCCGAGGCCAGGCCCCAGGCGACGCAGTGGCTGCCGGGTAGATATCCTTCCATTATGTGCATACGAATCTCTGCGGATGCGCTTGGTAAATCGGAGTGATAGCGCTCACGGTATCGGGGCTATTCCTTTGAGCAGCGGAATCTCCGCGGCGCTTTTGCCCTTGGGTATCGTGAGCAGGAACGCGTAGATGTCCGCAACATCCGCGTCCGACATCACGACAGTGGTATAGATGGGCATGCGGATGCGGGGGTGCCGCAGTTGCAGTTTATAGGCCTCGATCGGCAGCACTGCCGGCGCCAAGCGCGGCCCGGCCCCGCCTGCGCCTCGCGTGCCATGACACTGATAGCAGCCCGTATCCAGATAGAGCTGTTTTCCACGGATCGCATCGCCACCGGGTCCGGCGGCCACGCCGACCGAAGTACCGGCAAGTAGCAACGAAAACGCGAGAAAAAATCTGCTCACACGCGCCAGGCGCCCCGTCCTTGTTGCGAATGTCTTCATTGTTCAGCGCCCCTGTGAGACGACGTCAACGAGAGCCGGCAGGCCCTTGCGCACCACGGCCAGGGCACGCCTCAGCGCCGGCCCGAGGTCGCTTGGATTCTCGATGGGCCCTTCACCATGCATGCCCATGCCGCGAGCCATCGCCGCATAGTCGATGTGGGGATCCTCGATGCGGCAGCCGATATGAACGCGGTCGATGCCGCGCTGCCGGCGGTTGGCAATGGCCTGCAGCTGCATGATCTCCGTGTGATACGCCCGATTATTGTGAACCACATAGAGGATCGGAATCCGCTCGTGGGCGGCGGTCCACAGAACGCCCGGGCTGAACATCAGATCGCCATCCCCGATGATACTGATGCTGAGCCGTCCGTATTTCTGATTGGCGAGCGCCGCGCCGAGCGTCGCGGGGGTTATGTAGCCGATACCGGCGGCACCGTGGGAGCCGATGTATTGATAGTGCTTGTCGGCGGTCCACAGGGCCTGCGGGGTATTGCCCTGGAACGCGGACGGGGAGAGCAGCGACCAGTCCTCAGACTTGATCTGCTCGTAGATTTCCATGCACATGCGGGCCGTTGAGATCGGGCTTTCGTCCCAGCCGACCGCCGCCGATTCCTTGAAAGCCTCCATGTCCTCCCGATGTGCCTGCGCGAACGCCTTGCCGCGAGCCTCGAGCATGCCGCGCCGGCCGGCGGGCATCTGCTTTCTGACCTCCTCGATGAGCATCGGCAACGTCGCTTCCGCGTCCGCGGCCATTGCGATGTCTATGCCCGGCGCCAGGCGCTGCAGATCCTGGTAATTGCCTTTCGGCATGAGCTCGACCGACGAGATCGTGATCTTGCGCGCCCCGGTGGGCAACGCCGACTGTACATTTCCCTTGGCGTCGATTTGATTGAATAAAGAGAACGGATCGCCCGGCTCCAGAGCGATGACCACGTCGGCATCGCCCAACATCGAGCGCAGCCGACGACTCTGGTTCAAGGGATGGCGCCAGGGGAAATTCATCCGATTGTTGCTGTCGCAGACGGGCGCCTGCAGGGCTTCCGCGAGCTGAACCATCAGCTTCAGGCCTTCCGGAGTGCGTGCAACGCGGTCCGCATAAATGATCGGATGCTCGGCATTGACCAGCAGCCGCGCCGCTTCCCGCACTGCGCCTTCCTCGCCTGCCGGAGGCGACACATGCGGCAGCTTGGGAATCGGCGGGGCGGCCTTTGCGCCCCCGGGGATCTCATCTTCCTGCATGAGCGTGTCGACGGCCAACAGCGTCGGTCCGTACGGGGGAGTCATGCAGAATCGATAGGCCCGCACCGCGGACTCGCTGAAGTGACGCAGTGACCCCGGCGTATCGTCCCACTTGGTGAAATCCCGGACCATTGCCGGACCGTCGCTGGCCGCATGCATCCAATCGACCGCATTGGGACGGCGCGCTGCATCGATCCAGGCACCCACCATCATGAAGATCGGCACGCGGTCGGCATAGGCGTTGTAGATCGCCATCGATCCATGCTGCAGACCCACGGTCGTATGCATCATGCACGCCATCGGCTTGCCTTCGATCTTGGCGTAGCCATGTGCCATGGCCACCGAGGCCTCTTCATGCATCGTCGTTATGAAACGCAGCGGCGGCTGGGTCAGCATTCCGTAGTTGATCACCGCCTCGTGCATGCCCATGAACGTGTTGCCGGGCGTGGCCGCGAAATACTCGATGCCCAGACTGCGCAGCACGTCGACCATGTAGTCGCCGCCGCAGCTCGCATACGTGACCGACCGGTCGCGAATCGAGGTTTCCTCGGACCTGGGGGCAGGCGTCGCCGGACGGGGCTGAGTGGGGTCAGCAGTGCGTGGGCGAGCGGTGTCGGCTCCCGCCGCGCCCTCGGTCTGCGCCATCACCAGGGGTGCGGCGACAGGTCCGGCAGCCACGGCCACCCCGCCGAGCGCGGCGCCCTTCAAAAAAAGGCGGCGAGGCAGTTTTGCGCCTTTCTCATCATTCACGGGTGCCGTCATGGTCGTCTCCGCAATCGCTTGGGGTGGGAACCTTAGCATTGTACTCAAGTCACGAACTTGATCGACGCTCCGCGGCTTGAATCGGCAATGCCGGACGGGGTTGCCCAGCGTGCATGGTTACTGCATCGGTGTGCAATTCATGCAAGTCGGAGTTCGGATCAATGCAATGGAGTCAGTACTCGTCCTCGCCCATGCCTCGCCCGAACACGCAACCGTTGTAAATACAACGGTTCTGATGGGACTGCCGGAGGTGCGCGGCGCGACGCGCCAAGCAGCAACGCATGCAACATCGCGCGTCTGCGGCGCACGAAAGTTTTTCAATCGCTGTTGGGAATAACCAACGTTTGCATAACGATATGAAATATCCTCATAGCACCCGGTGGGAAAAAGATGGCCGAGGCATTCGCCGCGCGTTAACGTCCATGCCAGCGATTCTTGGCTTCAAGGGGGAAGCCTAAATGTTGCGGTGTCAACGCGTTCGGCAAAGACCGTCTCGCAAGGGCATCGGATTTTCCAGCCGATGCGCCGTTGATACCCAGCCAATGAAATCCTCAAAGATTCCCGGCAATGCGTCCTGGCGCACTCGTGGCACTGGCGTTGCCGGTAGATGATCGATTTCTCAGTCTGACGCTCGTAGACGTTCGCGCGCAAATGAAGACATAGGGTCTGCGCATGGTTTTCGTGCTTGTGTTTTGTTTGTGACACACAAGTTGCATCTATTCAGAAAAAGAAGGTGAGGGGGCATGACTACTAAAGATAAAGTGTTGTCGCGGCACGCCGCGAAATTCCAGGTGACGGCGAAATCCGCGCCTGGCGGGCGGTCTGGTTCGCGATACCTGGTGCACGCCACGATCGCGGCCGTACTGGCCGCGGCGATGTACCAGACGGCACAGGCGCAGGAGACACCTGAAGCCCAGGCCAGCCCGCTCGAGGAGGTGGTGGTCACCGGCTCGCGCATTCAGCGCAGCAAAGACCTGGAATCCTCGAGCCCGCTGGTCACGGTCAGCTCCGACGTGTTGACGAACATCAGCACGGTGGGTGTCGAGAATGCGTTGAATCAGCTGCCGCAGTTCATTCCCGCCCAGACGCAGTTCGTCAACAGTGACAACTCGCCGAGTGCCACCGATGTGCCCGGCGCCGCCACGATCAACCTGCGCGGCCTGGGTACCAACCGCACCCTGGTGCTGTTGGACGGACGCCGTGCCCAGCCCTCCAGTGTCGCGCTCGTGGTGGACGTCAATTCCATCCCGGAGGCGGCCATCGATCATGTTGAAGTCGTTACCGGCGGCGCCTCGGCCGTGTATGGCGCCGATGCGATCGCCGGCGTCGTGAATTTCAGGCTCAAGAATCATTTCCAGGGCGCCGAGCTCGATGCGCAGACCGGCATTACGCAGCAGGGAGATGGCATGGAATCGCGCCTGAGCGCGACCCTGGGTACCGATTTCGCGGAACACCGGGGCAATATCCTCACCATTCTCGAATGGGCCAAGCGCGATGCGGTGTATCAGTCGAACCGCTCCTTCTTCTCCGATTCCTGGACGGACCCCTTCAGCAACAGCGCCATGGCGCAGCTGTTCTCGTTCAATGACTACAACCCTGCCGGCAATCTGCCGACTAGCGCCGCGGTCAATTCGATCTTTGGAAACATCGGGGTTCCCACGACCACTGCATTCTGGTTCAACACCGACCAGACGTTGTTCAAGAACTCCTTTGTGGCTGGAAATCCCGCGGCCAGCACGGCGGGGTTCGACAGCGCGCTGCCCGCGAACACCTCACGGCAGGGCAACCAGAACAACATCCTGAATCAGCACTTCGCGGATTCGTACGTGTCCAGTCCGATGACACGTTACTCGATGTTCACCAAGGTAAACTACAACCTCACCGATAGTATTACGGCGTTCTTCCAGGGAAACTTCTCGGAGAACAATGTCTCATCGCTCACGCTGGCGACGCCATCGCGTTCCTCGTGGGTCGTCACACTCCCTTACTGTTCGGACCAGACTCTGGCGGCCGGTACCAATCCAACCTGTGCGGCAACCCGCGCGAGTCACCCGGTGCCGACGCAGCTGGCAACGTTGCTGGATTCGCGCGCGAGTCGCGATGCTCCCTGGACGCTGGAGAGCACGTTGTTCTACCTGGGGCCGCGGATTGCCGACATTACGACCAACGTATTCCAGGTCATGGCGGGATTGGACGGGGCGCTGCCGGTCAAGGACTGGACCTGGGAAGCCTATGTGTCGCACGGTGAGACCAGCATCGACGACAACATGGAGTCCGGCTTCGCCTCGGTGCAGCGCTACGGAAACATCTTGAACGCGCCGAGCAATGGCACCAACCTGAATCTGGGCGGCTACGGGGCCGGCTATACCAGCAGCGGCCTCAGTGCCGGTCTCGGTGCCCAGGTGAACTGCACGAGCGGCCTGCCGGTGTTCTCTGCGGCGTCATTCACCCCATCCAAGGACTGCGTGAATGCCATCGGCCTCGAGCCGAACACCCGCACCCATATCCAGCAGGACGTCGTTGAAGTGACAAGCCAGGGCGGGATTTTCAATCTACCCGCGGGTGAGTTGCGCGGCTCCCTGGGTCTGGATTGGCGGCGGGATTACGGTGTTTTCTCACCGGACCCGGACCTCGATTCGAACTCGGTTTACGAGACCGTCGCGGGCAACTTCACCACCGCCGGAGCGCAGGGCGCGACCGAGGTCAAAGAGGTCTATGGGGAACTGCTGGTCCCGGTGCTGAAGGATCTGCCGGCTATCAAGTCCCTGAACCTGGAATTGGGAGACCGCTTTTCCGAGTACAACACCGCCGGGAACACTTCGACCTGGAAGGCCCTGCTGAACTGGGCGCCGGTCAGCTTTCTCACCTTCCGTGGTGGTCTGCAGTACGCCGTGCGCGCTCCCAACATCGCGGAACTGTACATCGGCAACTCCGAGGCAGCCGTAACCTTCCCGTATGGCGATCCGTGTGCAGGAGCCAATACGACGGCTCCATGGGGAAATGTGGCCTCCAACCCCAATCGGGCCAAGGTGCAGGCGCTGTGCGGTTCCATTATCGGGAAATTCGATCCCACCTCGCCTTACTTCGTCAATCCGAGCACCTATCCGGGCGGCAGCGGCAGCTTCCTTGCATCAGAAAATGAGATCATCACCGGTAATGCCAATTTGAAGCCTGAGACGGCTCATACCGTCACGGTCGGCACGGTGTTCCGCTCGCCCTTCGACAATCCCGCCCTGCGCTCCCTCACGGCTACCGTGGACTACTACAAGATCAACATGACCGATACGATCGGTGTGATCGATTCGGTAACCGTGTACCAGAACTGCTTCAACTACAACGGGGTCAGCAATCCGAACTACGACCCGAACAACTCGTTCTGCCAGTTGATCGGCCGGCAGACGACCAATGGTGGGCGCGCATTTACCACTGCGCTGTACAGCAACCTGGGAACTCTCAACACCAGCGGACTGGACTACACCTTCAACTGGAGGGCGGCGCTTCAGGACATGTTCGGTCACGGCCTTCCGGGCACCCTGGGCTTCCACGTCTCCGGAACCTGGCTGATGTCCTACAAGCAGCAGACCGCCCCCAGTGCCGCCATCGTCCAGCTCGCCGGCACCGGTAGCACCACCGGAACGTCGTATTACAGCTACCGCACGTTCTCGGGCCTGAGCTACGAGGTCGGGCCGGCAAGCGTGGAAGTGGACTGGACGCACCTGCCGACCATCGAGAACGTGATACAGGCATCGCAACCCAACACCACCGTCCAGCCAACCCGGCAGTACAACCTGTTCAATCTGTCTGCGGGCTGGGAGTTCAATCAGAACCTGAGCATGAGGTTCGGCGTTGATAACTTGTTCGATCGCCAGGCGCCGGTCGTGGGTGCGCAGCCGGGTGTCACCGATGGAGCGGGAAGCACCAATGCCAGCATCTATGACGTTCTTGGCCGGAGGTTTTACCTGTCCGTCAAAGCCAAGCTTTGATGTTATGACCGACGGAGACTGGCGGCGCATCGTCGCCAGCCTCCGGTGCCGGCACACATCATCGGTGTGATGAATTGCCAGAGCCGGTGACTCTCGGGCAAGCATATGATGTGCGCACTACGAGAATAGGTAAGGGGGATCATGACTCACACATCTTTTGGCGCCGGTATTCCGCGCAGCCAAACGCGCGGGTTCGTGCGCAGAACACTGCTTGGCGGATTCGCGATTGCGTTCGGCGTCGCGCTCGCCGCTCCGGGCTGGACCCAGGCCCTGGTTGGCCGGGACAGGACGCCACCGGACCTGATGGGTGAGTGGGCGCTTCACGACGACGAAGATCCGGGTCAACCGACGCTGGGTGACTATCTCGGGATGCCGTTCAATGATGCGGGCCGGATGCGCGCCGACACGTCGGCGGAGTCCATCTGGGGTACCGCGGAATATCGCTGTCGGCCACACTCTGCGCCGCACTCGTGGCGGGGCGTGGGTGGTGCCCGCATCCTGAAGGACCTCGACCCTCTGACACGCGATGTGACGGGGTACCATTTCCAGTACTGGCGCTCCCTCGACCGTCCGGTCTACCTGGATAACCGTCCCCATCCGCCGGGCTATGCGCCGCACAGCTGGGCCGGTTTTGCCACTGCCGAATGGCAAGGTGACACCCTGGTCGTCAAGACCACGCACTTCAAGGACGGGTTCCTGCAGCGTGGCGGCCCGCAGACCAGCGACCTTTACACGATGACGGAATACCTCACCCGTCATGACGAGTACATGACCGTCACGCAGATCGTCGATGATCCGGTCTACCTGGTTGAGCCTTACGTCGTCTCCACCACCTACGAGTACGATCCCAATTCGGCCGTGCAGATGGAGTCCTGTGTCACGACGGCGCTCGGTGATGGTGGTGGCAGTCCGTATTTTGTTCCGCACTTCCTGCCCGGTGAGAACACGGCCCTGCAGGAGTGGCTGAAGAAGGAAAACTGGGTGCCGGTTGCGCCCACCCGTGGCGGCGCCGTGACGGCCTATCCCGAATACCGGGTCAGCGGCAACAATGCCAAGGCTCCGATTTCGCGCTCTGCCGTATCGGTACGGCAGGCCGTGGAGGAGCAAAGCCCGCGCGATGGCGAGGTCCATGTCCTGCCGGTGCAGGGGAATGTCTACATGCTGGTCGCCGATGGCTCGAATATCACGGTATCCGTGGGCAAGAGCGGCGTGCTGGTCGTTGATGCCGGCTCACGCGCCATGGCGGCCAAAGTGCTCGCCACCATCACCCGACTGCAAGCTCAGGCGACTGCCGCTGTCAAACCGAACGATTGTAATGGCTCGGAATGCCTCGGGCTGACGAGCTGGGCCAGTCCGGCGATGAACGCGATCATTGCATCGCCGGCAGCGGCTCGCGCGATCCGCTACATCATCGACACGGATGCTTCGCCGGAACACGTGGGAGGCAATGAAACGCTCGCCAAGGCGGGATACTTCGCGCGCAAGGGCGGCACCCAGGTCGAGACCGATGCCACGGCAACCGCAGCCGTCCTTGCATATGAGAATGTATTGACGACCATGCAGAATGGGCCGGGAGGCGACAAGTTGCCGATCGAAGCTCTTCCGAGCGACACGTACTCCTGGAAATTCAATAAAATCAGCGAGTACGTCAATGGCGAAGGAGTGGAAATCTTCCACGATCCGAACGCGATCAGCGACGGCGACAGCATCGTGCAGTTCCGGCGTTCCGAGGTGATCAGCGCCGGAGATATTTTCTCGACGATTACCTATCCCATGATCGACGTGAAGACGGGCGGGACCATCAATGGTGAAATCGACGCCCTCAACCACATTCTCGACCTGACGGTTGCGGAATATCGCTCGCAGGGCGGAACCTGGATCATCCCGGGGCGAGGTCGTCTGTCGGATGCCGGGGATGTCGCCTCCTATCGCAACATGGTCGTGATCATTCGTGACCGCATCCAGAAGCTGAAGAGCGAGGGCAAGACTCTCGCTCAGGTTCTGGCGGCTAAAATAACCCTGGACTTCGACGTTCGCTACGGGCTGGACAAGAGCTGGACCCCGGCGCAATTCACCGAAGCGGTTTATCGCACCCTCCCGGCTGCCGCCCGTGCGAAGAAAGGAGATGGAAAATGACGGCCCCAAAGTTTGCACGCATCATTTTAGTGGCCTTGGCTGCCACACTCACCGTAGGTGTTGCCCAAGCGCATCACTCGTACGCCGCGACGTTTGACGTTGACAATCACGTCACTCTGAAAGGTACGGTGCGTCAGTTCGGATTCCGCAATCCGCACTCGTACATTCAGCTCGAAGTCCCGGACGGCAAGGGCGGCACGGTGCGCTGGTCGGTCGAGTGGAGCGGCACGGCTTCACTTTCGAGGGAAGGGATTGATCGTGGCACGCTGCGAGTCGGCGATCTCGTCGAAGTCGTCGCGTCACCTTCCCGTGTGAAGGGCGAGCTGCGCGCACAGATCGTCTCATTCGTTCGCGAAAAGGACGGTTTCAGCTGGGGCCTCAAAGGCGAAAAAGTAGATTGAGCGTGCCGGCCGCATCATACGGATAGCCATGACAGACAGGACCTGCTACCAAAACAACATGAATAGAAGTACACCGTCCCGCTTTGGGGCTCTTGCCCTGCTGGCCTCGCTCGCGACGCTGGCCTACTGCGGCGTAATCAACGCTCAGGCGCCCGCTCAACGTCCCGTCCAGACCCCGCAAGCCGCGGCGCCCGTGGACCTCACCGGAGACTGGGTATCGGTGGTGACGGGCGACTGGAAGTTCCGCATGGTCACGCCGAACAAGGGTGTGTTCGAAGGTATTCCGCTCAATGCCGAGGGCCGGCGCATAGGCGCCACCTGGGATCCAAAGCAGGATACTGCCAATGGCGAGCAGTGCCGCGCGTACGGCGCTGGAAACATCATGCGCGTGCCGGGCCGCCTGCGTATCAGCTGGGAAGGCAACGACACCCTGCGTATGGATACCGACGCCGGTATGCAGACGCGACTTTTCAAGTTCGGTCCGCCGCTAAAGGCGGGCGAGCCCTCCTGGCAGGGCTCTACGCACGCCGAATGGCACAAGCCGGCCGGGCCGGCCCCTGCTGGGACGGGCGGTTCGCTCAAAGCGGTGACCACCGGGCTCAAACCAGGGTATCTGCGCAAGAACGGCGCTCCCTACAGTGATGCGACGGTGTTGACTGAATACTATGAGCGCCAGACCGCGCCGAATGGCGATTCGTGGCTCATCGTCACGCAGATCGTGAAGGATCCGAAGTACCTGAGCCGTCCGTACATCACCAGCGCCAACTTCAAGAAAATCCAGAATGGGCAGGGCTGGAGTCCGACTCCTTGCTCGGCCAACTGATACGCGATCGCGATGATGGTCTTGACGAAACCTGATCTAAGGGCTCCATGAATTGACTTCAGCCGCCTTCTACCACTCCATCACCTCCACGGCCGTAAGCCAGTTCATCCAGAAAACGCATGGCATGATTGCCAGCATCCAGATGGTGCATATCCTCTGTCTGGCCTGCGTGTTCGCCCTTGGACTGGCTTTGGCATTGAGACTTGCCGGCGGAGGGTTCGATTCGGAGTCCTTGGATAGCTTGAGCCGCCGATTCGTGCCTGCGATCTGGATCTTCGTGGCCATTTTGCTGGTGACGGGTGGCCTGCTGATCATTGCCGAGCCGGTCCGCTCGCTTCCGAAGCCGGTCTTCTACATCAAGATGGCATTGATCGTGCTGGCGGTCGGCATGACTTCCGCCATTGCCAGGCGGGCGCGTCGCGCCCAGCGGGCCGGTACGGCTGCGCCGGTCAGCAGGGGCGTGGCGGTGGTGTACATGCTCGTCTGGTGCTGCATCATTGTTGCCGGCCGGATGATCGCCTACTACTGACAGATATCTGGGGTCGAATCCAAGTGCTTCTCGAATTCTCGCAGTGGTTGGGTGCTACCAGCCTGGGCACCGCTATTGCCGAGTATTGGTTCCCGAAGGTCGAGTGCGTCCATGTCATCGCGCTCGCCACCGTGGTGGGCACGATCTTCCTGGTCGACACCCGATTGATCGGTCTGACCTCGACGCGGCTTTCCTTCCGCCACATCTCAAGCCGCTTGCTGCCCTGGACATGGGCCGGCTTCATCGTTGCCGCCATTACCGGGTTTCTGCTGTTCGCCTCCAATTCCGTCGCCTACTACGAGAATGGCGCATTTCGGCTCAAGTTGATGCTGATGGCGCTGGCGGCGGTGAACATGCTCTATTTCGAGTTCGTGACCTTCCGCAACGTAGCCGCCTGGGATGTCGACGCGAAGCCACCTTTCGCAGGCCGCCTCGCCGGTTTTCTCTCGGTGGCGCTGTGGTGCGGTGTCATCATGACGGGCCGCTGGATCGGATTCTCGCTCTAAAGCCTACTCCGGCTCGGCAGGGGTACACGGCGATGACCCCGCGCCTGGCGAGCCAAGCGCCACCTTATGCGGCACTTTGCAGCCCCGGACGGTCGGTTGCACCGGCCTCCTTTGCGGTCTTTGGGAGAGTGTCGGATGGGCCGCCGGCGGGGTTAAAGGGTGGTATTGCCGACGCTTCGGGCCGGCACTTGTGCGCCGCGGGAAACAGTGGTGTGGCGACGGTGAGATCGGGCGCGAGCCACAACAGGCAGGCAAGGGAGAGGCGAGGGACGCTTCGCCCGCTTTCCGAGGGAATCGCCCGGATAAATGGTTGATTCCGATGGCATTCATCTCACACAAATGCCACTGTGCCGGCGGTCGCCGCGCTCATCGACGTGAAATATCCTCTTAGCACGAGACGGTCGCCACGCGCTACTTTCCATGTCCACGATTTCGGCTTCGAGGGGGACCCTAATGCTGGTGTGTCACGCTTTCGGCAGAGTTTCTGTCGCTACGGCGTCAGGGGCTGTATGCGCGGGTCATCCCATCCGCAAGGCCGCGATTTTCGTGGCGCTTTCGTTTGGAGTGATTCATGGCAATGCGTGGGCGGCGAGCGACGTTGCCGACGCGGCCATGCGCAACGACGCCGCAGGCGTGGAGACGCTGATCGCAGCCAAGTCTGACGTGAATGCGCCACAACCCGATGGCAGCACCGCCCTGCTTTGGGCCGCGTATCACGGTGATGTGAAGTTGACGGGAGCACTGCTGCACGCGCACGCCAATCCGAGCGTCGCGATGGAGAACGGCATGACGCCGCTGCTGCTCGCCTGCCAGAACGGCAATGCCGATCTCGTGAAGGAGCTGTTGAAGGCCGGGGCCGATCCCAGCCAGACCCTTGGCCACGGTGAGACCCCGCTGATGATGGCGGCCCGCACGGGCAGCATTCCGGTCATGACTGCCCTTCTGGCAAAAGGGGTCAAGGTCGACGAGAAAGAGACGCTTCGCGGCACGACCGCCCTGATGTGGGCCGCCGCGAACTCCAACGCTGATGCGGTTCGTTTCCTGATCTCAAAGGGTGCCGATGTCGGTGCCCGCTCGGGCACCACCGCTCCAGGTCGCGCTCCGTATCTTGCGCCCGCGGGCCGTAACCGCATCCTGGACTTCATCGCCGGCCACGGAGGAAGCGGCGCTCACGTCGAAGTGGACGATCCCAAAGCCCGCGCTTCGGCGGATACGCGCCTGGCCGAGGAAAAAGACCTCGCCAAGCGCTCGATTGCCGCCTTCCCGGCGCCCGCGCCCGTCAAACCCGCCCCCAAGCAGTGGGGTGGCCTGACGCCGCTCCAGTTCGCCGTTCGTGAAGGCAGCATGGAGACGGTGAAAGTACTGGTCGACTCCGGCGCCGACGTGAACCAGCGCAGCGAGTTCGGCTGGACGGCGCTGCTCGTGGCGACTCAGAACCGTTACTACAAGATCGGCGTGTTCCTGCTCGATCACCATGCCGATCCGAACATCGCCAATGACGGTGGGTGGACGCCGCTTTATATCGCGACCGACAACCGGAACATCGAAGGCGGCGACTATCCCGTGCGCAAGCCGGACATGGACCACCTCGACTTCATCAAGCTGCTGTTTGCGGCCCATGCGAACCCGAACCTGCGCATGCACTCGAGCACCGAGACCCGCACCATCTTCACGCATCAGTGGCTCCAGGAAGAGGGCGCGACGCCGTTCCTGCGTGCCGCGCAGTCGGGCGACATGGTGTTGTTGAAACTGCTGCTTGAGCACGGCGCCGATCCGAAGATCACGACGGACAACAAGGTGACGCCGCTGATGGTGGCGAGCGGCATCGGCTGGGTCGAGGGCGTTACGTATGAGTGGTCGCCCGCGCAGACCCTCGAGACCGTGAAAATGCTGCTGGATCTGGGCGCCGACGTGAATGCGCAGGACGTCATCGACGGTCGCACTGCGCTGATGGGGGCTGCACACAAGGGCCGCAACGATGTGGTCGAACTGCTCGTACAGCATGGGGCAGATCTGTCGCTGCGGGACATCGGCAGTCGCGACACCATCAATTCGCTCGCGGGCCTGCGCTTCCAGGCCATCGACTACGCAGATGGGCTCGTGCGTATCGGCGTGCAATCGGCCATTGCGCATCCGGAAACCTCTGCGCTGCTGCGCAAGCTCATGAAAGAACGGAATCTGCCAGTGCCGCCGGAAGGGCGCACGCTTACGTCAATCTGCATTACCGATTTGTGCAAATGAACTCGAAAAGAATGAGTAACCGGTCATTGATCACCGCCGTAGGCGGCTGCGCGCTCCTGATGCCCCTCATCGCTGCGGCGGGAGGCGACAAGGCGGCTGGAACAGCACAGATTCAGCTGCTCAACAAATACTGCATCGTCTGCCACAACTACACGGATTACGCGGGCGGCCTGGACTTCGAGGTCTTCAATCCCGCCACCCCGCAGGATGATCCGCAAGTCACCGAAAAAATGCTGAGGAAGCTGCGCGTCGGCATGATGCCGCCGGCCGGCAAGCCTCGGCCCGATCCGGCGGCGGTCCACGATCTGATCCACACCCTCGAGACGACGATCGACGCGCACGAGAAGGCCAATCTCTCCGTTCCGAAGCTGCATCGTCTGAATCGCGCCGAATACGCGAACGCGGTGCGTGACCTGCTCGACCTTGATATCGATACTTCGAAGTTCCTGCCGGCCGATGATTCGAGCCGCGGGTTCGATAACCAGGCCGGTGCGCTGACGCTTTCCTCCGTTCTGCTCGACGCGTATCTTTCGGCTGCCACTCGTGTGAGCAACGTCGCGGTTGGCGAAGCGGCATCACCGACGCAGGTGACGTACCGCATTCCCCAGGATACGACACAGAACTATCACATCGAGGGCTTGCCCTTCGCTACTCGGGGGGGCATCCAGATCGATCATACCTTCCCATCGGACGGCAACTACAACTTCAAGGTAGTTGCCATGACGCTCGGCAACATGGGCAACGATCGCCCATTCGGCGAGATCAAGGGCGAACAGCTGCTGGTGTACCTGGACGACAAGCGCGTCGCCAAGATCGACTGGGACAAGGCGCTTGGCGTGGGTCGCCCCTTCTCCGTCACAAATGACGAAGACGCCGGCGGCCAGCTGAAGAACATCGACATCAAGCTGCCCGTCACGTCCGGTCCCCACAAGATCGGCGTCACGTTCCTGGCCAGCAACTTCGCGCCGGGCCTGGACATGAACCACGCCTTCGATCGCAGCACGATCGAAACCGGAGGTCTGCCGGGCTTTACCTTCTACCCGCACGTCGGCAGCGTCCGCATCGATGGGCCTACGCAGGCCAAGAGCGCGACGGATTCGCCCAGCCGCGAACGCATCTTCGTGTGCCACCCGACGAATGCCGGTGATGAAGAGCGCTGCGCGCGTCAGATCACGACGACGCTGGCGCATCGCGCGTACCGCGGTTACGCGACGCCGCAGAACATTGACGTGCTGATGAAATTCTACGCACTCGGCCACCGCAGTGGTTCCTTCGATGATGGCATCCAAGCTGTGGTGCAGCGCGTACTCGTCGATCCGAAGTTTCTCTTCCGCGTCGAACGTGCGCCCGACGGCGTTGCCCCGGGCGCCGCCTATCATGTGAGCGATCTGGATCTGGCTTCGCGGCTTTCGTTCTTCCTCTGGAGCAGCATCCCGGACGACACGCTGCTGCAGCTTGCGGAGTCGAAGCAGCTGACGAAGGCGGGCGTGCTGAGAAAGCAGGTTAACCGCATGCTGAGCGATCCGCGCGCGCAGGCGCTCACCAGAAATTTTGCCTCGCAGTGGCTCGGACTGCGCAGCCTGCAGGGCCATGACCCGGTCGTGGATCAATTTCCGGACTTCGATGACAACCTGCGCGAGGCCTTCCGCGAGGAGGCGCAGCTGTTCTTCACCAGCCTGCTGACTGAAGATCGCAGCGTCGTCGACCTGCTCACCGGGGACTACACGTTCGTCAATGAACGCCTCGCCAAGCACTACGGCATGAGCGGCATTCGCGGCAGCGAGTTCCGACGTGTGAAGCTCGAAGGCGCCATGACCGCGCGTGAGGGAATCCTCGGCAAGGGTGCCATATTGACGGTGTCGTCGCAGCCCGGGCGCACATCGCCTGTGATTCGCGGCCAGTGGGTATTGCGCACCCTGCTCGGCACGCCGGTGCCGGATCCGCCGGCCAATGTGCCTGCGCTCAATGCGCAGACGACGGACGCGGCCGGCAACGGCAAGGTGCCGACGATGCGCGAAACGCTGTCTGCCCACCGCGCCAATCCGACCTGCGCGGCCTGTCACAAGATGATGGATCCCATCGGGTTCGCGCTCGAGCCGTTCGACGCCGTGGGCCATGCCCGCACCGTCGATCAGAGCGGTCAGCCGATCGATGCGAAGGACGTGATGTACGACGGGTCGCCGGTTGACGGACCTGCGGGTGTGCGCAACTTCGTCCTGAAGTACAAGGATCAGTATGTGCAGAACGTGGCGGCGAATCTGCTCACTTACGCGCTCGGACGCGGCGTGGAGTACGACGATATGCCGACCGTTCGCAACATCGTGCATACCTCGGCACGCGACAACTACAGGCTGAAGTCGATCATCGAGGCGATCGCGACGAGTGACATATTTCAGATGAACGTGGCGTCGGCCGGTCCCGACAGCGGCAGCGGCGACAAGAGCAAAGGCATGAACGGGCCTGCTAAGTCCGGCACTGCCTCCACAACAACGGCGGTTCAACAGCCGCCGAGAGGATGAGTGAGGCTATGTATTTCCTGACGAATCGAAAGATGCCGCGCCGAACTTTCCTGCGCGGAATGGGTGTGACGATCGCGTTGCCTTTCCTCGAATCGATGCTGCCCGCGCGCGGAGCACATGCGGCCGAAGCGAAGGTGTTGCCGACGCGCTTTGTCGGCGCGTTCGTGCCCCACGGGGCGGCGCCGGGATACTGGGTGCCGGAGAGCACGCAGGCCGGCTTCAAGTTCCCATTCATGTACACGCCGCTTGAGCCCTTCCGCAAGCAGACGATCATCACCAGCGGCATGTGGGCCCAGTCGTCGGAGAACCCGCCGGGCGTGACGGGCGCCGATCACTTCGTTGCCGCCGCCTACCTCACTGCCGAAAAGCCGAAGAAGACTTCCGGCGCGGACATCTATGTCGGCACCAGCGTCGACCAGATCATTGCGCAGAAGATCGGCACCGAGACCCTGCTGCCCTCGCTGCAGATCGGTCTGGAGGATCCGGGCGCGAATTCCTCGAGCTGTGGTGAAGGCTATAGCTGCGTCTACACGAACACCATCACCTGGCAGGCGCCGGACCGGCCACTGCCCATGGAGATCAATCCGCAGACAATTTTTGAGCGCATGTTCGGCGACGGCAGCTCGCCGGAGCTGCGCAAGGCGCGTCGTGAGCGTCAGGCCAGCGTCCTCGATTCCGTCAACGACAGTCTCAAAGAGCTGCTGCCGGAGGTTTCGCACAGCGACCGCGTGCGTCTGGAACAGTACTCGGACGATGTGCGCGAGATCGAGCGTCGCCTGGGTATCGCGGCCAAGGCGTCTTCGGAGGTGCCGAGCGTGGCCGTCCCCTACGGCGTCCCCGAGTCATTCCACGAGCACATCCAGATTCAGTCCGAGTTGCTGGCGCTCGCCTTTCAGGGCGACATCACGCGCGTGGCGACCATGCTCTTCGCCCGCGACCTCACCGGCCGCGTCTATCCGGAAAGCGGTACCAACATCAGCTTCCATGGCGGCTCTCATCACGCCGAGGATCCGAGCCGCATCGCCGAGTACGCGAAATTGAACCGCTATCACGTGCAGATGCTCGCGTACCTCGTCAAGAAGCTGAACGATATCAAGGAAGGCGACGGCACGCTGCTGGATCGCTCGCTGATCCTCTATGGATCGAACATGGGCGACTCCAACCAGCACCTGCACTATGACGTCCCCGCCGTCCTGGTCGGGGGTGCCTCCGGCAAGATGAAGGGCGACCGGCATATCGCCGTCGCGAGCCGCACGGTGCCGACAGGCAACCTGTTGCTGAGCATCCTGGACAAGTTCGACATTAAGGCCGACCGCTTCGGTGACAGCACCGGACGGCTCGATATATAACTCAGGAAGGGAATAAATGAAGTTACAAATAGCCATCGTTGCCGCCGGCCTCGTGGCCTCGGTCTCCGGGACAGCGGTCGCGCACCACTCGTTTGCAATGTTCGACCAGGGTAAGCAAACGAAGCTGGTCGGGGTCATCAAAGAGGTGCAGTGGACCAACCCGCACATCTGGGTGCAGGTTCTGGTGAAGGACTCGAGCGGCAAGGATCAAGAATGGTCGATCGAGGGCGGCAGCCCCAACGGCCTGTCAAAACAGGGCTGGAAGCGCAGCTCGCTCAAGCCGGGCGATCAAGTGGAGTTGGTCATTCACCCGCTGAAGAACGGCGACAAGGGCGGCAGTCTCATGCACGTCTCTGTCGACGGCAAGCCAGTCGGTGTCGCCGGCCGGCCCGCCTGAGAACCTTTGGCGCGAGACATTTGTCTCGCGCCGATTTCCATGTCCGGGGTTCTGTAGCCGAGAGACTGCTAAGATCCCGGCCACATCAAAGTGGAATCTCATGGCAAAAATAGTTCTCGGTGTCTGGACGACGCACGGTCCGCAGCTCAACACGACCCCCGAGCAATGGATGCTGCGCCTGCCTGCCGATCGCAAACGCCGGCACGCGTACAAGGGCAAGACCTACTCATTCGATGAGCTCGTTCAGCTGCGCCGTGGCGAAGGCCTCGCGGAGCAGATAACACTGGAGAGGCGCCAGGCGAAGCACGCGGCCAACCAGGCTGCGATCGATGAGCTTGCGCGGGTTTGGGCCAAGGCCAAGCCTGACTGCTGTGTGATCTTTGGTAATGACCAGCGCGAGCTCGTATTGCCGTCGCTGCAACCATGTTTCACCGTCTACCACGGCGACACCTTTTGGAATGGCCCGCTTTCCGAGCAGCGCCTTGCCCACCTGGCCCCGGGGATCCGCGAATCCGAATGGGCGAATCGACCGGAGCAGCGGGTCGAGTACCCGGGTATGCCGGAGCTTGCGCGCAAGCTCATCTCGGCGGGACTGGATTCGGGTTGGGACTTTGCGGCATCAGATTCCTGGCCGGAGCTTGCTCCCGAGCATCATCACGATGGTACGCCGCACGCGTTTGCGTTCTTGCTGCGCCGTGTAATGCGGGAGCATGTCGTACCGACGCTGCCGATCATCACGAACACGTTCTTTCCGCCGAACCAGCCGCGTCCGTGGCGCTGCTTCGAGCTGGGCAAGCTTGTTCACCGTGTCGTGAATGAGTGGGACAAGGACCTTAGGGTCGCGATCTTCGGCTCGGGCGGTATGACGCATTTCGTGATCAACGAAGAGTTCGACCGCAATCTGATCGCGGCCATTGAGAGACGCGACGAAGTGTTCATGCGCTCGATCGATCCGGCCTACATGGTGGATGGCACATCGGAGCTGTTGAACTGGATTTCAGCTTCGGGCTGTCTTTTCCAGGCGACGGATCTGCACGGCGCGCTGATCGACTATGTCCCGTGCTATCGCAGCGAAGGCGGCACCGGGACTGCCCAGGGTTTCATCACCTGGACCTGACAGCTCAGTCGAGCTTCGTCAGCATTTCCTCATAGTTGCGCCCGACGACTTCGGTGATCCGGTCGCCGGCGCGCAGCGCCTGGACCATCAGCCGTTCGCGTTCGGCGATCCTTGCCGCCCGGCGCGTGATCTCGTCGATCTGTGCGGCGGGCAGGAAGACGACTCCGCTCGCGTCGGCAAACACGACATCGCCGGGAACCACGCGAACTTCGCCGATCCGTATCTCGCAGTTGAAGTCGATCTCGTAGGCCCGGCCGCGCGCCGTGCGCGAGATCGGACTGCGACCATAGACGGGGAATCCCAGCGCGCGAGCCTCATCTATATCGCGAGCCGGCCCATCGATGACCACACCCTCAACACCGTTGACCTGCGCGCCGACGCTGAGGACGCCGCCCCAGCCTGCGCATTCCACGCCTGAGGAATGCTCGATGACGATCACGTCACCGTGCGCTGCGGATTCTATTGCCGCCGTACACAGGTGCCGCGGGCTTTGCTGCGGCTTGCCGGCGATCAGCTTCACGGTCATTACCGGTCCGAAAATCGGCTTGATCACGGAAAGGGGCGCCAGACCCACGACCGCAGGCGGCAGGCCGAGTGAATCGAGAGCATCGGAGATGGCGCAGCTATCGAGCAGGGCCAGGCGAGCACGCAAATCGCTGCGCAGAGTGGAAGTCTTCATCTATTTTGACTGGAGTTTGTGGTACTGCAATTTCTCGCGCGCCTCGCGCAAGGTAAGACCCGACTCCACGAGATCTCGAATCCGCTGCTCGGACGCCTCGATGTGCTCGGCGATCTCGAGGACCTCTGCCTCCCGTGTGCGTGGGATCACGACGACGCCATCGGCGTCGCCGCGCAGCAGATCGCCAGGCAGTACACGCGCATCACCAATGTTGACGGGCACCTGCACCGCGTCCACTTGCACGCGGTCCTTGCCGGTGCGCATTGAATAACTTCTGCTGTAGATCGGATAGCCGAGCGATAGACATAGGTGTACGTCGCGGTTCGCCCCATCGATCACCGTGCCTGCCAGTCCGCGCTTGTGCGCGACGGCGGTCAGGATGTCTCCCCAGACGGTGGCATCTTCGCGGCCGCCGTTGTCGAGCACAACCACGGTGCCAGGCGGTAAATCGTCGATGTAGTCTCCGACCGTTCCAGGCTTCGCGGCGTCGAGCGGACCATAAAGAATGGTGTACGCACGTCCGGTCAGCCGAAAGGAGTGGTCGCGCGGCTTGATGCCACGACACTGCCCGGCAATGCCGAGCTTGTCCAGCGCGTCGCTGAGTGTCGCGGTATCAAGTTTCGCTGCGCGTTCGAGATTGGCGTCGCTCATGAATCTCTCGGTGAATGATGGGGCTGTGCGCGTCAGGCGGCCGGGGGCACCGCGTTGGCTGCGACCGACGCGAGAGCCTCCTGTGCGCGACGCTTCGCGGGTGGTACCCAGAAACGCGGTACGACACGCGCAATCGACAGAACCGCCACCGCGGCTACGGCGCCATAGATCCACATGCCGGTCACAAACGAGCCATGATTGACGTCAGCCAGCCAGCCCAGCACGGGCGGGCCTGCCGCGAAGCCCAGATTGACGGCTACCGACATGATGCCGATCGTCAGACCCAGGCGCTCAGGGCCGAAGTAATGGCGCGTCAGGATGGGCACATCGACGATCATGCCGCCGTGGGCCATGCCACGGGTGACGATGAACAGCATCAAAGTCAAGGGTCCCGCTATCGGCAGGATCAACCAGGTCGACACGGCCAGCAGCACATAGAAAACGCGGATGCCGCGGATTGAGGTCTGATCATAGATCCAGCCCGAGGCGATCTTGGCACATACCCCGAGGACGGCGGTGAGGCTTGCCGCCCACGCGATCTTGTTGATGTTCATGCCCTTGTTGTGGGCCAGGAACTGCACCGTGTTCTGCTGTACGGCTTGGTCAACGGCGGAAACGAGGAAAATGCCGATCGCAATCAGCCAGAAGTTCCGGTCCTTGCTGATCAGCTTGAAATGCTCCCACGTGGAGAGCTTGTTCTGAATGACCGTTGGCGCAGTGATGATGGGGCCGAGTTTCTTGCTCATGGTGATGAAAATCATCCACAGCGGCACGGCGATCAGGAAGGGGCCGATGCTCATCATGGCGATGATCGAGCGCCAGTTCCAACCCGCCTGCAGCAAAGGTGCCCAGATCCACGGCATCACCACGCCGCCTGTACTGGTCGCGGTGAGCACAATGCCCATCGCAGCCCCCTGATGGATCGTGCAAAGACGCGAAATAATGACCTTCATCGCGGCCACGATCGAGGACGCCGAGAAGCCCAGCATCGCGCCGGCGAGGTAGTACATGGGCAGATTGGTGGCGAACAGGAACATCGCCATGGCAACGCCGCCCGCGGCGGTGCCGATCAGCACCGCCAGTCGGCCACCGATTCGATCGACGAGGATGCCCATGCCGAGCGCGGCGACCGCACCGATGACGAACTTCGCAGTCGACAGCAGGTTGACTTCGGCATTCGACCAACCGAACTCCTTCATCGCCGGGCCGTACATGAACGGTAGCGAGTAGGTGGGTATGCCGAAAGCGAGGAAGACGAGGACGAAGGCGACGACGAGAATCGGCCAGTTGCGAATCAGCTCATGCTTAGGTGATGGCGTATTCGTGGCCATATTCCCCCCCTTTGTAGCTCTTTTGGATTACTGCCTGACTGCAGGACCTTATGTCCGCAGCATACGCCTAGCGGCTATACCTTGGCAGCAAGGGCATGCGCCAGCCGGGCGAGTTTAGCGAGCGGCAGGTGGGGGCAGCGTGCAGGTTTGGAACTGCGGCATGGGGAAAACGCCATTGTGATGACCCGACATCACATGGATCATGGTGTGCTGCGTCAGGGGCGCATGGATTTTACTGGAGAGACAATTGTGGATGGGAAAGTTGCCTTCGAAGAGCATTTTGCAATCGAGGATACCCTCGAGCAGTCGCGCAGTTTTGCCGGTGATTCCGGTGTCTGGGATGACTTCACCCGACAATTGCTCGATCTGGATTCCGAACGTCTTGGCCACATGGATGCCACAGGCATCGAGTTCGCGCTGCTCTCGCTCAATGCCCCGGGTGTACAAAGAATCCCGGACCTGAAAGAAGGGCTGCGGGTCGCGCAGAAGGCGAACGAAGCGATGGCGAATGCTGTTGCGAGGCATCCCAAGCGCTATGCGGCGTTGGCTGCGTTGCCCATGCATGACCCCGATGTGGCGGCCCGCGAGCTCGAGCGCTGCGTCAAGGAGCTGGGATTCAAGGGCGCCCTGGTGAACGGATTTCAGCAGTCGGGTAGCGACAACAATGTCAAATACTACGACTTGCCGGAGTACCGCTCATTCTGGGCGACCGTGTCGAAGCTCGACGTCCCCTTCTACCTGCATCCGCGCATGCAGATCCAGTCGCAGGCAGCCAACTACGCGGGCCACCCGTGGCTGATGAGCGCGCCCTGGGGTTTTGCGGTGGAAACATCAATTCATTCATTGCGGCTGTGCGGCTCGGGACTCTTCGATGATTTCCCGAATCTGCGCATCTGCATCGGCCACCTTGGCGAGAATATTCCATTTGGCCTTTGGCGCCTCGATGCGCGCATGCGCTTCTCGCGCCGCGAGTATCGCGGCAAGCGACCGCTCGGAGACTATTTCCGCGATCATTTCCACATCACCACCAGCGGGAATTTCAATGATCCGGCCTTCCGCTGCACGCTTGATGTGCTCGATGAGAACAAGGTCTATTTCTCGGCAGACTATCCGTTCGAGAAGATGGAAGATGCCTCGTCCTGGTACGACTCCAGTCGTGTCGTCAGCGAGGCACAGCGGCGCAAGGTCGGCCGTACCAACGCGATAAAACTCTTCAATCTCGACCTGAAATAGCCGTGTGCGCGCTCCTGAGACGCCTTGACGGGGCGGCAGTGCCGGAGACGCCCGTACCGTGTTGCGAAAAATCCACTATGGGGGAAACACCACGACGGATATTCCATGTTTCATACCCGTGCACGAGGGCTTTTTGGAAGACTCGGGACGCCGAATAATTCTCATATAAATGTTCTGTAAAAGCACCGGACCTTTAACTCCAAGGTCCACAAAAGGGGGGGGGATGACCGATTCTCGCTGCAACCGGGCGGTGTCAGCCGCCGTAGCCTGCGCCATAGCGGCCAGTGTCTTGGCAACGACGAGGGTATTTGCTCAGGAAGCCACGCCGCATGCGGAGGATGCCGTAGAGGAGGTCGTTGTCACCGGCTCTTACATCAAGCGTCCAGCGGATCGACCGCAGCCGCTGACCGTGGTCAGCGCCGACGAGCTGAACGATGCGCAGCGCGATTCCATCGCCGAAAGTCTCAAGGCATTGCCGCAGAATGTCGGGTCGATGGCAACCGTCAATACACAGGGCGGCGGCGTCGATGCGGGCAACTCGCCGACGACGACGGTAAATCTGCGCGGGCTGGGAGCAGGCGCCACGCTGGTGCTGCTGAACGGCGGGCGCCAGATTGCCGACGGCGGTTACGGTTATGTCGACGTCAACAACCTCACCCCCTCGATCATGATCGATCGCGTCGAGGTGCTGACCGACGGTTCCTCGGCGCTGTACGGCGCCGACGCAGTCGCCGGTGTGGTGAACTTCATCACCAAGAAGAATTTTGACGGCTTCGACTTCAAGGCGGATCTGCAGCACATCGAGGCCTCGACTCACGATCGGCCGGATATGAATCTCGGCTTCCTGTGGGGCGGCCACACGGACAAGACGAGCATCGTCGCCGGTTTGGAATACCAGACCACCGAGACCTTGCTCACCGACGATCGCTACAGCCCGAGCCGTCTGAAATACGGTCTGACATCCGGCTTTGGCAACCCGTCGACATTCCAGTATCAGGTCGCCACCCCTCCGCAGCCTTCGGCGGTAGCGGCTTCGATTCCAGACCCGCTGTGTGGCAGTTCAAAGCTCGGGAACGGCGGCCCCAGTGGCCTGGCGAATGGCGTGATCAACACGACTGGTACGCCATCATGCCTGCTTTACAACGGTCTTGGCCGCGCACTGCAGCCCAAGTCAGAGCGCATCAACGCCTTGACGACGATATCGCATAGCTTCACAGACACGATCACCGGCGATTTTGAGATCGGATACGCGCGTACGCGTTACGAGATTCCGTTCGGCTACGTGACTCCGGCAACCGCGACGCCGACTTTGTTTCCGGTCGTCCCTGCGGACAATCCGGGCGCGATCGAGACGGCGAGAATGTTCCCGAGCTTCCTGAATCCGGTCAACGGTCAGACCAATATCACCGGCTATCTCTACAAGGGGCGCATTCTCGCTCCCTGGGACGACAATGGATTGAACGGCGACATCCGCGACACCGGCCAGGACACCTTCCACCTTTCGGGCCGCCTCAATGGCAAGATCGGAAACACGGGCTTTGACTGGCAGGTCGGGTTCACCGACTCGTGGAACGACACGGACTTCGCGGGCCATGACACGATCATCAATCGCGTGAGTCTGGCGGTGAATGGGTATGGTGGTCCGGCGTGCTCGTACACACCGGCCAGCGATCCGACCAAAGTGCATCGCGGAGTCGGCAACTGCCAGTTCTGGGATCCGTTCGCCATCTCGGCGCTGGTCGGGCCTGGCGATCCTGCCTACAACAGTCCCGCCCTCACAAACTGGCTGATCGGCATGCGTACCACGCACGATTCGGGAAGCCTGAAGACCTACGACGCCATCACTACCGGCAAGCTCTGGGACATGTCGGGCGGTACGACGGGCATTGCCATCGGAGTGGAGCGGCGCGAATTAGACTTCTCCCAGCAATGGGATTCGGGTTCCCAGCAGATCGGTTACTGGGGCTTCAACGGTGCCGCCTTTGCCCAATCCAATTTTTCGGGCTCAAACGGCACCAACGCCGCGTTCGCTGAAATGGTTCTGTACCCGCTTAAGTCATTCGAGGTTGACGTTGCCGGCCGCTACGAAAAGACCAGCTATGAGGGTGCAGGCAGTTTCGGAAAATTCAATCCGAAGCTCGGATTGCTGTGGACACCGGTCAAAGGCCTGTTCGTACGAGCATCTGCCGGTACTTCGTTCCAGGCCCCTGGGCCGGCCAACCTGTTCGCCCAGTCCACCGGAGGTACGTCGGCGCAGATGATCGGCGGCGATGTCATCAATGCGCGAGGATTGCTGCAGGGTAATCCGAATCTGAAACCGGAAACCTCACAGAACTGGAACGTCGGCGTGACCTGGGATGTCACCGAAGACTTCACGATAGATATCAACTACTGGAACATCAAGTTCAAGGATTTGCTTGCGGCACAGAATGCGCAGCAGATTCTGACTGCTGATGAGGCGGACGGATTCATCACCGATCCGCGGATCGTGTTGATCCCCGGCTCGCCAAACGAGGTCTGCGAGATCACGGGCCGGTGGAAGCCGGGCCAGGGCCCGCGACCGGCGAACTGCATGTCCGGATTTGACATCCTGCAGTTCACCACGACCTATGTGAACCAGGGGTTCCTGCACACCAATGGCTTCGACTATGAGTTCAAGTATCGCGCCAAGGCGGATGGGCTCGGTCTGCAGTTTCCGCTGCGGCTGTACGGCACGTTCACGAACGAGTACCTGATGCAGCAGGGCGGTGTGTTGTACGACGGCGTCGGAAGCTACAACGACAGCACTTTCGGCGTTCCCATCCCGCACTACACCGCGAACCTGGAGGCAGGCGTCGTGCGTGGCGACCACTCATTGCTGGCGACGCTGCGTGTCATTCCGGCCATGCACCTGCAGGTGCCGAATCCGGCGGTCAATGCGGGTACGCAGTCGTATACGTTCACCACCCTTGATCTGCTGTACCGTTATCAGCTGCCCTGGAGCAAGGGCAGCAGTGTCACGGCGGCAATCATGAACGTCACCGACGAGCAGGATCCGATTGCAGGTGGCTCGCAGCTGACCTCGTTCGTAGATACGTACAATTTCTTGGGCCGGGTATTCCGGCTCGGTGTGGAATACAAGTTCTAATCTGCTGGCTGGGCGCTCGAGTTGGGGGTGTCCCCAACTCGGTGCCTTTCCGGGGCGAGTGGCCGATACTGCAGCACAGGCGCCGGTGTGCGTGTCGCAGTTCGGGTTTGCGGAGACGGTCATGAAGATGAGTACGAAGCGATTGTTGACCCTTGCAGTTTGTGGCGCGGGGCTGGGGTTGGTGAACGTTGCGACGGCCCAGCAGGAAGCACCGGGCGGCAGCGGGCGGCACTCATTTGTGTCGTTGACCCCTGAGCAGCAGCAGGCGCAGCAAGCCATCGATAACAAGATCGTGCGCATTCCGCCCGTCGATTTGGGGCGGCGCAACAAAGACAAGACCCCGCAACAAATCGCTGCTGAGGTTGCGGCGCAGCGCAAGGGCTGGGAGCCCACTCCGCCGCCGGCGGACCCGCGGGACTTCACCGGTGCGTGGGCCATGATCAACGGTCGGCTCGATTTGGTACAGGACGACGGCAATCAGGCGCCTTTCACGGCCGCAGAAGCCAAATCGACCCGGGCACTGATCAAGGCAGAAGCGGAAGGTCAGGTGGTCACCGATGCCTCGACCCAGTGTTTCCCGCATGGCACGCCGCGGCTGATCATCACGCCCGGTTACCCGATCCGTTTTGCCTATTTGCCCGGCGAGATAGTGATGCTGCACGAGGTCGCTCACAACGTGCGCATCATCCATATGGATCAGAAGGAGGCTCCCAAGGGCACGCCGCGGACCTTCCTCGGCTACTCTGTGGGACATTGGGAAGGCAACACGCTCGTCGTTGAAACGACCCATATGAATGAGAGGACTCGGCTGGACTCGGTGACTTCGCATGGACCCAATCTCAAGGTCATCGAGCGCTTTACCCGGATAAAAACCCCTGAAGGACGCACCGATCTGGAAGTGCGGATCACCATCAACGACCCGGATCACTTTTACAAAGAATTCTCGATATCGCGCAGGTTGGGCTTTCGCTCTGATCTGGCCAACACCGTGGGAAGCGATGGCATCACGGAGTATTCCTGTGAAGAGAACAACCGCAATGAGCCGAATGCCCAAGGCATCGTGAAGGACAAGTGAAAACTCAAATCCTCGGCTGCTGTAGAGGAGAGCTGTTATGAGACCGTTGCTAGTTTTGGCCCTTGTGGCCGCAGGCATGGCGACTATCGTCGCGGCACAGGATGGCGCTGTGCGCAAGCTGACGCCTGCCGAGCAAGCGCAGCTCGACACTGACAACAAGGGACGAGCGACGGCGATGACTGCCGCGCAGTGGCTCGCCAGAAGGTCAGGCGGAAATCAGGCGGAGCGCAAGAAGTGGGAGCCGACTCCTCCTCCTGCGGACCCGCGCGATTTCACGGGCCTGTGGCAGCTGCCCGGCGGCAACATCAACCTGTTGCAGGAAAATGGGGATGCGGCGCCCTTCACCCCTGCGGAGGCCAAACGGACGCAGCAGCTCATTGATGCCGAGGCCCACGGTGCCGTGCTCACGGATGCAGCGAGCCAGTGCTTCCCGCACGGTGTGCCGCGGCTGAGTTTTGCGCCCTATCCGGTCCGCTTCGTCTACCTCCCGGGCGAAATCCTGATGTTGCACGAGGTCGGTCACAACGTGCGCCTCATCCACCTGGATCGCAAGGAGGCGCCGGCGGATACACCGCAGAGTTTCCTGGGCTATTCAGTGGGACATTGGGAGGGGGATACGCTCGTCGTCGAGACTTCCCACTTCAATGATAAGACTCCGCTGGACTTCCACTCTTCGCATGGGATCAAGCTGAAGGTCACGGAGCGCTTCCAAAAGCAGAAGACCTCACAAGGCTATACCGATCTCGTCGTCCATATCACCATCGACGACCCCGACCATTTCACCAGGCCGTTCACGGTCGTGCGTCACTGGCCGTTTCGCTCGGACATGGAGGCCACGTTGGGCTCGGACGGCATCACTGAATATTCCTGCGAAGAAAACAATCGAAACGTCGAGACGACCTCGGACGGTAGGGTGATCATCAAATGAAATTCGTAATCAAGCCCGTTTTACTCGCCGTGACCGCGGCCATGCTGGCAGGCAGTGTCAGCGCGGCCGACTCCGATTCATGGTCGTTCCTGCCTGCCGCGCAGCGTCCCGCGCCGGGTACACCTGATTTCACAGGCAAGTGGGCCATGCAAGCCCCGGTCCGCACTCTCAAGACCACCGACGGTAAGGAGCCGCCGCTGCTGCCCGCCGCCAGGGCCAAGTACGCCGCGAATCAGGCGGCGTTGAAGACGAACCCGAAGAGCGACCCAATCTCCAACTGCTGGATTCAAGGCGTGCCGCGAATCATCTATGCGCCGTATCCAATGTTGATCGCGCAGGATAAGAATCGCGTGAATCTGGTCTATGAGACCAACCACACGTTCCGCATCGTCAGCTTGCGCCACGCACTGCCGAAGTGGGATGACGACCTCGATCCGCACTGGCTGGGCTATTCGGTTGGACACTGGGACGGCAAGACGCTGGTGATCGATACGATCGGCCAGCACGACCAGACTTGGTTGGATTACTCCGGCCTGCCGCACAGTGAAAAGCTCAGAGTTCAGGAGCGCTATACCCTCGATGGTCCTGACAAGATCAACGGCGAGGTGACGCTTACGGATCCGGAGACCTTCTCGCACCCCTGGAGCACCCGCTTTACCCTGGTGCGGCAGCCCGGTTACGACCTGAAGGAAAATGTCTGCGTTCGCGATCACAAGATGTGATCGCTCAGGAGAACTGGAATGAATCGCTGCGATGAGTATTCGGCAATGACGTACGGGGCACCATGATCATCGATTGTCACGCGCATCTGTCAGGGCCGAAGGCCTATTGGGCCTACAAGGCTGGACTGGTCTCACATCGGGGAAGCCACAATGGCGGACTGACACTGTCCGATCAGGAGATTCTGGCCGCCTGGAATACCAAAGAGATGGCGCCGATGAGCCATCTGGATCACATGAAGACCTGCCAGATCGATGTGCAGTTCATTTCGCCGCGTCCATTCCAGATGATGCACTCGGAGAAGCCCCGCAAGATCGTGCATGGCTGGACTGCGGTCACGAATGATCTGATTCGCCGCAGCTGCGAACTGATGCCGGACAAGTTCCATGGTATTGGCGGCTTGCCCCAGATGCCCGGCGTGCCGGTCGAGGACACATTCGAGGAGTTGACGCGTTGCGTGAAGACGCTGGGCTTCAAGGGTGTCGTGTTGAACCCCGATCCCAGCGAGAATGGTGGGTTCAAGGCCCCGCCGCTCGGGGATCCGTACTGGTATCCGCTGTACGAGAAGCTGGTAGAGCTGGATGTTGTTGCGCACGTCCACGCGACAGGTTCGCGCGAACCGGAACGCGAGCCGTATACCCTGCACTTCATCAACGAAGAGACGACGGCAGTCTATGGGCTGGTGAATTCCTCGGTGCTCGAGGATTTTCCGAAGCTCAAGGTGCTCATCTCGCACGGCGGTGGTGCCATACCGTATCAGCTTGGGCGATTTGATTCGGCGTCAGTGCGCAACAAGCATGGTCGGTTTCGTGATCGCATGCGCAAGCTTTACTACGACACTGTTCTCTACACCAAGGACGCGCTCGAACTGCTGATCAAGACGGTCGGCGTGGATCACGTATTGTATGGGGCAGAGTGCCCTGGGGTCGGATCGGCGATCAATCCGGATACGGGTTGCACCTTCGACCATATCGTGCCGCAGATTCGTGCGATCGAATGGCTGTCCGAGCAGGACAAGGCAAGCATCCTCGAGAACAATGCTCGCAAGCTTTTCAGGATATGAGCGGCGGACCCCTGAGTCGTTGGACTCAGGGTTCGTTGTCTGTCTCGCGTAGCGAGAGGATGAGACTCTCGGCGTACGTGTCCATCGTCAGGCCGCGTCGGTGAAGCACGCCGACCGGCGGCTGGGTCAGTTTGATCGGCAGGTTCAACTGCAGCAGGGAGCCTTGCTTAAGGTCGCCGGAGATGCTCTTGGATGGCAACGTGCAGACCACGTTGGGATTGTCGACCAGAATGCCGCGAGCCGCGAAAGTTGACGCAATCTCGAAGACGTCGCTAGGCAGCGGCAAGCCTTCCTGAAGGAACATCGACTCGAGATAGCTTCTGAACGGATTGTTTGGCGGCGGGAGAATCCACGGGTATTGGAGCAATTCCTTGAGCGTGATGTCCGGCTGGCTGACGCAGGGATGATCGGGCCTTACAACGATGATGTCGCCGACGTCGTAGACCGCCTCGGCATGGATATCGGGTTGCTCCGCGTGCGTGCCGAGCCGACAGATCACCAGGTCGATTTCGTCGAGCTTCAGGCGCCTGTGCAGATCGGCGGTATGGCCGAACAACAGTCGAACGACCAGCTTGCCGTCATGCTGCAGCTTGAAACGTGAGACCGCTTTGATGGCGATCGTATCGAGGTAGGACACGCAGCCGATCACGACGTGAATAGCCGCGCCGGTGCTGATTCGTGCAAGTTCGGCAGCGGTCCGGGTGCACTGATTGGCGATCTGCTTGGAATGGCGGTAGAACACATCCGCGGCGGCCGTCGGCGTGACGCCGCGCGTGTGCCGGACGAAGAGCTTCATGTTCAGCGCTGCTTCGATTTCCGAGATGCTCTTGGAAACCGTCGAATGATCCAGGTACAGATGGTGCGCGGCAGCCTGGATGTTGCGATAGTCGTATACGGCGATGTAGGCGACCAGCTGTCGCATGCTGAATCGGGTCAGAAGCAGTTTTCGGAGTATCTGCTCTCCTTGGGTCACGCTGGCGGCGGCAGGGTCTTTCTCGGTCTTTTTCATCGTTTTCCAGTCGTGTGAGGCACAGTCATAGCCTGGTAAATGGGATCGAAATGGGGTTCATGAAAAATGCTACCGTACCCAGCCATCGTATTTTAAGCGTTTATCACGGAGCGCGCTTATGTTCAGAAATGTCGCAGTCCGGAATGTGGAACGGGCCGATGAAGCCACCGTCCGTGAGCTCGGCGAGCTTGGAGTTGCAACGGTCCACGAGGCGCAGGGTCGCACTGGTCTGCTGCAGACGTATATGCGGCCAGTCTTTCGTGGCGCCCGCCTCGGCGCGAGTGCGGTCACCGTGCTGCTTCATCCGGGAGACAACTGGATGTTGCACGTTGCGGCCGAATTGGTGAAACCGGGGGACATCGTTGTCGCTGCAATCAGCGGTCCTTCGACGGATGGATATTTCGGCGATCTTCTCGCGACCTCATTTCGTGCGCGAGGTGCGGTAGGTCTGGTGATCGACGCCGGCTGTCGCGACGTGCGTGATCTTACGGAGATGAAATTTCCAGTCTGGAGCAAGGCGGTGTCGGCGCAGGGCACGGTGAAGGCTACCGTGGGCGCGGTGAACGTGCCAGTGATCTGCGCAGGAATGCTGGTGAATCCCGGCGATGTGGTGGTCGCCGACGACGATGGCGTCGTGATCGTTCCGCGAACCCAGGCCGGTGAAGTCCTGCAAGCCAGCCGTGCGCGGATCGTGAACGAAGAGGAAAAACGCAAGCGCCTTGCGGCCGGCGAACTCAGCCTCGATTTGTACAACCTGCGCGCGCCCCTGGAAAAGGCTGGCTTGCGTTATGTTGATTCTGCCGCCGATCTGCGGACAGTCGACGCTTCGGGCTGAGTCGGCTCTACCCTGAGGTGGCCCCGGGGGTGTGCACCGGTTCCAGGTGCACCACCCGCCGCCAGGGGCCCGCCACCGGGCCTAGCGCGCGACAGGTTTCCCGTACACCTCCATCTGCGCCACATCCGACCAGCCGCCCGGGCCGTGCCCGCTCCCTGGCATCAGGTCTGCAAAGCCGACCTCGTCGACCTTGCTCAGATCGACCTTATCGAGCAGTGGCCCTTGAGTCACCACCCGCGAGATGTCGAGCTTGAGCCAGCGGACATCAGCAAGAGAGATCTCACTGACCAGCCAATCACGGGGCGAGGCGTCCGCGTGATCGCCGATCAGCCACGTACCGTCGGCAAGCTTCACGATCGGCCGCACCTGATGAAATCCCGAAGTCTTGGTGTTCCAGCGGATACGGCCGAGACCCGTCAGATCTGCAAAGTGCCCCTTGTCCTTGAACGCGACGGCGCATGGCGAGGTGCAAAGGCCGAGCCAAGCGTGCGTGGGATTGTTTTCATCACCCGGCTTGCCTGTGATGTCGGCCTCCCCAGAGGGCACGTACAAGTTCATCTCGAGGTTCGGGTTGTCGTTCGACGCTGCGGTGAGGGGGTTCTCGGCGCCCTTGCCGGTGGACGGCTTCCATTCCTCCTTGAAGAACAGGCCGGGACGGGTGACGCGCCGGCCCTCGCCCGGGGCCCGCGCAGCGGGCGCGGCTGCGTCCTTGGCGGATGACTGCGCGTCGGCGTGGGTGGCGACCACTGACAGTGTCAGCGCCGTAAATACAGTTAGCGATCGAACGATCCGGCTGCGCATACGAGCATCCCCCTCAAGTTGATCAACGAGCAGGTTGCTAGCATAGCAGTTGCGTTTCACCGCCGCCGTGCGCAGGTGGCACGGCGAGGGTGGGGCGGGAGGGCTCGTGGTCGCTAGGCTCTGCGTGCCTCGATCACCGCGACAGGCGATCGTGTCGAGGTGACAGCGCTTATCTTGAGCCCCGCCCGACGGAACAGCTCAGCGTATTCCGGGGCCGTGCGCTCCTTGCCAGTGAGGCATACCAGCATGTTGATGTCGAGCAAAGCTGCGAACGGCGGACCCCCTCGCTCAATGAGGGGTAATTCGACGACCGCGACCCGCGCCTCAGGAGCCATTGCCTCGCGGACGACGTGAAGAATCTTCACGCATTCCTCATCGCTCCAGTCATGGAGGATGTGCTTGAGAAGGTATAGGTCACCGCCCACTGGTACCGACTCGAAGAAGCTGCCGCCGACCCGCTCGACGCGATCTGCGACGCCCAGCTCGACCAGAGTCGGTTGCGCGCGCGCTATGACATCCGGTTGATCAAAAAGAATGCCGCGCGCCCGGGGTGCTCTCTTCAACACTGCCGCAAGGAACGCGCCATGGGCGCCACCCACGTCGACAACCAGGCGGGCGCCCTTAAGGGAGTAACTCCGGAGGACCTCGCGCACTTCGGCCCCGGACTGCGCCGTCATGTTCTCGGAGAACAGGCGGCCCTCCTCGGGGTTGCGGTCACGGTAGTACTCCCAGGGATTGCTCAGGCCGAAGACTTTTTCGAATGCCGGGGTTCCGCTGCGGATACATTCATCGAGCTGGCCCCAGCAGGACCAGTGCACGGTGTCCACCTCTGAGGCGATGGCGGCGCGCATGGAGCCGGGGACATCGGAGCACAGGCACTTGCCGAAGGAGGTGAGTCCAAAGTTTTCGTTGCGATCCTTGGTCAGCACTCCGACCGACACGACGGCTCGCATGAGGCGATACAGAGCCGCTTCATCGACTCCGAGGACCGGCGCAAGTTGACGGGCCGTGCGCGGACCGCCGGCGAGCCGATCGGCAATGCCGAGTCGCGCGAACGCTCCCACCGCGCGTGCGGCCCACATGCCCCCGATAAGACTGAGAATCCTTGCCGCGGACGATGGACTGGGTCGCGCGGCTCGCGCCACGGTTTTGCGCGCGACTCGGCGCGAAGCCTTCGCACGCACTTTGGGCGCACTCTTCTTCATTCAATGGTCCTCGTGGCGCAGGGCTTGTGGACTTCAAATGCGGCCGATTGTCTACGCCATCGCTGGCGGCCCGAATGCATTGGCTTCTGCACTTCCCTTGCCGATGCAACCCCAGAGGGCAAAGACGAGGAAGACGATGAGTGCGGCGAGCGGCACCGCATAGTTGAGCCGGGCGCCGAGGTCGAGCCCATGGTCCCAGATCGCCATGGCAGCGATGGTCAGCGCCGCCGGCACGAGCATCAGCCATCCGCTGTGCCCCATGTCGTGCAGGCGCCGGGCGTGCACGACGACGGCGGGGAACAGCAATACCAGCACTGCCCACAGAGCGTACTGGTCCGGGCCCGAACGCGTGTAGTACCACACCACGATCGCGAGCGGGATCACCGCGGCGATGAAGTGTTCGCGCGAGGTGCGGCCTTTGGAGTTTACGAACAGGGTATTCCAGTTCATGGCTGCTGATTCGCCAAACGTCAGCGCGGTACGTTGCAACGCTCCCCGGTAGCTGTCGATATAGGCCAGCATCAGCAGACCATTCAGAGCAAAGGCAACGAGCGCCAGCGCCAATGGTAGCGGCTGGTGTTCCAGCAAAGCCCAGTACAGTGCACAGGCCGATGTCGGCATCACCACGCACAGGGCCGCCGGGACGAAGACGCCGACAAGGATCAGCGCGCCCGTGACCAATTGAATCAGCATCGCAACGCTTAGCAAACCCACGTGCGAGAAGGCGCCCATCAGCTCAACGGCCAGCGGCGTATGGCCCATTGGCATTGACCACAGCGAAAGGAAGAAATAGTTGATGCCGCCGATCAACATCCAGGCGCCGAAAATGATGCGACCGACCAGTACGAGCTGCTTCCTGGCCAGGGGCGTCGAGCGCAGAGGGAACATCGCGCGATAGCAGGCGAAGTAAACGACGCACAGCAGCACATCGCTGACGAGCACCCTGCCACCGGCGAGGACACTGCCCCAGTTCCACATCGCAAGCGGCGCATCCCACCAGAACACGCACACCGCTACCGGCATGCACACCAGAAGCATGAGGGGCGTAAAGAACCCCAGCAGGACGGCGATTCCGGTGAGCATCTCCACGGCCTTCACCGCGTCAAACAGATGGCTGTCCAGAAGGGCAAACAGCATCTCGTGCTGCAAGGGTACGGTGGTGTTGAACCCCGGCTGCGGGTATATGTGCACGAAGTGCTCGAGACCGGCTGGAATCATCCAGGCCGCGTACCAGAGTCGCACGATCCAAATCACATATTTCATTTTGTTTTCCCCCTGGGCCGGAATTGTTGTGTTCGGTCACTCGCCTGTGGCCAGCATAGCTCACGGTGGAGCCCAGACGTGCACCTGTGTCTAGGATGTGTCGCAAGTGGTTGAGAAAGCAAGCCTACGGCCGCCACCGTCGGAACCTTAACTCCGGCGGAAGCTTTTGTTCATAGCAGCAAATCAATCCACGGCAATGACGCTTTGGAACTGCCCGTCAGGCGGATTGATTCTGCGCATCAGGAGGCAGGGGTCCTGGGGAACCGAGCAGATCACCTTTAGGCCGACGCCGCGCGATTGCGCCTTGTATGTAAGGCGTGACCACGCAGATCACGAAAAAAACGTCCACTGCGAACAGATTCCATCTCATCAGGCGCAGTAGCCCGAGTGTCAGGATGATCAATGTGAATACGGTAACGCCGATGCCCGTATAGATGAGAGTCTTTATGGTCATGCCGATTGCGTAGAGGCGATCCGCGTGCGTCACCAGCGGGTTGGGCTTCCTGCCATACAGGACTTGGTAGGCGACCAATGCGAAGAATGCGTAGGCCAGAGTAATGAAGCCCAGATTGGCGAAACCACCAAATCCCGGATAGGGGTGCTGTCGGAGGTAGATCACGAGTGCGGCCAACACCGCATAACTCAGCACCGCAAGCAGGACGATGAACGGGGAGACGAAATCGAAGAGTCCGCGGCGCTGCAGTACGGCCTTGCGCTTGCCTTCCGCCAACGAGGCCTTCAGGCGCTTGTTGTACTTCGCGGCATTGCGGGCAATAAGAAGCTGCGGTGCTAGTTGCGCCAGGTAATACACGGTGATGAGGATCACCGTTGTCCCGCCCTCGCCGAGGTGGCCCATCTGAGTGAACAGCCAGCCCAGCAACAACAAGCCGAGCACGGTGATGACCGCGTTCTGCGCGCGGTATCGGGTGACAAAGCGCTCAGTAGAGGCGATTTTGTCAACGCCGGGGAACAGTTCCGCGAAGCGTTCGGTGGGAAAGCTCAGCGCATCGGCTCGAACGCGTCTGATGAACAAGGCGGGACACAGCGCTGACCCGGCCAGTATCTGAATCGCGAACGTCGCCAGGAAGGCATTCGTTTCAATCATGACGGCACCTCACTTAACCGGTGGTTGCCGGCTGATGGCGCCGACGAACGCATTTCGGATTTCGGAATCGGTTACACCCGCCTCGCGCAGCTCGCCGATCGCCTCGTTGAGCTTGCGCAAGGTCCACTCCTGCAGATTGAACTTGCAGTTCGTCTTGGCTTTGGGATGGACATAGGTACCGCGGTAGCCCTTGGTTTCGATGATCGAGTCGCGTTCCAGCAGCTTGTACGCCTTCGCCACGGTCTTGCTATTGAGGTCCAGATCGTTGGCGAGCTGGCGGATCGAAGGCAGCGCGTCGCCCGATTTCAGAACGCCGGCGGTGACCGCAGCCTTGACTTGTTCAATCAGCTGCTCGAACTGAGGCATGGGGTTGTCGATATCGATGGTGATTTCCATCGGGTGCGCTCATATGTACCAGGTGCACCAATGGTACAACGGGTACAATGGATTTGCAACCGCCGCCGGCTACCGCCCATTTTTGTTCGGCGGGGAGCTGTGTCCACGTACAATCAGCCTCATGCGCAGGGGTCGCCGTAAGGGGAAAGTTTCAAACGATTTGGTGGCGGCGAGCTGCGCCGCCGTGTTGGCCGTTTATACCGCTGGATATTTACGTACTCGCGATGCGGCTCGGCAGTTCGAGGCTCACACCAAGGAGCGCAGATCGGTGGCCCGGATGCAAAGCAGGGCTGTCATCGATCCCAAGGCCCCCGCGATCGAGGCGGTCGTCTCGCAACCGCCTCCTGAACAGCAAGCCTCGGCTGCCAGTGCGGAGCCGATGCCTATGCCGTCCGCCCCAGAGCGCCCGTCTGCGGTCCGCAAATCGAAGCGCGCCACTGTCCCGGCTGCTGCGGTGATTGCGGCTGCCTCAGCGCCACCACTGCCGGATGTGGCGGGTCCGCCGTCGCCGCCTGCCGTGCCGTCGATAGCGCCCGTGCCTTTGCCCACCGCGGAGTCGACGGCCGCGAGCCCCGTACCCATCGATCGCGAACCGGCCCCCGCTGTCGCGGTGAAGTGGCGCGATGGCACCTTCAGCGGCCTTGGCTATTCCCCTCACGGCAACATCGAAGCGCGCGTGGTCATCAAGGATGGCCGCATCGTGGAGTCGGGCATCCTGACGTGCGACACGCGCTATCCGTGCAGCGTGATCGACCCGCTCATCCATCAGCCCGTCGTGCGCCAAAGTCCTGACGTCGACTATATGTCGCATGCCACCGAGAGTTCCGACGCCTATTACGACGCGCTGGTGGAAGCACTCATGTATGCCCGCGAGCCGGCTTCCGGCGAGGCACCGATTCCCAAGTGATCCGTGCCGAAGCCGTCATGGGAACCGTTGTGTCGATCGAGGTGGACGCGCCAGATCCCGCCATGGAGCGGGCTTTCGAATGGTTCCACCTGGTGGAGGCTCATTGCTCCCGTTTCGATGCGGCGAGCGAACTGCGCCAGCTGCAGGCCGGCAGGCGCACGCCCGTCAGTGCGATTCTGTTCGAGGCGGTGCGCTTCGCGCTGATGGTGGCTGAGGAAACCGACGGCGCCTTCGATCCAACCGTCGGGGCGCGCATGGCCGCGCGCGGATTCAACCGCCACTACCTGACTCGCGAGGTCAGCGAGGCGCCAGGGTCTGACGCGGGTGCCACTTTCCGCGACGTCGAAATCGGCGAGGATGACTGCACGATTCTGCTGCGACGCCCGCTGACGCTGGACCTGGGCGCGGTGGCCAAGGGGCTGGCCGTCGACGCCGCGGCGCGCGAGCTGCGACCATTCCAGAACTTCGCCATCGATGCCGGCGGTGATCTCTACCTTGGTGGCTGCAATCCACAAGGTGATCCCTGGTCCACCGGCATCCGCCATCCCCGCGTCCGCGACGAACTGGTCGACCGTTTCGACATTTCGGACCGGGCGGTGTGCACATCGGGTGACTATGAGCGCGGGCGGCACATCCTGGATCCGCGCCGCGGAGAGGCGGCGCGCGGGGTTGCCAGTGCCACCGTCGTCGCACCCAGCGCCATGCTCGCGGACGCGCTCGCGACGGCCGCGTTCGTCCTTGAGCCAGAAGAAAGCATTTCGCTGCTGACACGCATGGGAGTCGAGGGTCTCATCGTCACCACGGGTCTAAGACTGTTCCGCACGCCGGGCCTGTGCCATGCATAGCGTGATCCGCTTCTTCAGGACGCCGAAGGGATTGCTCCTGATCATGCTGGCGTGCCTGACGGCCATCGCGGCACCTGGACAGGGGGGTGAGGCGGCCGTACTCAACATGGGGTGCGCGGCCTTGATTGCGGGGGCCGTGGACCTGTTCATCCTCAGGCTGCGCAGGAATGTGTGGCAGTTTCCGAGCGGCGCCGTGCTCACCGCCATGATCATCGCGATGGTAGTGCGCGCGCAGGAGCACTGGTATATCCCTGTGGTGGCATCGGTGGTCGCGGTGCTGAGCAAGTACGCGTTCCGCACGCGCTCGGCGAATGTGTTCAATCCGGCGGCTTTTGCTCTGGTGACGGTGATCTATGTGCTACCGATGGGACAAAGCTGGTGGGGGGCGCTTCCTGATGTGTCGGCGCTGTGGCCGCGCGCGGTCTTGCTCGTCGGCGGAATCTACATCGCGGACCGGGTGAATAAAATGCCGCTGGTCCTGTCCTTCTTGGGAGCGTACTTCTTCTTATTTACGATAACCGCATATCTGGGTGATCCGCGCAAGGTTGCGGAGATTTTTCGATCACCGGACATCGAGGCCGTGCTGTATTTCGCGCTCATCATTCTTACCGACCCACCGACCTCACCGGCCAAGTATCGGGAACAGTGGATCTGTGGAATCATCGTGGCCGTGGTCAGCTATGCCGTATTCGAGAGATTCGGCGTCGTCTATTTTCTCTTCGCGGGAGCCCTGGCCGGGAATGTGTGGGCGGCCTGGCGCCGGGTTCAGCGCCGTTCCCGGAGCGATTTCTTGTCTGAAGCGGATGCCCGCCGCGCTGCGGCCCCCAGGTGAGTGATTTATGCAAAAAGTTGTGCGCGTAGTTGGAGTATTGGCCGTGCTGCTGGTGCTTGCCCTCGCAGTGTGGGTGTGGAGCCGGCCGGAACGGGGTACCACAGGCCAGGTCAGCACCCGATTTCGCTTGTTGGGGCCCGACGATCGAATCGCGGTGGACGGGTTCGATGACCCGAAAGTGCAAGGTGTGGCCTGCCACATTAGCCGGGCCGTAACCGGCGGGATCAAAGGCGGCCTGCGCCTGGCAGAGGATACGAGCGATGTCAGTATCGCCTGCCGCCAGATCGGCGCGATCCACATCAAGGGCAATCTGCAGGATGGTGAGAGCGTGTTCGACGAGCGGCGCAGCCTGCTATTCAAGCAATTGCACGTGGTGCGTTTCTTTGATCGCGGCAGGAACGTACTCGTATACGTGTCCTACAGCGATCGGGTGATTCAAGGCAGCCCGAAGAACTCCATCAGTTCGGTGCCCATCATGGGCTGGGTGGCGCCGCCGCCCAATTAGAATTTCCACAGATCGTTCAAGTCGAAGTGATAGCCGTTGGTATCGGCGCCATAGCCACCGAACATCCAGAATCTGCCGTTGCTGTCGACCCAGCCGACCGGAAGTACGCGCCCGCCGGGCACGTTGTTGGCCGCCGCTGTCCCTTGGGTTCCGTAGGTTGCGGGGTCGTTGCTCGGATCACTCGGCCCGTCTACCCATGTCCACTGCCGGGCGGTGGGATCGAACATCCACAGATCGCTGAGCCACCCCCCGCCGGCCGCGGTGTCCGGCCCATAGCCCGATCCACCGAACAGCCAGAAACGGCCTGAATGGTCTGTCCAGAACCCCATCTCCGTACGTCCGCCGGGGGTGTTGCCCGTGGCTGCAATTCCCAGGCTCCCGTTCGTTCCGGTCGCGTTGGTGGTGTCAGTCCCGCCGATCCAGGTCCATTGATTCGACGCGATGTCGTACGACCACAGATCGCCGAAGAGACCCGTCTGCAGGCTCGAGTCATAGACGCTGCCGCCAAACAGCCACAGATGACCGGAATTATCGGCCCAGGTCGCGGCGCCCTGACGCGCGCCGGGCGTATTGCCCGCCGCGGCGACACCCTGAGTGCCGAAGACCGCCGTGACGTCGCCGGTTGCCGCGGTCGAACCGCTGACCCAGGTCCACAGCCCCGACAACGGGTCGTACATCCACAGGTCGTTTGCGGTGAGCCCACCCCCGCCCGGGATGTTGCCGCCATACAGCCAGAAGTGACCCGCGCCGTCGCTCCAAGCCATGGCACCGACGCGGGAGGACGGTAAGTTGCCGGGCGCGGCGACGCCTTGAGCGCCTGCCGAGCCCGGGTCATCGGCCACGGCCGGGCCGCCAACCCAGGTCCACTCGTTCGCGGCGATGTCATACATCCACAGATCGTTGAGGCAGCCTGGGAGGTTGGTGTCGTTGAAACCGCCGAAGAGCCACAGATGCCCTGAGGAATCGACCCATGTCACCCCGGAGTGTCGCGAGGGAGGTGAGTTACCCGCCGCCGCGACGCCCTTCGTGCCATAACTGCCTGGATCGCCACCGCTGCTGGAGCCGTTTTCCCAGGTCCATAGCCCGGTGGCAGGGTCATACATCCACAGATCGTCAAGATCGCCCGGAGACAGGCCCTGGTCCGATCCACCGAACAGCCACAGGCGGCCACTGTGATCGGTCCAGTTCATCTGGCTGTCGCGCTGGCCCGGGGTATTGCCCGCGGCGGGAACTCCTCGCGTGCCGTACACACTGGCCGCACTGAGGACGCTGTTGGATCCGGCCACCCACGTCCATTCACGCGCGGTGCAGCTTACCTGCACGCCGTTGAAATCCGCAGATGGCATGGTGCCCGAACCGTTAGTCACGGTGCACACCAGCCCGGCAGGTTGCGCCGCGATGGTGACCGAATACGGCGCGCCGATCGTCACCCCGGTGGGCATCGAGAAGACACTGGCATTGGCGGCAACCGCCAAATTGTCCGTGCCGTCAGTCAGCACCAGGCCGGTTGCGGTCAAGGTGCCTGCCCCGATGGAACCACCGAGGGTGTAGGCGGTGACCGCACAAGTCACCGCAATGCTGCTCACATTACCGGCCGGCATCGAAGCCGTCGCGTTACTCACCGTGCATAACGAATTCGCGGGCTGCGATTGGACGGTGACGTGGTAGGTGCTCCCGAAGGCTACGGCCGTAGGAAACGTGAAACTTGTGCCATTGGCGGGAATGTTTGCCGTGTCAGTGCCATCCGTCAGAGTCAGCCCCGTATTCGCCAATCCGTTTATGGAGCCGCTGAGCATGTAGGCGTTGCTGGCGCAGACGACCGCCACCGTACCGACGTTCACGGCCGGCATCGGGCCCGAGCCATTGCTCACCGAGCAGGTCAGGCCGGCAGGTTGGGACGCCACCGTTACTGCATAGTTGCTGGAGAAGGCGACGGCGGTAGGAAGCGTGAAAGTGGGCGCACCAGCCGGCACCGGCAAGGTATCGCTGCCGTTCGCCAGCACGAGGCCGGCAACGGTCAAACCGTTGACCGTGCCTCCGAGCGTGTAGGGTTGATCCGAACAGATTACCGCTACATTGGTCACGGCCGCGGCGCCCATGGTCCCCGTTCCGTTCTGCACGGAGCACGATACACCCTGGGGCTGGGCCGCAACCGTGATCGCGTAACTGCTGGTATAGGCAACCGGCGCTGACATCATGAAGGACGTGGAGCCGGAAGACACGGACACCGTGTCGGTACCATTGGCCAGTACCAGATCCGCCCCATTCAAGCCGCGGATGGCGCCGCCGATCGAATAGGCTTCGTCCGAGCAGGTGACGACCACATTGTTGATACTCGCCGTTCCGAACGTGCCGGTGCCGGCGGCGACACTGCAGGTGAGTCCGGGCGGGCTGTTCTGCACCGTTACCGCGTAGGCCATGGCGGTTGTGAACCGCGTGGCGAATGCGAAGGTGCCGGCACCGGCGGTGACCGGCAGGGTTTCGCCATTGTCGACGAGCACTAGCCCGGCGGCCGTCGGGCCACTGATCGTTCCGCCGAGACTATACGTGGAGGCTCGACCGGAATCGGAGCTACCGCAGGCCGAGAGCGCAAGACCCATCGCCGCGATGGCGGCGACGCGATACAGCAGCGAGCCTGACGCGCCCCGCGAAACCCTTTTCAACAGCGTCAACTTGAATCCCGATAGCCCTGCTAGCCGACAGACCATAGTCTCGTGGGCTGGCAAATACCGGTATTGGTCGGCAATCCCGCGAATCTGATCCAGTCGGAAGCGGTGTCACCAGGGAACCGGGCCTTGATCGTCGAAGTAGCCTCCCGTCGGGCCCTGTGCATCTAGCTTGGCCAGACGCACGATGATCTCCGCTGCCTGTTGCACCGACCGAGGTCCCTGGTGCCCATTAAGATCGGTGGCCGTATAGCCCGGAGCTGCCGCATTCACTCGCACGCCGCGGTGAGCGAGCTCCTTGGCGAACGATACGGTGATTGCATTCAGCGCGGCTTTGGAGCTGCCGTACCCCATCATGTTGGTGGAGTATGTCGGCTTGGAGGCATCCGCAGCGCGTGTAATCGATCCACTGTGACTGCTGACCATGACGATGCGCGCGACGGGTGCCGCGAGCAGCAGCGGCAGAAACGTCTGGGTGGTGCGGATGGGACCGAAGACATTGACTTCGTAGGTCGCCGTGATGTCGGCCATCGACTGTTCGCTAGGCGGGCGATCGTAGTTGACGGCGATGCCCGCATTGTTCACGAGGACGTCGAGCTGTGATCGCTCGCTCCAGACCGTCCTGGCCGCTGCCACCACGCTTTCATCGCTCGTAACGTCGATTTCCAGACACTCAACATCCAGGCCCTCAGCGTGCAACTCTCTCGCTGCCCCGGCGCCCCTGTCGGCATCCCGGGCGCCGAGCCAAACCTTGAACCCGTCGATTGCCAGTCGCCGTGCAACTTCTCGTCCGATCCCTTTGTTGGCACCGGTGACGACGGCGCTTTTGACTGAAGTCACGGTTGCCTCCTACTAGCGAAGTGGCCCGCGAATGCTACTCTCCCGAATACCTGGAGGCGAGGGGCCGGTCCGCCGGAAATATAACCGTGAAAATGCATCCTACGATTGGGATTGTGAGCGCTGATGCCGAGGCGGCGGTTGCGGCGTTTGCCGCTGGGCTGCAAGCAGGTTATGAGCGGCGTGACGCGGAAATATTGAATCATCAGTTTGCCGCCGACGTGATCTGGGGCAGTCCTTATGGTGCGCTCGTGCGCGGCTACGACAAGCTGCATCCCATTCATGTCCATTTCCAGCAGCAGCCAAGGACGGGCCCCGCTTTCCGATATGCCATTCAGAACATCCTTCCGCTAAGCGAAGACGTAATCGTCGCGCACATCGCCAGGCTCGCGCTCAGCAGCAGCGGGGAGCCGTTAGCGCCGACATCGGATCCTCACCAGGCCTTCTCCGAAATGGCGATGTACGTGCTCGTTCGTCACCAGGGCGAGTGGTGGCTGGCTGCGGGACAGAACACACCGATGCGTCCCGGTGGTGCAGTATCTGCGCGGGCGTCATAAGACCGTTAGCGCCTGAAGCCGCGGTCAGGTCAATACCGCCAAGAGGAAAATCCGGTATTTTATAGATCTCGATCCGCGCTGTGTAATCCTTGCAAATTGCGACATGGATCACGCATTCGAGTTCGCGCGCAAGACGGGACGCATTGGGGAGAAGGAGCCTCGGATGGTAATGTGTGTGACACTCGGGGATCGTGAATTTGATCTGGGCAATACGGATCGCGCGATCTTGACTTAACAGGGTCGGTGTTTGGGCGACACCAACAACATCGACAGGAAGTCGTGTCCTCTGAAATAAGAAAACTACCGCGGGTTCTTCAGCGTGAAGTTCGCGTCCTCCTGATCGAGGATGCCCAGATCGATGCAGAGCTCATCATGCGACAGGTTCGCGAAGCGGGCGTTGTCGCGCAATGGCGCTGCATCGACAGCGAATTACAACTGCGAAGCGAGCTGGCCCATTTTCAGCCGGATGTCGTGCTGTCAGATTTCACGCTGCCGGGCTTTGACGGGCTGTCAGCGCTGAAAATTGTCCGCGAGGCGGCCACGGACCTGCCGTTCATTTTCGTGTCCGGAACGATCGGCGAAGAGCGCGCCATCGACGCCCTGCAGCGCGGCGCCTTGGACTATGTCCTGAAGCACAACCTGGCACGCCTGGTGCCGGCGATCACGCGGGCATTGGGCGATACGGAATCCCGTGCGGATCGCAAACGTCAGGAAGTGCAGATCGCACGCCTGACTCGCGTTCTGCGGATGTTGAGCGGTATCAATGGGGCAGTCATACGCATCCGGGATCGCGCGGCGCTGTTCAACGAGGCTTGTCGTCTGGGCGTCCTGGTCGGTGGGTACGCGATCGCCGTGGCATTGCTCAAGAAGGCCGACGGCCCCGGACTCGACGTCGTGGCGGCCAATGGGCTTGAGCGCGATACCGTAGAGCGTCTGCGGACCGCGGCCGGTTCAGCGCCCAGCGATGCGAGCATCGTTGGTCAGGTTCTGGCTAAAGGTAAGTTCGTGGTTTGCGATGACAGCATGAGCCTCGATGCTGCCGATGCGCTCAAATTCGTGCTCCGCCGCAGCAATGGCCGTCGCGCCGTGACTCTGCCGCTGTTCCTGGAGGATACAGCATGGGGGACATTGATCCTGGTGGCGTCGGACTCCACTGCATTGGTGGAAGAGGAGTTGGCCATGCTGCAGGAAGTTGCCGCCAACCTGTCCTTCGCGCTGCAATTTCTGCAAAAAGACAATGAAGTGCGCTTCTTGGCGTATTTCGACCCGAATACCGGGCTGGCGAAGCGCCGTCTGTTCTGTGATCGCCTTGACCGGCTGATCGCGCGCTCACGGGGCGCCGCGCGCTATGTGGCGGCCGTGTTCGATATCGAAAATCTCAGTGCCATCAATGACTCATTTGGCCGGCACATCGGCGATCGGCTGTTGCAACTCGTGTCGGAGCGATTGCGGCGCGGATTCAACGACACCGAATGCGTGGCGCACCTGGGCGGTGGCACTTTTGCGATTGCACTGGGCACGGAGTCCGATCCGGCAGGCCCGGTGCCGACCCTGCAGGACCGTCTCGGCGCCATTTTCAGCCGACCGTTTGACGTCGAGCTGCGATCGATCCCGGTAATCGTCAAGTCCGGCGTCGCGCTTGGCCCACAGGACGGCGAAAGTGCGGATGTTTTGGTGCAGAACGCCGAAGCGGCACTCGGCGATGCCCGTGCCAGCGATCGACGCCTGGTGCATTACAGTAACGTTCATCGGTCGGAGCGCATCGGGCGACTGGCGCTGGAACACAAGCTGCGCATCGCGATCGAGCGCAAAGAATTCGAACTGCACTATCAGCCGGAGTTCAATGCCAAGAACGGCCGCATAGAGTGCGTCGAAGGGCTGATCCGCTGGCGCGATCCCGAAGAGGGACTCATCAGCCCGGCGGCATTTCTGCCCGTGCTCGAATCGACGGGATTGATTGCGGTAGTCGGAGACTGGGTGGTCCAGCAGGCCGCCGAGGACGTCCAGCGCTGGCGGCAGCTCGGAGTGCCGAACATTCGCATTGCCGTAAACATCTCGCCACGTGAGCTGCGCTACCCGCACTTCGCCAAGAGATTCCTGGAGCTCAATCATGCCTGTGGTGCGGGTAGCCTCGATATCGAGATTACCGAAGGCGCGTTGCTTGATGATGGTGATGATGTGGTCCGTGAGCTCAAAGCCCTGCGAGAGGTTGGGGTGCGGATTGCGATCGATGACTTTGGAACAGGGTATTCCTCCCTGAGCCGTCTCTCCGATCTGCCCATCGATACCCTGAAGATAGACAGAACATTCACCGCACGCCTGTCAAACGACTCGCTGGGTCCGACCTTGGTGTCCACCGTCATCACGCTGGCACATGCGATCGGCATGACCGTCGTCGCCGAAGGCGTCGAGACGGCAGAACAATACAAGACGCTTTGCGAGCTTGGATGCGACTACTTGCAGGGACACTTTCTGGGCAAGCCCCTGCCGGCTGATCGGCTCGTCGAACAGTTGGTCGAGAACGATCGGCAGTTCCCCCAAAAAGAGTAATTCGTCAGGCGCGAGCCGCGACCGCGATGTGATGTGCCAAAGCATCCGGGATGCTGACCTGTGGAAAGTGTTTGCACATCAACAAGCCGATCTGAATGCCTCCGGCGAATGCGGCCTGAACGTTATTGAAGAAGCCCACTGCCGGGGTCAGTCCACCTATCGTCCACGTCACAGGTCGCTGTCGCAACTCCTGCGGGGTAGGCATGCGCATGTCTGGAATTGGGAGATAGCGGCGTACCCAGGTGACGTAGTTGCGATCGAGACGATGATGAAATTCCGGTGGTAGCGCATCCCATGCTGCGGCGTTTTCATTCAGCAAGTTGCGAAACATCTCTCGGCAAGCATGGATGATCGCCTCATCAGTGGCCTGCGCCGGAAAGGACAGAGCCGGCATGGCCGGTGCGACTTCATGGACGATCACCTTGCGGACCACTTCTGGATGCTCGGCAGCCAAGCGCAGAGCGAATTGACCTCCCGAGCTGCAACCGTAAAAAGTGGCCGGCGTCAATCCGAGTGCTCGCACCAGAGCTGCGATTTCAGCCGCGCCTTGACTGATCGAATAGTGATCAAAATTCGGCGGATCGCTTGAACGCGAGAAACCCGGCATGTCGATCGAGAGCACCGTGAACTCGGAGGCAAGCGTGATGGCTACCTTTTCGAAAGAGCCGCAGTCGCCTTCACCTGAAGGGATGAGGACAATCGCTGGACCGCGACCCCTCAGTTCACAGTACCAGCGGATAACACCCACCTGTCGATGGAATGTTCTGGACCCTTCCGATAGTGCCGCAGCTGGGAGTTGCCAGGCGGCAACTCCCAGCGCGCCCGCGGTCGATGCGGCCAGAAACTGACGACGATTCGTTTTCATCTTCATTGCTTCCCTGAATGACCGAAAGTGAGTCATCCCCGATACAGGCGCGGCCTGGTGTCACGGGGGTCCGATCGTAATCATGTTGCCGGTCAGCTCGTTGGGAATTAGTTCAAGACAGACGAGAAACGCTCCGCCCCAGAGTGTGATGGGATGAATGCCCCGGCGTGACCAAATATCGTGAATGCCAAGTGCGATTAGAAAGGCCAGCGTTACCAGCGTAATGAATCCAGGCCAGGGCGGGAGCAGCGGTAGGAGCGTTCTGCCGATCCATCGTCCCGGACCAATCGCCGGAGGCAATGTGCTGAGCATGGCCAGAAACATGAGGCGGCGGTGTGCTTCTGCACGTCGACGGAAGAATATCGCAGCTGCTATAAAGAGCGAAAACCCGCCGAGCAGAAACAGTCCTACCAGCGCAATGGCGTTGAGGAAGCCTTCCAACGGTGGCGTCATTGCGATACCAGACGCCTGCACGCGGGACCGCAGGTGCATGTTGACGAAGAGCCCGACTACGGCCACGGCTACGGCCAGGACCAGACCTGCAATTCCAAGGCGCCGATGCAAGTCCTGACGATTGAAGCCAATCAAGCTCGCTTGGCCTATGAACAGAACATACCATGCTGTCATTACCAGTCCATGCAAATACAGGTAGGGCGGAATCGGGCGCGCCGGAAAGAAATTTCGCAGATAGAAGGTGGGGGAGAAGCCCAGAAGAACGATCAATAACATCAGCACCGATGTCAGCATGAAGAAGCGGCTCCGTCGTCGGCTGGTAATGACTTCTTTGGTCTGACCGGGAAGTTGAACGACAGTCATCTCAGTCATGGCAGGACCTCACCTGAATCCCTTGGGGAGCTGTTAGACTGCCGCTCGGGGCTTCGGCATACCAGTTGCGGGCCCTGAGCCGCGTCTGATTTGTTTCTGAATTGCCGAAATGAGCATGGATCCGATCGCAGAACCGCTCACCGTTGCCGTGCAGTCGAGGTGCCTTAGCTTCGATGGCTGGACCTTGGATCGCATTACGGGCGATCTTTGGAAGCAAGGCATCAGACAGCGTCTGCAGGAGCAGCCGTTACAGATTCTCGATGAGCTGCTCGCCAAGCCCGGCGAACTCGTAACACGCGAGCAGCTAATAGGCCGGCTCTGGCCGAAAGGCGTCGTCGACTTCGATACTGGCCTCAACACTGCCGTTCGGAAGTTGCGTCTTTCGCTGGGGGATCACCCGACCGAACCGCGTTATATCGAGACGCTGCCGCGCAAGGGCTACCGCTTCATCGGCCGGGTCGAACTTCCGCAGCCGACGCCTAAGGCCGAAAATTCCGGCAGTCCTGGCGTGGATGGCGGATCGGCCGCGGTTCTCGCCGCGCCCGCTGGGGTAACCGCCGACAAACGGCATGACGCGCCGCGGCGCTCACTTATAGTTGCGGTCGCTGCAGCGGGGATGCTGCTTTGCACCGCGTTGCTAATCATCTGGCACTTCGCGAACCGGCCAAGCTCATTGAGTCAAAGCATTCCGCCGGTCGCGTATGACCTTTATCTGGCCGCGACGGCAAGACAACCTGAGATATCGCCGAACGAAGGAGCTGAACCGCGGCAGCGCGTCCTCGACCTGCTCGGCAGAGCGCTGGCGATCGATCCGTCTTTGGTACCGGCGTATGTGGTACGGGCGCGGACCAACCTCGATTACTTTGTGAGCAACCTGGACGTCAGTAGCGATTTGCTCGCTGCTGTGCGTAAGGATCTTGAGACCGCGCGCCGGCTTTCGGGCAACGATCGAATCGGATTGGATGTGCGTAGCGCCTATGCCGCACTGGTCGAGCAGGACCCCGAACGTGGACTGCGTCTCGCGGACAGTGCGCCTGATGATCCTGATGTCCTGCAGACTAAGGCAATGATACTCATGACGCTCGGACGATTCAGGGAGAGCGATGAAATCTACGATCGCTTCCTGGCGCTTGACCCCGAGAATCAGCGAATGTTGAGAATCAAGCTTACGAACCTGCTCGTCGAGCGTCGTAGCCGAGAGGCGCTGGAATTGATTAATACACTCAGGAGAGTGAGCCCGCCAAACCGGGTTCCGGGTAATTGGATGTACCCAATGACGGGCGCGATCGATTTCCCGCGGCCGTCGTTTGTGCAAATGAAAGACTCATTGCAGCTCGCCCATCTGGACGAAGAGCGCCTCTCGCAGCTCCTGTCCGAATTAGGCCTGATGCGCGTCGAGCACCGGTATGACGAGATCAGGGATTTGCTCGACGAAGTTGCTGTCGAGTCGATTCGAGTTCCTTTGCTTACGGGGGCAATGCCGGGGGTGGGCCGTATGCCGGTAGCCGTCGTTCGGGGCTGGAACGAGATGCTGCGAGGAGACACCGCCGCTGCTGCGGAGAACGGCCGCAAGATCCTTGAGTTCGTAGCAAGCCAGCAGGTGACTCGTTGGAATAAGTGGCATCTGCGCATCCTCGAGGGCGAAGGCCACGTCTTCATGGGCGACTCCGCCGGCGCCGTGGCGGCTGTTCGGGCCTCGTTCGCGGAGTCGCCCGCTCCGCTGAAAAACCGGCACATGGAGATCTTTCGGCAACACGTTGCTGCCATCACGCTCGCGTGGGCGGGTGACTACGATGGTTCCCTTGAGCTGCTGGAGAAGCTCTCCCGGGGCGTACCGAGCATCGGGCCGGCGGTCATTGCGCGCGACCCGCTGTTTTCGCTTCCGCTCACGGGAAATACGCGATTTGAAGAGTTGACAAAAGGGCTTGAAATGGAGATGCAGACTAACCGGAGTCTGTAGCAGCGGGGCTTTATAACCTCACCCGTGACAACCGGTGGCACTGAGCCATCATCGAATACGGACGGTTCCTTCTTATCACTTCGCTGGCGTCCGAGCCGATGGGGACGACCGGTTCCGCTGCGAAATATAGAGAGAAACCGTCATTACTCTTGTGTCTTGGCAGCGACGTGTCTTTGAGGCTATAACGCTGTGAATCTCGCTGTAACTTCCAAGGAAACCTCATGTCGGTTCGCATGTTCACCGTGCCAGTGATTCTGCTTGCGATTGGCGTCGCCTATGCGGCTGACCCGGGCGACCCAGCCGCCGGCAAGGCTTACTTCACTCAAACGTGTAAGCAGTGTCACAGTGCCGAGCCCGGCGATGGCGGTGGGGAAATAGGTCCCAGCCTGATCGGGCTGTTCGGGCGACCGGCGGGAGCCGGGGACGCCCGGTTTCTTTACAGCAAGGCGCTGGAGGATTCGAAACTCACCTGGAACCAGGAAACACTGGATCGCTTCCTGACGGATCCGGGGGCGACGGTGCCCGGCACTACAATGGCGCTGCCTATTCCGGTGAAGAAGGACCGCGATAACGTCATCGCCTACTTCAAGTCGCTGGCCGGCACCGCGAAATAGCGCTCTTACCGCCGCACACCGGGCGTCAGGCGCGAAACCGAGTTTCGCGCCTGACGGGGATTTAGGTCAGGGCAGGCGCCAGATATCGACGATTCCAGGCTGCAGTCCCTGCGGGGGAGCCGGTGGCGGAGGTGCCGCCGCCGCTGCGCCGGGCGGACCGGGGCGTCGTCCGCCGGCAAAGCCAAATCCGCTGATCGCCCCTTCAGGCATCGCGATGCGATTGTCCACAACGATAGGGCTGTTCCAGTGTCCGCTGCCGGCCTCAAGATCAGCAACCAGGTTGCCGGTGACCGCATCGAAGACGTGCAATTTTGAGCCTCGCGGGGCCGGATCATAGATGTACAGCAATCCGCCCGCATAGAACGGTGAGTTGCCGCCGCTCTTGCTCTTCCAGGCTTCCTTCAGTTTGTGGTCCGCGCCGAAGGTCCATGCCGTCGTGCCCCCGCGACCGGTAGAGGCGAACAGGTACGTCGTGCCGTCGATTTTGGCGGTTGCGGAAGCGGACAGCAGCTGCGTTTTGCCAGGTACTTCCGCCACCTGCAGCTCACCGCCCTGATGCGGCGCTGAGCCCTTGATCACGTTCATGGTCAGGAGCCGCATCGTCCCGTCTTTTCCGCCCTGGGCAATATAACCATCGCCCAGCAGCACCGGAGAGGTGGAGCCTACGTCCTGATCCTTCTTGTTCAGCTCCTCGTTGTTCGTGGTCGTCCAGTTGCCCAGTATCTTCGATGCACTGGGGTCCAGCATGATCAGTGCATCGCCCCAGGCAGTCTTGCCGTCCCACGGTCCGTTGCCGGTGGCGAACAGCAGGTTGCCCGTGCCTGGATCTACGACGATTCCGGCACGTCCCCAGATGGCGGACTGGGTCTGGGCGCACGAGTCCGGTTCCAGCAGTTCGGCGCGATCGCTGCAGAGCGAATTCCACACCTTGCGTATCGCCCCGGACTTCGCATCGAGCACCGCGATGTGCCCCTGGTACGGGGGCGTATCACCCACATAGCCGGCGGTGGACACCAGGACGTTCCCATGGACGAACGACAATGGCGAATCCAGCTTCTCCAGGATCGGCTTCCTGGTCACCGCAGTGCTCCACACCGCCTTGCCATCGGCGATGGAGATTTTGGTGACCTTGCCATCCGCGGACGCCGCATAGATGTACTGCCGGTTGGTGTCCGCGACCGGTGTCGAATTGGTGATCTGCTTGACGATCAGACCGCGCGAGCCGGTGGGTACTCCCGTGGCCGCAGCGGCTTCATCAAAACCGGGCGCCGCATACTCCCACAGCACCTTGCCATCGTTGGCGTCAATCGCGACGGTCCTGCCCACATTGGTGGTGCCGAAGAATACGTCATGAGACGCACCGTTGACCTTTACGGCACTCAGATAGATAAGACCGGCATCGATGGGTGCGGAGATCCTCACCTGCTGGCGAACCATGGAACCCACATTGGCCGCGGTGATCTTCGTCGGCGCCATGTTGGCATTGGTTCGCGTATTGCTGCCGCCAAAAGTCGGCCAGTCGTGCGCGCTTGCAGTGGCGCGAACGGTCGATCCCGTATCGGACGCATTTGACTGCTGGGACAACCCGGCGCAACCACACGTGGTTGCTACTGCGCAGGTCAGAAGTGCCTTGTGGATTATTCTCATACCGTACCCCCTGATCGATGCGCTGTATTCTATTCCATATATCGGCTGGGGCGTGGCGGAAAAAGTCATATGCCTGCATGCACCCGATCGCGGTGCACTCAAACGACTGTCGCGGCGAGCGCCGCCGCCACTGCCAGCTTATGTTTGGCCTGCCAGGGCGGGCCGATCCTTTGCCCCGTGGTGCGCAGAAAGGTGTCCAGATCCTCGCCGCCGAGTGCCGCCTGCGCCGCATCGGACACCCGCTCGCGGTCGTACCAATGCACCGACCATCCGCGCGCCTTGGCCGCTGTCGCCAGCGCCTCGCGATACATGACGGAGTCGGCGTGGGTATTCGCGCGAGTGTCAGTGATGCGCTCTTGGATGGTCGGCGGAAGCCCGGCGCAGGTACGGATCGATATGCCTGCAATCGGCACAGGCACGCTCATCGCCAGTGCTTCAAGGCCCTCCTGTGCGCCGCACAGGGCAGCAGCGTGCACGCGCTCGATCAACGCCACGGCGGCTTCGAGCGAAACCGGCCGCGCCCATGAGCTGCCGAGGTACCGACCCACCGCCCAGGAGCCTTCATGGTGATAGGGGTGGGTAGGCAGCCCATCGGTCAGATCGATCCGTCGTCGATCAAGCAATTGGCCACCCGGTGCCAAGGCGACGAGCACCACCGAGTTGCCGTGCTCGGCGGCGCCGACCATTGCAGTTCGGCGTACATCGTTTGTCATGCCGGGATCTTCGCGCACAATTTCCGGGCACGGGCCGCCAGAGTCGTGAGCCATTTGAGTTCCAGGCTCGTACTCGTGCGGATGTACTGAATCCATGCCGGTGGCAGGACCGTGAAGTCGATGGGGTGACGGCCCCAGTCGGGACGACGGCCATCGTAGTCTGTGAATCCGTAGTCACGTGCGAGTTCCCAGGAACTGAAGAGCATGCCCGTGCGCTCGTGAACCTTCGGATCTGCCGCCAGCGAAGCGACGGCCCGTCCGACGAATAACGGAGATTCGGATGCCAGGAAGTTCGCGTCCTTGCTTCCGGCCTCGCGCCAGTTGTCTTCTGTCACCGCAAAGTAATCGAGTACGGATTCCGACCGCAGGAAACCTGGTGTGAGAGAAACGACCGAGACGCCATGTTCTTCAAGCTCCACCGCCCAACCCAAGGGAAGGGTTTTCTGGGCGGTCTTCACCAGGTGCGCCATTGGATTTGCGGCCGCACCGATGATGTCGTTCTCCGTCATGACGACGATGAGGCCGCTCTTGGCCGGGATCATGGCGCGCGCGGCGTATTTTGCCGTGATGATGCGCGACACCAGGCCCTGCCGAAAGATCCTGTCGGCATTCTTCAGATTGGTTTCCCAAAGGGACCCGTGCTGCTTCATCAGCGGGTCCTCGCCAGCCACGCTGTCGACCACGATGTCGAGCCGCTTGTGCCTGCGCAGAATGCGCCGATAAAGCGCGGCGACTTCCCGCTCGATGGTGTGATCGACACGAACGCTGATGGCCTTACCACCGGCTGCCTCGATGATCGCCGCCGTCGCATCGATGGTTTCCGGTCGCCCGTAGTCGGAAAGGCTCCCCGTAATGCTGCGGCCCGTGCAATAGACGAGTGCTCCGGCTTCGGCCAGCGCGCGTGCGATGCCGCGGCCCGCGCCCCGGGTTGCGCCGGCCACAAGTGCAACACGGCCGGTGAGGGGTTTGGTCGAGGACTTCTTCGGCCTTTTTTGCAGTGCCATATATCAGATCGAATTGGCAATTCTTGCGGCGTGTCTTAAACTAAACGCGAGTTTAGTTTGTGTCAAGGAATGGGAATGAGCCCACGGCTGCGCAAGGCCGAAGATGCCGACGTGTTTGCGGCGATGGTGCGCGTGATGCTGCGTGTCGGACCGGAGGAACTTACGCTCGCGGCGATCGCCCGTGAAGCGGGCATTACCGCCGGAGCCCTGGTGCAACGCTTCGGCTCCAAGCGGGAGCTGATGCAGGCTCATGCACGCCATGCGGGGACCACACTCGATATCGGCTTCGGGCCCCCCGGCCGAAGGACCAAATCTGCGTTATCGGCAATTCATGAAGGTGCGCAGGCCTATGCCCAGTTGGCACAGTCGCCACGAGCCGCCTTGCGAAATCTCGCTTATCTACAACGCGACCTGGCAGATTCCGCACTGCGACGTAATCTTCTGCGGCTGCATCGGGCAGCGCGCGTCCACTATGAGCAGCTGATTGCTGAGGCCATCGGTGAGGGCGATCTGCGGGCCGATACCGACGTTCGAGGGTTGGCACGGACCATCGAAGTGATACTGGGAGGGTCCTTTCTCGCTTGGACGCTGTATCGGCAGGGTCGTGCCTCCGCCTGGTTAAGCCAGGATCTGGATGCAGCGCTGCGGCCGTATCTCACGGGTGACTCCCGCAAATGAAGGTGTGCATATGTCGTAACGAGATGTTTGCTCGCTGCTTGGTCGGCCTTCTCGCCGCCAGCCTCTTCTGCGCCGTATCAACCGCCGCGCCGGACGATACACCGCTCATACGCAGCGTTTACGAAGCGCCAATCCCCGCTGACCCGATGGCGCTTTGGGACAGGGTGCTGGACCTTCACTGGCTCAATCGCCCTGCGGACGCGAAGCTTCTGCAATCGTACTTGGAGCGTATGGCGGTAGCGCAGATTCTCGGCGAGCCGCCTCATACGGCGCCGACGCTCGATGAGCTGTTGCGCGTCGAACGGACTGCGCCCGCACTGGATCCCGCGCTCGTAACCCGTGTCTTAGCCCGCTTCAGCGGTTCGCTGGATGATTCCGCTGACATCGCGAGTGTACCCAAGGATTACCGAGGACAGGTTCAATACCGTTACGAAGGGCATGCAGTTTGGTCGCAGTTGAGGAACCCGAAAGAGGCGTATTTGCATATCCGCCTGAGCAACGATAGTGATCACGACGTTGGATCTCTGAGCGCTTCAGTGCGCATTGTGAGCGGGACGCAGACAATCGATATTTCGTGTCAGGCGGGCATTGGCTCCGTCCTGCACAGCGGTGCCAGTACCGGCGCCTTATGTCCGACCGCTCAGGTGAGATCAACGGCGAGGCCCGGATTTTACACGGTCATTGACACGGCCACCCTGGTCGAACTGATCGAATCGGTCGGGCGCGGCGCCGCGACCTTGTCTGTTGCGGCTGCCGACGCTTACTTTCCTGAGTATTCCGTGGGCGTGGATGCGGCCGGCGCGCAGCCTTTCAACGTGAACATGCGAGCACGGACTTTTCCGCCGCTGACTAACATATCGTGTGAGGACCGTGGTACTTGCGCGGCCGAACGCGCCGCCAAACGGGACCACGTGCTCTTCAGTGGCCCGTCGCTGCTGCTCGCCACGCTGCTCGCAGGCTGCGCAATCGGGTACCTGTTGTTGCGCGTCATTCTTGGCGTGGGTGGTGGCGCGCGGGCCCTGCCTTTCGCGCGCAACATCGTCGGGGTCATTGCGCTGGTTTGTTTCGGCACCGCGGCCTGGAACTGGCACGCGCTGGAGACCAATGACGGAGAGGGTTGGGGAGGGGTGGGTTACTTCGTAGTCATGATAGGGGCGGGGCTGTTCGGGATCGGAATGCTGATTGCAATGTTGCTGGTGCGCCCCACAGCCGTAGGCGTCGATAACGAAGGATAACTGCAGTGCACGGAACGCGCGGCGGCAGGCGCGGTTTTCGGATTACGGTGGACGGTAGAGGCTCGCAGTCCGAAGGTTTGGCACCGGCTTGATGTGTTCCCACTGGCTTTGCCGCTCACGCGCTCGCTGCATCAGTATCTGTGCCACCTTATCGTGGCTCTCGTCATCGCTGGTTCCAGCCGGAAACTGGAACACTTCCGTCGCATCGAATGGATTTTTGACTTGCACCGTCGGTTTCGAAGCGCTTGTCATCAAAGCGGGTCGCGGGATGGCGGCAGTCGGCCTCGCGGCAGCCGCAGCGACTGGCTGAGGTTGGCCGGCGATCTGCCCGGCGCTCCACCAGGCGAACACAAAGTAGGCAATCGTGGCCGCCGCCATTTTCACAATGGATGACTGATGCCAGCGGCGGGGATGGTCCGTGGGGTTGGTTTCGAAAAGTGGTTGCGGCGTGCACAGCACCGGAGATATTCGCGCGCGTGGGCCCGCCGCTGATGCCCGAGAAGGAGCAACAGGCTCCGCCAACTCCGCAGCAACTGACAGTTCCTGCAACTGCTCCGGGGTCAACTCGAGTTCGATCGTGTCATCGCTGATGACAGGTGAGATCATGCTCTGGCGGTTCACTGATGTTGTCCCTCTACGGCGCATGGTTATACGCAACGACGCTTCCGTCTGTAGGCCGTCGCCTTACAGTGAGTGAGCGCTTCGGAATGCGTACCTTGCTGTCACAGTTTCTGGGTGTATACAGCGAGCGACAGCGCGCGAGGTGGTTTTACGAATGCGGTGGCACTACGCCAGTGCAGTAGTGAGAGGCTATGGCCTAAGTGATTGAATTTTTTAATTCAACAGCTCAGAGGCGCCGCTGCCGCCCGCAATGTCCGCGGCGCTGCATGGCGCGGCAGCATCTTTATCGTACCGGGTGGCCATATACGGCCGCATCGGCGCCAAAATCGGCGGTGCCTGTGAAGAGCGCGCCGCCGTGACATTGGTCCCCATCAGGAAGCTTAAGCACGAGAATGAGTGCTTACATATCCATCGCCTGCGCGACCTCCACTGACCCCCCTGCAGCCAACAGCGGACAGCCCTTGGCAATGGTCAGTGCGTCTTCGAGGGTCAACGCCTCCACCAGGCTGTAGCCGCTGGTGGGATTTGCGCCGCCGTCCTTCGCGACGGTGCCGTTACTGCGCACGGTCGAGGAGGGTCCGACCGGGTTTCCCCCATCGGTCAGCGCCTTGCCCATCGAGCCGAACCATTGGCCCCAGGCGGCCATTGTCTTTGCCTGGGCCTCCTTGCCTTCGGGCCGGGATCCGCCGTGATAAACGAACAGGAACTTCGCCATGAGTATCTCTCCTTTGATCGGGTTCAAGTAGAGAGTATCACCGGGTATTTGGCACTACATCGGGCAATCTACCGGTATTCAATGCCATCCGATTGGGCATACTCTACAATCCAAAGATGTCGGACTATCACGCCAGAGCTCTAGGCGACGCCCTGGGACGCCTCGCGGGCCGGCCGTTTCTGGCGGCTACGATTCGGCGCGTCCAGGACAATGCCGAAGCGATCGCGGGGGAGCTGCGCGATGCCGTCCTGCAGGATGTACCGCAGTTTTCCGCATCCATGAACCCCGATCTGTTGCCGGAATCGGCGCATCACGGAACCGAGCACGTTCTGGAGTTGTTGCGGCTGCTGCGGGGCGGGGTGGTCGGCGATTTCCAATTCGTCCGGGTGCATGCGCGGCGCCGCGCGGAGCAGCGATTTCCGCTGGAGGCGACGCTGCATGCCTATCGCAGCGGTCACAAGGTCCTGTCGCGCTGGCTGCGTGAGCTGCCGCTTCACGGCATGTCCTCGCCGAAGGGGACGCAGCAGGATGTTGCGGCCATGGTCGATTTCACCATGGAATACACCGACGCGATCAGCACGACCTTCGCGAGCACTTACTCCGCGCACATCTTGCTGCTGGCGAATGTGGCGGGTGACGAACGCGCCAGACTCCTGGAGGACCTGCTCGAGGGCCGCGATGAGGCGGACCCGCATATCGAGCGGATGATGCGTGATGCAGGCTTCCCGAACCGACGGCAGATGTTTTGCGTCGCTCTCGCCCGCTCGGTGGATCCATCAGAAATGCTGAATGCGGCGCGGGCGCGGCGACTTGCCGAAGCAATCGATCAGACCATGGCGGACTCGGCGCCGCATCGCCTGATCGATGTGCGCGCAAACAAGGTGACGATGGTGTTTTCCGGCGTGCGGCGTGTATCCGGTTGGACTGCACCGCACAGTTCGCTCGCACAGCGAGTGAGTGAGGCACTGCACTTCGTCGGGAACGCAGCCCTCATCGGCGTCAGCAGCGACGTCCCTTCGACATCGCATCTACCGATCGCGTATCGCGAGGCTGCGTCCGCGCTTGAACTCGCCGATGTCACACAGCGCGTGGTCCTGTTTTCACAGGTTTCGCTGCAGCGCCTGCTGCTTCATTTCGCCGGGCAGGAGTTCCGGCGAGCGCTGCCGGCGTGGGCGAAGGACTTTTACGCCGAAGATGAGCGTGCGCGGGGCGTCCTCATTGCGACCGCGCGAGCGTATGCCGGCGCGGATATGAACGTGCTTCAGGCGGCGCAGACTCTCGGCGTGCACCCGAACACGCTGTACGCGCGATTCCAACGCATTCTGGATATTACCGGCTTGCAGCCGAGAAATTTCGGCGCCCTGGCGACGCTGCTGGTCGTGGCGGACTGCAAGCCGAAATCAGGTTGCGAACCGGAGGGTGCCGCCTGAATGACTTCCTGGCGCGTGAGGCGCGAATTCTCGTAAACTAGACACCCCGCCAGCCTTCGGCAAATTGGCACAGCGCACTTGCACATGCCCACCTCGCAGCCGCTGCTCGGACTCGTAATGCCCGTTGATCCATTGGTGCCCCGTGAGGCGGCCGCCATGTATCCCACGGGCATACGCTTTGAGGTGGCCAGTGTCGGCCTGAAAATGATGACCCCCGACGGCTACGATGAGGTCGTCGAACGAATCGCACCGGCGGCGAAGGCGTTGAGTCTGCAGGGTGCCAAAGCGATTGTGCTCATGGGCACGTCTCTCAGCTTCTATCAGGGTGCGGCCTTCAATCGTGAACTCACCCAGCGCCTGAGCACGGCAAGCGGCTGCCCGGCAGTGACAATGAGTACTGCGGTGATCGAGGGGCTCAAGAGTGTCGGCGGCAAGCGGCTGGCCGTCGCGACCGCCTACGACGACGAAGTGAATCGCCGCTTGCAGATTTTCCTTCGGGAGGAGGGCTTTGATGTTTTGACGATTCGGGGCCTGAATGTGGAGAGAGTCGCCGACATCCACAATGTCACGCGTGAGGGGCTGCTCAAGTTCAGCATCGAGGTATTTGAGTCGGCGCCGCACGCGGATGCTGTGCTGATCTCATGCGGAGGTTTGCATACGCTCGACCTGCTCGAGCCTCTCGAGACTCTATGCAAGGTTCCAGTGGTATCAAGCCTGCCGCATGCGCTGCGTGCCGGCGTGCGTCTCCTTAATCAAAGTGGTCGCGTGCCGGGTCACGGTCAGTTACTGTCGATGTAGCGTATCGGGACGCGGCAGCGGCCGCGCACAAGTCGAATAAAAAATATGGGGGAAATCCGATGATGCGCCCGTTCGCGCTCTTAATCGTGGCTTGTGCCACGCTGCTTGCCGCCTGCAGCGGCAGCCACACCGTTGCCACCGGATCAGCCCGCAAGTATGCCGCCGTCGACGGGGAGCGCATTGTGGCTTCCGTGAAAGACGGCAAGGACTGGCTGTCTACGGGGCGAACGTATAACGAGCAGCGCTTCAGTCCCCTCAAGTCCATCACCGCGGACAACGTCGGTCAGTTGGGATTGGCCTGGTTTGCCGACTTCGATACCCGCCGCGGCCAGGAATCCACGCCGATCGAGGTGGACGGCGTGATCTATGTGACGACGGCCTGGAGCAAGCTTTACGCTTATGAGGCGAAAAGCGGCAAACCATTGTGGGCGTACGATCCCAAGGTGCCGGGGGAATGGGCCGTCAACGCCTGCTGTGACGTGGTCAACCGGGGCGTTGCCGTGTGGAATGGCAAAGTGTACCTGGGCACCGTCGATGCCCGGCTGGTGGCGCTCGATGCCGGCACCGGCCAGGTGGCATGGACCGCACAGGTCGGCACCAAAGACCAGCAGTTCACCATTACCGGCGCACCCCGGGTGGCCAAGGGCAAGGTGCTGATCGGCGAGGCGGGCAACGAATACGAGCAGCGCGGGTTCATCAGTGCCTACGACGCGCAGACCGGCAAGCTCGACTGGCGCTGGTACGTCGTGCCGGGTGATCCGGCCAAGGGCTTCGAGAATCCGCAAATGCAGGCAGCCGCGAAGACCTGGAGCGGACCCTGGTGGAAAGCGGGAGGTGGCGGCGGACCGTGGGACGCCATCACGTATGACCCGCAGACGGATCTGGTGCTGGTGGGGACCGGCAACGGTGCGCCCTGGGCGGACCGCGACCCGCAGCATAAGAACGATAACCTCTTCATCTCCTCCATCGTGGCGCTGCATCTGGAGACCGGCGAGTACGCCTGGCACTACCAGGCCACGCCGCACGACCGCTACGACTTCGACGCCACCCAGCAGATCACCGTCGCCGACCTGACCATCGATGGACGCAAACGCCACGTGGCCATGCAGGCCAACAAGAACGGGCTCTTCTATGTCCTTGATGCGGCCAGCGGCCAGCTGCTGTCGGCCAAGACTTTCGTGCCCGGCGTCAACTGGACCACCGGGGTCGATATGAACACGGGCCGGCCGGTCCTGAGCGCGGCGGCCGACTACGAGGCTTCCGGTAAAGGCTTCATCACCAGCCCGGGCCCCTTCGGCGCCCACAACTGGCACCCGATGTCGTTCAGTCCGGACACTGGGCTGGTGTACATCCCGGCGTCACAAAACGATTTCGCATTTGTGGCCCTCAAGGGTGACGACAATCCGATGGGTCAGAAGTGGAATGTCAGCTTGACGGCCGGTGGGACGCTGTACGAGCACGCGCATCAGCAGCCGCAAAATGAGGGGTTCGTGGAGGCCTGGGATCCGGTGCAGGCGAAGGAAATGTGGCGCATCCCCATGGGCAACAGCCGCTCGGGCGGCACGCTGGTCACGGCAGGTGGCCTGCTATTCACCGGTAATCCGCTGGCGAAGGAGTTCGGAGCCTACAGCGCCACCGCTGGCGAACCGCTGTGGCACACCGCCGTACAGACCGGCGTCATGGCCGGAGCCATCAGCTACGAGGTTGCTGGCGAACAGTACGTGGCCGTCGTGGCAGGGGGTAATCCCTCCCCGGGCGGCAACGCCAACTACTATGCACCCAACTATTCCCGGATATTGGTCTACAAGTTGGGTGGCAACGCGGTGTTGCCGCCTGCGGTGCCCGCGCCGGTACAGGTCCTGAACCCACCGCCGCCCTTCGGCAGTCGCGAGCAACTCTCGCACGGCGCGCAACTGTATGACCGCTTCTGCGGCACATGCCATGGCGCCGAGGCCCGCAGCCGCGGCATGTTCCCGGACCTGCGCTATAGCGGCGCGCTGCAGAATACGGATGCATTCCAGGCCATCGTGCTCGGCGGTGCGCTGACGCAGAACGGCATGGTGTCATTCAAGTCGGCCCTGCCGCCGGCAGATGCCGAGGATGTACGTGCCTACCTCGTGGATCGTGCCATCTGGTCGCAGACTCACAGCGGCAGCCCTGCGCCGGCGGCCGTGCACTGAAAGGGTAGACCGACATTCCTAGCGCAAGGGTTGAATCAGGGCGGCATCGTCCGCCGCGATCGAATTGACGCGCGGGCTGACCCGGTACACCTGCATCCAACTTGGCGGGTAAGGCTGCAGAACAGCCTTGGCCGCCACGGGGGTTCCCTGCAGCCAGGTCTGGTAGTCCTTGCGGCACAGTATTGCCGGCATTTTCCCGTCCGCACCGGCGATGTCCGTCATTAACTCGTTGGCGGGGACGCACACGATCGAGCAGCTCTCGATGACGTCATCGTCCTCGCTGACCGAGCGATCCCAGATCGCCGCCACGCCGAACACCGCCCGATCATTCAGACGGACGAAAAACGGCTGCCGGTAGTTCCCGGGCGTCAATTGCCACACGTAATATCCCGCGACCGGCAGGATGCATCGCTGGCTGTTGAGCCATGGTGCCCGATAGATATTCGAACGCTCGAGGCGCTTGCTGTACACGCATACCGTCGGCCGAGCGGGCGCTTTGCCCTCGGCCCATGACGGAATCAAACCCCAGCGCATCATCACACCTTCGGATTGTCCCTCGTGCAGCCGAATGGCCGGGACGTAGGTGGCGGCAGCGACATTGAACTTCGCCGTGAATTTCCACCAGCCTGCGGCTGGATGGAATTCACGTTCCGCGTCGAGTTGTTCCGGAAGAGCGTAACGCTGGCACATGCCACCGGAGGTTACGATTGTCGGCGCCGCAATTATGTGACGAAGGCCTGCTCTTCGCTTACCGGTGGGAAAAACGAGTGCCGGGTGTCCCTGCGTCGTCAGCGCAGACCAAGCTTGTGAAGTAGCGTGACGGGTCAGTCAGGCCATTTGTACTTCGCGGGCGAGGTCGCAATGTCTCCCGCAGCAAAGAAGCGATCCTTGTCGATCACTTCTTCAGATTTGTCCAGCGTGGCAGGATTTGCCGAGCGATCGATATCACGCACCACCACAGTGGCGGCCCGCTCCATCCAGCATTTCTCATAGGGGTCCGCACTGGCAACTGGAATGTGACGAGCGAGAAACCAACCAGACTCAACCGGGCACGCCTGCCGCGTCAAACCGATCATGTCGTATGAGGGCTTGCCCTCGAACATCGTTATGGCCACCCCGACGGCTTCAATCCGCGGAGGTGTGTTACGAGGGTCGTTGTCCAGCGGCAGGAAGAAGTCCTTCGGGGTGAAGGCTTCGCTGACCGGCACTTCGAGGAGCAGGTTCCCGAGCGTGGCCCCGTCGCTTTCCAGGATCTTTATCTTGCCCTGCGGGCCCATCTCGCGATCCTCGTCGTTATAACAGCCATTGTGCTCCGCGACGGGCCTCGATTTGCCGCCCTCATAAGCGAATAGTCTTGCCTTGTGAAACTTCTCCTGATTGCCGCATGGTTCGGTGAGCAGGACGGCGGCGCTGCCGGGGCGCAATAAAAGCCAGGCGACATCATCGGCCTCTTTGCCCAGGTAGGGGATGCCGGTAGCCGGCGCCTGCGAACTGCCATCCAGTGTTGAAGTGCTCCTTGAACAGCCGCCGAGAAGGCCCGTCAGCACGCACACGCAGATGATGATTCGATTGGAATGCGCAAGGTTTTTCATCATTTCTCGATTGTGCCATACCAACGCAATAATACGTCGTCACTTGGCGACGCTATTAAGTTGAAGAGTGAAGCATCGCCCCGGCGCGGTGCCGTACGTCCGCGCAGTATGCAAGGTTTCGTGACGCAGTTAACGAAGTCTGCGTGCGCTCGATTCGGCATTACCTTGTAGCCTTTCATCCGGTCGTACTGGGAGTCCTCGCTTTTTCCGGGGAGTCGAGGAAAATGCCAATAATCCATCGGGCCTTGCTCGGCGGGGTTTGCACGCTTGCACTGCTGGCTGGCTGCAATTTCGACGGTGCGTCGACCACGACCAGTGGCTCGGCAAATGCCTCAAGTTCCGGTTCGGCGGGCACCGGCGGTGGCGGCGAGGGCCGCAGCACCGATCCCGGACTGAACCCCGCCGGCGGTTCCACACCTGCACCCGACGCCGTAAACGTCACCGCATCGGTCGCCGGCACGGTCGCGGTGATGGCGGGCGCCAGCCAGACGATTACCGTTGCATTTACTTCCGTGGATGGAGGCCCGATATCTGGGCTCGCGCTGTCCGGCACCACCTTGCCGCCGCACTGGAGCGGGCCGCAGGGTTTCTCATGCAGCGTAACCGGTTCCGGAAACAACTGTGTTTTGACGTTGACCTATACCCCTACCGCCATCGAGACCGGCACGCTGCGAATTGGCTACGTGTACAAGGGCGACCAGATTGCGCCCCCTGGCGCCTCGCTGAGCATTCCGTACGCAGGGACCGCGAGCAACAACGTTGTCGCGACGCCGGCGCCAATCGGTCAGATCAACGCGGTGAGCGGCGCCGGATCTCAATCCGTCAGTGTGAATTTCACAACGGACGATGGAACCACGGCAACCGATCTGACAATGCTCTCCGCCCTGTCGTCCTTGCCGTCAGGCTGGAGCACCACCACGCCCGGCTTTTCCTGTGCCATCGTCAGCAATGGCAGCGGCTGTCAACTGGTATTGAACTACGCGCCGACGGCGACCGGCGGCGGCACGCTCACCTTGAATTACGGCTACACGGATCATTCAGGTCTGGCGCGCACGGCAGCCATCAACCTTCCGTACTCCACGACCGCGAATGGCAGTGTCGTGGCAACCGTCTCTCCGACGGGTCAGATCAATGCGATCCAGAAGACCGGTGCGCAGGCGGTGACCGTCACCTTCACGACCGACGATGGCAAACCCGCTCACGGTCTTTTGCTGATTTCACCGCCGGCACCGCTGCCGGCCGACTGGAGCGGTTCGGTGAGCGGCTTCACGTGCGGCACAGTGAGTACGGGGAACGCGTGTCAGTTGGCGCTCACTTACGCGCCCGCCTCACTGACCAGTGGCACGATACAGTTGGGCTACGCTTACACCAGTCCCGCGGGCGCGTTTACGACCGGGTCCTTGAATATTCCGTACGCCGCCACAACCGACGACAACCTCGTCGCGACCGCTGCGCCCTCGGGCCAGATTGATGCGGTCGTGGGCGAGCTTGCCCCGAGTGTTTTGGTCACGTTCACGACGGACGACGTTCGCACAGCCACGGCGTTGCAGCTGACGACCGACCTTGCGGGGCTGCCGGCAGGTTGGACTACTCCCGACAGCTCCTTTTCCTGTGCAGGCGTTGCCGGTGGGACGAGCTGCCAGCTGCCCCTCACTTATAACCCCACCGCGGCCGACAGCGGCACGATGACACTGCGCTACAGCTATCGGAACAATGCCGGCCAATCGAAGAGCGGATCCCTCAACGTTCCTTATCGGGCGACCACGGACGACAGCGTCCTTGGAACACCAAGTATGGGGTCGCTCAGCGTCGCCAGTGGCACCAGTACGGCCCTCACGATCGCCTTCGCCACTGATGACGGCAATCCGGCAAGCGCACTATCCGTCACATCGGGTTTGGATGTGCTGCCGCCCGGCTGGAGCAGTACGGCAAGCACCTTTACCTGCTCGAGCGTGAGCGGCGGGATCAGTTGCCAGCTTGCGCTCATGTATCAGCCGGTGAATCCGGATAGCGGCACACTGACACTCGGATTCAGCTACACGAATGACTCCGGGTCAGTGAAGAGCGGTACGGTTCTGATCCCGTATACTGCTACTCCTTAAAGTTACTCCCACCCGCCGTCACGTCGCAGGAACGGCAGAATCATCATGCCCGGGACGCGGGGTCAAACTTTCATTATTCTTGCCAGAGCGTCCCAAAAGATCAAAATCCGGGTGCGACCCAGATGCCCGAGCTGCCCGATATCACTGTCTATGTCGAAGCACTGGAGCGACGCGTTGTCGGCCACACTCTAGAGCGTGTCATCATCGGATCGCCGTTCCTGCTGCGCACGGTGCTGCCGCCCATTCAGGATGTCCAGGGGAAGCGCGTCAAGGCGGTGCGACGCATCGGCAAGCGCGTTGCAATCGGCCTCGAGGCGGATTTATGGCTGGTGTTCCATCTGATGATCGCCGGTCGCCTGCATTGGTTCCCACGCGGCGCAGCGGTCTCAAAGCGCGCTGCGCTGGCGCGTCTGGAATTCACCAACGGACTGCTGACGCTCACCGAGGCCGGCACCAAGCGACGCGCATCGCTGCACCTCGTGCAGGGGGAGGGCGGGTTACATCAGCAGGATCCCGGAGGTATCGATATCATGCAGGCGAGCCCTGTGCAGTTCACTAATCGTCTGCGCAGCGAGAACCATACTCTGAAACGTGCGCTGACCGATCCAAAACTCTTCAGTGGTATAGGCAATGCCTATTCAGACGAAATCCTGCACGCCGCCAGGCTCTCGCCGGTCATGCTGACCAGCCGCATCGATGATGCCGCGGTCGCGGACCTGTATGCCGCAACACAGGCTCAGATGCAGTTGTGGACCGAGCGGCTGCGTCGGGATGCCGCCGGGGAGTTTCCGGAGAAAGTCACGGCGTTTCGCGCGGATATGGCCGTGCACGGACGCTTCCGGCAGCCGTGCCCCGTATGTCGCACGCCCGTGCAACGCATACGTTACGCCGACAACGAGACCAATTACTGCCCGCATTGCCAGACCGGTGGGCGGCTGCTGGCGGATCGCGCCTTGTCGCGACTGCTGAAGCAGGATTGGCCCAAGACCCTCGCGGGATTCGATCAGGAATCGTAGATCTAAGGAGTTCATATTTCGTGAGTTGGCGCGGCTGGCTGGCGTTCGTCGCCTTGGGCATCATCTGGGGCCTGCCATATTTCTTCATTCGACTCGCTGTTCAGGAACTATCGCCATTTGTAGTTGCCTGGAGTCGAGTAACCATCGCGGTTCTCATTCTGTTGCCCATTGCGTGGCAGCGAGGCGCACTGCGTCCGCTGAAAACGCGTATGGCGGCGGTGTGCGCCTTCGCTGCAGTCGAGTTCGTGGTCCCGTTCTCGACGATCTCCATCGGGGAGCGGTGGATCAGCTCCTCCGTGACCGGCATCCTCATTGCCGGAGTACCCATTCTCGTCGCACTCATCGGCCGCTTCTTCGGCGTACACGAAAGATTGGGAGCTCGCCGCACTCTGGGGCTCGTGCTCGGTCTGTGCGGCGTGGTCGCGCTCCTCGGCTTCGGCACTATTTCCGGCCTATTGGGCTGGGCGGGTGTCGGATGCATGATTGTGGCCGCCGTCGGCTATGCAGTGGGCCCGCTCATCATCCAGAAGCACCTTCGCGGACTGGACTCGATCGGGCCGGTGGCGGCAAGCCTGGCTGTCGCGAGCGCCGTGTTGCTGTTGCCGGCAGCCGCGACCCTTCCGGCGCGCTGGCCCTCCGCCGTCACCGTGTCGTCAATCGTCGTGCTCGGAGTACTGTGCACGGCGGTCGCCATGCTGCTGATGTTCTTCCTGGTCCGCGATGCCGGTGCTTCGCGTGCAACAATCATTACTTACATTAATCCCGTCATCGCGACGCTGCTCGGCGTGGGTCTGCTCCACGAGCGACTGGGTGTGGGCGGACTGACTGCGTTTGCAGTCATCCTGGCTGGCTCGTGGCTTGCAACGGGAGAGGTGCTGCGCATGCGACATGGCTAGCGCGCCCGGAACCTTTGGCGCGCCGCCATATCCAACTGAAAACAGTCTGGGTGGCGCGTATGAATCAGCAGCAGTCGGCGGTGCGGGCAGGCGATGTGAACCTATTGCACTGGGCGCAGTGGCAGCATTCGGTGGTGGCGCTGTTGCGCGCGGACGTCATCGGTGTTCTGCACGCCATCGAAGTCGATGAAGTCGACTGGGATGCGTGGCGCAGCTTCTATAGTGAAGGCCGTTCGCCCCGATCGGCAATCGATCGGGCACTGGCTCGAGACTTTTAGTCACATGAACTTCCGGGACTGGATAGTACGTGGACGCGAGCTCGGAGCCAGCGATCTGCATGTCGAAAGCGGTGGTGCGCTTGCCTACCGGATCCGCGGGACATTGCAGTCAACAGCGGACATGGCCGCTGCTCCCGAACTTACGAGGATCGTCCGAGACCTTCTCGGCGATGAGGGTTGGGGCGTATTTTGCACGCGTGGGTCAGCGGATGTCTCCCTCGATATTGCCGACACCCGCTGCCGGATCAACGCATACAGAACCATCCGGGGCGTTGCCTTGGCCGTGCGACTGCTGGCGCCCTCTGTCAGGGATCTGAAATCCTGCAATCTGCATCCGGATCTGCATCGTCTGACAGAGGCGACTTCCGGTCTGGTCGTGATCTCAGGGCCTACGGGGTGCGGTAAATCGACGACGCTTGCCGCGCTTGTCGAGCACATCAACTCGACCCGGGCCTGCAACATCATCAGCCTCGAAAGCCCGCTCGAATATCTTTTTACCAATCGACGCTCGCTTATCCGGCAACGCGAAGTGCCCACCCACTCACCCAGTTTCGAACAGGCGATCACGGATGCGCTGCGCGAAAATCCCGATGTGCTGGTGATCGCTGAGATGCGTACTGCGGAAGTCATGCGGCTGACGCTGAACGCCGCCGAAACCGGGCACCTGGTCCTGGCGACGATGCACTCGGCCAGCTGCGCCGAGGCGCTCGCCCGCATCTGCATGTCCTTTGCCCCGGAGATTCAGGGCATCATCCGTGCGCAACTGGCCGACTGTCTCGTCGGGGTGGTGTGCCAGCGACTGGATTTTCTAAGTGCGCACCACTTGCGCGTTCCGCGCTGCGAGCTGCTGCTGAGCAGCTCGGCGGCCAAAGGCACGATTCGCGCCGGGCAATTCGGCCACCTCGCCAATGTCATCCAGTCCGGGGGCGAGGAGGGAATGTGGTCATTCGATCGCTATCAACGCTGGATGGAACAGAATAAGGAGTGGGTAATCCCTGTGAAATCGACCGCCCCGGAGATCAAGCCGGCAGCTGAGCCGCTGGCTGCGGCAGTCCGGCGTCAGGCAGTGGTGCCGACACTCACCCGGCGCGCCGGCGCAGCGGATCTTGAGTCCGAGGACCTTCAGGACATTGCCGAGCTGGCGCGTCAGCTGGAACAACGCATCCGTTGAGCAACGCTGCGTGATGCAACCCGACGAGGCTCTCGTTGGGAACCGCGTGGCGTGCGCCGGTTCCACCGATCCAGGTCACGAGGCCGCAAATCAGGATCCAGCACAGGATCACGCCCATTTCAATGAAACCCTTGCCGGGCGCGCTGCGGCCTCGCGACTTGAAGGCATTGCGCTTCCCCGGCGGGTGGTACACCTGCAGAAGGGCAGTGCTGACGCTGCACCCGAATGCACACAGGGCCAGTGAAATTGCGAACCATACATGAGTGCGCCACAAGGCCACCAAGGGCAGCAGCCACAGTGGCGCCAGTGGTAGCAGGGCCGCTTCGAGTTTGGCGCGCACCACCATTGCCCGGGTGAGTGGAGCGGCTGCCAGCAACTCCGGTGCGTCCTCGGCCGCGATGGTAATCCAGGCCAGTGCGGTGGCGAGAGTACCGGAGACGAGAATCATCGCCAGCCACAACCAGGGTACTTTGCCGGAGCCTCCTAAGGGCTGGCGCCACAGCACCAGGCACATGGGAATGAGGTAGATGCTCTGTTGCAGCAGCTGCATGAGCAATAGCGGGTCGCGGCGAATCAGGCGCAGCTCCTTCACGATCAGTACCACCCGCAGGGAGCCGCGAAAGCGGAGTGGCCGCATCGAGTGCCGCCGGCCGCGGGTGCTGCCCATGCTGCCGATCGTCGCAGCCGCGCGCAGGAAGCGGCCACTCAAGGCCCTTACGGTGATCAGCAGCAACACGGCGCTGGTCAGCGTGAACAATATGGTCGGCCCGAAGCCGCTGAGCACCAGCCGGCCGGGAACGAGGATTGCCCCCAGATGCCCGGTATCCGCACTGAGCAGTGCACCGAATCCATTGTAGCTGCCGGGGCCGCGCGGTGAGCCGTGGCGCATGAGATTGGGTAGCTGAATCAGCAGGAAGATGCCCATTCCGATCAGCGCGGCCAGCACCTGGCCGACGATGCGCGTGGTTCTGGGTCCAAGCAGCCGGAACAAGGCCAGTGCCAGCACCACGCCGAGGCTCGTGGCAAGCATCCCGATTGCAGGGATCAGCAGATAGAGCTTGGCCCAGCCGTACCAGCCAAACAGCACGAACATATTTGCGAACGGCCATGCCAGCATCGCGACTTCGAGGGTCACGGTCAGTGCCACCGAGGCTACGCGTACCCCGATAATCGATCTTGGTGCGATCGGTGAGGACAGCAGCAGGTCCAGATCGGCGCGGGTGTACAGCACCTGCACGATGCCGTTCAGGCCGCGCGAGGCCATGAACAGCAGACAAAATGCCAGTGCAGCGGTGACGAGCAGCATAGGCACCGCGGCGGGGATGCTGGAAAGTGCATGGGTACTGGCCACACGCACTGTCAAAGCCACGGCACCTGCAACCAGGTGCAGGAGAACTTCCGCGATGATCAGAAATGTCAGGCTCGTAGTCTTCACGACCCCGGAGCGCGCATAGAGGCGAAGCTCGTGCCGCATCAGCCACGGGATTGAGCCGGGCGTCAAAGTCACGACGTGGCGGCCGGCTGTGCAACCAGACTCAGGAACAGATCCTCCAGCGTCGCGCTGGAGCGACCGGCCTGGGTGCGCAGCTCCTCCAAAGTACCCTCAGCGACAATGCGGCCGCTTTGAATGATGCCGATGCGGTCGACGAGTCGCTCCGCGACCTCCATGATGTGGGTCGTGAGAATGATGGTGCAGCCGGCACGGGCCCGCTCCAGCAGCAGGTCCTTCACCTCGCGGGCAATGGTGGCATCGAGCCCTGTCAGCGGTTCGTCCAGAATCAACAGCTGCGGCTCGTGCAGCAGCGCGCCGGCCAGCGCGGCCTTCTGCTTCATGCCGCGTGAAAATCCCTCGCAGCGTTCATCGCGGTGTTGCCACAGGTCCAGCCGCTTCAGCAATTCGGCGGCATTGTGCTCGGCGCGGCGCGCATCCATGCCCCACAGGCCGGCGATGAATTCCAGGTATTCGGCCGCGGTGAGCTTGTCGTACAGCAGCGGCTCATCCGGAAGCCACGCGATCAACTGCTTGGCCTGGCGCGGCTGTGTCACGGCATTCACGCCGAAGACCTCGATGCTGCCGCGATCCGGAATCAGCAGACCGCTGATCATGCGCAGCGTCGTGGTCTTGCCGGCGCCGATGGGTCCGAGCAGCGCATAGAATTCGCCGCGCGCGATGGTGAGATCTATGTGGTCCACTGCCGGTCGGGTAAATACCTTGACCAGCTGCCGAATACGCAGGGCGGGTGAATTGGTTTCCATGGCCACACTCCCATGGGGTTATTGCTTTTCAAAAAAGTCTAGCACGCGCTTCGCGGGCGAAGCGAACGCCGCAATGGCGCAGTGCGGGTGTGGGCTGCGCGGAACGCTTACGCTAGCGCGATTCGAGTCGGCCGTCGGCGTGTCGCGCAAACCGGCCGCGATCGGCGCCGTGGACCGGCGCCTCGTCCGGCCAGGGCCAGCCGCCGAAATGCGTGCGGTGGTAATCCGCATAGGCCTGTCTGAGTTCCTGCTCCGTGTTCATGACGAAGGGGCCATGTTGTGCCACCGGTTCACCGATGGGACGGCCCTGCAGCATCAGTAGTTCGGCGGGTACGGCGCCGTTGCCGAGCTCCACGGATTGTCCCGCGGCGAGTTCAACGGTTGACTGCACCGGAAGTGACTGGCGATCGATCTGCAAGGTATCGCCCTTGAAGAAGTAAAGCGTTCTGCGGGGCTGATGGGTGCTGGCCGCAGGCAATGTCCAGCGTGCACCCGGCGACATTTTGATCGTCCAGATCGCCAGGTCCGCGGTGGGGTCCGAGGCCCAGGAATCCGGCGGTGGAGGCGGCGCACTGCCCGTCGCCCCTGCGGCGGGGGCACCGGCGATATAAGTGACTTCCGTGACGGCGCCGCTGGGGTCGGTTTTGACTTCGCGGGGGATGTCTTCGGACCACAGCATCGTGAAGTAGGCAGGCGCCATCTTGCTGCGCTTGGGCAGGTTGAGCCAGATCTGGAAGAGTTCCAGTGGGTTGGCCTCGTTCGCGCGCAGCAAGGGAAACATCTCCGAATGCACGACGCCTTGACCCGCGGTCAGCCATTGCACATCGCCACTGCCGAAACGGGCTGCGGCACCGAGCGAATCAGCATGGTCGATATAGCCGCTTCGCATGATCGTTACGGTTTCAAATCCGCGATGCGGATGCGCCGGGAAGCCGGGCACCGTGCGACCGTGATACATACGCCAGCCATCCTTGGGGGCGAAGTCTTGACCCAAGTTGCGGCCGGTGAGCGATGCAGCCGGTCCCAGCAACGCGTTGCCCTTGGGATACGCGTCCTCATGGTAGACGCAGAACAGGAAGGGGTCCGGCGTGGCCCACGGGAAGCCGGTTTTGCTGATCTGCAGAATTACTTGATTGACCACTGGTTCGACCGTTATTTGTTCACGGCATCCGGTGCATTGGCCGGCGCGCCTGCCTTGCCTGGGCTACCGCGGCTGAGGGCGCGTCGCAGCAACAGTTCCGTCATCTTCTCGCGGGCCTGCGCCCGGGTGGTTCCTGCCGGGAATTCGAACACTTCCTTGGCGTCGAACGGATTCTTCACCCGTATGGGGGAGGCCTGCTGCTCCTGGGTTTTCTGCGGTGTCGCCGCGACATCTGGCGCGGCAACCGGAATGGCAACCGGCGCCGGGGGTGCGGCAGGCTTGGCGGCCGCAGGGGGTGGGGTCGGCTTGATGACGGGTGCGGGTGCCACCCGCTGCGCTTCACGATGCGGCAAACTCGAACGCCAGCCCACTGCCGTTGCAATGCCGATCAAGGCCACGACCAGGGCCATTGGCCACTGAAGGAGGTTTTTTCCGCGGGCTCCTTTGCCGACCCGCAGGCGGCGCATCTCCTCGGCAGTCAATTCGAGTTCGAGGGTATCTTCATCGTCCTCAGGCCGGCGCGTGCTCTGGCTAGTCAAGAAGCGCTATCCTGGGAAGTCGTCAGCTTGGCATTGGTTTCGGCCTGAACCACCTATCGTTCCTCCTACAGATTCAGGCTGGAAATCTAGCCTGTGGCTCCCTGCCTTTCCACCGACGATTCGGCATTATCCCCTTCTGATTCGCGGCGGAGACGGGCCGGGCCCGACCGGGACCCAGGTCTGGCCGGAATCGATAAATTCTGCTCTAAGCTATTGAAAAATAAAAGCTATGTTACACATGAAGCGGATTCATAATGTCTTCAATCACAGTTCGCTTCACGGTTCGCAATACGAGGACTCATAGGCGTGGACGCACCATTCTGGCATGACAAGTGGCAGCGAAACCAAATCGCCTTTCACGAGGCGCAGGTCAATCCGCTGCTCGTCGCGCATTTTGACAGTCTGCACACATCGCCGGCGGGTCGCATATTCGTGCCTCTTTGCGGCAAGACCCGTGACATCCATTGGCTGTTGTCCCACGGCCTGCGGGTTGCCGGGGCCGAATTGAGCGAGATTGCCGTCGAACAGTTGTTCGCGGAACTTGGCGTGAAGCCCCACACCACGCCCCTCGGCAAGCTCACCCGGTACAGTGCCCCGGACCTCGACATCTACCAGGGCGATATCTTCGATCTGTCCCGCGACGTGCTGGGTGATGTCGATGCCATCTATGACAGAGCCGCGCTGATCGCGCTGCCCGAGTTGCTGCGCGCCCGCTATGCCAGACACCTGGCGCAAATCACAGGCCGCGCGCAGCAGCTGCTCGTCTGCATCACCTACGAGCAGACATTGTTGGCGGGACCGCCGTTTTCCGTCGACGGCGCTGAGGTCGCGCTCGTGTATCAGGGCATCTACGATCTGCAGAGCCTCGGCAGCAGTGAAATTTCGGGCGGCCTCAAGGGCAAATGCGCGGCGATGGAGAATGTCTGGCTGCTGAGGCCCAGTGCGCAGCCCGGCCGCCCTGCCGGCTAGCGCAGCTTTCGGCAACTTATGCGTTCGCGTTCATATCGTTAGCGCAGGGCTCTCATGCTAGTTTTCGCGCGCATTCAAGGGCGGCCGCGTGAAGACAAATCATGAACAAGTATTACCTGGTGTTCGTACCGCTCATGCCGCTGGCGGCGCAAGGGGTGGCCCATGCGGCCGATGCGGGTACCGCGGCCACGGCTCCTGACCAAGAGATCGTGATCCAGACTTCCCGCGACAAAGGCGACTATCGGGTCAACGTCCTCGATTCAATCGGTCCACTGGGCACGACACCCATCGTCAACGTACCGTACTCGGTCTCGGTGTTGCCCTCGGACCTGATCGAGAACACGCAGGCGGTCGATTTCAAGGAAGTGTCCAAGTACATGCCGCTGGTGTCCTTCCAGGAGCAGCAGGGTCCGGACATCCTGCGGCCCATGACGCGCGGTATGCAGGGTGGCAACTTCCAGAACACCAAGATTGACGGCATGACGGTGTTCTTCACCGGCACCACCGCAATGGAGCAGTTCGACCAGATCGAGGTCATCAGCGGAGTGTCGGCCTCGCTGTACGGCCCTGCGCCACCCTCCGGCATGTTCAACATGATCACCAAGCGCCCCACCGACTACGATCTGCGTGAGGCCACGGCGACGTACAGCAGTGACAGCCTCGGCACGGCGAAGGTGGACCTTGGCGGCCGCCTTGATCCCAACGGCATCATCAGCTATCGGTTCAACGCGCTGTACGGCAGTGGCAGCGGCTATGTGGATGAAAGCCATGAGCGCCGCACGCTGGCGGACCTGGGGATAGACGTGCACCCGTGGGAGCACACCGTGCTGGAACTGAACTACAGCGACAACGTCCTGGACGTCAGCGGTTATCCCGGCTGGTTCACCTATTCGGAGAAGATCCTGCTGCCGCCGGCGCCGGATCCGCAGCGGGTCGGCATCGGCCAGCCGTATGCCGGCGTCTACCTGCGCACTTTCATCGGCTCGGCGCGCCTCAAGCAGGACTTCGGTGCCAACTGGCACCTCGTGGCCGGCATCCTGAACCAGACCGTCCAGCGCAACATCAATACGGCCGTGAACAACCTCACGTCTAACGCCGGCGCCTACACCACCTCATTCGGCGCCGGCTTTGCGCCGCGTTTTGCGATCACCAGCGATACGGCGTACCTCAACGGCAGCTTTGACACCGGCGGTATCGGGCACGACCTGACCATCGGTTCGGCCGGTTACCGGGCGGCCTCGTACGGCATCATCACGGCCGCCGCGCCTGCCAGCCTGCTGCTCGGTACGGCCAGCATCAATGCGCCCGTGGTTTACCCGGAGCCTGCGGCTGGTCCACCGAATGTGAGCTCGAGCCGCATCTATGACTCCTCGGACGCTTATCAGCAGGGTTTCAACATCGGTGACACGCTGAAGTTCAACGACTACTGGCTGGTGCGCGTGGGCGCGAGCCAGGACTGGTTCCATACCACCAACTTCAACAACAAGAGCGTGCAGACCACGCAGTACAGCAACCACGGCATCAGTCCGACGGGCAGCATCATCTTCAAGCCGGCCGCGAACATGTCCGTGTACGCGACCTACGCCAGCAGCCTGCAACCCGGCGACCTTGCTCCCGCGGGTACGCTCAATGCGGGTTCGAGCCTGCCTCCTTACCGCAGCAAGGAGTACGAGGTCGGGTACAAGACCGACTTCGAGAAGATCAATTTCACGGCCGCGCTGTTCCGGATTGAGCGTCCGTTCGCCAACATCAACACGCTCGACAACACGTTTGAGATCAGTGGCGACCAGATCAACAAGGGGCTGGAGCTGTCCGCGGTCGGTGCACTGTTCGACGGGCTGACGATGTACGGCGGCGTCACGCTGCTAAATTCGACGTTGCAGAACACCCCGCTCCCCTCGACCAATGACAAGTTGTACGTGGGCACACCGAAGGTGAAAGGCAACATGCTGCTCGAGTACCACGTGCCTGCGCTTCCCGGGTTGGTCGCGACCTTCGACTACCAGTTCTCGGGGCCGCGCCCCGGCGATGACATCAATCAGTTCGAGGCGGCAGGATACAACCTGTTCGACATCGGCGGTCGCTATACGTTGAAGATGTGGGGCACGCCGGTCGCCTGGCGTCTGGCAGTGGACAATGTGACCGACCGGCACTATTGGTCCACCATTGGGCCGAGTAATCTGACCGGCGCCAATACCGGCAATATCGTGGCCCATATCGGGGCGCCGCGTACGCTGCAGGCCTCGGTGACCGTCAAGTTCTGAGGTGGCCAAGGGCACAGCTGTGTAGCGGCGCCGAACGCGATACATTAGATGGGTGGATCCCGGAAAAATAGTGAAAAGGGCAGAATCGGGGGCGCTGGTGCCATCCCGCGCGCACAAGGGGCCGGTGGCGCGAGGGGAACTCGGCCTGCACCTTCGATACGCGTTTGAACCAGGCGAGCAGTGCGGTGCCGAGTTGGGCAATGCATTGTTCGAACTACTCGCGGCGCTCACGGAAGGCGGTTCCATACGACATGCCGCAAAGCTGTTGAATGCCTCGTACCGTCATGTGTGGGATGCGCTGCGCAAGTGGGAGACGATTCTCGGAGAGCCCCTGGTCCTGTGGTCGCAGGGCAGAAAGGCACGCCCGACTGAGTTCGCGCAACGGCTTGCCTGGGCAGAGCGCCGGGCCCGAATCAGAATGCAGCCGCATATCGAGGCCTTGCGCTCCGACCTGGAGCGGGTCCTCATCGATGCGCGGGATGAGCGTTACCAGTTGCTCACCGTTCGGGCCAGCCACGACCTCGCGCTCCCCATTCTGCAGCAGCACGTCGCCCGGGCCGTAAACCTGCATCTGAATATCGGCTTCCAGGGCAGCGTCGACGCGTTGCGGGCGCTCAATGACCAGCAGTGTCTCATGGCAGGTTTCCACGTTCCGGCCTTGTCAGGTGGGGCGCCGATCTTTGCCAAAGCACTAAAGCCCTGGCTCAAGCCCAAGGTCCACAAGCTGATCGCCTGCTCCAGGCGAACGCAGGGACTGATGGTGCGCAAGGAGCATGCAACGCTCATTCGCGAATTTCCGGACCTGGTGCGGCATCGATTGCGCTTCGTGAATCGCCAGCCCGGATCGGGCACCCGCATGCTCGTCGATCATCTTTTTCATCAGCACGCCTTGGAGCCGGGTAGCGTGCTGGGCGACGTCGAACATATTGAGAATACCCATGTTGCCGTCGCGCTATGCGTGGCCAGTGGAGTGGTTGACGCCGGCGTGGGCATCGAGGCCGCCGCTTTGCAATTCGGCCTGCACTTCGTGCCTTTGGTTGAAGAGAATTATTTTCTTGCCTGTCTTGCGACCAATATCAATCATCAGGCCGTCAATCGTCTGCGCGAGATTCTCGCCGGACCTCGGTGGCGCGGAATTTTGGCTGATCTGCCGGGCTATCGGCCTCCACAGTGCCCCGGGGGCGTGCTCGTCATAGAGGACGTATTGCCCTGGTGGCGCCGCACGACGCCCCGTTGACGCGCCAAATGAGCTCGCCAGTTCGTGCGCGCGCCTCAGTGCAGAGTCAGGCCGCGATGTTCCAGCATCGGGCCTATGTCCGGATCCTTGCCATAGAAGCCGCGGAACATCGGGCCGTAGTCCTCGCTATGGCCGCGTGAGAGGATCAGGTCGCGGAAGCGCTGGCCATTGGCTCGCGTGAGCCCACCGTGTGCCGTAAACCAGGCGAACGCGTCATCATCGAGCATGACCGTCCACTGATAGGCGTAGTAGCCGGCAGCGTAATCGTTGCCCCAAATGTGCAGGAAGTAACTGGAACGGTATCGGGGCGGTACGTTGACGAAGTCCGTGTGGGTCTGCTTCAGGGCGCTGGCTTCGAAGGAATCGACGTCCTGAGGGGTCGCCGACATCGGCAACATGTGCCACTTCATGTCCAGCTCCGAGGCTGCCAGCAACTCACCCAGCTGATAGCCCTGTCCCCAGGTCTGTGCCTTCTTGATTTTCGCAACCAGCGCGTCCGGGATCACCTGGCCGGTCGTGTGGTTGATGGCGTAGTGCTTCAGCACGGCAGGGTACAAAGCCCAGTGTTCGTTGAACTGGGAAGGGAACTCGACAAAGTCGCGCGCCACATTGGCGCCCGATAAAGACCCGTACTTCTGATTGCCGAACAGGCCGTGCAGGGCATGGCCGAATTCGTGAAACATCGTGGTCACGTCATCGAAACTGATGAGTGCGGGCTGACCCGGCGCCGGCTTGGTGAAGTTGGCGACGTTGTAAATCACCGGCTTCGTGCCCAGCAGGTGCGATTGATCAAGGAAGTTGCCCATCCAGGCGCCGCCCTCCTTATTGTCGCGCTTGAAGTAGTCAAAATACAGCAGGCCGAGCGATGAGCGGTCCTTGTCGAACACCTCATACACCATCACGTCCGGTTGATAGACCGGAATGTCCGCGCGACGCTTGAAGCTGATGCCGTAGAGTTGCTCGGCGGCGTAGAACACGCCCTTTTCCAGAACAGTATGCAATTCGAAATACGGCTTCAATTCGTTCTCGTCCAGATCGTAGCGTTCCTTCTGCACCTGGGCCGCGTAGCGCTGCCAGTCCCAAGGCTTCAGCTCGAAATGCGCTCCGTCCTTGTCGATGGCGGCCTGGACCAGCTTGGCCTCCGCGGCGGCCTTCGCGGCCGTGGGCGCCACCAACTGGCCAAGGAAATTCAAGACCGCCTCAGGCGTCTTGGCCATCTGGTCGTAGAGTACGTAGGCCGCATAGTTGGAGTAACCCAGCAGCTTGGCTTTTTCGGCACGCAGCTGCGCCATGCGTGCGATGACGAGGCGTGTGTCGTTGGCATCGCCTCGTTCGGTCGCATTCCAGCGGTTGTTGAACAGAGTTTCGCGGGTGGCGCGCACGCTCAAATCGGTGAGCGCAGGCTGTTGAGTCGTGTTCTGCAACGGGATCGCCCATTTGCCCGCCAGACTGCGCTGCGCGGCCGCATCCGCGGCATTGGCGAGGGCAGCATCGGACAGGCCGGCCAACGCCGCCTTGTTATCCACTACCAACATGCCCGCCTTGGTGCCCGCGATCAGTTTCTGCCGGAACGAGGTCGATAGTGCGGCAAGCTCCTTGTTGATCTGCATCATCCGCGACTTGTCGTGGTCCGACAGATTTGCGCCGGCATGCACGAAGTGATCATAGGTCGTCGTGAGCAGCTGCCGCGATTCGGAATCAAGCTTCAGCTTTGCACCATCGTCATGGACGGCCTTGACGCGGGCAAACAGCTTGGGATTCAGATCGATCGCATCCTGTTGTGCGGCGAGCTTCGGCGCCTCTGTCGTCTGCACCTTGGTGAGGTCGGCATTGGCATTGGCCTGCACCACCGCAAAGAAAGTCTCACTGACACGGTCCAGCATGCGGCCCGACCTTTCCAGAGCGACGATGGTGTTGTCGAAGGTCGGTGCCGCAGGATTGTTCGCAATCGCATCGACTTCGGCCAACTGCTGTTTCATGGCTTCGTCGAAGGCGGGCTGGTAGTCAGCATCCTTGATGATGTCGAAGCGCGGGGCGTGGAAGGGGAGGGTGCTCGCGGCCGCGAAGGGGTTGGCGGTGGTCTGGGCGAGAAGCGGGCTGGCGGCATAGCCGCTCATCAGCAGCAATGCAGTGAGACGGAGTGTGAAATTCATGTCAAATCCTCGCGCGGCTGGCCGCAGGGCAAGCCACAGAATCGATTATTCGCACCTGACGGTGAGTGCGACCTGCGCTAAGGTTAGTCCGCGCTGGGCCGTCAGGCTAGACCTGCCAGCACCGGCAGTCTCTGGCTGGGGTCTGGCAGCGCCTGATTCCGGCTATGAGCACCACCTGCTTTCCCGCAAGCCCGGCGTGAAGGTGATGCCGACCAGCAATCCTTCCGGGGATATGAAACGACTGACGATTTGTCCCCAGGGTTCTTTCCTGCTTTTGACCAGGATTCGATAACCTTGCGATTCAAGGGCCGCCGTGGCCTCAGGCACACTGTCAACGTCGAACTCAAGCCACGCTTGTGGGGCTGGCACATGGTCCGGCCAGGAATCTTTACCAAAGCACGACTGCGCAGCCTGAGCGAGTGGCCACAGTGCAAAGGTCTTGGCGCCTTCAAGGGCTTCCGTGTGGAGGTAGGAGCCATTTTCTTCTTTGAAGCGAATACCCAGGATTTCGCTGTAAAGCCTGCGACTCTGAGTCGTGTCGCGCACGATCGGACCAAATCCTGCGATGAACTGTATGTCTATTCCTGTCGGGTTCTGCATGACTGACGTCTCCTGAAATACCGTCATGGACGTGCTGGGCGGCAATGAATCTGCCACCGTCCCGCAATCTTCCCAGCCTAGATTGGCGCTGCCCGCCGCGTGTGGGATACGCGATATCGAAGACGATATCGATGACGAGTCGGGATGGGGCGAATTGACTGCGCGGGCACCGATTGTCCGCTGGTCAATTCGCCCCGGTGCCAGATTGGCGCGTCAACGTATGATCGCACCGTTGTCATCCGCCTGCGGCGAAGGCCGGCCCGGGGTGAGATTGATACTGATGGTGTGAACATTTCTGATCTTGCCGTTCACGATACGGAACGTATGTGAATCGGGCATGCCGGTGGCGCTGTTGCCGAATCGGCAAAACACATTGATTACTCCGTGCTCCTCGTCGACGACGTAGTCGCGATTCACGATGTAGAGCACGCCGGCCGGAATGCCCACTTCGCAGGTCGCATTCGGGTCGCCATTGCGATTGGTATACGCGCCGCCTTCGAGTCGCGCACAGGGCTTGCCCCATGCCGTTTTCACGAATTTGTCGGAGAACAGATCCAGGTAACTGTTCGCGACGTTGATCAGGGTCTGCATCGAACTGCGGGATCCGGGCTTCAAAGCGCTCCAGTCTTCCTTGGTCGAATACTTCAGATACGAGTTAGCATTGAACAGCCAGTCGCCCTTATGGGAGACGAGGCTGTCAATCGCAGTGATCTTGCCGTTGTCGACGCTCAGACGTGTACCGATGACGTACTGCTGTGCGCCCTGGGTTACGACGAATTCCGAGAATGTCCGGCAGCGCACCGGATCCAGGAAGCTGCGTGAGGCGGCAATCGGCAATGCGGTGTTCCACATGCCCTTGTCCGGCGCGACCTCGCTCATATTCTCCAGGTACTTCACCTTCTCGGCGAAGGCCATCCCGGTGCGATCTCCGGCCTTCTGCGCGGCGAGATAACTGTCTACCGCCGATTGCAGCGACTCACGGGTGCAGGTTACCCGTGGCGCAACCTGCCGGGCGGAGCCGTGATCCGGCTGCGGTGTTTGGGCATGCACCTGGGTGAGGGCCGCAGAAAATGCCAGTAGGGAAATGAACACCTTACTCTTTGACATTTCGCATGCCCCCATCTGTGTATGGACAACGACTGCACGAGGGCGGAAGTTTAGGCCACTCCCGCCGCGAGCGCATCTTGGGCACCCTAGTACGCGGCGTTTTTCCTCGCTTCGACGTGATGGTCGATCCACCCGATCACCAGATCGGCCAGCTGATTGCTGTTCTTATCCTGCATCAGCATGTGGCTGTTACCCTTTATGCCCATCGCCGGCAGGTACATCATCTCGGCATCCCCGCCGGCCTTCTTGAGCTGAGCGACGAATGTGTCGCAGGCATTCTTCGCCTCCACCCAGCTGAAGGGCGCATTCACATCCCCGAGGTGATCCCCGAACATGACCAGAGTCGGGATCTTACTCAGCGTTGCCAGCTGCGCAGCGGTGAGATCGGTTTGACAGCGCATCTCAATGGTCACGAGGCCCTTGACGCCTTTCGCGTCGATCAACGCGGCCTGTTCCGGATAGAAGCCGGACTCCGAATGGCCGACCAGGACGGCGCCCTTGAGCTTTTCACCCAGTGCCGCCATCTGTGTCAGGGTCGGATTCAGATTCGCCGGCAATGTTGAATTCAGGTCCGGGATCATCTGCTTGTACAGTTCCCCGACGGATTGCAACGGAAACTGCTCGTCGGCAAATCCTTCGCCGTATTTGGGTCCGAAGCGAAATACGGTCCAGGCGAATTGATGAGTGGCATCCAGGATGCCCGGCATCTGGGCGTTGGCCAGTGTGCCGGAGTGAACCTCATTGAAAGCGCTGGGATCAAATCCGGAGCGGGCGCGGGACACCTGGTCGGCGAGATAGACGGAACGATCCTTGCGAACGAAGTATTCGCTCCAGCCCATGCGGCCATCGGGGGTCGTCTCCCAGGTCTTGCTGCTCAGGCAGCACCCATGAACAAAAACCACGGGGACGTGCCGATCACCCTTCATCGGAATCTGGTACTGCACGTACATCTGGTTGACGGTGATTTCCCCGCTTTGCGCGGGGATGATGCCGGCGGGCGGCTCGCTGACCGTCTTGGTTTCACCGCCGACGAAGAAGCTGCCTTGCTCCTTGATTGTCAGCGGGCCCGTCACCTGTGCAAAGGCGACCGGAGCCGCGAGCATTGTCACGAGGGCCAATGGCCGCAACGCGCCTTTGACCATCACCCGCATTCTCATGGTGAATCCTTATGGAATCTGTTGATTCAGGTTCATGCCAGTCAGCCAACGCGCAGTGTAGCAAGGCGATCTGTCACGCGGAGGTCTCACACCGCGGAGTCAAATTCTATCCGTTGGTGCGGTGCGGTCGCCTGACCTGCAGGGTCCGCCAAGGTCGGTCTGACGACCCGATGCCACCACATCATCATTCCCGTGATGAGCAGGCCGCAGGGCACGAGTCCGAGGAGGGCCCAAGCGACTTCGACAGCCGGGCCGAACGAGCGTCCGAAGTGCAGGCGCACCAGCCAGGAAATTGCGTCCTCGAGAACCAGCGAATTTTTGGTTTCCGCGCCATGCACGGTAAATGCGTCGGTCAAGGCGTTGAAGGGCGCCGGAAACGCGAAATAGATCCCGGTGACGGCCCATAGGAGAATCAGCAGGAAGCACCAGAAACCGATCACGCTGTGCAGTTCACGAACAAACCGCCGCCCACTGACGTTGCGGTGGAGCGTGATGCCATGCCGCCAGCGCCGCCTGCCGGGCCACCACAACACCAGGCCACTTACGCCCATGAGCACGACTGCCATCGCGCCTGCGCCATTCATCCGCAGACCGCCCCGGCCGCGGGCCAGGTTGTCGTGCAGATCGGCGATCCAGGTTACGAATCTGGGCTCGCAGGCGACGGTGTCGTTGAGATTGGCGCCCGTGTACGGATCGAACAGACGCTCGATGCGGAAGGTACCGCCCAGGAACCACACCTCCACTGCCAATCCCGGGGCGCGGGCGCTGCGTACCTCCACTCGCCTGTAGTCCAGGCGCGGATATGCGGCGCGCGCCTTGGCCTCGAGTTCGGAATCCGTCAACCGGCGCCCGAGGGTGGGGACCGTAATGACTCGTGGGCACAGCGTCCGGTCGAGTTCACGCCGGAAGACGATCAGGCTGCCGGATACACAGATCAGGAGAATGTAGAGACCGATCCCCAGCCCCATCCACAGGTGTATTTGAAACAGAGCCTTGCGCACACGCGTTCCGGTTGCGGTCAGGGTAACGCGAAGACCCACACAGTCGCGCCCCGGTTCGGCGAATTGCGCAACTCCGGAACGAGCGGCGCGAAGCTGCGGGCGTGAAATCCGCCTTCACCCACGACCAGTGCCAGGTATTGCTTGCCGTTGATCGCGAAACTGATAGGGCTGGAGCTGGAGATGTCATTGAGACGGCTTTGCCACAGCTCCTTGCCCGTGGCGCTGTCGTAGATGTGGAAAACCCGGTCGTAAGTGGCATCCAGGGCCAGCCCACCCGCGGTGGTCAGCACTCCGGAGGAGACCGGTGCGCGCTGCCGTACCGTCCACAGCGGTTTATGGGTTGCCATGTCGAGCGCCTGCAGACGCCCGTACTTGCCGTCACTGTCCGGGCGTGGCCGGATTCCCCAGTTGACGCCGGATGACAAGGCGCTGACGTTGCCGCCGCCGGGAACCGGGAACAGATCCATGCACGCCTCGTTCAGCGGCATCACCAGGATTCCGCTCTGCTGATTCCAGGATGCCGGCAGGTAGTTCTTCGCTCCGGCCCCGTGCGGACAGACCATTTTGATCTTGCCATCGTTCGGGTACAGGGCGGTGTTCACATGTTTTTCGCCCGTGACAGGATCGATCGAGGTGACGATATTCTCCAGACCGAGGTCTATCGAAAACAGAAACTTGCCGGTCTTGGCATCGAGCGCATCGTAGATGCCGATCTTGCCCGAGGTGATGACCACCCGACGTTCCACGCCGTCGATTTTGAGATTGATGAGCTGCCGCTCAAAGGCCCAGTCCAGATCCCACTGGTCATCCGGAAAGTGCTGGAAGTACCACACCAGCTTGCCTGTGTTCGGATCAACCGCGAGGGTCGAGTTGGTGTACAGCGCCGCATTGTCCATGCCGGGTTTCTTCGGCGCGAGCAGCGGGGCGGTGTCATAGGTGTTGCCCGTGCCAAAGTACGCAAGCCCGGTTTGCGGATCGAAGCTGCCGGGCGTCCAGATCGAGGCGCCGGAGCGCGATTCGAAGGGAACTCCGTTCCAGCTGTTGCCGCCGGGCGTGCCGGGCTTGGCGATCGTGCCGAGGCGCCACAGTTCCTTGCCGGTTGCTGCATCGAGGCCGACCAGCTGCGGACCACCGAAATGGGCATTGACGCCGGTCCCGGTGGTCCCGGCCATGACTTTGCCGTCCGCCACCAAAGGGCCGCCGCTTAGGCCTTCGTGCCTTTTGAAATCGCCGATCCGGGTGTCCCAGACCAGCGCACCGGTGCGGGCATTCAGCGCCACTACGTGCACGTCCGAGGTGCCGAAATACAGCAGATCACCCCACAGGGCGATGCCGCGTTTGACGAAGGGTGTGGCGCCGGGTGCCAGGGCGTGGTTGTACTGCCACAGCAGATCGCCCGTTTGCGCATTGATGGCCTGCACGATATCGCCATAGCCGAGCACGAACATCGTGCCATCGCGCACCAGCGGCACCGTTTCAGTGGAGCCTTCGGGCAGCGTCCAGCTCCACGCCAGCCGCAGGCTGGCCGCATTGGCCGCCGTTATCTGCTTGAGCGGGCTGAAGCCGTGGGCGTCCCAGCCTCGCCGCCAGGTCAGCCAATCCTGCGCGGGCGGATTCGCCAGATCATCCTTGCCGACGGGCCTGTAGTGGTCCAGGGAATTGGGCAACGAGACCACTTTCTGCGCCGTATAGGGCGAGTAGGCCATGATGCTGAAGCCGCCTCCCGGCACCATCATGTGCGCCAGTTCGCGCGGATCCGTCGGCAGGGGATCGCGGCCCGCCACGATCGCATTCTCCTTCAGCATGAAGGCGACCAGCGCCGCATAGGTGGCGCTGTCGAGGGAGCCGGGTTTGGTGGTCGGCATGGTTGTGCGGGTCAACTCGTACAGGTCGCGCACGCTGCGGCCACCGAATTTCTGCATGAACACCGGCCCCTTGAGCGGCTTGCCGAGTGGCCCGTCGCTCAGATGCGCTCCATGGCACATCACACAGCTGGCCAGGTAGGCGGTTCGTCCGGCTTCGCTTTGCTGGGTCGTATAGGAAAGGGCGCGATCCTGGGCCTGCACTCCCGCGGCCGCGGCCAATGCGAGCACGGCCGCAGCGGCTGTTCGAAACCTCATGGTCAACCTCGTCGGGCGCTAGTGCGCGTATTCGTCGAAGCCATCCTTCACTGCCTGCGGGCTGTCCATATGGAAGCCGGTGCTGAAGTAGGGCCGCGTTCCGTAAGTGACATTGGTGAATACCGCTTCGACCTGGCTGATACCCTCCCGATCGATCGAGAAGGTCTCATGCGCCTGCAGCGTCGAGGGCGAGGTGTCGTTCACCGTGACGGTCTTGCCGTTCTTGAGCTGATAGGTATGAATCGGCGCATCGTTTTCGTGATCGAAATAGACGCTTGTCATCACGACCTGATGCTCGACATCCACCGCCATGACGCGGCGGCTGCGGATGCGGTTGTCGTTGCGGTGATAACCGGTCGCGAGATCCTCCGCGCAACTCATATTGATGCCCCCGCGCTCCTGCCCCGGCGGTACCGGAACGTTCGAGGTCGGACGACCGTCCTCCAGACGCTGGCAGTGCGAGGAAAAGATCGGCGGTTTATCACCGGTGTTGTTCTCGATGCCCGTAAAATAGGTGTTGACGATCTTCATCAGCTGCTCGCGCGTGCGGCGCTGTGCCGGGGGCACCAGCTGAGTAAACTCCGGTCGCGGCTTCTCGCCCAGATAGTCGGTCGGCGCTGCCGCGGATCCTCCTGGGCCCAGGCGGCTGCGTTCGGGCGTCACGACTGTCTCGACTTCCGTAATCTGATGGTTGTAGACCCGCAGCCGCGTGCTGACAATCACCGGTGCGCCGTTCTCATACATGCGGGCGTAGAAGCCGATCGTGCCCCAGTCCGGATCGGCAATGTAAAGACGATAGGGACGCACGCCGGTCGCGTTCTTCCAGAATCCATCCGGAATCGGCAACGGCACGCTGTTTTCTGAATAGCGTGCGCCTTTGGCGAGGGGAACCTTGCCGACATCGTGAGCGATCACTGCGGCAATGAACTGCTCAGCCAGCTGCTGCAGGCAGGCGCGGTCACAATCACCGGTACCGACATTCGGCGGCAGGGCGGGGCTGGTCTGCGCCGAGGCGGGCACTGCGAGCAGCGTCAGAGTTGCGGCGAGCAGCATCGATGCCGCGACGGCGATCTGCGGCACAAGCTTCATCTTCATTGCGATTCCCCCTGTGCGTCGCGGCTGCGCGCACCGTTTGATTTTCCAACATTGTCGGACGGACGAAGTATAGGCGGCATTCTGCCGCATGTGCTCCCGGGCTGAGATAAGTTGTTGAATTCAAAGACCGGGCTGCAACAAACGGTGGCGCCAATGCCGATCGGCAGTCACAAAAAGGTAATGCAGCCACTTTAGCTTACCCGGTGCTTTCACCTCAGGAGCTCCCAATGATTCGATCGCTCTTCAATCCCAGGCTGCTGGGCGCGGCGCTGGTGCTCGCCCCGCTGCTCAGTGCGCGCGCCGACATCCAGCTGATCGCCACCAGCAGCATCAGCGGCACCTACCAGGATTTGTCCGACTCGACCTCCGGGCAACTGGAAAACGGCGTGCCCGGCAACCGCCTGGGCGGCATGGGTTCGGCCGTGGCCTATGCCGGCGGCGACACTTTTCTGTTCCTGCCGGATCGTGGCCCGAATGCCGTGACAGGTTATGGCGGGGATCCGATCGATAACACCGTCTCCTACATCAACCGCTTCGAGACCTTTAGCCTGCGGCTGTTGCCCAATACCGAATACAACACCGCTGCTGCCGCCAGCGGCCCGGCCGATGTCATCGGCCTGCCCTTCATCCTCACACCGGACCTGAAGGCCACGACACTGCTGTCCAGCCCGACGCCGCTGACGTACGGGACGGGCGGTGCTGCGGCCGGTTTCGAATTCTCGGGCAGCCCGGCCCGCTCCGGCGTGCCAGCGCTGAATTTCAAGAATCACACCTTCTACTTCACGGGGCGTTCGGACGGATTCAACCCGAAGCAGTCCTCTACCTGGCCGTTCAATGCGCGTTTCGATACCGAGGGCATGCGGGTGTCGAATGACGGCCGGTCCGTGTTCATCTCAGATGAGTACGGCCCTTATGTCTATCAGTTTGATCGCGCGACCGGACAGCGTGTCCGCTACTTCACGCTGCCGCCGACGTTCTCGGTGGCTCATCCGAATACCGCGACCGCCGCTGAGACCGGCACCGGCGGCACGGCGCTCAACACCGTCGGCCGCGTCGCCAACAAGGGCGCGGAGGGACTGGCGATCACTCCGGACGGCCGGACCCTCGTGGTCGCGCTGCAAAGCCCGCTGATCCAGGACGGCGGAACGAGCGGCAACTACGGGACCCAGGGCATTCCTTATACCCGCATGGTCACGATCGACATCGCCTCGGGTCGTGTGACGCACCAATACGCGTACGCGCTGACCAGTGTCAAAGGCTCTGCCATCAGCGAACTGCTGGCGGTCAACGAGCATCAGTTCCTGGTAGACGAGCGTGACAGCACCGGCTTCGAGACGGCGGTGGACGACAACAGCCAGCCGAAGGAAAAGACGCTGTACGAAATTGATCTGACGGGCGCGACCGATGTGAGCAATATCGCCGACCTGCGTACCGGCACCTTCACTCCCGTGACTAAGTCGACCAAGCCGTTCCTCGATGTGGTCGCGGTGCTGGGCGGCGCCGGCATCGACGCAAGCACCATCCCCTCGAAGCTTGAGGGCATCGCCTTCGGCGCCGATGTCGAAGTCAACGGCCACACCCAGCACACGCTGTACCTGGCCAACGACAATGACTTCGTCAGCTATGTCGCCAAGGATGCGGGCTCCTCTGCGAACGTCCTCGCTCCGGCGGACAATCCCAATCGGGTCTTCGTGTTCGCCTTCGAGGACGGCGATCTGCCGCTGAACGGCAAAGTGCAGCCCCAGCAGCTACTCCCGCAGCCGCAATACCCCGGGCACTTCGATGCGCCGTTCTTCGGCGGTTTCGGAGCGTCCTCAGGACCCGGGTACTTTTGAGAGCAATGCGCTGAATCAGCCGGACGCCACCTATCTAAGGTGGCGTCCGCTGACACAACTTGCGGGCCTTGGCCGTGGGTTTGCGATCCCGGCCGCCTTTGCCGGCGGCTCGTGATTGACTCTTCACGTGGTCAATGAAGGCGCGCAGCTTCGGCATGACCTGGCCGCGTCCTGGGTGATACAAAAAGACGCCTGGCGTCATGGGCGCGAAGGGATCCAGAACCTGCACGAGTTCGCCCTCGGCCACCCATTCGGCCGCAATCGGCGCAGGTACCTGCACGAGACCCATCCCTTCGAGCGCCGCGCCCAGCAGCGTCGGATAATCATTGGCGAGGAGCGGTCCCGAAACGGCCACCTCAACGGCGCGACCGGCATCCTTGAGCGACCATGCGGCGAGTGCATTGTTGGAGCGTCGCAGGCGCAGGCATGCATGATGACGCAGGTCTTCCGGTCGCTCGGGCCGGCCGCAGCGAGCCAGATAGGCCGGGCTACCGACGATGACAAGGTGAAACGGCGGTGACAGTCGCACTGCCACCATGTCCGCGGCAATGAATTGGCCCATGCGGATCCCGGCGTCAAAACCTTCGGCCGCGAGGTCGACCAATACCTCACTGGCCGCGATCTCGACCTCTATTTCGGGATACGCCCGACAGAAGGAGGCGATCAAGGGCTGCAGCACTATCGGAACCACAGCGCGTGGCACCGTAAGGCGCAGTAGCCCCGAGGGTCGCTCGCCGAGTCCACGCGCGATCCCGGCTGCCGCGATCAGTTCCTCGAAGGCAGGCTTCGCGCGCGTGATGAACTTCCCGCCGGCCTCCGTCAGACCAACGCTGCGTGTGGTGCGAATGAAGAGCGTCGCACCGACCCGACGCTCGAGTGCGCGAACTGCCTGGCTGATGGCCGACGGCGTCACGCCCAGCTCACCCGCCGCACGGCGAAAGCTCTTGTGGCGCGCAACACTCAGGAACGCCTCCACTCCGTCGAGCGCTGCGTGGCGGACTGTGAAGTTTTGCTTCATAGCTCATGGAGATTATCGCGAATAGTAACCCGTAACAATCGGCCGTACTCTTCACCCGCAGAGCCGCCAAACGACGCGGACGGAGTTCGAAATGACGCCCACCATCATTTTTCAGATGCAACTCATCTTGGGTTATGTTGCCTGGCTGCTTCTTTTCGGCCGGTACGTATGGCCCAGGCTCAAATCGATGCAGCCCGCCGCAGCGCAGCGCGCCATCGCGACCTTACATGGCTTTCGTTTCTTCGGGCTCGTGTTCATGGTGCCGGGCGTTGTCGGTGGCCACCTGCCGGCAGGCTTCGCCACCTCCGCTGCGTACGGCGACTTCGTCACCGGGATACTGGCCATGCTGGCGGTTCTGACATTCGCAATTCGACCGCTTTTCTGGCCGTTCGTCGTCGCCTTCAACATCGTGGGCGTCATCGATTTCGGCCTCGACTACTACCAGGCCATCCGGGTGCACCTTCCTGAGGTAGCGGGGCAGATGGGCGCCGCATACGCGATTCCGGTGCTGTTCGTGCCGCTGCTGATGATCACCCACTGGGCCGCGTTCTATCTGCTGCTGCGGACCCCGCAGAGGGCCCTGCAGGCCGTTCCCGCTATGTGAACGGGCGATTTCGTTATTTGCATATGAGCAAGGGTTGTTTTCCAACGCGCGTCGGGGCCGATACACTTCTTTTCGGCTCCCCGGCGCGGTCTTCTTGAACCACGTAGACCCCCTCTGCATTGTCGGACTGCTGCGCCGGGGTAGCCACCAGATACCGGCGCGAACCTGCGCAGCTCTTTTTGCGTGCCTCGTGGCCCATCTCGCGACCCCACCCGGATCGGCCGTGCGATATCCGCATTCGCATTCGGCCCTGGCAATACTCGCGTAGAATTCGCCTGCCCCGTTCGCTACGCGTCCGCGCCGGCGCCGTAACGGCGCATATAGCCACAAGAACCAGAACTGAAGGCCCGTCAGGTTTCGTCCAAAGAGTCACAACATGCTGTGGAAATTGATATCGCGCTATCTCAGGCCCCACTGGCCTCTGGTTGCAGGTGTGGCGATATTGCAGGTTTTGCAGTCGCTGGCCCTGCTGTACCTGCCGGCGCTGACCGCCAAGATCTTCGATGAGGGTGTCGCGAAGGGCAATATCCGTCTCATCGTCATGACCGGCCTGCTGATGCTGGCAATCACGTTCGTGCAGATTCTGTGCACCATTGCGGCTGTGTACCTGAGTGCCAAGGCCGCCATGTCGTTCGGACGCGACTTGCGTGGCGCCGTATTCGAACATGTCGGGACTTTTTCGGAGCGCGAGGTGTCGCAGTTCGGGGCGCCGTCGCTGATCACGCGTACCACCAACGACGTTCAACAGGTGCAGATGCTCGTCATGACCACCTGCACCATGCTGGTCGCCGCTCCGATCCTCAGTATCGGCGGCATCATCATGGCGGTGCGCCTGGACGCGCATCTGTCGTGGGTCATCGCCGTCAGTGTGCCGGCCATGATGCTCGGGCTGGGCCTGGTCATGGCGCGAATGATCCCGCTCTTCCGCAATCTGCAGACACGGATCGATGGCCTCAACCGCATCATGCGTGAACAGCTGAGCGGCATCCGGGTGGTGCGGGCGTTCGTCCGTGAGGAAGTCGAAACCCGCCGCTTCGCGGTGACGAGCCGCGATGCCGCCGACACCAGCATGCGCGCCGGGCGGCTCATGGCGCTCATTTTTCCCGTCATCATGATCGTGCTCAACGTGTCGAGCGTGGCGGTGGTGTGGCTCGGCGCCTATCGAATCGATGCCGGCTCCATGCAGATCGGCACCTTGATTGCCTTCCTCACCTATCTGATGCAGATCCTGATGGCCGTGATGATGGCCACCTTCATTCTGACCATGTTGCCGCGCGCCTCGGTGTCGGCCGAGCGAATCAGTGAGGTGCTGCGCACCCAGTCCAGTGTGACCCCCCCTGCGAATGCCGTGACGAGCCTCGAGAGCCAGGGCAAGGTCGAGCTGAGGAACGTGGCATTCGCCTATCCGGGCGCCGACGAGCCCGTCGTCAGTGGCATAAGCTTTGTTGCGCCACCGGGCAAGACTCTGGCGATCATCGGCAGTACGGGGAGCGGAAAGTCGACGCTCGTCAATCTGATTCCGCGCCTGTTCGACGTCACCGCCGGTACCGTGCTCATGGATGGCGTGGACGTGCGCGCGCTGGCGCCCGAGGAACTGGGAGCCTCCCTGGGTCTGGTTCCACAGCGACCCTACCTGTTCTCCGGCACCGTGCGCAGCAATCTGCAGTACGGCAAGGCCGACGCGACGGATGAAGAATTGTGGCGCGCCCTGGAGATCGCACAGGCCCAGGACTTCGTGAAGGAACTCGCCGGCGGACTTGACGCGCGAGTCGCGCAGGGCGGGGCCAACCTGTCCGGTGGCCAGCGCCAGCGGCTGGCGATCGCCCGCGCATTGGTCAGGAAGCCCAGCGTCTACCTGTTCGACGATGCATTTTCAGCACTCGATACGGCCACGGAGGCGCGCCTGCGCCAGGCGCTCAACCGCAGTACCGAAGGCGCGACCCTGATCGTGGTGGCACAGCGCGTATCGAGCGTCGCGCACGCGGACCAGATCCTGGTGCTCGAGAATGGCCGTATCGCGGCTCACGGCACGCATGCCGAGCTGCTGGACAGTTCGACGACGTACCAGGAAATAGTCGCATCCCAGCTGGTAGCGGAGGATGCGGCATGAGCAGCACCGACCGCAGCCGCGCCGCGCCGATGCCGACACCCGCGCGCCCACCCGGAGGTGGCGGCCCATTTGCCGGCATGAATATTCCGGTGAAGAAGGCCAAGCAGTTCCGCCCCAGCGCGCGGCGGCTGCTGGCGCAACTGCGACCGGAAAAGGGAAAGCTCGTGGCCGTCGTGGCGCTTGCCATCATGGCGGTGGCCTGTTCGGTGACCGGGCCGCGGCTGCTGGGCGAGGCCACGAATTTCGTGGTCTCCGGTGTTGTTTCCAAATCGCTGCCGGCGGGCGCAACTCAGGCCGATGTCATAGCCCGACTACGCGCCGCGGGCCAGGGTGCGCGCGCCGACATGCTCAGCGGCATGAAGCTGACTCCGGGGCACGGCGTCGATTTCACCGCGCTCGCGCATTTGCTGCTGCTGACGCTGGCGCTTTACGCCTGTGCCGCCACATTCACCTGGGGTCAGACCTGGCTGCTCAGCGGCATCGTGCAAAGAACCGTCTATAGACTGCGCGAGACTGTGGAAGCGAAGCTGCATCGGCTGCCGTTGCAGTATTTCGACGCACACAAGCGCGGAGAGGTGCTCAGTCGCGTCACCAACGATGTGGACAATATCGCGCAGAGTCTGCAGCAGACCGTCAGCCAGCTGATCACCTCGGTGCTGACCGTCGTGGGCGTCGTCTCGATGATGTTTGCACTTTCATGGTCGCTGGCGTTGATCGCACTGATAACGGTGCCGCTGACCGTCGGTATCACGACTGTCATTGCGAAGCGTTCGCAGAAGCTGTTTGTTGCGCAGTGGACGCATACCGGGGAGCTCAACGGCCAGATCGAGGAGATGTACTCCGGTCACGCTCTGGTGAAGGTTTTCGGGCAGCAGCGCGCGGTCGCGGCGAGGTTTGCCGCCAAGAACGAGGCGCTGTTCCAGACCGGCATGGGCGCGCAGTTCATCAGTGGCCTGATCATGCCGGCGATGACGTTTGTCGGTAATCTCATCTATGTCGCGATAGCCGTCGTCGGTGGCATTCTCGTTGCCGCAGGATCCTTGCAGGTGGGTGATGTGCAGGCGTTCATCCAGTATTCACGGCAGTTTACCCAACCTCTCGCACAGCTTGGCTCCATGGCCAATCTGCTGCAGTCCGGTGTCGCCTCGGCCGAGCGCGTATTCGAGGTGCTGGATGCCGAGGAGGAGCGCGCTGACCCGGTCGATGCCAAAACCGCCGCAGCCCCGCGTGGGCATTTGACCTTCCAGGATGTCTCATTCCGCTACACGCCCGATAAGCCGCTGATCGAGAACCTGAACCTGACTGCCGAACCCGGCCATACGATCGCCATCGTGGGTCCCACCGGGGCGGGCAAGACGACACTCGTAAATCTCATGATGAGATTCTACGAAGTCGATGCCGGCAGCATCACCCTGGATGGCGTCGACATCGCGCAAATGAAACGTCGCAACCTTCGCTCACAGATGAGCATGGTCCTGCAGGATACGTGGCTGTTCAACGGAACCATCCGTGACAACATCGCCTACAGTCGGCCTGAAGCCTCCGAAGAAGAAATCATCGCTGCCGCGCGCGCCGCTTATGTGGACCGACTGGTCCATGCGCTGCCGAAAGGTTACGACACGATGCTTGATGGGGAAGGCGGCACGCTCAGCACCGGGGAGCTGCAGCTGATATCGATTGCGCGCGCGTTCCTGGCTCGCCCCAGCGTGATCATTCTGGATGAGGCCACCAGCTCGGTAGACACCCGCACGGAGGTGCTGGTGCAGAAGGCGATGCGCGCACTGCGCGCCAACTGCACGAGTTTCGTCATCGCACATCGCCTCTCCACCATTCGTGACGCAGACCGGATCCTGGTGATGAATGCCGGCCGCATCGTGGAGCAGGGCACACACACGCAACTGCTCGCATCAGGTGGCGCATACCACGCGCTCTACCAGGCGCAGTTCGCTGACGTCAATGCCTGAAAGCTTGCGCTAATAGCAGGCCGCCTTATATCCTGTTGAGTGTGCGCCGCAAAGGGACTTCAGGAGCGACATGTACAAGCGTCCGGTCGGTACAATCTACCTGCTAAAGCGTGCGGAACTGGCGGTGCGCAGCTGCATGGATGTGGTGCTCGCCGAGTTCGATCTGACGCCTGCGCAGTTTCTCATGCTCTATCGATTGCGCGGCCACGCAGAGCTGTCCGGGGCTGCATTGGCGCGTGACATCGGTGTACGCCCGCAGTCGATCATCGGATTGATCAAACCTCTCGAGCGCAAGGGCATTCTGGAGCGCGAGCCCAGTCCGTCTCATCAGCGGGTCCTGCACATGCGCCTGACCAATGCGGGCAAGAAGCTGTTGGCGGATGCGACTCGTGCCACGGGCCGCATTGAAGCCGAACTGTTGGCGGATCTGGATGACAAACAGGTGGCGGCACTCCAGGACACGCTGGCTGCGCTGTGGCAGAGCGCCGAGAGCAACGCGTTGCACCCCGGCTCCATCCGCGCCAAGGCCCAGGAGCTCATGCGTGAGCACATTGCGGTCACACAGCGTCGGGGACCGCGCGTCGTACCGGAGCGGACGCGAAGTCTCGCAGCACGCCCGCGACGCTAGCGCGGGTCAGGAATGTTTCACCATATCGCTTCCGCGACGTACCGAAATGCCCGCAATGAGTCCGTTGCGTAGGCGATAGCTCACCAGCACTCGTCCCTCGATGTATTCACCCGCCTTCAGTGCGCCGACGACGAACTCGGGTGCATCCCGGATTGCCGTGAACCGGCTGATTGCGTCGAGTTCAATGGTATCGGCCGTAGTCGCCACGGCGTTCACGGTCAGGCTTTCGCGTATTCGCTCGAACATGGGCCGGTAGAAGTCGATGATGCCCTGGCGTCCCAGGATCGGTGGTGCCGATGGGAGCTCGAGCCGTACGTCTTCAGTGTAGAAACTGGAGAAGCGCTCGAACTCGGCGCTGCTGAAGGCCGCCATGTAGGCGCGGAAGGCTGCAAGCTGGCTCGGATGCGGGCCCAGACGCGGCAACTGTGTGACTCCCTTGCCGGGCGGCCAGGTCATGGACTTCAGTTCGGTCACCTTGCCATCGCGTATCCGATAGGTGACGAAAAACTTCACTGTGACCAGATCTCCGGGCCGCAGGTGACCGAAGGGGAAGTCGGTCCGCTCCTTGCTGGCGTGAAAGTCCATGTCGACCTCTGCGAACAACAGGCCGTCACGCTGGAGTACGTTCTGCGGGCGCATGACTTCACGCACCCCATCGTGAGCCCAGTCGAGGAAGCTCTTCAGAGCAGCCCTGCCGCGGTATTCGCGCGCGCCGCCGGTAAAGACCACGTCTTCGTGAAAGTAACGTGCAACGAGTTCCTCATCGTTGCCCGTATTGAAGAGCTGTTCGTATTCATTGTAGTTGATCATGAGTTCCTGCTGTCCGAGGGGACGGTCGAGCCTTGATGGATCAGTCCTGTCCGCAGATACTGGGCTCGATCCCGGCCGCGACCGGGAGCCCATGCGTCCAAGTATAGGTAAGGGGGATAGATCATGGCGATGAGCAGGCGTGGGGGACGGTCGAAGTGAAGATCCGGGCGGCCGTATCGCGCGCCGGGACGGCGCATCCGGAAATAGAGGAAGTGGACCTCGAGGATCCCAGGGCCGATGAAGTGCGCGTCCGCATCGTCGCCACCGGGATCTGCCATACCGATCTGAATTGTCATTCCGGGCATGGCGTCCCGATTCCCAAGCCCATCGTGCTCGGACATGAGGGTGCGGGCATCGTCGATGCGCTCGGCGCAGGAGTCCAGGGGCTGGCGATCGGTGACCACGTCGTCCTCAGCGGTGGATCGTGCGGGGTATGCCCCAGCTGTCGCGCCGCGCGGCCCACCTATTGCCGCGACGCCATGAAGCTCAGCTTCGGCGGCATGCGTGCAGATGGCTCCTCGCCGTTGAGTCAGAAAGGAACGAGAATCGCCGGGGCCTTCTTTGCGCAATCCTCATTCGCCTCGCATGTCGTTGTTCCGGAACGCAGTGCCGTGAAGGTTCCGGATGATGTGATGCTCAATCTTCTAGGCCCGCTCGGCTGCGGAATCATTACGGGTGCGGGCTCGGTGTTCGAAGCATTCCGCCTGCGCCCCGGTCAGTCGATCGTCGTGTTTGGTGTCGGCAGCGTCGGGATGGCCGCTGTCATGGCCGCAAGAATCGCCGGCGCGTCGCGCATCGTTGCGGTGGATGTTTCCGCGCAGCGCCTCGCGCTGGCAGCGAGCCTGGGTGCCACCGACACCGTGCTGTCCGATCCGGCCACCGCAGGAGCGCTGCGTGAAATTCAACCCTTCGGTTTCAACTTCAGTTTCAACACCACCAGCGCGCCCGCAGTCTATACGCTGGCGGCCGAGTGCCTGGCGAACGAGGGCACCGCCGGTTTCGTGACCCGACCCCAGGGCGAATGGTCGCTGAATACGGGGGCGATGCTCGCCGGAGGCCGCAAGCTCCAGGGCATTCTCGGTGGGAGCGCCGCCCCACAGGTCTATATTCCCCAGTTGGTTGGCTATTGGCGCGAGGGCCGGTTTCCGTTCGACCGGCTCATCGCCGAGTATTCTTTCGATCAGATCGGCGCCGCATGGGCTGATTGCTCATCCGGGTCGGTGCTCAAACCCGTGTTGAGAATGTAGAGTCACTGTATAGGTTGGAATCCTTCCATTTCGACTTTGCCGTCGGCCGCAAGCAGGATGTGCCACTGCGTGTTGCCCTTTGCAAATTTGATGTTGTAGACACCGGAACCGTCGGGGTTGATCCGCTGAAAGGCGATCTGCTGCACGGCGCCGAAGCCGACGAATAACGGCTGCAGTTGCGGCAATTGCTGCCGCACCACCGCCGCCAGTCCCGCCGACATGTGATCGTAGTTCGGCGTGCCGTGGACCACCTCGTCAATATCCCGGCGCAGTGCGGCCTCGGCACCGGGTTGCGGTGTCTGATTTTTCACCCGCGCGGCGAGTTCATTTGACAGGCGCAGGGCTTCGGCGTCGCTGATTCGTTTCGTGACGATGGTCTGGCCATTCTGGTGGATGGTGAGCTGAGTGGCATTGCCCTGGGCATCGGTTTCAAAGGTCTCATGAGCCTCCACTTCGGCAAGGAACCAGTCCTTGTCGCTCGCCGCGAACAACTGCACTTTTGGCTGTCCGGCGAACTGCGAAAACAGCCGCTCGCCCTCACGCGTAACGGCCATGACGGTATAGGTTCCAAGCTGGTAGTGCCCGACGTAGCCGGAAAGAATACGCGGGTTGACGGTGACGGCAGTTTCCTCTCTGGGCTGGAAGTCAGGCCAGCCGTACTCGTGGGCAACGGTACGCGTGATTTCGTTCGCGAGTTGTCCACCATTGTCCGAATTCGTCATGATCGCCACGCCATCGCCGTCGTTGTAGGCAACCAGATTGGCCTGAAATCCTTCATCGGCCCCGCTGTGGCCGAAATTGGGATGATCGGGACCGCCGCCCAGCTGTAAGCCCAGCCCCCAGCTTCCCAGGCCGCCCGGTTTGAGCATCTCCTGCGTCATGGCCTGTGTGAGGACGTGATTGCCCTTGCCCGACAAGGATTGCTGTACTTCGATTGCGTAGCGCGCCAGATCGGATGCCGTAGTCCACAAACCCGCCGGGGCCATCTCTGGGTAGGTGTGCGCGCCGCCGGGTATGGCAACACCATTGCGATCGTACGGAGCGGCAGCCTGGGCCGCGGCTCTTGCCGGAAGCGGCTGTTCATAAGTGCTGTGTGTCATGCCGATGGGGCCCAGAACGGTATCGTGCAGCAGCTTCGGGAAAGGTTCGCCGGTCACATCGTTGAGCAGCAGCTGCGTAACGACATAGCCCCCGCCGGAATATCTCCATATCGTGCCCGGAACGGTGTCCACGTGAATCGCGGGGGTGTTTGCCGGAGTCGCGCCGTCCAGCACCTGTACGATTGACGGAACGGATTCATTGCTGGCGTAGCCGGGGAATCCGTGGACCGTCATGCCGGCCGTGTGTGTGAGCAGTTCCCGCAGCGTCACCTTTTTCTGTTCGGTAAAGCGATTCTCAGGAACCTTCCAGGTCCTGAGGTATTCGTTTACGTCGGTATCCAGATTCAGCCTGTTTGACTGTACGAGCCGAAGGACCGCCATCGCTGTAACGGGCTTGCTGATGGAGCCGGCCTGAAACAGCGTGTCGGGCGTGACCGGCGCGCCTGCGATCTTGGTTACGCCGAATCCGCGCGCCCACTCGATCCTGCCGTTGTGAATGACCGCGATACTGACGCCGGGCACGTGCAGATCTTCCATCCGCTTCGCCAGCGTTGGGTGTGGGCTCGTAACTCCCTTGACCAGCACCGGGCCCAGAATTGCAGCTTCGATGTGTTGAATATGGGCCAATGCGGTCGGCGCATCATCCGCCGCAGGCACGGGCGTGGCGATGGCGAACAGAAGTGGTAGGGCCAGCTGGACTCTTCCCAGGTAACCTGACACGCGCGGGTAGTTCACGTTCGTGCACCTTTGTTCGTTGGCAGGGCAGCGGCATTAATATACTTTTGCCCTCCCTTGCGCAGCCGAAGCCGTTCGTCGTCCGCCCATTTAATATGTTAAACAACGATGACGCGACCGTGACTGCACGCCCGACCATCCGCTAAAGTGATGGCTTGTGTTTCCACCTGGGGACGCTCGCTGCAGTGCAGTACAATCCGTAAAATCCGTGAATATTCAGTGATCTAGACGCATGAGCAAATCCGAAGATTTCGGCAAAGTCCGCAAATTCGAACATCCCGGCCGTGGCAGGGGTCGGGCGCGTCTGGTGCCGAAGGGGCGCACCGTCGATCCCCATGCCCAGGAGACGATCCACGCGCTACTTGGCGACCGACCGCGCGAACGCCACCTGTTGATCGAGTTCCTGCACCTGATTCAGGACGAGTTTGGCCAGATCTCGGCGGCCCATCTGGCTGCGCTGTCCGATGAGTTGAGTCTGGCATTCGCAGAAGTGTTTGAGACCGCGACGTTCTACGCTCACTTCGATGTGGTCAAGGAAGAGGATGAGCCGATACCTGCGCTGACGGTGCGCGTCTGCGACAGTCTGACCTGCGAGATGTTCGGTGCAGAGAAGCTCCTGGAGTCGCTTCGCGGCGGTTTGGGGGAAGGGGTCCGCGTCGTCCGCGCTCCTTGCGTGGGACTGTGCGATCACGCCCCCGCGGTCGAAGTCGGGCACAACTTCCTGAAGCGGGCGAGCACCGCGAGCGTGAAGACGGCGGTCGCCCATGGCGATACGCACCCGCATCTGACCGATTACGTCGATTACGACACCTATCGCGCGGCCGGCGGCTACCAGACCTTGGAGCGCCTGCGTTCGGGGGCGCTTTCGGTCGATGCCGTGCTGTCGGTCCTGGACGACGGTGCGTTGAAAGGCCTCGGCGGCGCAGGTTTTCCGACGGGGCGCAAATGGCGCTCGGTGCG